>JAFGXP010000045.1 GCA_016936535.1 Thiotrichales bacterium | reverse complement strand
CGCGCGTTTCATAACACGCGCCGATTTGACCACCTGCGGCAAAAACATTTTGCCCGAACCGAATAGGTCGCCGACCAAGTTCATGCCGTCCATCAAAGGCCCTTCAATGACGCTCAAGCCGGAGCCGAGTTTTTGATAAGCCTCTTCGGTATCGGCTTCGATAAAGTCGGTAATGCCTTTCACCAATGCGTGTTCGAGGCGTTTTTCGACCGGTGCATCGCGCCATGCGGTATCGGCCACTTTACCCGCCGCCGAGCCGTCGCCACGGAATTCGGCGGCGACTTCCAGCAAGCGTTCGCCGGCGTCCGGGTCTTTATTCAAGATAACGTCTTCAACGGCCAAACGCAGTTTTTCCGGCAAATCATCGTAGATCGCCATTTGTCCGGCGTTAACGATCCCCATGTCCATGCCTTCTTTGATGGCGTAGTACAAGAACACCGAGTGGATCGCTTCACGCACTGGGTTGTTGCCGCGGAACGAGAAGGAGACGTTGGACACACCGCCGGAAATCTTGGCGTGCGGCAGGTTGGCTTTAATCCAGGTCACCGCGTTGATAAAGTCCAAGCCGTAGTTGTTGTGCTCTTCGATACCGGTTGCCACCGCGAAGATGTTCGGATCGAAAATAATGTCCTGCGGCAAAAAGCCGACTTTCTGGGTCAGTACGTCGTAAGAGCGTTGACAGATTTCGATTTTGCGCGCCAAGGTATCTGCTTGGCCGTCTTCGTCAAAGGCCATGATAATTGCGGCTGCGCCGTATTGTTTGACCAGCTTCGCCTGCTCGATAAACTTCTCTTCGCCCTCTTTGAGCGAAATGGAGTTGACCACGCCTTTGCCTTGAATGCATTTCAGACCGGCTTCGATGACCTCCCATTTGGAAGAGTCAATCATAATCGGCACGCGCGACGCTTCCGGCTCCGAGGCCAGCAGGTTCAAGAAACGCACCATGCACGCTTTGGCATCGAGCATCCCTTCGTCCATATTGACGTCGATAATCTGTGCGCCGTCCTGCACCTGTTTGACAGCGATTTCAATCGCCTCTTCGTAGTTCTCTTCGATAATCAGACGTTTGAACAGCGCCGAGCCGGTGACGTTATTACGCTCACCGACATTGACGAACAGGGTGTTTTCATCGATGTTCAACGGTTCCAAACCGGAAAGTCGGCAGGTCGGGTGGATGGCCGGCAATTCACGGCGCGGATACGCCTGTGCGGCCTTGGCCATGGCTTCGCCGTCATCGGGCGTGGTGCCGCAGCACCCGCCGATAATATTGATCCAGCCGTTTTTGGCCCAGTGCGCAATCTCTTTGGCCATCTGTTCGGGGGTTTCGTCGTATTCGCCAAACTCATTGGGCAGACCGGCATTGGGGTGAATCGACACATAGGTTTCGCACACGCGCCTGAGTTCCTGCACGTAAGGGCGGAGTTCTTCCGGCCCCAGCGCGCAGTTGAGGCCAACCGACAGTGGTTGGGCGTGCGCCACAGCGTTGTAGAAGGCTTCGGTGGTCTGGCCTGACAAAGTACGGCCGGAAGCATCGGTAATGGTGCCGGACAGCATAATCGGCACTTCATAACCGACTTCGTTTTCCACTTCTTTAACCGCAAAAATGGCGGCTTTGGCATTAAGCGTATCGAAAATGGTTTCAATCAGAATGGTATCAACGCCGCCTTCTAAAAGCGCATGAGTGGCTTGTTTATAGGCGGTGACCAGTTCGTCGAATGAGGTGTTGCGAAAACCCGGGTCGTTGACGTCGGGCGAGATGGAGGCGGTGCGGTTGGTTGGCCCCAAGACGCCGGCAACAAAACGCGGTTTGCCGTCTTCGGATTCGGCAATCTCACAGGCTTCGCGCGCCACCTTGGCACAGGCAAGGTTGAGTTCGGTAACGACGCCTTGCATGTCGTAGTCGGCCTGAGCGATGGTGGTGGCGTTAAAGGAGTTGGTTTCGACAATGTCGGCACCTTGGCGCAAAAACCCGAGGTGGATGTCGCGGATGACCTCCGGCTTGGTCATCGCCAGAATGTCGTTATTGCCTTTGATGTCCATGTGGTAGTCGGCAAAACGCTCGCCACGGAAATCCTCTTCGGTCAGGTTTAACCCCTGAATCATGGTGCCCATGGCGCCGTCAAGAATGACAACGCGTTGAGCGAGAAGCGATTTTAAAGTGGCGATACGTTGTGCGCGTGAGCTCATGCGAGTTTCCTATAACAATGGAGACAACAAAAAGTGGGATAAAAATTAACCCATCATTCTAACGGATTTTGTGACAAAGGTCTTGTTGAGCAGCGTCGCGGCAGCTCAGGGTTAAGCGATGTATGGACTTAAAATGAGAAAAAATCGAGTTGTTTTTTTAAGGATGAGGGGTAGAATTTAATCCATTTTTAAAAATGGAAATATGATGAATCAACTCAATTTTTCTTCTGTTCTGCGATTTACTTGGCCGCATCGCTTTTTGATTTTCGGCTTTGCTTTGACTTTACCGGTGGCGCACGCTGGAGAATATTCGGTGGGCGTGGGTACAACGCAAATTCAGGGCGGATTATTAGGGTTGGAGCAGAATCTTAATACCCACGCTACCAGTTTTACCGCTAAGGAATCGCACACCAACTTATTGCAATCCCGTTTTTATTACGATTATTCAATTACCTATTTGTACAGTGGCAAGCAATTGTCCTTGCTTGATCAACAGAACACTCCCTCTGGAGGTGTGGTCAATTTCCCTAATTCTGGTTTTCAGGTCGATTTATTTGATGCTCAAGCCACTTTCGGTTATGACCTCTTGCGCCAAAGCGAGCGGGATTATCTCAGTTTAGGCATCTCAGTCGGAATTGCGCTGCCAACGATTGAAAATGGCGGTAGCGCAGTGAGTTCAAATCAGTCAAACAGTGGCTTGCCATCGATTTCGGTTGGTGCAGGTGAAACGTTTGATACTCAACTGATTGCTGGAAAAACCGAATTTAGCGGCTATCGTTTAGGCCCTAAACTGAGTTTTATGCGTGCATGGCATGAGCGGGCATCTTGGTATGGGGATCTGAGTTATGCACCGCAGCGGGTTGAAGTGAAAAACCGTGCTCTGGACACAGAATTTTCGGTTGATGGCCAGTATTGGCATGTAAACCTAGGCTCACGTTATCTGCTGTGGAAGCGAGCGCCGGCGACTTTTGCGGGGCTTACATTCGGACCGCGAGCGTACCTTGATCTGGGTGTTATGCACACACAACTCAAGCTTGACCGTTTCAGTCTCGATTTGAGCGGGAATCAACTTGCTTTACCAGAGACGGCTTTGCAGATTAAAAACACCACTTTTTATATTGGGTTTGTCGCCTCTTTTTACTAGCCAGAAAGACAAAAACCAAAAAGCGCTATAATGCGAGTTTTTTCGCCGCAAAATGGAAAGTTCAGTGATGTTATGCCAGGTTGACCCGCAAAATTACCCGCAGCAGTTGGCCGCCAAGGTCGCACGTTTGCAAGCGCTTTTGCCAGAAGCTTCCGATGTTGAGGTTTTTCCCTCACCGCCGCAGCATTATCGAGCGCGTGTTGAGTTTCGGGTTTGGCATGAAGCGGACGATCTCTATTACATTATGTTTGATAGTGATACCAAGCAAAAAGTACGGATTGATGCTTGTCCCATGGCGATTGATTCGATTGCTGAGTTGATGCCACGTTTGATTGCCGCTCTGAAAGCCAATGATGTGCTTCGTCATAAGCTATATCAAGTCGATTTTCTTGCCAGCCTGTCCGGAGAAATGCTGGTGACTTTAATTTATCGGCGGCCAATTGCCGAAGATGCAGGATGGCTGGCCGCTGCTGAGGCCTTACGTGCTCAATTGCCGATTACCCATCTTATTGGCCGAGCGCGCCATCAAAAAGTGTGTCTAGATCAGGATTTTATTAACGAAACCCTTCAGGTAGATGGCCTACATTTGCATTATCAGCAGATTGAAAACAGCTTTACTCAGCCCAACCCCTATGTTGCGCAGCAGATGTTACATTGGGCGCGTAAAGTTTCGGGGCAGCGTACCGGCGATTTGATTGAGCTCTATTGTGGTAACGGCAATTTTTCAATTGCTCTGGCCGAATGTTATGGTCGCGTTTTGGCAACTGAGATTTCCAAAACCTCTGTCGCCTCAGCTCAAGTGAACATTGCCGCCAATGCGGTGAGTAATGTGCAAGTGATTAAAATGGCAGCGGAAGAAGTCAGTCAAGCATTGGCAGGACAAGTCTTTCAGCGATTAAAAGGCGTTGAGTTATCTCAGTATGATTTCGATACTATCTTGGTCGATCCGCCACGTTCGGGTTTGGATGACTTAACGCGGCAGATGGTTCAAAACTACCCGCGAATTCTTTATATTTCGTGTAATCCAGAAACCTTAGCACGCGATTTAGCGACCTTATCTCAGACTCATCAGCTGGTAAAAAGCGCTTTGTTTGATCAATTTCCTTACAGCCATCACATTGAAAGCGGTGTGCTCTTGCAACGAAAATAAGGGTGTTTTCAAACAACTGTCACGTTTTAGACAGACTGCTTTGACTACAATAGCCGCCTATGAGAAATATTTCAGCATTTGCTAATCTCTTGTGCCCTGGCGGCGCACCCCACCTTTAACGATCTTATTTTTTGGATTAGGAGAGCCTTATGGTTTTAGCCTGGATTGGCGCTTTATTGATTGGTATTACCCTCGGTTTACTGGGCTCGGGCGGTTCCATTTTGACGGTACCGGTACTGACCTATTTGGTTGGTCAAGAGACGAAGGTCGCCATTGCCGGCTCTTTGATGATTGTGGGGATTATTAGCTTGTTTGCTTTGCTGCCCTACGCCAAGCAGAAAATGGTGGATTGGCGTACGGTGGTATTATTTGGTGTGCCTGGCATGGCAGGGGCTTGGGCAGGCGCTTGGAGCGCGCACTTTGTATCCGATGCGATGCAGATGCTGATTTTTACCGCGCTGTTGCTGGTTGCGGCTTATTTTATGTATAAGCCAATGAAGCTCTCGGATGAGCCGCATGCACCGCGTGCCTATTACAAAATTTTGATTGATGGTTTTGTGGTTGGCGGTGTCACCGGTTTGGTTGGAGTAGGGGGCGGTTTTTTGATTATACCGGCTCTGGTTTTACTGGGTGGCTTGTCGATGCGCTTAGCGGTCGGTACCAGTTTAGTCATTATTACGATTAAGTCTTTTGCCGGTTTTGTGGGTTATATGCCGGTGTTAAAAGAGCTGAATTTGGTGGTGGATTGGAACATTATTTTGATTTTCTCAGCGATTGGGATTATCGGTAGTTGGTTAGGACATAAAATCAGTTCCAAGGTCGATCAAGAGCTGCTGAAAAAAGGCTTTGCCATTTTCATGGTCTTAATGGGATTGTTTATTTTGTACAAAAACCTCCCAGGTTTGCTGGCGTAATTTTCTCAGTAAATATCATCAAGATCGCGAAGATTATTCCGCAACAAAAACTCAAAAGGCGCAGATTTGCGCCTTTTGAGCTTTTTGACTTCAGCAAGGTCTTCTAAGGCCCAAATTTTAGGCTTGCTTCTAGGCGCTGAGCCAATGCTTAGGAGTTGTTATGACCAAGCTCTTCTTTGGTTTCGACCAAACTGGGCTTGGCTTGAACCGCTTTTTCGATGTCTTTGGTATAGGATTGAATGGCCTTGGCCAACTCAGGATTTTCTTTCGCGTAGGCTTCGAAGCCTGCAGTAAAAGGATCTTTTTTTAGGTCGCTGGCGGCAATGGCGGGGCTGCTGACGCTGAAAGCCATCAAACTGGCAAGAGTCAGGGACGTTATACGCATGGTTCACTCCTGTTCTATAGATAACGAAAATAAAAGAAGCCTTTACACAAATCAATGTTCAAAAAATGTCGGTTGCTATTTACCTTATTTTTCTGTCGAGCCTGACTTGGGTGCAGGCCTTTTTTGCGGTTTGATTATTGAATGCGAAGCGTCAGTTTATCAAGTGATTGCATTTACGCTGTCAGCAGTTTTCAAGAGTTTTGAGTGGGGCATAAAGCGTTTTATTGGTTTAGTAGCCGCTGTGAGACCAGTAAAAAAATTTGCTCAGAGAGATAATCGGTACGGTGATGTTTGGCCTGAGCATCGGGCAAAAAATCGCGCATGATGTCAATTTGAAAATGAAATAACAGCATTCCCATCAGTGAGGTAATGGTGAAGTGATGATCGGCGCTTGGGTTGAGCTCGCGAAGAATACGGGCAAAGTGTTCGCACGTATCGGCCATGACTTTTTCGGCTAAAAATTGCAGCTTTTCCGGATCATTTTGCAGAAGTTCGCGCAAAATCAATTGCCGGAAAATCTTGTCTTCAGCCATTTTTACGGCACTGAGATAAATCACTTTTTTCAATTTATCCAGTGGTTTGTGCGAACTGCGTAATACATCAATCAGCTGCTCATTGTGCTGGGTAAAAACCGATTGTACCGTGGCACGATATAGACTTTGTTTGTCCGAAAAATGGTTATACAAAGAAGGGGCTTTAATCCCGCTGGCTTGAGCGATATCGCGCATTGACACCGCTTCATAGCCCTGTTGTGCAAATAAAGCTGCGGCTTGCACCAAAATGCGATCGTAAGTTTGCATGGGCCTCCTTTGGAGCAAAATATCCACGCCAAGCTAGGATTTGGCTTGGCGAAGGCATTTTAACGGCAGTCGAACGATTAGGTGGCTGAAATCTTATTCAAAGCTTTCCCCTAAGTCACCACCAGTGAGTTCTTTGTATATGTGAACAGCGTTTTGTTGATGAGTTTGTTCAAATACAGGTCGATGTTTATAAGCCGATTGGTCAATGCTACCCATGTCGGGTTCCTTGCCGCCCTGCGCGATTTTCTCTTTAACTGCACGGTGTAAATATTCCAGATACCCTAAGGTGTCTTCGGTAATTTTGGCCATATCGGTAGGGGCGCCATGGCCGGGAATGACAAAAACATCAATTGGCATGGCGGCTTTCATTGCTTTGAAAGTGTCAATCCAATGCCCCGTGTGGGTGTAAGGAAAAAAGGCCAGCGAACGGTGGTTATAGGCAACGTCGCCGGTAAAAAGCAGATTGCGGCTCGGGATATAAGCTAAGGTTGAACCGGGGGTATGCCCAGGACCGAACGTCAGCAGCTCAATGGTTTCGCCGCCTCCCACATCAATCACTAACTTGTCGTCAAATTCGGTGAATTTATCGCTGACATTGCGTGCACTGTGCGTCAAGTTTTCGCCAACACGGCGTGACCAACTGGCTTTAATCTGTTCAAAACCGTTGTTAAAGTCTTGATTCGCTCGGCTTTGTGAGTAGAAGTTTTTTACACCAATATCGACCCAATAGCTGGCGCCTAAATAAGCGTGGCCTTGTGAGTTTTCAACGGCGACCCATTTCACGGGTTTATCGGTATGTTGTTTAATGATTTGATGAAAGCTGTAAGCGACTGCCGGATTGGGGCCTGCATTAAAGACAAAAACACCATCGGCAAATTCCACCCAAGAGAGGTTGTTGTTTAGGCCATAGTTTTCCGGTGTGTGCCAAATTAAGCTCCCAACCACCGTGTAAACCCCTTCCATGACTTTTTGGGGTTTCGGTAAATCCAGTACCGGGCCGATATAACCGACTTTACGCTCGGTTTCTGTCAACTCTTTTAAATACTTTTCAACACTTGGGCTGAGCGCGCCGTTTTCTTTGGCGTAATTGGCAAAGCCTTTAAAGTAAGGATCTTGGGAAGCCGCTTGAACGTTTAAATGTGCGCTGCTGAACAGCGCAGTTAATAAAATGCTCGACACAAAGCGCATAATGAAACTCCTCTCTTGGTTTTATTGTTATGGATAAATCGGGTGCAAAACTAACAGTTGTTAGGCCCTTATTCTATCAATCGAGTTGTTGCACTGAGCCTAAATCTTTTTATCTGGAATAAAGAATTTTTGGGTAAAAGTGCGCAGCAGAACAGCCGCTAAACGATTCCTTTAACGAAGCGCACTGCCTAGACCCGCGCAAGATATTGTAAAATAGCGGCTTTATTCTCAACCAGTGCAACGCCAATGACGCCAATTGATTTTGATTCCCCCCTTGCAGAGCAGCAAACCCATAAGCCAACAAAAAAAATTCGGACTCAGGATTGGATAAAGCCCCCGAAAGCGATTATGCAGCCGGTGGGGCGGGCGATGGCGCAATTTAAAATGCTGCGCGACGGCGACCGCGTGTTGCTGGGGTTGTCCGGCGGCAAAGACTCTCTGGCGCTGTTGGTGATTTTGAAACATCTGCAACGCCATGCGCCCATCAAATTCGAGTTGGCCGCCTGCACCATTGATCCGGAAATCCCCGGGTTTGATCCATCACCGCTTAAAGCGTGGGTGGAAAAGCTGGGCGTGCCCTATTTCTACGAGGCCGAAGATTTGGTGGCGCTGGCCAACCAGCACATGAAAGGCGACTCTTTTTGCAGTTTCTGCGCCCGTCAGAAACGCGGCAAACTCTATACCGTGTGCCGCCGCGAAGGTTATAACGTCTTGGCGCTGGCGCAGCATCTCGACGATCTGGCGGAGAGCTTCATTATGTCGGCTTTCAATGCCGGCCAGTTGCGTACCATGAAAGCGCATTATCTCAATGACGACGGCGATATCCGCATTATCCGCCCGCTGGTGCGGGTACGCGAGAACCAGACGCGCGACTTTGCCAAAGCCGCCAACCTGCCGGTGATTCCCGACAACTGTCCGGCTTGCTACGCCAAGCCTCAGGCGCGCGCTGAAACCAAGGCGCTGCTGCTGGCGCAGGAGCAGAAAAACAAACATCTCTTCGCCAATCTGTGGACGGCGATGCAGCCGCTGATTGCCGATGACAATCATGCCGGGGAGGCTCATCTAGACAAAGACGCCCTGATTCCACCCGAGGATGTGGTATGAGTGCCCGGCAAAAATCACGTTGGAAGCAAGTCCTCAAACGCTGGGCAATTTATCCACTGTTAGGCGGGTTGCATCTGTTTTCTTGGATGCCAATGCGATGGATTTCTGCCTTGGCCAAAGGCTTAGGGTGGCTATTATTTTGGATTCCAAACCCGATGCGCAAAGTGGCGCAGGCCAATCTTCGCGCAGTCTATCCGACGCTTTCCTCTAGACAGCAGCGTCAAAGGCTGAAATCGGTTTTGCAGCACAATGCGCAATCTATTTTAGAGTTGGGGCCCATGTGGTATTGGCCACAATCGAAATTGGTTGGGGTGATACGAGAAGTGCATGGACAAGATTATTTGCAGCAAGCCTATGCGAGAGGAAAAGGGGTACTGTTGTTAGGGCCGCATATTGGAAACTGGGAATTGGCCGGCATTTATGCGGCTATCCACTATCCAACGACGATTATGTACCGTCCACCTAATTTACCGGGTCTAGATCCGGTTATGCGTCACGCGCGCACCCGCTTTGGTTCGAGTTTGGTGGCAACGGATTTACGCGGTTTGCGGCAGTTAATTCAGGCGCTACACGCCAATCAAGTCAGCGCACTCTTGCCAGATCAGGATGCGGGGAAAAATGGTGTGCACGCTCCGTTTATGGGCATTCCTGCCCGTACCATGACCTTGGTGAGTAAACTCTTGCAAAAAACAGAGGCGGAGTGTTTGATGTTGATCGCTGTGCGCCATCCACAAGGTGGATTTGTCGTGCATTTGCTGCCAACGGACCGAGCCGCGCTAGCCAGTCCAGACTCGGTTGAAGCGGCTTGTGCTTTAAATCAGGCGGTCGAACATTGCATCGCTCTGGCACCAGGACAGTATCTATGGACATACCGCCGCTTTCGTGGACTGCCAGTGGGAACAAAATCGGTTTATTGAGTGTTGGATGCCTCGGGCAGCATGGCAATGCTGACGACGTTACCTTTGACGGCTGTAATTTTGACCGCAAGATTTTGTTGCACCGGATTGGGCGGTGTCAGCGGATCAATTAGCCAATAGGTGCCGCGATAAAATACCGAGCACTGCCCTTTGCGATCGAGGTGTAAAGTACCGATTGTCTGCTCGGCGGCGGGGGCGAATGCTTGCGTTTCTTGCGGTTTTCGGGTTTTGCGCAAGTAAGGGTTGAAGAAAGCCGTTAAGAGTGTGCCTACCCCAGTAATGAGCAAGAGTTGCCAAGTCCAATTGAGTGGCTGGTATAGGCTGTAAGCGCCAACCATCAGCAAGCTCAGCCCAAACCAAAACAGGACAAACGTCCCGGTAATCAAAAGTTCGCCAAGTATCAAAATGAGCCCACCAACCAGTAATAGGGAGGGGGCAAAAGAGCCATCATTCATCCATTCCAGCATCGACGTCTCCAAAAGGATTATGAAAAAGAGGGGGATTGGCGTGCAAAATTCGGCACCGCTTTTTGAGGCAGCTTAAGCTTTAGGCTTTTGCAAACTGCCTTTCATTCAACTAACGCGATTCGGTTTTGAGTAGACCTTGCAGCAGGCTCATTGAACCAAGCAATTCACTGGTTTCGACTGGAATCACAATTTTGTTACTGGAGTCCGATGCCGCTAAGCCTGAGAAGGCTTTGACCCGTTCTTTGGCCAGCAAATATTCAGCCGCTTGCGGGTTGTTCTGCATTGCTTGGGCAACCGCTTGAATCGCCAGTTGTTGTCCAATTCCGAGTTGTTCTTGTTGATAACGTTCGGCATCGGCAGTTCTTTCTAAAGCCTCTGCCTCTAAAAAAGCTTTTTGACGCTGAGCTTCGGCATCGGCAATCACGGCGTTCTTTTCTGCTTGAGCCTTGGTTTCAATCGCTCGGCGCTCACGAGTGGCCTGCAATTGCAACTCCATGGCTTTTTGCACTTCCTCCGGTACAGAAATATCACTGACCTCAACTCGGGTCACTTTCAGACCCCATTCATTGCCCGCATTATTCAGCGCTTGCATCAGCGAGGCATTTAAATCGTCGCGCGAGCTTAAGGTTTCATCCAGTTCAAGAGAACCGATTTCTGATCGTAAGGTGGTTTGGCACAGTTGACTGACCATCAGGCGTACATCCAGTGCCGCATAAGTGGCCGCCTCAGCATCCGTAATTCGCATGAAAACCAGGCCGTCAATAAAAATAGAGACGTTGTCTTTGGTGATGACTCGTTGCGAGGGGATGTCGATGGTTTGCTCTTGGGTGTTGTATTTGACTCTGATGTCATCAACAAAAGGGATAATAAAATTCAATCCGCCTTCGAGTGTGCAGTTGTATTTGCCAAGACGTTCAATCACCCAGTTTTCGGCTTGTGGCACGACTTTTACGCCACGCATTAATACAATCAACACGGCAATCAGCAGGATAATGACGACAAAGTTTCCGGCCATGAGCTCCATTTTTTTCTCCTCTAAAATCTAATTTTTAAGCGATTTTTTGCCCAACCATCCAACTATAGCGATGCTGAGCCTGCAGGTCGAGTGCATTTTCTGAGTCAAGCCATCCTTCACCGTAAACCCAGATCTTCAAAGAAGAAAAGAGCCTGGTTAACTCACCCGATTGCAGATAGAAGTCGGGATTGTTTGGGCCTTGAATTTGTACCGGACCGAGAAACGTTTGGTAAAACAGCAATCCGTTAGGTTTAAGGGCATCGATTAAGGGCTGGCGTAAGGCGCGGTCTAGATAGCGGCTGACGACAATCACATCGTATTGTTGATAGGGCAGCAGCATCTGTTTCAGATCGGTGATTAAGGGCGTGATCGGCAGTTGGTGCAAATGCGCATATTGATTAAGCACGCTCAAGGCGTTATCCGAAATATCCCAGGCATCGGTTTTTAAGCCACAGCGTGCCAAAAAACGGGCATTGCCGCCTAATCCGCAGGCCAGATCCAAAGCGCGGCCCCGTAACGGCAGTAAGCGGGAATGCTGCTGTAGCACAAAGCAAGGGTGAGCCGGACTTTTGAGATCGGCGTTGGCGTAATGGTGCTCCCATTTTTGTTGAACAGAATCCATTCTTTTCCCCGTTATTTTCGCCAGAAAGCCGCAGTAAACAGGACGAGAAGCGTGAAAATTTCTAAACGGCCTAGTAGCATTGCAAACGTCAAAATCCATTTAGCCGGATCACTCAGGCTGCTGAAATTGCTCGATACCTCGCCCAAACCGGGTCCTAAATTGGTGATGGTCGCAGCGACCGCCGAAAAGGCGGTGACCTGATCCGAGCCCAAGGCCATCAACATCAGCATCATAATGGCAAATAGGGCAACATAGAGCGAGAAGAATCCCCAGACCGCCATAATGACTCGCTCTTCCACCGTTTTGCCATTGAGTTTGATCGAAATCAATGCATTTGGATGCAGCAAACGGTGCACTTCACGAATGCCTTGTTTAAACAGCAGAATAAACCGAATCACTTTCATGCCGCCAGCCGTGGAGTAGGCACAGCCGCCGATAAAAGCCATAAAGACCAGCATCACTGGCAAAAAACCTGGCCAAGCGGCGAAGTCGGTATTGCCAAAGCCCGTGGTGGTTGCAATCGAAACGGTCATAAAAGCGCCATAACGTAGGGATTCAGCTAAGCTTGAAAAGGTGCCTTGTGAGTAGAGGTAAAGCGTGCTGATGGCAATCCCACCAAGCAACAGACTGGTATATACTTGCACTTCTGGGTCAAGGCGATAGGGGCGTAAGGTACGATTGCGAAAGGCGGTAAAGTGCAGAGCGAAGTTAATGCCAGACAAAAACATAAAAATAATGGCAATGGTTTCAATGGTTTGATCATTGAAGTAACCGATACTGGCATCGTGCGTTGAAAAGCCACCGATTGCCACGGTTGAAAAACTGTGGCCAATGGCGTCAAAGCCACTCATACCGGCCCACCAATAGGCCAGGGCACAGGCGACCGTTAAGCCTAAATATAAATACCAGAGGGTTTTTGCGGTTTCGGAAATGCGCGGTGCCAGCTTATTGTCTTTCACTGGCCCCGGCGTTTCGGCACGATAAAGCTGCATTCCGCCCACCCCTAAAATCGGTAAAACCGCCACAGCCAAGACAATAATCCCCATGCCCCCCATCCATTGCAGCTGTTGTCGGTACCAGAGAATCGCATGCGGCATGCTATCGAGCCCACTCATTACGGTAGCGCCGGTGGTGGTTAGGCCAGAAAAGGATTCAAAAATACTGTCAGTCATGCTAAGAGGAACTTCTTTTTCGATGTAAAACGGTAAGGCACCGGCCATGCCGAGAACCGTCCAAAACATCACCACTACTAAGAAGCCATCGCGAATTTTAAGCTCACGCTTGTAATGACGCACTGGATACCAAAGCAATCCCCCCAAAACCAACAACCCAATCATCACACTGCTAAATGCAATTAAAGCGCCGTCTTGATAGAGCATGGCCACCACAATTGGTGGCAGCAAGCTGATGCTGAAAATCATCAACAAAAGCCCGAAAATTTTACGAATGATTTTTGAGTGCATATCAGCTCCAACCAATCCAACTGGGTTGGCTGGTGGCAAACAGTTTGGCAACTTCGGAGGCACTGTTTGGATCGGTCAAAAACAGCACAACATGATCATCGGCTTCAATTTCCAAGTCACGATGAGCGATTAAGACCCGACCTTCGCGAATAATCGCCCCTACGGTAATGTCTTTTGGCCAAGGAATCTCGGTGAGTTTTTTGCCAATGATTTCCGAAGTGTTTTCCGAACCGTGTGCCACGACCTCCATCGCTTCGGCTGTTCCACGACGCAGCGTCACGGCCTTGACCGTATCGCCTTGGCGAGTGTGATGAAGCAGTTGACTGGTCGTAATGCGATCGGCCGAGATGGCGATGTCAATGCCGTTGAGTTGAATCAGTTCAACATAGGATTGGTTGTTGACCAGCGCAATTACTCGACGTACACCGAGTTTTTTGGCCAACATACCCGAAATAATATTGGCTTCATCGCTGTTGGTGACGGCAATGAACAGATCAATTTCATCAATATTTTCTTCCAGCAACAGGTCTTTGTCAGAAACGTCACCATGAATGATGATGGTGTTGTCGAGTTTTTCGGCCACTTCTCGCGCTTGCTGCATATTGCGGTCAACCAGTTTGACCTTATGAGTTTTTTCCAGCGCTTGAGCCAAGTGAAAACCAATATTACCGCCGCCGCCAATCATAATGTTGCGAGACGGTTTCTCTTTGCGTTGGCGCAGCTCGGCAATGATTGTTGGAACGTGTTTCGGTTCGGCTAAAAAGAATACTTCATCGCCGGTGCGAATCACCGTGTCACCGGTTGGCATGACGATTTCGTCCTTACGATAGATGGCAACAATTCGCGCTTTAACATGGCTTGGCAGATGCTTAGAGAGGGTGCTGATGCTTTTGTTGACTAAGAGGCCATCTGAGTGAGCGGCCATCGCTACCAGGCGCAGTTTACCGTCGTGGAAATCAATGACCTGTAGTGATCCCGGGTGGGCAATCAACTGTAAGATGTAATTCGTCACGAGGTTTTCCGGACTGATCAAAAGGTCAATGTGCAGGCCTTTTTCACTGTCGGTACGTTGGAACAGTTCCGGATGATCCAGATAAGAACGGCCACGAACGCGGGCGATTTTGGTGTTCACTTTAAACAGGGTTTGCGCCAGATAACAGGCCAAAATATTGGTTTCATCGTTTTGGGTTGCCGCAATCAGGATGTCGGCATCTTCTAAGCCGGCTTGCAACAGCACATCAGGGTGAGACGCGTGACCAAACACCGTGCGAATGTCCAAGCGGTCTTGTAGGCGCTGTAAATGTAAGCGATCAATATCGACCACGGTAACATCGTTATTTTCATTGGCTAAAACCTCCGCCAACGATGAACCAACTTGCCCCGCGCCTAAAATAACAATGTTCATAGATTTTGACTCTCAAAGTGGGGCATCCAACGTGCTTGACACCCATCCGAAAAGGGTTTCCCTAGAGCGGGTTTTTTGGATCAATGCCCAGACTTTTTAGTTTGCGATAGAGATTGGTGCGGTCGATTCCAGAGCGCTTGGCCGTTTCGGCAACATTGCCACCGGTTTCGCGCAGCAGTTGCGATAAGTAAGCGGCTTCAAGGCGGTCTTTGGCCTCTTTGAGATTGACGCTGGTATCGACACTGGGCGCTTGAGTGCTTTCGGCTTGCGATTCATTTAAGTATTTACGCACTTCGTCATCGCCAATTTCGCCACTGCCAAGAATCAGCAGTCGTTGGACAAGATTTTGCAGCTCTTTGAGATTGCCTGGCCAAGTGTATTGGCGCAGGATATTTTGTGCAGCGAGGTGAAAGTGACGATATTCAAGGCCGTCGCGCGTGACAAAATGGTTAACAAAAAACTCCAAAAGCTCCGGAATATCCTCGGTGTGTTGGCGTAGGGCCGGAATTTGGATTGGCATGACTTTTAAACGGCTATAAAGATCTTCGCGGAATTGTTTGCCCTCTACCGCTTGTTCTAAACCACCCCGACTTAACGAAATTAAGCGAATGTCGAGGAGAATTTTTTCAGGTTGTAAACTAAGCGGACGGTGGCTAACCAAATCTAATAACAGGGTCTGCGCATCGAGATTTAATTGTTCAATATTGGCAATGACCAGAGTGCCCAAATCGGCCTGACGCAAAAGATTTAACAGGGCGGATTCTTGCATCTGTTCCAGATAGCGATTGAAGTCATAGGCCGAGAGTTCAACAATCGCAGCCTCTTTGCGCAAGCTGGTTTTGTGCAAAGCTCGGGCCAGATGGTGTTTGCCGCTGCCTGAGTCGCCCTCAATCAAGACCGGCATGGTGAACTTACTGAGTCGTTCAATCGTTTCGCGCAGCGCCATCATCATTTTGCTTTTGCCAATCGGCATAAACTGTTCGGGCAGCTTTTGTTTGAGCTGGCGATTTTCTTGGTTGAGGCGAATGTTTTCCATTGCGCGCTCGGCGGTGACAATTAATTTGGCCAATGACAGCGGCTTTTCTAAAAAGTCGTAAGCACCAAGGCGGGTCGCTTCAATGGCGGTTTCGATGGTGCCGTGACCGGACATCATAATCACCTTGGTGTGTTCTAGCAGAGCTTCATCTTGCATCTCTTTGAGTAAAGAAATACCATCGACATCCGGCATCCAAACATCCAAAAACATGATGTCCGGTAAGGTTTGACGCCAGGCTTGTTTGGCTTGTATGCCATTGGCGGCGGTGCTGACTTGATAACCCTCTTCGACAAAAATCTCCTGCATTAGGTTACGAATGTCTTTTTCGTCATCAACAATTAGCAGCTTGCCAGGTCTCATCGTCTCTCACTCGGTAAAATGGGTAGCGTGATTATAAAGCAGCTGCCCTCAGCGGGTGAAGCCTTAACGCGGATTTGTCCATGATGCTCTTCGACAATTTTACGAACAACGGCGAGGCCAAGCCCTGTGCCTTTGGGTTTATCGGTCGCGTAGGGTTCAAAAATCCAGTTTTGTGCCTCTTTGGGGATGCCTGGGCCATTGTCGCAAACTTGAATTTGCAGACGTTCATCGACCAAAACTTCGGCATAAATATCGACTTGCGGTGCGTCCACGTTTTCGGTTGCTTCGAGCGCATTTTTAATTAAGTTATGAAATAACTGCCGCAAGCGCGATTTGTCGGCCAATACCAGCGGACAGTTATGGTCAAGATGCGACAAGACCTGCCATTTTGCTTGTGGGTCTTGATACATTTCCGTGATGCCCTTTATCAGGCTGCACAACTCGGTTTTTTGCAAATCCACTTCTGGCGTATTGGCATAGTCGCTAAAAGCCTGAACCAGTTTCTGCATGGTGCCGACTTGTTCAATAATCGTTTGCGTCAATCGCTCAAGCAAAGCTTGGTCTTCACCTTGCAAGCGCCGCCCTAATTTAAGATTGAGTCGCTCCGCAGAAAGCTGAATTGGCGTGAGTGGATTTTTGATTTCATGTGCTAAACGCCGTGCGACATCACTCCACGCCGCATTTAACTGCGCTTGTACTAAGTTGGTTATGTCGTCAATCACCAAAATATAACCGGCGGTTTGCTGCTCTAAGGAGGGCAGAGGTGAGCCGTTAATCCGTAAAATCCGTTGGCCCTCTTCGCTAGGGTAATCAAATTGTAGGTGCCAGCTGTTCTCGTGCGCGGTCTGGGCTTGGTCAAACTGTTGTACGACTTTCTCAAACAGGAGGTCCAAGCCCACTCGATCGGTTGCGTGTTCTTTGATTGGCAAAAGTTGCCCCAATTCGCTGAGTGGAATGTCGTTTACTGGGTGATTTTGTAACCCTAAAATACGTTGGGCTGCGCTATTAAGGGTGCGCACTTGCATTTGCGTATCGAGGGTAATCACCCCGCTGGAGAGGTTTTGAATCACCGCTTGCAGGTATAGTTTTTGCACTTCGGCCTGTTGGTGACTGAGTTTGATGTCGTTGCGTGCTTGTGCAATGCGCGCAATCATATCGTTAAAAGAGCTAATCAACTCGCCGAACTCATCTTGGCGTTTAATCGGCATGCGAATACTGTAGTCGCCACGTGATACCGCTTTGGTGCCGCGCGCCAAAATCCGAATGGGGCTGGTAAAGTTTTGCACGGCGCGAATGGTAAACAGTACAGCGGTCACTAAGGTCAGTAATACTACCATCGACAAAATCAAGGTAAAGCTGGTTGTCAGCGGGTCTTTCAGGTAAGAAAGCTCTCGATATTGTTGAGCAGCCACCGCGACCGAGTCGGCCAACTCAGTTAAATTCCCTGGCAGCGGAAAAATCGCTTGCAGTGCATATTGCGTGTTGAGGCCGTAATTGACCGGTACAAAAATGCGGACAAAGCGTTCTTGTTGCGTGGCACCCTCGATGGTTTCAATCGCCGCATAGGGGGTCTCTTTTCGTACTTGTTGAAACAGGTTATCTCCCGGTGTTCTTGGAAGAATCTGCGTGCCATCTTGCGAGCTAAAGGCGACCAGTTGCTGATTGGTTTGATAAAGGGCTACTTCTTGGGCATTGAGCAAGACACGGATGTTGTTCACGGCCGTAATCGGGTTGAACTCCAGTGAAATTTGCTGTTGTGATAAGACCGATTGGGTGAGTTTTAGGCTGTCGCGGGTCTTGTTGTCTAAGGTCATACTGACGAGGTTAGCGGCTTTTTCCAGCGCCTCTTCGGTGGTGACATCAAACCATTGGCTAATCCCTTGTTGAATGAAATTTAGCGAGAAAGCGTAGATGGTGATGGCAGGAATCCCCATCAATAGCGTTGCGAGCAAGGTCAAGCGAACCGTGATTTTAATGCCAGGTATTTTTTGCTGCAGTTGCTTGTACAGTTTCCACAGGGTGCGAAAAAACAGGGTGAGTAAAACCGCGACCCCCAGCCAAGTGATAAACAGCAGCACCCAGTAGGCTTCGGCGAATTGAGAGGCATTTTGTAAAATCTGGCTCATGATTGCCAACATAATGATCAGTACGCTAAACAGCAAACTGACCCAGCCGAATTGCTTTAAAAATCGCCCTAATCCGCTCATGTTCGCCTCCTAAGTCGGTTATTGCCAGCTGAGTGGCGTGGTCAGTTGCAATTCAACCCAGTCGCTGTCTAAACGCCAAGTCGAATCCAGCAGTGCGTCCACAAGTAGCGGCGCAGGCAGAGTCCAGAAATCAAGGTAGATGCGTACTCTGAGCCGGTAAGTTTGGGTTGGGTGCAGGGTTTTCAAATGCGCCACCTCAAAGGCTTCCAAAGTGCCCATGGTCTCTAATGCGCGTTCTAAGGTGGCGAAGCGTTGCAACTTATCATTGCGGTTGTTAAACAGTAGATACTGGCGGTTTAAACCAATGCTGCTGAGTTCGGTCAGATAGCGTACATGCTTGCGGGTGCGTTGGTAAGGAATGCCGAAAAAGGAGCTTTGTTCCGTTAACAGAATTTCAGTACGAAACTTAATGGCAATACCGTGGTTAATCGCCTCAATCTGTGCATCACCTAGGGTGAACTGACTGATGGAATCGACTTTTAAGCGGTGATCTTCCAGATAGTCCTGCATTTTGATTAAGCGAATGCCAGGCTTGGTGGGCGGGCGTTCAATAGGATCACTGTCGGCGCTAGCATCAAGATTGAGACCAAAAGGGGCGCTGTACGACAGTGGATTGTAATTTGGAAAAATTTGGGTTTGTACCGGTGAAATCGGCCAATCCGTTTGTGAATCTTCGGTCTGTTCTTCTTTGTCAGAAACGACCTGGGTCAGCACGGGTGGATTGGCTTGGGTTGCCGCGCTCAAAAGTACTAGGCTCAAGCTGAGCCACCAAGATGAGTACCGAGATTGCATCCCTTTTGCTCCTAAGGTGTCACTCTGGAGCGCGTTTGCGCAGCAGGCAGTAGTAAAAACCATCCATGCCCGCCTGTCCCGGAAAGATTTGACGCCCGACGGGCGTGTCTGCCCAACCCCAATCGCCTTCGATTGGCAGAGCTTCGGCATCGGGATGGGTGGTCAAAAAGTGCTGCATTTGTGCGCTGTTTTCTTGTGGCAGCACTGAGCAGGTTGCATACAGCATCCAACCACCTTGCCTGAGCGTTGGCCACAAGGCTTGCAGGATTTGTTGCTGAAGTTGCACCAGCTGTTCAATATCTTCTGGGCTGCGGTGGATTTTAATATCCGGATGGCGACGGATAATGCCAGTGGCGGAGCAGGGCGCGTCAAGCAGAATTTTGTCAAATGGCTGTCCGTCCCACCAAGCTTGTGGCTGGGCAGCATCACCGACCAGAGTCTGTGCATTCAGCTGAAGACGGGTAAGATTTTCTTGCAAGCGCTCCATCCGCGCAGGGTCTTTTTCCAGTGCCAGCAGTATCAGTTGATTGTTGGCTTGCTCCAAAAGGTGGGCGGTTTTGCCACCCGGTGCCGCGCAGGCATCGAGAATACGCTCATTCGGTTGAGGTTGTAAGAGTTCGGCTGCTTGCTGGGCCGCTGCATCTTGGACGCTAAAACCGCCTTGATCATAAGTTGGTAGCAGGGTGATGTCGGTGCTTTGCTCCAGTACCAAGCCATTTGGGCATAGAGGATGGGCTTGAGCGTTATGACCGGCATGCTGAAGTTGAGCCAACAGTTGCTCGCGAGTTTGCTGTCGTGCGTTATTGCGGAGGGTAAGGGGAGCCAGTTGGTTGTTGGCTTCAAGGAGGTAAGACCAGTGATTTGGATAAGCCTTGTGTACCGCTTTGTAAAACCATTGGGGGTGGGCGTATTTTTGAGCGGGTTTAAGATCTACTTGTGCGCACAGCGCTTCGGCGTCGCGCATAAAACCACGTAGGACAGCATTAATTAACCCTTTGGCCCAAGGTTTTTTTAAGCGCGCACTCACATTGACCGTTTCTGAAACCGCAGCATGTTGCGCGATGTCGGTGTACATCAGCTGCATTAGCCCCAATAAAATTAATTGCAGAACATCTTGGTCTTTTTCTTTTAGCGGTTTGGTCAGAAGTTGCGCGGCAACCGCTTGTAAACGGCCTTGCCAGCGCAAGGTTCCCAGTACTAAATTCTGTACAAAAGCCCGTTCGCGTCGGTCGCTAAACTGAGCCAAGCCTTCGGGCAATACTTGACTCAGAGAACGGCCTTGCTCTACCACCGCTAAGCACATTTTAAGTGCAACAAAACGGTTGTGTGTGCCAGGGTTTTCCTGAAGTGGCTTCATTTAAAAACTTGTCCGGTTAAGTGGCGAGATTGGGCAAAATCATAAGCATTGATCATTTTTTTACCGGCCGCCTGCACCTGTTGCAAACAGAGCGCTTGGTCAGCCGTTTGCACCCAAATTCCGGATTTATCGACTTTTAAGATCGTGCCGGGTGCAGCGGTAGCGTCTCCGAAGGATTCGTTTGGCTTGGCTAAGCGCGCTTGCCAAATGCGCAGCGGATGCTCTTGAAAGTCGCAAAAGGCCACAGGCCAAGGATTGAATGCCTGAATTTTGCGCCAAAGTTCAAGCGCTGGACGCTGCCAATCCAGTTTAGCTTCTTCTTTGTGTAGCTTGTGGGCATAGGTCGCGTCTGCTTCGTTTTGCTTTTGCGCTTGATTCTGCAAGTGTGGGAGCTGGTGTAAGGTATCGAGGAGGGCTTGAGCGCCCATCTGCATTAAACGGTCGTGGACAGTTTGTGCGGTGTCCACCGCTTCAATGGTGGTTTGCAGTTTGTAAAGCATATCACCGGTATCGAGCCCGACATCCATCTGCATAATGGTGATGCCGGTTTGTACATCGCCGGCTTCAATGGCACGTTGAATTGGGGCGGCACCCCGCCAGCGTGGCAGTAAAGACGCGTGAATGTTTAAGCAACCGAAGGTCGGTATGCCCAAAACCGCTTGCGGTAAAATCAGGCCATAGGCAACCACGACCATCACATCGGCTTGCAGCGCGGCCAGTTCCGCTTGTGCTTCTGGCGTACGCAGACTGAGCGGTTGATAGACGGGAAGATTGTGGGCAAGGGCCAGTGCTTTTACCGGGCTGGCGGTGAGTTTTTGGCCGCGACCGGCTGGGCGATCCGGTTGAGTATAGACTGCCACGACCTGATGTTCGGAGCCTAAAAGTGCCGCTAAGGGGGCAACGGAAAACTCCGGCGTGCCAGCAAAAACAATTCTTAATGGACTCGGCATCTATTTCTCTTCATTTTCTTCTTGGAGCTGCAATTTACGGTACTGTTGCAGCGCTCGGCTGCGCTTCAAATTGGATAGATGGTCAACGAACAACACACCGTTAAGGTGATCAATTTCATGCTGAATGCATACGGCCAACAAGTCGGAAGCCTCAATTTGAATCTGTTTGCCTTCTCGGTTCATGCCCTCAACCAGAATGTGGTTTGGACGGGTGATCTTGGCATAAATGCCGGGCAGAGAAAGGCAACCTTCTTCCCAGGTAATGCTGCCAGCCTGTTGGATAATCTTGGGGTTAATCAGCGCCAAGGGCTGATCTTTGCCTTCGGAAACATCCACCACTATTACCCGCTGTTGGACCGCAACCTGCGGAGCGGCTAAACCAATACCAGGGGCGTCGTACATGGTATAGAACATTTCATCAATCAGACGATCAACTTGATCATTCATCGCACTGACAGGTTTGCACACCTCACGTAAACCTGGGTCAGGATAAAGCACAAGGTCAAGAAGATTGGGTTGGGCGTTTGGCATACTCAGATTCGTCACTTAATAAATGCAAAGGTACCGTATATACTGCCTAAACGGCGACGCAAGGCGGTGCCGTGGGTCTTGCGGTTCTTGCTAGGGATAAAAATTTTGAGTGCATTATAACTGAACTATGAGTGACTTTTCCGAATTAGCCGTCTTGCTGCGTCTGCATCAAGCGCAACCAAAACTGACCCAGCTGCAAGCCTTACTTGCCGAATTTGGGACTTTTACAGAAAGCGTGCAAGCCGGTGCTAAAGCCTTGCAAACGCTGGGTCATTTTAGCCCATGGCAATGCGAGCAGGTGTTGGGTGTAGAGGCGCAATCGCGCGTGGAGCAAGCGCTGCATTGGCAAAATGACAACGCCAACGGCTTCTCTCAACAATGGCTTAGCTATTGGGATGCAGGCTATCCGGCCATGCTCGCGCAAATTGCCGATCCTCCGCCGATTTTAGCGGTGCGTGGGCAGGTGGGCTTGTTGCAGGATCCGCAAGTGGCCGTGGTTGGAAGTCGGCAAGCTTCTAAGGGGGGCTTACTCAATGCTTATGATTTTGCCGAGTTTTTGTCGCAGCAAGGCTTAGGGATTACTTCGGGGTTGGCTGCCGGAATTGATGCGGCGGCTCATCGCGGAGCGCTTCTGGGACCCGGTAAAACCGTAGCGGTTTTGGGTACAGGTTTGGATCGAATTTATCCTGCGGCCAATCAAGCGTTGGCGCGAGAAATTGCTGTCCAGGGCGTGATGATTTCGGAGTTTCCATTGGGTACCAAGCCATTGGCGAAGCACTTTCCGCAACGTAATCGCATTATCAGTGGCTTAAGTTTGGGTACGCTGGTGATTGAGGCCAATTTGAACAGTGGCTCTCTGATTACAGCGCGTACCGCTTTGGAGCAAGGTCGAGAGGTCTTTGCCATTCCTGGATCGATACATCACCCGCAAGCCAAAGGGTGTCATCAATTAATTAAACAGGGTGCGAAGTTAGTCGAATCCGGAGAAGATGTGCTGAATGAGCTGGGGCCTTTATTGCAGCTAAGTTTAACGTTAACGCCCGTTTATTCAGCCTCTTCTCCGCCCAGTAAGGCCGCTTTGCCTGAGGCCAGTCAAAAACTCCTAGCGCAAATTGAATTTGAGCCCATCAGCGTGGATGAACTGCTCGTGACCAGTAAGTTGCCCATGTCGGCATTGCAGGCGGAGTTGATGAGTTTGGAATTACACGGCTGGATTGAAAAACTCTCTGCTGGGCGCTGGCAGCGCTTGCGTTAATTGCGGTTATTCGGATGACGCCTATGTAAACTCGTTGCAAAAGCGCCTAAAATTATGCACCCTAGAAAAAGTGAGCGGTTTTTCAACCTTATAAAATGGCGTGGAAAAGCTTTTAGGTACGTAAGGTTGACGGATAAATTGGAAGAATTATGACAAATTTGGTGATTGTGGAGTCGCCCGCCAAGGCGAAGACCATTGAGAAATATCTCGGTAAAGATTTTGTGGTGCGCTCCAGTTACGGCCATATTCGCGACATCCAGAAAAAAGGGATGGGAATTGATTTGGCTAATGGGTTTGCGCCAAATTACGAAATATCTGTAGATAAAAAGAAAAATGTGACCGAGCTGAAAAAATTGGCCAAGCAGGCCGATGCGGTCTGGTTAGCAACGGACGAGGATCGCGAAGGGGAGGCGATTGCTTGGCATTTGGCTGAGGCGCTTGGCTTGGATGTGGTCAACACCAAGCGGATTGTTTTTCATGAAATTACCAAACCGGCGATTGAGCATGCGGTAGCGCATCCTCGTACGGTTGATATGGATTTGGTCAATGCGCAGCAAGCACGCCGAATTCTTGATCGAATTGTGGGCTTTGAGCTCTCGCCAATCTTGTGGAAAAAAATCCGCACTGGCTTGTCTGCCGGGCGAGTGCAGTCGGTTGCGGTGCGGTTGATTGTCGAACGCGAGCAAGAGATTCAGGCTTTCGAAGCAACGGACAGCTTTAAAGTGCAGGGCGAGTTGCAACTGTTGGATGCGCAGGGCAAGGCGTGTGGGATCGTTCAGGTTAAGCGTACGGCGGCTTTTGCCACAGAGCAGGACGCCCAAGCCTATTTGTCGGCGGTAGAGCGCTCTGCTTTACAAGTCATCTCTCTCGATGAAAAGCCGGCAACTCGCAGCCCAAAACCGCCGTTTACCACTTCAACTTTGCAGCAAGAAGCCGCGGCCAAACTTGGGTTTTCGGTTAAGCAAACGATGGTGATTGCTCAGCGTTTGTATGAGTCGGGCAAGATTACTTATATGCGTACCGACTCTTTAAATCTTTCGGAAACCGCGATTGCGCAAGCGCAACAGACCATTACGGCGGAATACGGCGCGCGCTACAGCCACGCCCGTCGTTACAAAACCAAGCAAGCCGACGCCCAAGAAGCGCATGAGGCGATTCGCCCGACCGATTTTGCCGTTAATGAAGTGGCCGGAGAGCGCAATGAGCAGCGTTTGTATCAGTTAATTTGGCGACGTGCGATTGCTTCGCAGATGGCGGATGCTCAATTACAACGCACAACGGTTGAGATTGCCTTAAGTCAGTTAGCGGAAGAAAAACTGGTTGCCAAAGGCGAAGTGGTGACTTTTGATGGCTTTCTGCGTGCCTATGATTTTGGTGATAAGGGCGAGGATGCACTTTTACCGGCGATGAAAGTCGGCCAAGCCTTGACTTTGGGTCAACTCTTAGCGCGCCAAAGTTATGCCCGCCCACCTGCGCGCTATAACGAGGCAAGTTTAGTGAGAACGTTGGAAGAGATGGGCATTGGTCGTCCCTCTACCTATGCACCAACCATTGATACCATTCAGCAGCGCGGCTATGTGGTTAAGGAAGATCGCGAGGGCACGCCGCGAGATTATCGTTTGCTTACCCTGAATGCCGAGGGACAGCAAGCCGAAACCTTAACCGAAATTGCCGGCTCGGAAAAAAACAAGCTTTTCCCGACCGATATCGCCAGCATCGTTACCAACTTTTTGACTAAGCATTTTGGGGATGTGCTTGATTATCGATTTACCGCTAAGGTGGAAGAGAAATTTGACATCATTGCTCAGGGTAAAATGCAGTGGCAAGCGATGTTGGATGAGTTTTACCGCCAGTTTCATCCTAGGGTCGAAGCGGCCGAAGATGTTTCCCGCGAGGAGGCCGGTCAAGCACGCCTTCTAGGCGCCCATCCGCAAAGCGGTCTGCCGATGTTTGTTAAGATTGGTCGTTTTGGGCCTTTTGTTCAGATTGGCGATGGTGAGGATGATCAAAAACCGCAGTTTGCCAGTCTGATGCCAGGACAAAAAATGGACACCTTGAAGTTGGAAGAGGCGTTGGAATTGTTTAAATTGCCGCGTTTAGTCGGTGAGATGCCAGAATCCTTCTATGCCAAAGCCATTGATGGCACCGAGTTTGGTGTGGCGGCCGGTCAGTCGTTGATTGCCAAGCAAGGTCCTTTTGGCCCTTATTTGGAATATGGGGTAAAGCAATATGCACCGATCAAAGGTTTTGACCCATTGAGTATCACCCTGGAAGAGGCTGTCCTGTTGGTGGAGGCGAAAATTCAGGCAGATGCAGAAAAAATTGTAAAAACCTTCCCCGAAAATGCCGACGTTAAGATTCTGAAAGGTCGCTGGGGACCTTATATTACTGAGTTAAGCAGCAAGAAAAACGCCAAAATCGCTAAGGATGAAGATGCGCAGACCCTAACGTTAGAAGTGTGTTTGCAACGTTTGGCTGAAGCGCCAGAACCGGTCAAGCGTGGGCGTGGTGCCAAGGGTGCGGCGAAACCCGCAGCCGCCAAAAAAGCGCCCGCCACCAAAACGGATACCGTCAAAAAAACGACCCGCAAAGCCACTTCTTCAGCCGCTAAGAAGGCCAGTACTCGAAAAGCAACGGTAAAAAAAGAGTGATAAAAATAATTTTGTATCGCTTCTAACGCTTAAGCTTTACGAAAGAAAAGCAACAAGCCCTTGACAGAAATCGAGTATTATATTGAGCTCGATTTTTGTTGTACTTTGCAGGGCAATCTGAGGTTTGTCTCGGTTGTGCTTTGCGGAGTAGTCGTCCAGATGGGGCCGACAAAATCCTTTCCTATCCCCTTCAACCCCTATCGAATTCTGAAAAGAGAGCAGCCAATGAAGCAGCAACTTGCGCAAATTTTGACCCATGTCGTGCAGCAATTAAAAGAGCAAAACCTGATTCCGGTTGAGACTTCTGTTCGCGTGCAGTTGGAAAACACCCGCGATAAAGCGCATGGTGATTTTGCGACGAATTTGGCAATGATGTTGACGAAGCAGGCAGGGATGCCACCTCGGCAGTTAGCGGAAAAAATTATACAAACCCTTGGTTCTCAGCCGTTGATTGAGAAGGTGGAGATTGCCGGACCAGGGTTTATTAATTTTTTTGTCAAAGATGCCGCCAAGTTTGATGTGGTGACGAGCGTTTTAACCGAGGGGGATGCTTTTGGACGTTGCAATTTAGGGCAAGGCAAATCGGTACTGGTGGAGTTTGTTTCGGCGAATCCAACCGGTCCTTTGCACGTTGGACATGGACGGGGTGCCGCCTATGGTGCCAGTGTTGCCAATCTGTTGGAGGCTGCGGGTTTTGCGGTGAGTCGCGAGTATTATGTGAATGATGCGGGGCGGCAGATGGACATTCTTGCAACGTCCGTTTGGTTACGTTATTTGCAGAAGCTCGGCGAGCAGTTTGTGTTTCCAAGCAACGGGTATCGCGGTGACTATATTCTGGCCATTGCCGAGCAAGTGTTTGAACGCTTTGCTCAGCGCTTGCAAAAACCAGCGTTTGAAGTTTTGGCGAATGTATTTCCGGATGAAGGCCAAGAGGGCGGCGATAAAGAAAAGCATATTGATGGGCTCATTGAACGCGCGAAACATTTGCTTGGCAGTGAGTACTATGGGGTGTTTCAAATTGCAGTAGAGGGCATTCTGGCCGATATTCGTGAGGATTTACAGGGCTTTAAAGTTCGTTTTGATAACTGGTTTTCGGAGCGTTCTTTGATGGACTCTGGCGTCATTGATGCGGCCTTGCTGAAGTTGCAGCAATCCGGAAAGGTTTATGAGCAAAATGGCGCACTTTGGTTCCGTTCGACCGATTATGGTGATGAGAAAGATCGGGTAGTGGTTCGAGAAAATGGACTTAAAACCTATTTCGCTTCCGATATCGCTTACCACTTTAATAAGCTGGAGCGCGGTTTTGATTTGCTTATTGATATTTGGGGCGCGGATCACCATGGTTACATTCCGCGGGTTCGCGCAGCGATGCAAGCGATGGAAACCAATCCCGATGCCCTCGAGGTTTTGCTGGTTCAATTTGCCGTACTCTACCGTGGAGGCGAAAAAGTCGCGATGTCCACGCGCAGCGGTGATTTTGTGACGTTGCGTGAACTTCGAGAGGAAGTAGGAACCGATGCAGCCCGTTTCTTCTATGTGCAGCGTAAGTCTGAACAGCATATGGACTTTGATCTGGATTTGGCGAAATCGCAATCGAATGATAATCCGGTGTATTACATTCAGTATGCTCATGCGCGGATTTGCCGTGTTTTGCAGCAAGCGCAAGAAAAAGGCTTGGATTTTGAACCACAGAATGGGTTGGCAAATTTGGTGCAGCTGACACAAGTGCATGAAGTGGATTTAGCGGTAGAGTTGGCCAAGTACCCCGAAGTGATTGCCCGTGCGGCCGCGGTTTATGAACCACACCAAATTGCCTACTATCTCAAAGATTTAGCCAATGCTTTCCACGCTTACTACAACGCGAGTCCTTTTATTGTTGAGGAACGCAATCTACGCCATGCACGTTTGGCGCTGATTAGTGCCGTGCGCCAGGTTTTGCGCAATGGTCTGGCGTTACTGGATGTTTCTGCCCCAGAGTCGATGTAAATGTTGTTATAACCTGTGTGAGTGAAATTGTCTTATGGCCCGTGATTATCGACCGCGCACTGCGCAAACTGCGCCTCGCCCTAAGCCAATGCTGGAGTCGCATAGCCAGCGTCAGCAACGTCACCAGCAGCAAGCCAGTGGACGCAATGCCTGGTTAGTCATGGGTTTGGTCATCAGTACGATGGTCGGTGGTTATTGGGTGATTGACCACTTTGCCAGTTCAGGTTTGCGCTCTGGTGCACAAGCCGAGTTGCAAGCAACACCAACGATTCAGGTGCTGGAAGAACCGGCGGCTGCGGTATCCGAAGCCAGAAGCGTCGTTGAGAAGGCGCAGACAAAAGTGCAACCGAATCCCAATCTCAATCCCAAACCAGAAGCGGAGCGAATCCGCGCGCCCTTAACCCAAGCGGAGTTGAAAGCCGGGGATGCTGAGAGCGCCAGTGCGGTTCAAATTCTGCCCGAGCGGACGCCGATTGAGTCGGTTGCAGAGCCTATATCCAGCGTTGAGCTGAAGGTGCAGGCTTTGCCGGTACAGGCAGAAAGGGTGATTTACGGTGAGCCGAAGAAGAGCTTTTATACCGAGTTGAAAACTCAGGAAGTGATTCCGGATGACACTACACCGGAACCCGTCGCCTTGCAAAAACCAAAATACATTCGAGCAGGCAGCTTTTTTAGTGAACAAGCGGCACTTTCGGCGCAGCAACGCTTCGCTAAGCAAGGGCAAAAGGTAAAAGTCCGCCGCTCAGTCCGCACAGACGGTCGGGTGGTGTTTTCCTTATACACGGAGCCCTATACCAATCGTCTTGAATTAAACAAACGCAAAAATGAATTGCGTAAGTTGGGGGCGAGTGTCATGGAGCTCGATTACAAAAGTTCTTCATCGGAATAGCGCATTCACTTTGTTCAAAGCTGATCTTCAGAGATGACACGATTACGCCCTTGGTGTTTGGCTTTGTAGAGTGCACGATCCGCGCGATAAAACAGACTCTCTGCATCATCGACTTTTTCTCTTAATTCGGCCACCCCAAACGAAGCAGTAATTGCACGGATTTCTTGGTCAGAGTTTTTGAGCTTAAGATGGGTTTCTGAGAGTTTTTGCCGAATGTCTTCGGCACGTTTTACCGCCTCCTCAAGCGTGAAGTGTTTTAAGACAATCACAAACTCCTCTCCACCGTAACGAAAGATTTCTTCGTTATCGCTTTGACTGCGTTTGATAAGCTTTGCGAAATAACGCAGCACGCTATCACCAATCAAATGACCATAGGCGTCATTAAACTGTTTGAAATGGTCAATATCGGTCACGATCAAACAGGCAGAGAAACCGTCTTCAAGCGCATCCATCAGTAGCTTCTCTAATGCAAGGTTATAAGCCTTGCGATTGCCCACTTCGGTTAACTCGTCCTTTAACACTTGGGTTTGTACGGCTAACAGCTGTTGACGCAGTTTTTGAATCTCTTGGGTGTTTTCCAGCATTTGCTGCTGAAACTCGCGATTGGTCTCTTGCATTGAGTTGGCCGTATGCAAGACACTGTGTGTGATTTTTTGAACTTCGGTTATGTCGAGGTCTTTTACCTTAAGGGCTTGGGCCGAGACCTCAAGTTCTTGGGTGTGCGAGTCCAGCTTTTCATTCCAACTGTGCAATTTTTTGACCATTAAATTGATTAAACGTCGTAGCGCCTTATCAAACTCTGAACTGGTCGAATCAACGGCAAAATAGTCGTTATACAGGCGACGACCCACTCGGTCGTTATACCCCATCTCATCTTTGAGAAGCTCATCCATCTCTTGACGAAAGCGTGGATTGTCACCTTTATAATATTGATACCAAAGATAGTAGTTGAGTGGAATCGGATTAATGTTCGATTCTTCAAATGCGGTTTTAATAAATTGGAATAACCGCCACGCCGTTTCTGGGCTGTCTTGGATGCGATACATGGGAGACTTCTTCCTTTCATTGCGCAGTGTGCGACCTTTGCTCTCTTTAAGATGCTATCGGCAGTCGCTCGATTATCTTAATCGATTCTATGGCTGCTCGGCGAACAACCAACGGCAAAGCATTCGACTTGGCGTGATTCAACTATGGCTAATTTTGGGGTGAGTGGTTATAGTGATTGCGTTTAGGAAACCAATTGGAGAAAGTATGTTTAATCCAGTGCATTTAGAAGAGTTTGTCAAAAAAGTGACGGATGCCATTCCCCCCGGTTTGGGCGAGCTACCAGAGAGTGCAAAACACCAGCTGCAACTGAATTTGCAGCGGTGGTTTGAGAAAATGGATCTCGTGTCACGAGAAGAGTTTGATACGCAGAAAGCGGTTTTAGCCAAAACGCGTGCTAAGCTTGAAATGCTGGAACAGCGCTTAGCACAGCTCGAGCAGGAGGCAGATCCAGCCTCAATCGGCACTGAAAAGGGCGAATAGGTTTTCCATATGGGCATCGCTCGGGTTTACAGTCGCGCGATTTTAGGCATGGATTCGCCACGTGTGGTGATTGAGGTTCATGTCAGTTCCGGTTTGCCCAGCTTGGCGATTGTCGGTTTGCCAGAGGCTTCGGTAAAAGAGAGTCGCGAAAGGGTTCGCAGTGCGCTGTTGAATTCGGGTTTTAGCATGCCTGCTAAACGAATTACTGTCAATTTGGCGCCAGCCGATTTACCAAAAACCGGTGGGCGCTATGATTTGGCGATTGCAATGGGAATCTTGCTTGCCACCAATCAAATGCCTTGTCAGTTGCAAGGTGAATTGGAATTTTATGGTGAACTGGCATTGACGGGAGAACTGCGCCCAGTGGCTGGTCTTTTACCCAGCTTATTGCAGCTTCCTCCAGGCATTCACGCTTTTATTCCTTGGGGAAACTTTGCTGAAATGCAGCTCTACCAGCAAACCCAGAGCGCGCAGCCTTTAGCCTTGGCAGAAAATCTTCGCCAAGTGTGTGCTTATCTTTTAGAACAGCCTCCGCAAAACCTTCCTCAGATACCTGCTCTTGAGGTATTGCCACCGAGTTATTCGCTGTGTTTGTCTGATATTCATGGCCAAGCACAAGCGAAAAGAGTGTTGGAAATTTGTGCCAGTGGGGGACATTCTTTATTGATGGTTGGCGAGCCGGGGGCCGGTAAGAGTATGCTCGCTTCTCGTTTAGTGACCTTGTTGCCGCCCTTAAGTCAGCAGCAGGCTTTAGAGAACGCTTCCTTGCGCTCTTTAGCGGGACAAGATCTTGATTTCTCCACTTTCTATCAGCGCCCTTTTGTTAATCCTCATCATTCCGCTTCAGCGGCTGCTGTGATTGGAGGGGGTAAGATTCCAAAACCAGGCGCATTATCTCTTGCGAATCACGGAGTCTTGTTCCTTGATGAATTGCCGGAATTTAACCGTGATGTGTTGGAGTCTTTGCGTGAGCCTCTAGAAAGTGGGCGCGTTGAAATTGCTCGCGTTCAGCAGCAGGTTTCTTACCCAGCGCAGGTACAATTGATTGCAGCCTGCAATCCTTCCCCCAGTGGATATTTTCCGGATGATCCTTTAGGACGCTGCAAAGACACGCCTACTCAGATTTCGCGGTATCTTAAAAAACTATCTGGCCCGTTGTTAGATCGAATCGATTGTCACTTGGAGGTACCTGCGGTTGAAATCCGCGCCCTTCAAGCTGCAAAGTTGGATGGAGAAACCAGTGCTCAAGTCCGAAAACGGGTTGAACAGGTACAGCAGTTGCAGCTGGAGCGCCAAGGTGTCCTAAATTCGGTTTTAACCAATCGACAACTGGCGAGTTTAGTATCTATTGATGCGGCCAGTGAACAGTTGGTGAACCAGTCACTGCAGCGTTTTGGTTTATCTGCGCGCAGTTATTACCGGATTTTACGTTTGGCTTTAACGATTGCCGATATGCAGCAAGCTCGACGGGTTGAATCGGTGCATTTGGCTGAGGCATTAAGCTATCGCCTTTCGAGTAAGTTGGCTGAATTATTTTGATGGTTCAGAGCGTTTCTTGCTTTTTTTCTTTTCTTTTATTTTGTAATTGTCGTTTCTGATGGAATTTTCTGGAATTTTAATCGCTGCGTTGTTAGCCGGTTTACTCGGTGGTGTGCATTGTTTAGGAATGTGTGGCGGCGTGGTTGGCGCTCTAACCTTTAGTTTAGAAGTAAAAAATCAAGCCAGTTGGTGGCGGATGCTACCGTTTCAAATTGCATACAATTTTGGACGAATATTCAGCTACCTTTTACTGGGTGGGCTTTTTGGGGCCTTAGGGGCTTTATTGAGCTCATTGGCCAGTTTGCTGCCATTTCAGCAGTTTTTGCAGGTTTTTGCCGGCTTCTTCATGATTGTACTTGGCCTCTATTTGGCCGGTTGGTGGCGTGGTTTGGCCTATGTTGAAATTTGGGGCCAAGGGCTTTGGCAAAGATTAGCGCCTTATGCACAACGGATGCGTTGTGTTAAGAATGTGCGTCAAGCTGCTTTATATGGTCTGCTCTGGGGTTGGCTTCCTTGTGGATTGGTTTATAGCATGCTGATTCTTGCGTTAAGTTCTGGCGGTGCGCTTGAGGGTGCTTTGGTGTTGTTGGCATTTGGTTTAGGTACTCTGCCAAACTTACTGTTAATTGGCGTATTTGCTTTTTATTTCTCTCGTTTGGCGCGTAAACCTTGGGTTCGAGGCATAGCAGGACTGTCGGTTATCGCAATGGGCGTTTGGCAGATTTATTTGGCCATGGCTGTGAGCGTCAGTTAAGGTGAGACTTGAATCACTTATTGTTTTTGTTTTTTTGCCATCCGAGAAGACAGCATGCCAAACATTTTTAAAATGTTTTTTAAGTTATTGTAGCGGCTCTTTCAAAATTTAATGATAGTGAAAAAATGGTTCTAAAACGCCAAAGCCCTCTTTCGAGGGCTTTGTGTCTAAGCTACGCGTTTAGAAAAACTTATTTCTTTTCGTCAACGGTAGTGTCGTAGTTGATTTGAATTCCTAGTGAATCAACCAATGTTCCCATACCATTTAATACGCGGTACTTCGCAATCATATAGTTTGATTCGCTGGTAACAAATGCAATACGTGCACGAGTGTATTCGTCTTCGGTGTTTAATAGATCTAACAATGAACGACGGCCCAAGCTGAACTGCTGGCGGTAACCTTTTAGTGTTTCTAAGGTCGAATCGATTTGTTGCTGTTGGAAAATCAACTGTTCGCCCAAGAAATTTGTGGCTTCCCATGAATAACGAAGATTTTCAATGGTTTCACGGCGCGTGTTATTACGAACTTCAGCAGATTGGTAAATGTCAGCTGCGGCACGATCAATCAAAGCCATGTCTTTACCACCATTAAACAGGTTGTAGCGTAAACGAAGCATTGCTTGGAAATCTTCGTATTTACCTTTAATGCCGTTGACATCTTCGTCATAGGTTTTGATTACTTCGACGTCCACGCGTGGGTAAAGCAGTTTGTTTGCTGCGGCATGTTGTGCACGCGCTTCTGTGATATCGGCATTCGCTGAACGCAAAGTAGGATGCTGCATGAGAGCTGTGTTTACCGCTTCTTCTAGCGTATTAGGAATCGCGAAATCCGTGCTTGGCTTGATTAGGTCGCTATCAGGGAATCGGCCCAATACACGGTGAAAACGAGTGAGTACATCTTGGTAGTTGTTTTTTGCTGCCGTGACATTCGCATTTGCTAAAGCTAAACGTGCTTTAGCTTGATCGACTTCAACTTGGTTGCCGACACCTGCTTGGCTACGCTGAATAATTTGGTCAAGAATACGCTCCAAGGTCAGCTTGTTCTCTTCTGCCAAGTTAAGCAATTGCTGTTCTTTCAGCAAATTCATGTAAGCAGTAACCATGTCCAACGCAACTTTATTTGCTGCCGCCATGGTTGTAAACTTTGTTGACTCTAGGCGAGCTTCCTGACGCTTGATTTCGTTTTCAGTTCCGAAACCCTCAAACAAATTTTGCGTAATTCGAATAGAGGCTTCTTGGCGATCAAAATCGGTTTCACCTGTATCAGTCTTAATGGTTTCCGTGCCAATACCGGCTCCAAGGTCAATCGAGGGTAGCCACCCACCTTCAGCGCCGCGAAGATCCGCTTGAACCCCTTGCTTTTCTTTCACAATTTGACGGAACTCAGGGCTGTGTAAAATTGCATCCTCTACAGTAGGAATCAATTCAATCGCTTGCACGCTTTGGCTGTAGCTGTTTAGGGCTAGTGCGCTACTTAGCGCCAAAATAAGTTTAGGAAAACGTTTTTTCATAGTGGTGGTCTCTGTTTGTCCAAAATCTGAATCAATATAATTTACGACCAATTTTTGATTTTTAAAACGAGGGAGAGTCGATCCGTGACTTCCAGTTTTTCAAAAACGTTTCGTAAATGTGCTTTAACGGTTCTTTCTGTAATACCAAGTTCGGCGGCAATCTCTCGGTTGCTTTTGCTTTGAAGTACCCGTTCGGTGACTTCAATTTCGCGTTCCGTAAGAGACTGCTTCCAATAATCTTTTGGGGTTTGACCCTTCAGAAGCGATTGAAAAATGGCCTGCATAATCGAGGGGCCAAGCCAAACGCTGTCTGATTTAACGGTGGCCACAATCTGCTCAATGCGCTGTTTAGCCGAGAAGGTATTGGCATAACCCCTAACACCATTCTGAAACAGCCTAATCCCTTCGGGATCGTTTGGCGTATTGCTTAAGGCAATCACACCATATCCATCTCTTGCTAGTTGTATTAATGAATCAACGCTGCATTGCTCAGTTATTTGAATGAAAACAAGCTGATCCAATGGCGGAAAGTCAGTCAGTTCACTCAGATGGCTTAGCACAATACAACCACCTGAGCAAACACTGACCCAGTTTTGTAGAGCGTTTTGATCCTTAATGTAGAGCAGCAATGGTTTCATCTAATGGGTAATCATTTATTATTATCAATATTTTATATGTAAAATTGTACCATATGCAATGAAATTGACAGCATTCAGTTTAATGATGTTAACGTTTTCATATTATCAGTACTAATTGAATTTATTAATATGTGTATTTTCACGTATTTCTTTTGTGTGTCTATCTTTGAGCGTTATTTTTGTTTAAGACTCACGCAAAGCAAGGTCTTTGGCTTTGATAATCGGCTTCAGAATGTAATCCATTACGGAATGTTTACCAACAATAATATCGACATTGGCGGTCATGCCCGGTAAAAGATAGAGTGGATCTTGTGTTGTGCCAAGGTGATTGCGCACAGTTTCAATTTTAGCAAGATAGAAGCTATTGCCTTCTTCATCGGTAATGGTATCGGCAGAAAGGCTAATCACCTTAGCGTCTAGACCACCATAGATCGCAAAATCGTAAGCAGTGAATTTCACTTTTGCAAGCAAGCCAGGATACAAAAAGCCAATGTCTGCTGGCGGAATTTTTGTTTCCAGTACCAGAGTGTCATCGTCTGGAACAATTTCTACGATATCACTGCCCGGCTGCACAACACCGCCGATGGTATTGACGAATACTTGTTTAATGGTGCCATTGACTGGCGATTGAACATCCGTGCGTCGAACCCGATCAGCCAGTGCAATTTTCGATTCTTCTAATTTGGCTTTTTCAGCAAGAACATCATTGAGTTCTTTCTGTGCCTTATTCATGAAGTCTTCTTTTGACTCGATGCGTTTGGCGCGGTATTCGGTAATGACCGACTGGATTTGCGGAATTGAGTTTTGCACTTCTTTGAGTTTGGACAGGACTTCATTCTGATCTCGTTGTAGGCGTAGTAAATCAACTTCAGAGGCGATACCCTGATTGACGAGGGGACGCATTAAGGTGACTTCCTTGGTGATCAATTCCAGAGAGCGTTTGAGTTGGTCTTGCTGGACCATCGCTCCGCGTAGTTCCAGTTTTTTTTGTTCAATTTGTTCAACTAAGATGTTGTCACTACTTTTTTGTTGTTTTTGGCGTGATAAAAATAACTCATATTCACGCTGATAGAGTTCTTGAACTTTGCTGTTGTCAAAATTGGGAGGCGGAGCCAAAATCTTATCATTGGCTTCGGCAGCAAGGCGTTGAGCCGCGGCAATTAACTGCGATTGACGGACTTCACTTTCACTAAAGGAGCTTGCAAATTGGGTGTTGTCAAGCTTGAGCAGTGTTTGACCGATCTTGACTTGGTCGCCGGCTTTAACAAAAAGAGATTCAACAATTCCCCCTTCGAGGTTTTGAATCACCTGAATCTGGGTCGAGGGTACAACCTTGCCATCACCACGGACGATTTTGTCTAGTTCGGCATAATTTGCCCAGACAATCGCCCAAATGACGACAAGCAGTAAAATCCAAACGACAAGTTGCGAGCGAACAGTCGGCTTTTCAAGACTTGCTTGGCTAAGGCTTGACATAAATTCGATGTCTTGCTCAAGAATGGCCTCGTGACTGTTTTTTTGGCGGAAGCGATTCTTTAACAATTCGACTTTTTCACGTAGTTTCATTTTTCAATTACTCTTCTGAATTTTGCCAGCTTTAAGGGCTTCCAAAACGGTTGCTTTTGGACCGTCGGCGACCAACTTGCTGTTTTCCATGACCATTAGACGGTCGGTTAGCTGCAAAATACTCATTTTATGGGTCACCACCATCATCGTGTTGTGTGACAGATTTTCTTTTAAGCGTTCAATTAAAGTTTGCTCAGATTTAGCATCCATCGCATTGGTTGGCTCATCGAGAAGGTAAATAGGGGCATCGACTAAGAGTGCGCGAGCGACGCCAATGCTTTGACGTTGACCGCCAGAGAGAGATTTGCCGCCTTCGGTAATTTTCATACTGTAGCCTGCTGGATGACGTTTAATAAAGTCATCGACACCCGCAATGCGAGCGGCTTCTAAAATCTTACTGTCTTCAATAAAAGGCGCACGGTAAGCGATGTTGTCGCGAACATCTCCACTGAAGAGCGTAACGTCTTGCTGTACATAATTGATGTTGCGACGTAACTCCGCTGGATCGAGTTGGGTAATGTCAATCCCATCAATCAAAATGCTACCTTCGGTCGGCTTGTAGAAACCTAAAATCAGTTTTTGAATGGTGGATTTGCCCGAGCCAATACGGCCAATCACCCCGACGCGTTCTCCGGGTTCGATGGTAAAGCTAACGTTGCTTAAAGCTGGGCGACTGTCTCCAGGATAGGTAAAGCTGACGTTATTAAACTCGATTTTACCGTCAAATTTGACGTGTTGAATAAATCGTTTATTACGCGGCCGTTCGACTTCTTTTTCCATTAGCGCATTGAGTGAGTTAAGTGCCGTGCGAGTTTGTTGGTAAGAGGTTGCAAGGTTAGCAAACTGGCCCATTGGCCCTACTGCACGCTGGCTCAGCATCACGGCTGCAATCAGCCCCCCCATGGTTAGATTGCCATCTGTAATCATATACACGCCGGCGATAACAATGACAACGGTGCTCAGTTGCGAAAGAAACTCAGTGGCACGGCCGATAGATGCTTGCAGCATTTTAGATTTTAAACCGACACGGGCAATCTCGCCAACAGCCTGTTCCCATTGCCATTGTGATCGAGCTTCAACCCCCATGGACTTAATCGTTTCCATGGCAGTAAGGGTTTCAATCAGGATCGCGTTTTTCTCGTTATTTGCCTCATAGGTGGCTTCGATGCTGCGCTGAATCGGGCCCATCATAAAGAAGCTATAAGTCATGATAATTAAGATAATGGCGATTGGCGCTAAGACAATCCAACCTGCAATGTAATAAATAACAACAAGGAAAATCAGTACAAAAGGAAGATCGATAATCGCGGTCACGCTGGCGGATGTGAAGAAGTTACGGATGCTGTCAAATTCACGCAAAATGTTGGCGAACGCACCAATTGAGCCGACACGATTTGGCATAGTCAGCCCGAGGGTTTGCTCAAACATTTTAGCGGACATAAGAACATCGCTTTTTTTGCCGGCGACTTCTAAAAAGTAAGCACGTAAATATTTCAGAATCAAGTCGAAAACATAGATAACCGTAATACCTATCGCTAAAACCCATAGTGATTCAACCGCATTGTTCGGCACAATTCGATCATAGACGTTCATCACAAACAGTGGGGTGGCGATAATAAAGACGTTAATCAATAAGGACGCGACCAGCACATCGCGGTAAATCGATTTCGATTTCCAGAGGGTGCTCCAGAACCAATGGCCTTCTTCAAAACCAAGCAAGTTTTCTTGTTTTTTATCGAGGTGATGTTTTTTGGTTAAGTAGATGGCATAACCGGTGTATTGATTCTCCAGTTTTTTGAGATCAATTAGTGTTTTGCCTTGATCGGCTTCTGGCAAAACGATTTCTGCGGTTCCATTGCTTTTGTCTATGGACTCTAGAACACAGGCTTGTTTGTCATTGAGCAATAAAATACAAGGTAAAACCAGATCGGAAATATCATGTAATTTACGTTGTTTAAAGGCGGCATTCAGGTTGGCACGCTCAGCCGCGCGCTGAAAGAGTTCTGGCGTGATTTTCTCATCTTTAATGGGAAGGCCAGAAATCAAGGCATCCTTGGTATAGGGCGTACGAATTAGCTTGGTGTAAATAACCAAGCTGTCTAACAGTGGGCTTTTAAGTTCGATATGGGCCGATTGAACCTTGGCCGAAGAGGGCGTGGTGGCAGCTTCGGGAGCTTTCACCTCTGAATTCGTTGTCATGAGATACCGTCTTTATATAAAAACCTGAAGGTTGCGGCCAAAATCAATAGGCCTTTAGCGGCAAAACGCACTCGGATCAAACCAAAGCGAGTAAAGCATAAGGGCGCCATTTTTAGGCTTCAAGTATAGCAAATTCAAGCGTTAGGGAAAGTGAAAAGGGGGATTTCTGTATTGACCCACTTAAAGCGCTTAAGTGCCAATAAAAACGCCGCTTAAGTGCGGCGTTATGTCGTTGGCTCGGATCTTTAATTAACGTCCCGCCATGCCTGCTGGCATTTGCATGCTCGCATCGCTCGGCAAAATTTGATTACCAGGTAGGACACGAATTTCTACGCGACGGTTTTGTTGACGATTGCTTTCGCTGGTATTAGAGACCATAGGCTCGTTTTCGCCACGCCCAACAATGTAGATGCGGTTTGCAAGGTTTGGCATTTCAGTCGCAATAAATCTTTGAATGGTTTGCGCACGACGCCATGACAATCCCATATTGTGACGATCTGAACCTAAATCACAGGTGTGACCCATAATAAGAAGGTTGTCAGTTGGCTTCATGGTGTTAAGTTTGCTTAGGTTGGCACGCAGTGCACCGATTTGATCGGTACGTAGAGTGGCTTTGTCCAAGTCAAACAAGGTGCTGCGCATAGTGAAAATCGGCTCTGGTAGAGGGGCTTCAATTTTCTCTTCAACAATCGGTTGATACAGAGTGACTTCTTCTACTACGGTATTGATTTCCGGTGCTGCAACAGGAGTACAACCATTTGCGCCGACCGTTGCACCTAAGGCAGTGTTTGGACAATGGTCTTTGCTATCCATAATGCCGTCTTGGTCCAGGTCTTCATATAATTTGACCATGGCTTCGACATCGTTTGTGTTTAGGCTTTTCATGGCATTGGTTTGCGCATAAGCGGTTGAGGCAAAGGCAAAACCAGCCGCCACAAGCGCCAGTTTAATCGCATTTTTCTGAAGTTTCATGAGGGTTTCTCTCGCCATTGATTGGGTACAAAACTCGTTTTGAGTCCGATAAATAGAATAAAAGGATGTTAATTTCAGACCATCATACACGGTTTTTCGTTGAAAACGCAAAGCTTGCCGTGCAGTAAAGGCACTTTTTTAAGCAAAAATAAATTCACGAAAAGATAAGGAAAATTTATAAACATCCTTGGATGGCTTTTCTTAAAGTTTCATCGCTGAGCGGTGTCGGGTTGCCGAGCATACTGCCGCTGCGACAGCTTGCTAGAATTGGCTCTAAATTGTCTGAGCGCAGTCCGTAGCTGGCTAATCCTTGTGGTACGTAGGTTGCGGTGAGTTGTTGTAGGTAAGTAATCAATGCTGTGTGTGCCTGCTGAGTATTCAAAGCATCTTGTTGACTGACCAAACGACCCACTGCTGCGTATTTTTCGAGAAAAGTAGCTGCGAATGAAGCATCCGGATGCGCATTGAGTGCTTGCAGGTTGGCTATGGTAATGGGAGCAAGTAGTTTGGCGCAAACCACGCCATGGGGGGCGTCAAAAAAAGCGCCAATCGGCCCTGCCAAGCCATGAACTGCTCCAAGTCCCGCATTGGCCAAGGTAGTGCCAGAGAGGGAGGCTGCCAACATTAAATTGCTTAACCCTTGTTGTCGGTGTTTTGACGAATGTGTTTCCGCGGGTTCAGGGTGGTCGATGGCATCAAAAGCGCCTAAGAAAGCCGTCATGCCTCGCCAAGCAAGGGCGTCGGTAATTGGATTCGCTTTTAAGGTGACGTAACTTTCTAAGAGTTGCGTAAAGGCATCCATGCCTGTGGCATAAAGTACGGATTTTGGGCAGGTTTCTAAGAGCTCTGGATCAAGCCAAGCCTCTTTGGCAAGCAACTGATTGTCGCGAAAAGATTTTTTAAACTGGCCAACGCGCGATAAAACTGCGTTTTTGGTGGTTTCGCTGCCGGTGCCAGCCGTGGTGGGAATCGCTATAAACGGACAAGTTGGACCAGTAAAAGATTTACCCGCTCCCACGCCTTCTAAATAATCTAAAACCGAATTTTGAGAGGGAATTAAGCCGGCAATGGCTTTGCCTGCATCTAACACACTGCCACCGCCAAGGGCAATCAGCACCTCGGTTTTTGGCTGGCATTGCGCCACAATTTGATCGACGGTTTCAGGTGAGGGTTCGCCGCGGATGGTGAAGGTTTGAACCTGGCAGGTTTTTTGCAAAGTGCTTTTCAACTGCCATCCAAATTGGCCTTCTTGCGCTAAAAAATGGCTGCAAATTAAGACAACGGGACCTTGAAAGCGCTTTTCCAGTTGTTGCAATAATTGATGACGAATTCCCCAGCCAAAATAGAGGTGGGGTATGGGCGCGATTTCAAAAGAAGAAAGCGATTGTGGATGCATAGAAGGCTCTTCCAATGTCTTGACGTTTATTATCCGCCTAACAGCGAACGCAGGTTAGCGAGGTTTTCATTACCGTGTTTGAGGTGTTCTTCTTGACTGATTTCTACTCCTGGTTTGCCTTCCCATTGCAGGAGTTCTGGGGGCAGTTCATACAGAAAACGGCTGGGTTCACAGGTCATATCTTCACCATATTTACGGCGTTTGTTCGCATAGGTTAGGGTGAGGCTATATTGGGCACGGGTTAATCCAACATAAGCAAGACGTCGCTCCTCTTCAAGGCCGGGCGATTCCAAGTTCTGTTTATGAGGTAGAAGCTCTTCTTCCATGCCAATCAAAAATACATTAGGAAACTCCAGGCCTTTTGAAGCGTGTAGTGTCATTAGGCTGATCATGTCATGATCTTGTTCTGATTCATTGCGCTCCAGCATGTCGACCAGCGTCATGTGTCGGACAATGGTCGCCAGAGTTTTTGCCTCACCTGCTTCTTCTTCGGCTTTTTTAATGATCCGCTCAATCCATAAAATCAATTCTCGAACCTGACTAATCCGTTTTTCGGCTGCCTTAGGGGAGGTGGCCGTTTCATGCAGCCAGTTATCGTATTCGATTTCTTCAATCAAATTGCGTATCAGTTGCACCACTTCCTCGCCTTGAGCATGGTCTGCCGTTTTGGTCCATTTAAGCAACAGTTCCCCAAAGCGCTGCACGCGTCCGAGCGATTTTTCTGAGAGAAGTTGAGTAATGCCAAACGCTTGCGTGGCGTCAAACAAACTGATACCGCGTTGATTGGCGTAGGTGGCCAGTTTTTCCAAGGTCGTTGTACCAATTTCGCGGCGGGGGGTGTTTACAATCCGCAAAAAGGCCGCGTCATCATCTGGGTTAACGATCAGTTTGAGATACGACATCACATCTTTGATTTCAGCATGATCAAAAAACGACTTTCCGCCAGAGATAACATAAGGCAGATTGTTTTCACGCAGCGCGCGTTCAATTAAACGTGCCTGATGGTTGCCACGATAGAGAATAGCGTAGTCACGATTTTTGCTGCGGTGTTTAAATTTATGCAGAATGATTTCGGAGACCACGCGTTCGGCCTCTTGGTTTTCGTTAGCGCACGCAATCACTCGAATCGGTTCACCGAGGCCCATTTCCGACCACAGACTTTTTTCAAAAACATGCGGATTATGGGCAATCAAGGCATTGGCGGACTGCAGAATTCGATTGCTGGAACGGTAATTTTGTTCAAGTTTAATCAGTTCAAGAGCCGGAAAATCCTGTTTAAGTTGAATCAGGTTTTCTGGCTGGGCACCACGCCAAGCATAAATAGACTGGTCATCATCGCCAACCACCGTAAAGCGCGCTTGGACCCCCACCAAATGTTTTACTAAGGCATATTGTGCCGCATTGGTGTCTTGATATTCATCCACCAACAAATAACGCACTCGGTTTTGCCATTGGTCTAGAATTTCGGGCTCTTCCTTGAATAAGCTGACCGGTAGGCCAATCAAATCATCAAAATCCACCGCGTTATAGGCTTTTAACTGTTTCTGATAGGCTTGGTACAGCAGCGCTCGTGCCTGCTCTTGTTGATCTTGTGCCTGTTCCAAGGCTTGTTCAGCGGATAGGTGTGCGTTTTTCCAGCGGGAGATGTCCCATTGCACGCCCTCCAATACTTCCGGATCGAGGGTGTGTTTGTGCATTAACTCCTTCAAAATTTGCCCAGCATCGGCCGCGTCCATAATACTGAAATTAGGCTTGTAACCCAGGGCTTTGTATTCGCGCCGAATTATGTTCAGACCAAGATTGTGGAAAGTTGAAACATTCAGTCCTTTGCTGTTGTCATCTTTAAGCAGTTTGTGTACCCGCTCCTTCATCTCTTTTGCCGATTTGTTGGTAAAGGTCACTGCATAGATATGGTGAGGTAAATAGTTATGTTTGCGAATTAAATGGGCAATTTTTTCGGTAATCACGCGGGTTTTGCCTGAACCTGCGCCGGCTAAAACCAACGTGGGAGTCTGAGTGTGCAATACCGCTTTCAGTTGTCTTTCGTTTAATCCGTGCATCTGTTGTATCGTCTTGAGGGCGCGCCGACGGTTGCAGCACCGTTCTATCGGCAAAATAAAAAGGTACAATAGTTTACCAAATTTTGGTCTTAGGCAGGCCGCGCTGTGGCCAGCGTCTTAAGACATCCGTTTTTATTATCTCGATCAGGAATTCCCCTTGGCTACCATTGAACAACTCAAACAAGACTTACACATCGATGCGCAACTGCTCGGCAAACCGCTAAAGTTTGCCACCACTTGGGGGATTTTCAGTCCGCGCGAAATTGATTCTGGTACAGATTTGCTATTACGCTATTTGTCGTTAACTGAACAGGAAACGGTGCTCGATATTGGTTGTGGCTATGGTCCAATCGGCTTGGCGATTGCCGCTGCGGTTCCAAATAGCGAAGTGCATCTGGTCGATAAGGATTTTGTGGCGGTGGAGTACGCCAATAAAAATGCCGAAATCAATCGTCTAAACCATGCCAAAGCTTACCTGTCTAATGGGTTAAGCAATGTTCCCAAGGAGTTGCAGTTCACCACAGTAGTTTCAAACATTCCAGCCAAAGTCGGTAAAGAAATGCTCAGTATTTTATTGCACGATATTTATTGCCAGCTTGCGCCCGGTGGACAGTTGGTGGTAGTGACCATCAACGGGTTGCGCGATTATATGAAGCGGAATTTTAACGAGGTTTTCGGTAATTATGAGAAAGTCAAACAAGGTAAGGACTACACCATTTCGCGCTGCGTAAAAGAACCGCGATAACCAAAAGTGTGAACAAGCCCTGGGTCGGCAATCAATGACAATTTACTTGAAGGTGATAAAGCGGCTTTATCAATTAGCTGACATTCAAGTCAATTCCAGTACAATGGCACCGATAAATTTAATGCAACCTTCGAGGTGAGTGATGACTTCCAGTAAATCTTTTTTCAGCATTTTGTGGCTAAGCTTATTTACCCTGCTATTTGCTTTCAGCCAAGTGGCCGAAGCCAAGCGCCTAGGCAGTGGCGGTTCAAGTGGTTACAACAAGCAAGTGGCACCAAAATCGTTTAACCAAAAATCAACAACCGACTCGAAAGCCACCAATGCGGCACCTTCGGCTGCGCCAGCGGGAGCGGCCGCGGCGGCAGGCACAACGGCGGCAAAGTCGGGTGCTTCTAAATGGCTAGGGCCTTTGGCCGGTTTGGCTGTCGGGGGGCTCTTAGCGGCGATGATTTTTGGCGACGCTTTTGAAGGTTTGCAGATCATGGATTTCTTGCTTTTTGCCTTGATTGCGTTTGGTTTATTTATGTTCTTTAAACGCAAAAAACGCCAAAATCAAGAAGCGCAGTCTGCTTATGCCGGTTACCCACGAGAAATGCCGAACACCTCAACGCCAACTCAGCCTGCGCCAGTGCAAATGCGCGAAACCCAAGCCGCTCATGTGCCCTATAATCCGAATGCTGGCGGTTCGATTATTGGCTCAGGCTTAAGTGGCTCTGCACCAAGCTCTGCGGCACAGAGTGTGACGCTTGATCCAGATTGGTTTAATGAAGCAGGCTTTTTGCAAGGCGCGAAAGAGCATTTTATTGCTTTACAAAAAGCGTGGGATGACGCGGATTTGGGGGCTTTGCGTGACTATTGCACCGCAGAGCTTTTCCAAGAACTGGCTCAGCAACTTGAAGGCGTGCAGGCCGGTGAAAACCAAACACGCGTTGATGCACTGCAGGTTGAAATAGCCGACAAGGTGATTGAGGACAACTACTTTATTGTCAGTGTACGCTACAGTGGCTTCATTGAAGAAAATGCCGATGAAGGCGCGCATGCGTTTAGCGAGATTTGGCATATTCGTCGCTTGCAACAAGGTGAAGGTAATTGGGCGTTGGCTGGGATTCAGCAAGAACAGCGCTAAGCCTTATTGTGCCAGTTGGCAAAGACACTATGCTGCCTTATGACACCAAAAGCCTTAAATTCAATTTAAGGCTTTTTTATGAGCTGTGTGATCGGTTTTGACAGCAAAACTCGATCAGTCAGGAGGAAAGATGGCAAAATTCGTATCGAGTATCTTGATTGGGTGCGGCTTGGCATTCGGTTTAACAGGTTGTTCTAAAGAGCCTGTTAAGATTGTCAGTGCGCAGATGGTCGATCATTTAGATCGAGGCTCAGGGAATTTTGACCGTTTGTTTGAAGTCTGTTTTGATCAGCCGTTAGGTTCCAATTACTACCATAAGATAGTGATTATCTCGAAAGAAAATCTCAAAATCGAAGGCGAAGGCCCACTCAAACCGATGGCTTCTGACCCGAACAATCCTTGCTACGTTCGTAATCTGTATTTGTACATCAATAAAAACTCGCCTGTCGATGCGCGGAATTTGATTAAAGACTACATGGTGCCGGGGAATATTCGCCAACTCTTGATTCAAATTTACTTAGAAGCGCCACAAGGCAAAGAGCCGCCAATCGCGGAAAAACTTTTTACCAATCTGTAACTCGCCTAGAAGACAGCTTTTCATACGGGTAGCCATCAAACAGATGGATGGCCGTGCCCAGCAGCAGGCGTCACACCCTATGACGTTGCATTCAATAAAGAAAGACATCATGAACCAACCTGTTTTTAATCAAGTGGATTTTGCTCAATTAGCCTATGCCTATGGCCAACCCGATTGGCACGCCACGTTTAAGGCCTCACCGGAGGACTTTACCGTTACCGAACTGAATCCCTTCACCTTGAGCGGGGAGGGCGAGCATTTGTGGCTATTCCTAGAGAAACGTGGCGAGAATAGCGAATGGTTAGCCGGTGAAGTTGCGAAATGGGCCGGTGTTGCCCGAAATGCGGTAGGTATGGCGGGACAAAAAGATCGTCATGCGGTAACGCGACAATGGCTGAGTGTCCAACTCCCAGGGCGCGAAAATCCGGATTGGTCAAGTTGGCCTCACCCGCAGGTACGATTGCTGAAAGCACAGCGTCATCTGCGCAAATTGCAAACCGGTGGTCTGAGCGGCAATCGCTTTGAAATTTGTCTGCGCTCTCTGAAATCTGCAGTAGGGGACTTTTCTGAGGCCGAAAAGTCCATTTTTGAAAGCCGTTTGCAGCAGATTGCGCAACAAGGCGTGCCGAACTATTTTGGCGCTCAGCGTTTTGGCAAGGGAGGCAATAATTTGCCCAAAGCGATTGCAATGCTGCAGGCCCCACGGCGCGTTCCTCGACATAAAAAAAGTCTCTATCTTTCTACCTTACGATCGTGGGCTTTCAATTGCGCGCTCAGTCAAAGAGTTATGCAAGGGAATTGGAACCAGGCCTTACCGGGAGAGGTGTTTCAGCTGGCGGGTTCGCAGCGCTGTTTTGCCGATGATGCCACGCCGGAATTGGCCGAGCGTCTTCGCAGCGGCGACATTCATCCAAGCGGTGTTTTGATTGGGGATTTGGGGCGTGGCTGGGTCTCGGCGCAAGGGCCGGCTTTAGCTTATGAACAGCAATCTTTAGAGCCTTTTCAAAGTTGGCAGCAAGCTTTGGCGGGAATGCGTGTCGAAGCGGATCGTCGTGCGCTGCGACTCATTCCCCAAGCGCTCCATTGGCAATGGCAACCCAGTTCGGCAAGGGATGAATCACTGGATTTACATCTGCAATTTGAGCTGCCGGTTGGCACCTACGCCACCATGCTGTTGCGCGAATTTTGTCACCTGCAGGAGCCTCATAGAGCGGGAGAGGGCGAGCGTGATGACGATAAGCTTGATGACGGCAAGTCCTAAGCGTTAACTCTTGTTTTGTTAAGCCGCTGACATCAGTTTTAGGGCAAGGTAGGGTGCAATATTCAACACCATAACCGCGATTTTGTATTGGGCAAGATATTGGAAATAAAGCCTTCCTAAGTCTTGCTCATTTAAACCAAACAGTTTGGCGTGGATTTGGGTAATGGTTCGGCGCATCGCAATCAAGCTCAGGCTCGACAACAAAAGAATGGCGATATTAATGATCGACAACCAGCCCAAAAATTCGGTCAACATTTCGATACTCATCTTCTCTTTCTCCAAGAATTGAATCTGCGCGCTTCGCAGACGCTTCAATCTTAAAGGAATCGAAAATCTCTACCACCTTCGGTGTGCAAGAATTGCGTTGTGTCATGTTAAAGGCGAGGATGGTTTTTTGGGTGATTTAGCCCTTTAGAACAAGGGCTCTCGGGCGGCGCGAAATCGCCTCGCGATTTGGTTGTTATTTTGTGCGGTAGAGGGTGTTGGGATCGATGAGCGGGGCACTGGTAATCGTGGCTTGTTGACCATCGACGAGTGTATAAAAACAGCTGCGGCGACCGGTATGGCAAGCAGGGCCGGTTTGATCCACCAGTAAGAGAATAGCATCGCCGTCGCAATCAAATCGCAGCTCTTTCAGTAATTGGATTTGCCCAGATTCTTCGCCTTTACGCCAATAATTTTGGCGCGAGCGAGACCAGTAGCAGACACGACCGGTTTGCAAAGTTTCTTGCAGAGATTGAGCGTTCATCCAGGCCATCATCAGCACTTCTTTGCTGTCGTATTGCTGGGCAATTGCGGGAATCAAACCGTCTTGATCAAATTTTACTTGGCCTTGCAATTGTGCCCAATCGACGCTTTGGCCCAGACTGGCTTTTTCCAGTGTTTTAAAATTCACCTCACACATTTTCTAGGCTCCTACGAACGTTTGGCATTGGCGAAGGCGGCGGCGAAGGGGTTGTTGGTGATCGCTTCTTTCACCGATTTGGCTTTTTTCGTTTCGCCAATTTGAGATTTACGGCCTTTCTCAAGCATGGCATTAAACAGTTCGAGAGTGGCTTGGGCGTCGGCTAGGGCATCGTGCGCGTCGCCGGGGAAGGGTTTGCCGAGTACTTTTTCATAAGAGTCGGTCAGTTTAGGGGTTTTATAGAACCAGTACATGCGTTCGGAATGCCAGCGTATCGCGCCGTTCAGATCGCGACTGAGTTCGGCCACATCCAGCCATTTGCTGTAGTCCAGTTCAAACCGCAGCAGCTTTTTTTCGGCGCTTTTTTCAAGGTACATAAAGTCGCTTTCGGTGCTGTAGGCCAAAACGACATCGGCGTCACGAAGCGTGTCATGAATCGATTCCCAAACTTGAGAGAGCATGGGTTGGTTTTGAACCATTTCCGTGGTGATATTGTGTTTTTCGTTTTCCGGTATGTCGTAACCAGGGTTGATGAGCTGGTTAAACAGGGGCGAGCCCTGGCCGTCGCAGGCCGAAAGCTGAATAATATCGGCACTGGGATCCGTTGAGATATTGGTCGCTTCAATGTCAATACAGACGACCTTTTTTCCTTTTAACGCGCTGGCGTGTTCTTTTAGTTTATAAAGTGCGTCATTGCGGCGTTCTAAGATAAGCGGAATCACTTCCGATTTTAAAAACTCACTGAGCAGCTCTTCGATTTTTTTGCTCAGTTTGGGGATGGAGTCGTGCAATGCTTGACGCACCGCAGGTTCATCGGAGCAGCGTTCAATAAAGGTTGTCAAATCGACAACTTCTTCATTTAGGCTCACTTGCGCCAAGGTCGCTTGCACCAATTTTTTGAGGTCAAAATCGTGCGCTTCTAAAGGCGGAATAATCACCTGGGCATTTAAGAGCGAGGTCTCGCCTTTGGCCGGTGAAGCCATAATCTCAACGCCTTTAATATTAAGGCCATCTGAAGCGGCGACCGCGACGATGTACTCTTTTAGCGGTTGGTTACGTTTATCAATCAAAATCAGTTGTGCATTGCTCATGAAAATTGCGATCTATGGAAGTGAATGTAAGCGCACTATTCTACCAGCCCAAATCGCTAAAAAAGCGCGAAATCACGATTTAACCTTCAGGGGTTCAATGAGGTGGGCACGCTCGGAATGCGGTTCATGGCCGGCTTGAGTTTGATGGTCGATGGTTATCCAGCGAATCAGGTGAATTTGGCCGTCAAAGTCTTCAGCCAGTGCGGTACAGGATTCAACCCAGTCACCGCTGTTGTAATACATAATACCGCCCTCCATTTCGCGAATTTCCGCATGGTGGATGTGGCCGCAGACCACGCCGTCCATTTTTTTCTGGCGGCCGCTTTTGGCGACGGCCTGTTCAAAGTCAGAGATAAAGTTAACGGCGCGTTTAACGCGATGTTTGAGATAGGCGGACAGCGACCAATAACCAAATCCTAAGCGGGCACGGGCCTTATTAAACCAGCGATTCCAAGTGAGAACGGTTTCGTAAAGAAAATCGCCAACAAAGGCTAACCAGCGATGGCATTGAATCACACCATCAAATTGGTCTCCGTGCACACACCACAATTTTTTGCCATCAGCGGTGATGTGCAGATGTTCGTCCACTAAATGAATGTTGCCAAAATCAATCCCCGAGTAACGGCGTAATAAATCATCATGGTTGCCGGTAATGTAAATCACTTGAGTACCCCGTTTGGCGCGCGTCAGAATCCTTCGGATGACATTGGTATGGCTTTGCGGCCAATGAATCTTCTTGCGCATTCGCCAGCCATCAATAATATCGCCATTGAGGATCAGTTTGTCGCAATCATGGCGTTTGAGAAAGTCGCTCAGAAACTCGGCTTTGCAGCCTTTTGAACCAAGATGGCAGTCAGAAATCCAAAGGGTTCGGTAACGCTTCGGAGTCTCATCGCTTAAATAGGCGCTCTGTGGATTTGCGTGGGACTCTTCGTGTAGCGTCTGATTGAGCCATTCCGGATCGGACAAAGTGTGCAGTGCCGCAAGGACATGAGGGTTTTCAGCGTTCATAAGGGATTCTCGGCAAAAACTTTGGGGGCATAACGATTAAGCAGTTTGGCAAAGCCACTGAGCAGTTGACGCTGCATCCACGGTAAATGGCGGCAGTAAAACGCACTGTATTCAATGACGGCTTCGCCGCCGCGATTGCGTTTAAATTCGCCGGCACCGGCACTTAAATTGAGTTCTAATTTGCGTTCAGCGGCCAGTTTAAGCAGCTGGCCAATAACGAGACGGTATAAGCCAAGCTGCTTAGGGGCTTCGGTGTCATAACCGACAATGGGTGCGGTCATAATGCCGTTCTCCGTAAAAACACCGAGTGTTGCCATAATGCGGCCTTGCGCATCACAGAAACTGAAAAACTCCAACAGTTTTTGTTCATGTAATCCGTAAAGATAATTGGCGCTGAATTGCGGGTTAAAAGCGGAATGCTTATCAATGAATAGTTGACGAAAGCGCTGTTCAATGACGGTAAAGTCTTCGGCTTGGTGCTGAAGGGGGTGACGCAGCTGCAATTGCGTTTTACGTAATAAGCGCCAGTCATTTTTGACATTGTTGCGCGTCTGCCAATCCCCATCTTTTGCAAACAGATAGACTTGGCGCGCCGGAATCAATAACCAACCTTGTTGTTCGAGATGGGTCATGAATTCGCTATTGTGACGCCGGTTCAGCGAGCGAATGCTCAAATTATGAAACGGATTTTGCTGTACTAAACGCTGACTAATTTCACGCATTTCTTCAGCACTGAGCCAGTGCATCGGGTTGGTAGAGAACAACCAATTGTTCAAGCAAACGGTTTGATTAATCCGTGCCAGACGCAGTATCAAAGCCGCTAAATAGCTGGTTTTATGCAGGCCCCAGCGTTGTAAGGGTTGTTGAATCAAACTGAGCTCGGCGCGAGCATAAGCCACATAAGCGGTGTAAAACGAACAAATGTAACTGTTGTCATATTCGGTTTGATTGCGGGTCAACGGAAACCAGCGGCCATTGTGCTGGAATAGTTCCAGCTCCGTTTGCAAATTCCGGATGGCTTGTCGAGGCGCAAACTGATTAAACAAATGCACGAGGCGCAAGCTTGCGTAATTTGGCACCACTTCTGGGCTCATGGTGTCAAAACCTAAACGCATTTTTGATAGGCAAAGACCGCGCCATAGATGGCGGAACGGTCTTGCGCACTCCATTGTGCATTCGCTTCTGCATTGGTTTGCCAGTTTGCCAAGAGCTCGGCGCTGAGTTTGCTTTCCAAAGGCGAAAGCCGGCCGGCGGTTCGGAATACCACTCGTGCACCTGGTTTGGCAGTACGGTCAATTTCCTGCCATAAAGCGTTCAGTTGTCCAGCATCCATCCAATCTTGAGCATCCAGTAATAAGTAGGCGTTCAGGCTTTGATTTGGCATAGCAGCCAAACGCTCGGTCATTGACTGGTGGAACACGCTGATTTTGTTAACTTCAGCCTGAAGGGTAGCAAAGTGTTTGGCTTGTAAATAACGAGGCACAGCAGAGCGCTCAACGTGATCATACTGACGAGCAAAAGCTTGCCAGGCAAAGTAGTTTTCTTGTAATGGAAAGTCGCAGGCCAATTTACGAGCGCGCTCTTTAAGCAGTTGGTGCATTCCCTGTTGTTGCTGTTGAGAGTCTTGCGCCATTTCGGCAAACTGCGAGGGTGGAATCCCTAGACTGTAGAGCACGATTGGCTGTTTGCATAGCCAGCGTAACAGACGCGTTTCAAAGACTGGGGCAATGTGCTGCTCAAAGAGCTGCGCTTGTTCTTCAAGATTTTTTGCTTGCATCACTGCGCTAAGGTCATAGCCTAAACGCTTACTCACCCAGTGGGTGAGGCCGATAAATTGGCCCAGCAAACCAAAGCGATAAAATCCCTGTGTAAAGAGGGCAATCCGTGGCTTGCGATGCCAACCGGTTTTCTGTTCCCAATAGGCGCGGGTCTTTGCGTCTAAATGCGGTTGGAGATAGCGTTGATACAGTGCCAAGTTATTCGCCTGATTGGCGTATCCAAAAAAGGCGTAAAAGCTTTGCGAATCCGGCAAAAAACGTGCTGCCGCCAGCTTGAGCTGAATCAACGCAATGTGCGCTTCGTTTAAATCGACCACAGTGATGGATTGCGGATGACAGCTCAAGTAGTTTAGGGCATTGCAGCCCCCAGAAGAGATGGTGAAAATGTGTGAATCAGCATTGAGTTGGAGAGCGGCGATGTCCACTTCAGGATCTTCCCAAATCTGCGGATAGACTAAGCGGTCAAACCAAGCGGTAAACAAACGGTCTAAAATGCCTTTACGGCTGAAAAAGGAGCTATTGATAACCGCTTTGTTCAGCAGAGATTTGGTTTTAATTGGTTTTTCGAGAGTGGTGCTGTTCATACACGGCCTTGATGAATGAGATAAAAACGCTTCTCATCTTAAAAAAGTGCTTGGATTGCAGCGTGAATTTGCGTTGACGCTTAGATAACAGTTTGATGACAGCCTTGCGGCTTTTAAAATCTGCGTTGCAATCAAAAACAAGGAGCGGGTATGCCAAGAGTTTTATTAGCGCCAGACAGTTTTAAGGGTTCTCTCAGTGCGGTGCAGTTTTGCCAAATTGCTCGGCAACAGATTTTGGCTTATGCCCCCGAAACGGAGGTAATGGCATTACCGCTCTCAGATGGTGGGGAGGGCTTTGCCGAGGCTTTTATTGTTGCCGGTTTAGCGCAAGCGCACAGTGTATGGGTCAGTGACCCTCTTGGACGGCGCACCAAAGCCACGTTTGCGTGGCAAGCTTCAACCCAAACGGCCTTTGTTGAAATGGCACAGGCCAGTGGCTTGCACAAAGTTCGTTTGGACGAGCGCAACCCCTTACAGACGCACAGTTACGGTACGGGTCAATTGCTGCAAGCCGCCTTAGATTTAGGCGCGAAGAAAATTGTGCTGGGGTTAGGCGGATCGGCGACCAATGATGGTGGAATGGGTGCGTTACAAGCGTTAGGTGTCGAGATACTCGATTCTGCGGGTGATCCGGTTTTATTGGGGGGACAGGGTTTTCGTTTTCTTGATCGCATTGGCCAGATTCCTCAGATTTTGCAAGAGGTAGAGTGGGTGTTGGCAGTCGATGTCCGTAACCCGCTGTTGGGTGAAATGGGGGCAACGGCGATTTTTGGGCCACAAAAAGGCCTGCAGACGCAGCAATTTACGATTTTAGAAGAAGGGATGCGACTTTGGGCGCAGACGATTGCCGAGCGAACTGGACGAAAGGTCGCACACCTAGAGGGCGCTGGGGCGGCAGGAGGCATGGCAGCGGGATTGGTTGGTATTGTCAACGCACAGATTGTCTCGGGTTTTGAAGTCTTACGCGCGTATTTGCCACTCGACGCTTACCTACAACCCAAAAATGGCGAGCCGGTGGATTGGGTACTCACCGGTGAAGGGCGGATAGATGCCCAAACGGCCTATGGTAAATTGCCGCTGCGCATGGCCGAGTTGGCTGCCACCTATCAGGTGCCATGCATCGGGGTTGCCGGCAGCCTTGCGGTTCAACGCGAGACTCTACCGGTTTTTACCGCCCTGTTCAGTCTGGTCAACCAACCGATGCATGAGCGCGAGGCGATGGCAGAAGCTCCGCAGCTGCTCGCCCACTGGTTACAAAATGCCTTGCCGCTGTTGCTGCCGCAGCGAGCAAGAAACGCTGTGTGACCTTGTGTTTGCGCTTGTGTTTGAGCTTGTGTTTGAGCTTGTGTTTATGGGCGCATTTCGCGTTCGTGAACCCAGCCATCATTCATCAGCACTAAGGTACTAAATTGCGATTGAGGGCTTTGCAGTGCCTTGGCAAAATGAGGATAAGCTTCCAGCAAGCGCGCGTTCCGTGCCCAAGGTTGGACTTTTTCAAGGTCTGTACGATAGTTGACATTGCTGATGGTATAGCCCATCGACGCCGCAGGTTCCGAGAAATTACTGATTTCCGTGACGTGGTAATAGCCGGCACAGAAACCTCTTTTACCTTCGCTGCTTAAGACGCCTTTCCCTGTTTGTTGGGCAAAGGCTTTGCTACCGGCTTCGCTCAATTGATAGGTTTTGGTCGGAACCGTAATTTTAGTGCGGCTAAAGGCATTTTCATAATCTTGTGTTTCGCCGTCTTTTACTTGCAACAGGCCCGCATCCACCAAAACATCGTATTGTACGGTCCTTTCTGGATTTTGTTTGTTCGCCCAGCGATTTTGAACTGGAAGCAACTTAATGGTAATGGGGAAATCTTGGAAGTCATAAGAAGAGAGCATTACGCAGTTGCGCTGATGATAGTCATTGAGAACCTTGGTGAAGTTCTCTTTACTGGCCTCTTTAGGTGACTGACAGCCGCTCAATACCATAAGCCCGATGAGAACAGGAAGGGAAAAAACCAAGCGCATTGTTTGCTCCTAAGGTAGTGAAAACATAAAAAGTGCATTTAAATGCTGCACATTGTATGTTACTCAGCCTCGGATGTTAAGTTTTTACATTTATTTATTCTGCCTTCCATTTGATCGAGCAGCCGATTGACGGAATCTGCTCTGAAGGCCCTTGGCCAGTTTGCGCGACTTGTTTCATGGCTTCAAATAAATCACGGCGCACCTCTGCGGGTGCAGTTTCCTTGCGTGATGCGTCTAAGCGCCCGCGATATTGCAGTTTTAGCTCAGCGTTATAACCAAAAAAATCCGGTGTACAAACCGCGCCATAAGCTTTGGCCACTGCTTGCGTTTCGTCATAGATATAGGGAAAGGGGAACTGCCACTGTTCAGCAATTTTTTGCATATTTTCAAACGAATCTTCTTCACGATAGTGCGCGTCATTCGACATGATGGCAATACTGTGAACGCCAAATTCATCGCGTAATTGCCGAGTATCTTCAACTAAACGAGCTTGAATCGCTTTGACATAAGGGCAGTGGTTGCAAATAAACATCACCAAAAGTCCATTTGGACCACGAGCACTGGCGAGGGTGTGGCGGTTGCCATCCACGCCAGTTAAGGCAAAGTCGATTGCTGGTTGATTGAAGTCACAAACGGGAGGGCTAATACTGGCCATGAGAATCCTTTTAGGGAGATGAAGTTGAAAGGGTGTGTTTTGTTACCAAGGCTGCATACGCACCCATTGAGTCGCAATCCATTTTTCGCCGGCTAGCACGGGGGTGCCGCCATGCAGACTTTTTGGGTCCAGTTCGCCCTCGGCATTGCAGTAGTCAAAATAGACGGCACTGCCTTGAATCGGCATAAAGTCAAGCTGAGCCTTAGGGAAGATTGTACTGCCACCAAGCTCTGGTTCGTTAAGATATAGAATGATGGTTGCCACCCGATTGCCACAGCGCGGCACACTGTATTGGTTTTGATACAGTTTGGGGTCAAAGTAGTCCAGGTGGGGTTTGTATTCGGCGCCGATGGCATATTTTAAGATTTGTAAGGGCTCTCCATGGGTGCTGGGAAAGTGAAACAGCTGAGCGAGTCTCTGTTCAATTTTGCGTACCAATGGGCTGCCGGCCTTAGCCAATTGAGCTCCGTAGCTGGTGCGAACCGCGCTGCGCTGGGTCCCTTGATCGGTGGTTGCCACCGTTGAGGGCTGGAGCTGATGTCGGCTTTCGGCAATCAGTTGTTGGCACTCCTCAACACTTAAGACATTCAATACCTGAAAAGCGCGTGGTCTATGGCATAAACCGGTAATGGGATAACGCACACCTTCGGCTTGTAGGGCATTGGGAAAGGTCGGACCAAAATCGCCGTTTGGCGCAAAAAAGGGCTTGGAGTCTGAGGGCAGATCGTCTGCTTTCGGTGGCGTAGTTTCGGTCATTGGATTGGGTGCGCAAACTTGGACAAAATCGGCAAGGCTTAAGCTGAGCGCTTGCTCAACACTGCGTCGTGCTGGAGGATGTACCTGGTGTGGATCTGCGGCAAAGTCCTCGGCAAAAAACAGTTTGCAATAGAGAACCGCGTTTTCGGGTGTGTAGTTGGCTTGCAGCAGCAGATTAATCAGAAGGTGATGTGGGTATTGTTTATTTTGCGTTAACCAACTGGAAATGGTTTCGGGGAGTTGTGGCATCCTAAATCCTTGATATCGGCAAGCGTGGAAATCGATTGTACAAATGGCAAAGGTAACTGCCAAGCGACTTTTGGGATTTTTGACAGGAAAAAGAATCGAAAAAAATACAAAACCGGCGCAATGTCCGGTTTTGTCAGTGTCGGAGTGACACGGCGTGCTGCCTAAAAGGGTGCCGACATCCACTGAACAAGAGGGTGCTGGCGGATAGGCGGCAACTTAAGCTTTGGCGGCTTGATAGAGTTCTGAAACTTTATTCCAGTTGACCACATCCCACCAAGCTTGCATGTAAGCCGGACGAAGGTTTTGGTAACGCAGGTAATAGGCGTGTTCCCAAACGTCTAGACCGAGAATCGGCGTGCCTTTAACATCGGCAACATCCATCAAGGGGTTGTCTTGATTTGGCGTAGAAGAAATTTGCAACTTGCCATCGGCAGAAACGCTCAACCAAGCCCAGCCTGAGCCAAAACGGGTCGCACCAGCCGTTTGAAATTTGGCTTTCATTTCGTCAAAGCTACCGAAGGTGGCTTGAATGTCATCCGCGAGCGCGCCGGTTGGTGCACCCATGCTATCGCCACTCATCACTTCCCAGAAAAAGGCGTGGTTCCAGTGACCGCCTCCATTGTTACGCACCGCAGCAGGAAGGCTGCCGGCATTGCGCATGAGGGATTCTAAAGATTGATCGGCCATTTCGGTGTCGGCGATGGCGTTGTTGAGGTTGGTGATATAGGCCTGATGGTGTTTGGTGTGGTGAATTTCCATAGTACGCGCATCAATTGAGACTTCGAGAGCGTCATAAGCATAGGGCAAATCCGGTAGAGTAAAAGCCATTTTAAGTTCCTTTGAACAGTGAATGAGAAAACACGACCTATTGTAGCGACCGAGTGGAATTTGTAAACCAACGCGCAGAGCACTCTGCAAGGTCCTATTTTGTTAATAAATATTGTCCAGCGTTTCGGGTGGCGGTGCATAGTTGCTGAGTTTTTCAATTTCATGCGGTGGCATTTGCATATAAAACCCTTTGGTGTTGAGTGCTTGGTACACCTCGACGGCGTCTTCGCGCGCCATTTTGCGCTCTGGCGTAAGGGTGAAATCAAACACAAATTGCGGTTGGCCAAACATCACCAGCAGTTCTTTGGGCAATTTTTCCAACCCATCGGCTTGCGGAACAAAAAGATACAGCTCCTGTTTTTTTGGGCTGCGGTAAGCGGAAACTTGAATGGCTTGCATAAATTGGCCTGTGGTTAGCGTTAAAGCGCCCATTGTAACAAAAACTCTAACACCATGAAAAACTTGACCAAACCTTGGCGGATTGATTATCCTTTGCCGATTTGAAACTCAGCATTGGAATTTGCACATGTTAGGAAATAAAGTCACCGTCTTTGGCGGCACCGGGTTTGTTGGTCGTGCGGTGGTGAATCAACTTTCTAAAGCCGGCTATCATATTCAATTGGTGGTTCGTCGTCCCGAGCGTTTCCGTGAGTTTGCGCTCTACCCTAATTGCAGATTGGTTGCGCTGGATAGCTTCGATAATCAGACGGCTTTGGTTGCCTTGTTGCGGCCGACCAAAATTGTGGTCAATCTGATTGCCGACCGTACCACGGGAACCGAGCAGGTTGAGCATGATGCCTTTGACAGGGTGTCACTTAAACTTAAAACCGCGATGGAGAGTGCCGGCGTTGAGCGAGTGCTTAGCCTCTCACAGATTGGCGCCAGTACCGAACAAGACAGCCATTGTTGGTTGGGTGCCTTGGCAAATTTTGACAATCATATGAATACCATCGCCAATGCGAAGGTAACGGTTTTGAAGGCTGGTCTATTGATTGGCGAGCAAGACGATACCACTCAGCGCTTTATTCAACAGTTGCAGCGAATGCCGGTATTAATGTTGGCAAACGCGAATACTGAAGTTCAGCCTTTGTGGGTGAAAGACTTTGCAAAGGCATTGGTTGCTGCCATTGATCAGCCGGCGTTTTTCGGTAAAAAAATCGATGTGGCCGGATCTGAAGCGATGCGCCTAAAGGATTTGGGGCGCTTGGTCGCAGATTTGATGCAAGCAAAAGATGCTGTGGTTTTTCCAATGTGCCGTCTAAATGCCCGAATTATGGCAGCGCTCGGCGCTCTGGCACCGGTGGTCTCCGTCAGTAAATCGCAGTTACTTACTCTGCAGAAAGATGCGACGACGGATCAGGTTTTTGCTGACCACTTTGGTTTTGAACCCATGGCAATTGGGCCTGTGATTGCTGACTATGCTCAACCAAAACACCAGCGAGAACGCTACAACCGTTTTCGGCAATACGCCAATCGCGATTAACAACAAGAAGCAAAAAGCCGTCACTTGACGGCTTTTTGCTTCTTTAAGGGTGACTTTTGAGTTTTCAGGGTTTGCGCAAAGCGGTTTATGCCTCTGCACCCCCTGTTACGAAATAGAGCGGCCTCGAAAAGGAATTTTTATGCAAACTTATTTGGTGGGTGGCGCAGTGCGCGATCGATTGCTTGGTGTCCCGGTTTACGATCAGGATTGGGTCGTGGTTGGCGCGACCCCGCAGCAAATGCTAGCGCAGGGGTTTTTACCAGTAGGCAAAGATTTTCCAGTTTTTTTACACCCCACAACCAAAGAAGAGTACGCCTTGGCACGCACAGAGCGTAAACAAGGCGTGGGTTATCACGGTTTTAGTGTGTGGGCTGACGTCAACATTACCCTAGAGCAAGATTTACTGCGCCGAGATTTGACCATCAATGCGATGGCGAAAGCCGAAGACGGTACCCTCATCGATCCTTACGGCGGTCAGCAAGATTTGCAAAATCGTGTGCTGCGCCATGTTTCTCCTGCTTTTAATGAAGACCCTTTACGGGTTTTGCGTGTGGCGCGGTTTGCCGCAAAACTGGCCCCTTTTGGCTTTCATTTGGCGGAGGAAACCCAAGTCTTGATGCAGCAGATGAGTGCAGGGGGCGAGTTACAAGCTTTAACACCAGAGCGGGTGTGGCAAGAGGTGGTGAAGGCAATGGCCTGTGCACAACCGCGGCGTTTTTTTGAGGTGCTGGATGCGGTGGGGGCTCTGCCTGTTTTGTTTGCCGAGCTGCATGCGCTTAAGGGCGTTGCGCAGCCCGTGAAATATCACCCGGAAGGGGATGCGTGGATTCACACTTTAATGGTGCTGGAGGCCGCTTGTGAATTAAGTCAACATCTGGCCGTTCGTTTTGCGGCACTGGTGCACGATTTAGGTAAGAGTCTTACCCCGCCAGAGCTTTGGCCAAAGCATCATGGTCATGAAGCCGCAGGCGTCCCCTTGGTTGCGGCACTCTGCGCACGTTACCGCGTACCGAAAAAAGTCGAACAACTGGCACGGAAAGTCACGGAATATCATGGTTTGATTCATTCTGGGCTCAGAGAAGGGCAGCCGGCATTGCAGGCAAAAACCTATCATAAGGTTTTTCATGAGTGCGGAGCCTATCGTGATCCCGTCGAATTTTCAGAATTGCTCATAGTGTGTCAGGCCGATGCGCGTGGACGACTGGGTTTTGAACGGTGCGATTATCCACAACTTCCCTTTTGGTCTGCGTTGCTGCAGGCAGCGAGTGCCGTTGATAATCAGGTGATAATTGCTAAAGGATATCAGGGTGTGGAATTTGCCGAACAGGTTCGTCTGCAAAGAATTGCCAATATTCACGCGTTTCTAACGCAATACCGTACTGTGACAAACGAGGCTTCTGGCGAAGCCTAACCTTATGCAGTTAAAAGCCCCATTTGAACGGAGAAGGGGCTTTTTTGAAGGGGTATTATTGAGCGGCTTTTTGGAAGCTAAAAGCACCACGCACGTTACCTTCTTGGTAACCAATCGCGGTATCGTTTGGATAGACTTCAGCCAGTTTGGCTTTAACCGGAGCGGGGATTTGCTGCTCTGATCCGTGGCAAGTCAGGCACAAGCCAGCGGTCATAACCGGTTTCATATAGCGGATGGTCTCTGCGCCATCGGCCTTAACAATTTCAAATTTTTCTAGGGTTTTGGGATCTACGCCCGCAGCGATTTGTTCGTCAAACCATTTTAGCGTGGCGGTTTCCCATGCGTCTGGGGTAGCGGTCGCGCCACGAGGTTTAAGGCTAACGCGGTTGACGTTCCATGCGTGTTTTGCGCTTAAATCTTTGGCAATCGCGGGTGCTTTAGTTTGACAAACGTCAATGGCCGCGACTGGACCACCAGCTTTCATCGCCGCTTGTAATGCAGGCTGTAGTTGACCGCCAAATTCTTTAACGATTGAGCGGGCTTCAAGATTGGCAGGATGAGGTTCGCTGGCTTGAACGTTCAGCGTAAGGCCGGCTAATAAGATCGATAAAACCGATTTTTTCATGATGTTCTCCTGTTAAAGTTTATTTAGGTATAAGTGTTTTTAATGGATGAATCTTAGCAATCTCTTATTCAAAGTGCAACGTCTTGCGTATTTTCGCGGAGCAGCCACGTTTTCTTCATGTTTGAGACTATCGATTTTTTGCCTGAATTCCGGCATGATTAGACGTTTTTAATGCGAGAGCGACTCGGGTGCTCTTTCGTTTTTACTTTATATTAGCGCTGAGTCGTAGAACCGACAACAAACAAGGTTGAGGCAAACACATGAGCAAATGGATTAAGCGAATCTTGCCTTTGGTGATATTAGGTATGGCAATCGCGGCCTTTGTTGTTTTAAAAAACAGCAAACTACAACAGCCTCCCGTTGAAATCAAAGAAAAAGTGTGGATGGTCAATACCCAAACTGTGCAATTGGCGCAGTTGGCCGCAAGCCAAACCTTGTATGGTCAGGTGGAATCCAATGCAATGGTGCAGGCGGCGGCACCAATTGCCGCCGTGGTGGCGCAGGTAGCGGTCAAACCGGGTGATGAAGTTAAGGCGGGCCAAACCCTGATTGCCCTTGCAGCCGAGGATATGACGATACCGGTCGTTCAAGCTCGTGCCGATGCAGCTGATGCGAAAGCGCAATTGAAATTGCAGGCCTTGAATGTACAAGCTAATCAGCAGCGTTTGGTACATGAGCAAAAGGTGTTGGAATTAAAACAAGAAGCGCTCAGCCGTGCGCGAACGCTGCTGCAGAAGAATTTGGCGGCGCAATCGGTGGTTGATGCCGCTAAAGAAGCTTTGGTTAAGCAGGAGTATGTTGTGGTTGGGGCAACGCTGGCAGTGCAACAAGCGGATGCACAAGGAATGCAATTGCAAGCACGGTTGCAAAAAGCACAAGCCGCTTTGCAGCAGGTAGAGCTTAACCAAAAACGCGGCGTGGTGCGAGCTCCCTATGCGGCCCGTGTGGCTACGGTTGCGGTGAGTGAAGGTGATCGAGTCAATCCAGGGAGCGCTTTGGTCAGTTTTTATGGGTTGGATAGCATGGAATTCAAAGCCAAGTTACCGGTCAGTAGCTTGGTGCAAGCACAGCAGGCATTGCAGAAACCGTCGCCTTTGAATGCGTATCTCCGCGATGCTCAGCAAGAGCATGAATTACCTTTGTTGCGTTTGGCGGGTGAGGCGTCAACCAGCGGGGTGGATGCGTATTTTGCCCTGCCAGAGAAGCTACAAACCAAGCGTCCAGGTGAATTGCTGGCGGTCCAATTCCGTGGACAATCCTTAGAGCAGGTCGTAGCGGTTCCTTTCAGTGCGATTTACGGTAATGACCGGGTCTATGTTGTTGTTGATCAGCGTTTGCAGGCCGTTGCAGTTGAAATTAAGGGAGAGTTGATGCGTGAAGGTAAGGCGATGGCCTTGATTCGCGGGGAGGCGCTGCGTGATGGACAAAAACTCTTGGTAACGCATCTTCCTAATGCGATTGATGGGTTGAAAGTGGTTGAGGTTCAGCCATGAACGAGTCAAGCAATACGCCATCGCTTCACGATAAAGATCACGATTATTCGGTACCGGAAAAGCCATTTAAAACCCATGGTGTGATTGGCATTTTTGCACGGCATAAGGTCGCCCCTAATCTCCTGATGGTGATTATGCTTTTGGCTGGTATTGTGGCCTTGTTTAAATTGAATGTGCAGTTTTTCCCCAACTTTGAGTTGGACTACGCCACGGTGCGAGTCATTTGGCCGGGAGCGAATGCTGAGGATGTCGAAAAGTCGGTGACCGAACCGATTGAGCGCGTGCTGCGCAATTTGGACGGTTTGGATGAGATGACGTCGACTTCTGCCCAGGGGGTGGCGACCGTTACGCTTAAGTTTGCGCAAGGCACCGATATGATTGAAGCCTTGGACCAAGTCAACCAACGTGTCAGCGAGCTGCGCAGTTTGCCGCAGGATATTCAGACGCCAGTGATTGAGCGGCTGGTGCGCTATGAGCCAGTCGCCCGCTTATTGGTTTTGAGCCAGAACGGTTCTCTAGAAGCATTACGGCCTTTGGTGCGTCAGTATGAACGGGAGTTACTGGACCGAGGGATTGATAAGATTGGTTTTAATGGTCTGCCGGTTGAAGAAATGTCGGTCGAGGTTTCACAACAGAAATTGGAGCAGTATCAATTAACGTTGGAAGCGGTCGGCAATCAATTAGCGTCGATGAGTCGTGATTTACCGGCCGGTACGGTCGGGTCCGACGATAGCGCGCGCGAACTCAGAGCCTTGCAGCAAAAGCGCGATGAATTGGCCTTTGCGCAAACCCCTATTGTCACGTCAAGTAATGAAAAGGTCACCTTGGGTGAATTGGCCCAGATTGAACGGCGTCCGCAAAAAGATGCCCCTTATTTAATGGTGAATGGCTATCCAGCGATTGAGATGATTCTGCAAAGATCGGAAAGCGGTGACACCCTCAAGTCGTCTAAGGTGTTGCAAGAGTGGCTGGCGCAAACCGAACCTCAATTGCCGCAAGGTGTGATTCTCCAGGTGTACGATGAGACTTGGTCTTTGGTCAGTCAGCGAATTCATCTGCTGGTGACCAATGGGGTGGGCGGTCTGATTTTAGTCATTTTGATTCTGTATCTTTTCATGAATGGTCGAGTGGCTTTTTGGATTGCGGTCGGGATTCCCGTGTCTTTTATGGCAACCTTAATGATTCTGCATCTGGCCGGTGGCTCAATCAATATGATTAGTCTGTTTGGTTTGATTATGGCGCTGGGGATTATTGTTGATGATGCCATTGTGGTGGGTGAGGATGCGCTGGCTCATCACGAACGGGGCGAATCTGCTTTACAGGCTGCAGAAGGCGGTGCGCATCGAATGTTCTGGCCGGTAACGGCTTCCTCATTGACGACAGTGGCGGCGTTTTTACCCCTGATGTTGATTGGTGGCGAAGTTGGTAACATTTTGTTTGCCATTCCGCTGGTCATTATTGCGGTCATTCTGGCCTCTTTATTGGAGAGTTTCACTATTTTGCCGGGGCATTTACGTCAAGCCTTGCATAAGGTTCAACCTGCAGCACCTGGGAGTGTGCGCTTTCGTTTAGACGGGGCCATCGATCATTTTCGTCATCATCAATTTCGTGCACTTGTGCGTTGGTGTTTAGCACACCGTTCCATCACCGTCAGCAGTGCCTTGGCCTTAATGATTTTAGCGCTGGCGCTCTTAATTGGCGGACGCTTGGGTTTTGTCTTCTTTCCTTCGCCGGATTCCGCCAAGCTCAGTGCGGATGCCCGTTTTGTGGCAGGAACGCCTTCGGAGGTTTCAAGTCAGTACGTTGATCAGTTGTATCAAGCATTGTTGGCCACAGAGCAAGAGCTGGAGCCGGGTATCTTGAAGGTGGCGGTGGTGCATTACAACGAAAGTACGCGGCAAACCGGTGCGAATTTTTCTGGGATTAATATTGAGTTGGTTGAACCGGATCAGCGTAAAACCCTAAATTCGGAGTTTATTCGTGTCTGGCAAGAAAAAGCCGGTACGGTGCCTGGGTTGGAGGTGCTCACCATTGAAGCCCCGCGAATGGGTCCCCCTGGGAGTGATATTGATATTCGTCTCAGCGGCGCTAATCCGCAGCAGTTGAAGGCGGCTTCTTTGGCGTTGCAAGAAGTATTGAACCAGGTAACGGGTGTTAGTGCGGTGCGCGACGATCTGCCCTATGGTCGTGATCAATTGGTTTATCGTTTAACCGCACAGGGTGAGGCGCTTGGTTTTAGTTATGTCTCTTTGGGACGTCAATTGTCTGATGCATTCTCTGGGCGTTTGGTACAGATTTTTACCGATGCGGAAGATGAAGTTGAAGTACGCGTTCAGTACCCGCGTCAAGAACAAGGTACTTTATCCACCTTGAATAAGATGCAAGTGGTTGCACCAAATGGTGAGCGCGTGCCGCTGAGTGTGGTCGCTACTTGGCAGAACCAACGCGGTTTTGATGTTATTCGCCATGTTGATGGCTTACTCGCGGTAACGGTGATTGGCGAGGTGGATAAAACCGTGAACAACGCCAATCGAATTTTAGCCAGTTTAGAGGCCAATACGCTGCCGCAGTTGCAAGCAAAATATGGCATTCGTTATGAAGTGGAAGGGCAGAAGGCGCGCCAGTCCGAAACGCTTGGGGATATGAAAATTGGCCTGCTGGTCGGTTTGGCAATGATTTACATCGTACTGGCTTGGGTGTTTGGATCTTATGGTTGGCCGTTGGTGGTAATGATGGCGATTCCATTTGGTTTGATTGGCGCGATTATGGGGCACTGGTGGATGGGTATTGAGATGACCATCCTCTCTTTATTCGGCTTTTTTGCTTTATCTGGGATAGTGGTTAACGATTCAATTATTTTGGTCAGTTTTTACAAGCGGTTGCGCGAAGTAGGCTTATCCGTGAATCAAGCGCTAGAAGAGGCGGTGGTGCAGCGGGTGCGCGCGGTTCTGTTGACCTCTTTAACCACGATTGCCGGTTTAACGCCCTTGTTGTTTGAAACGTCGCTGCAAGCACAATTCCTGATTCCCATGGCCACGGCGATTGCGTTTGGCTTGGCGTTTTCTACCTTGCTGATTTTACTGGTGTTGCCCGCGATGCTCTCCTGGTATGAGCAGGCCAGGCTTAAATGGCAGGGACAGAGTGAGCAGATGACAGTTCCTGCCCCTTCGAACTTGGTTTGAACCCAAAATCGTTCAAAAAAGTCCACGTTGGGACGGATATGGCGGCTAATGAGCTGATTTTTAATGATTTTTACGTAATTTCTTTCCCTAGAGATTGCTTGCGAATCATTAAGAAAACTTGATGAAAGAATTAATATGAGAGAGAATAGGCGACCAAATTTACCCTGTGGCCAGCCTTAAGGTTCTGAAATCCCTTAAAAACTTCATCACATCAGGCTCCGCATCAAGCGAATTTTTTCTATAAAAATTGAGGAAAACTATGGCAACTCGTAGAGATTTAGCAAATGCTATCCGCGCACTGAGTATGGACGCGGTTCAGAAAGCCAACTCAGGCCACCCTGGCGCCCCAATGGGGATGGCGGATATCGCCGAAGTCTTGTGGAACAGCCACATGAAATACAATCCGTCCAATGCAAAGTGGGTCGATCGTGATCGCTTTGTTTTGTCAAACGGTCACGGCTCAATGCTGCTTTACTCTCTACTGCACCTAAGTGGTTACAACCTGAGCATGGATGACATTAAGCAGTTCCGTCAGTTGCATGCTAAAACGGCGGGTCACCCTGAGTACGGTTATGCAGACGGTATCGAAACAACCACGGGTCCGCTAGGTCAAGGGATTACTAACGCGGTCGGTATGGCGATTGCTGAGCGTACTTTGGCAGCACAATTCAATAAACCTGGACACGAAATTGTTGATCACCATACTTATGTCTTTATGGGTGACGGCTGTTTGATGGAAGGTCTATCGCACGAGTCTTGTGCGTTGGCCGGTACGCTGGGTCTTGGCAAGCTGATTGCCTTCTGGGATGACAACGATATTTCAATCGACGGTAATATCGGCGATTGGATGGAAAAAGGCGTTCCGGGGCGTTTTAAAGCTTACGATTGGCATGTGATTCCGAATGTGGATGGTCACGATGCAGACGCAATCAATAAAGCGATCGAAGAAGCGAAGTCTGTAACGGATAAACCTTCTCTAATCTGTACTAAGACCGTCATTGGTTACGGTTCACCAAACAAGTGCGGTAAATACTCTTGTCACGGCGCGCCTTTAGGTGATGATGAAATCGCCTTGGTTCGTGAAGAGTTGAACTGGCCACACGCGCCTTTTGAGATTCCTGAAGAGATTTACGCGGGATGGGATCACAAGGCACAGGGTTTAAAAGACGAAGCGGCATGGAACGAAAAATTTGCAGCTTATAAAGCGGCCTACCCAGCCGAAGCGCTTGAGTTTGAACGCCGTATGGCTGGCGAATTGCCGGCGAATTTTGAAGTTGAGATGGATGCTTTCATTGCGCAAACTCAAGCGGATATGCCGAAGTTGGCGTCTCGTCAAGCTTCACAGAAAGCGATTGAGAAATTGGGTTCATTGATGCCTGAGTTGTTCGGTGGTTCAGCCGATTTGACTGGTTCAAACTTGACCAACTGGTCAAAAATGGTCAAGGTCAATCGCGAAAACGCCAACGGAAACTACTTGTCTTGGGGTGTGCGTGAGTTTGGTATGGCGCACATGATGAACGGTATGGTTCTGCATGGTGGTTTCAAAGTGTTTGGCGGCACCTTCTTCATGTTTATGGAGTTCATGCGTAACGCCCTACGTATGTCTGCCCTGATGAAAATTGGAACCATCTATGTTTACACGCACGACTCGATTGGTCTAGGTGAAGATGGCCCAACGCACCAGCCGGTTGAGCAGATGGCTACCATGCGTGTTATCCCTAACTTCCAAACTTGGCGCGGTTGTGATGCGGTTGAGTCAGCGGTTTCATGGAAAGTGGCCGTGATGCGTGACAAGGCGCCTACCGCGTTAGTTTTCTCGCGTCAAGCTTTGACGCCAATGCCGCGTACTGCCGAGCAAGTTAAAAATATCGAGAAGGGTGGTTACGTTCTTAAAGATTGTGATGGCACGCCAGATATTATCTTTATTTCAACCGGTTCCGAAGTTGGATTGGCAGTTGAAGCGGCTGCGGCAATGGACGCAAAAGTACGTGTGGTTTCAATGCCTTGTACTGATGCTTACGATGCTCAAGATCAAGCCTATAAAGATTCTGTTCTGATTCCTGGGGTTAAGCGCGTTGCTATTGAAGCCGGTGTGAAAGATTGCTGGTACAAGTACGTTGGCTTAGATGGCGATGTGGTTGGTATGACGACCTTCGGTGAGTCTGCTCCTGCTGAGTTGCTGTTCAAAGAGTTTGGTTTCACCGTCGAGAACGTGGTGGCCGTTGCCAACAAAGTGTTGGGCAAATAACACCTTGCCCCGAAAGGGGCTTGAATTTTGCGTGGCGGCCCAGGTTGGCCGCTGCGAATCCCTTTTTTGAAACGGTGATAGTGGTTTATTGCTGTGTAATTTTGGAGAAAACGATAATGACAATTAAAGTTGGTATCAATGGTTTTGGCCGTATCGGTCGTATGGCTTTCCGCGCTGCGGCTAAGGATTTTAAGGATATTGAAGTTGTTGCGATTAATGACTTGCTTGACCCTGAATACTTGGCGTACATGCTGAAATACGACTCAGTACATGGTCGTTTTGACGGAGAGGTTTCCGTAGAAAATGGCAATCTAATTGTTAACGGCAAAACAATTCGTATCACTGCAGAGCGTAATCCAGCAGACCTTAAATGGGATGAAGTGGGCGCGGATTTGGTTATCGAATGTACAGGTTTCTTCTTAACGGAAGAGTCTTGCCAGGCACACATCCAAGCCGGTGCTAAAAAGGTCGTTCAGTCAGCACCTTCTAAAGATGCGACGCCAATGTTTGTTTACGGTGTGAACCACAATGCTTACGCGGGTCAAGCGATTGTTTCTGCGGCGTCTTGTACCACCAATGGTTTGGCACCGGTTGCTAAGGTCCTTAACGACAATTTCGGTATTAAGCGTGGTTTGATGTCAACCGTTCACGCGGCTACAGCAACTCAGAAAACGGTTGATGGTCCTTCTTCTAAAGATTGGCGCGGTGGTCGCGGTATTCTTGAAAATATCATCCCATCTTCAACGGGTGCGGCTAAAGCAGTTGGTGTGGTTTTACCAGAATTGAACGGTAAGTTGACTGGTATGGCGTTCCGTGTTCCTACTTCTGACGTGTCTGTTGTTGACTTGACAGTTGAGCTCGAAAAAGAAGCGTCTTAT
>JAFGXP010000044.1 GCA_016936535.1 Thiotrichales bacterium | reverse complement strand
GTTAGGGGGTGAACCGGATGAAGCAATCAAGTCGGGCTCGGTAGACGATCTGCTGGATGGCGTGACCGATGTGGTGGATGACCTCTTGGGTACAGATACCACATTATTAGACAACGGCTTAAATGCGGTGACCACCGATGTCGATGACCTCTTGTCGGGTGAGCAAGATTTGCAAGAAGTAATTGGCAGCTTGCTAGGAGGAGATCCTGCACAAGGGACTGCCGGTTCAGTCGATCAGACGGTAGATGGCGTGACAGACTTGGTTGATTCTATACTGGGAACGGATGCTAACCTTGCCGACGATGGTTTGAACTTGCTGACCACAGACGTTCAGGATTTGTTAAGTGGAGAAGATGATCTACTGAGCAGTGTCACTGATCTTCTTGGGGGTAGTCCTGAACAAGGAACTGCGGGTTCAGTGGATCAAGCCGTGGATGGTGTGACCGATGTCGTGGATGACATTTTGGGAACGGATACCGAAGCGGTTGACGATTTGTTGAATGAAGTCACTACCATTGTCAGCGATCTTCTGGGTGGGGGCGAACTGCTAGGAGGCACTTCAAGCAGTCCTGGTTCGGCTTCAATCAGCAGCGGGCTTTTGGGATTGAACCTTGGTACGCTGGTCAATATAGATACCGATAACAACGGTTAGTTGTTGCGCTCAAAAAGCGTTTTGCTAATTAACCCGCTTAAGCCTTAGGGCTCAAGCGGGTTTTTTTATGGGCGAAGGAAAGGGTCTTAGGGTGGGCGGCCACATTGTGATGGTTTGTTCCGGCGGGGTACTTTAAGGGGATTGCAGTTGCAGCAGCAGCTTACGCAACCATTCGCTCAGAATCGGTAGTGGTGGTTGTTGTTTGAGTAAGCGCTGCGGTAACGATTGCCACTCTCGGGATTCACCTAGAACCGCACAAGCACTTTTTAACAGATAAAACCGTTGTGTTTGAGTGAATTGCGAAAGAGGATCAAAAGCACTGAATTTGGCAATCAAAGTCGCTTTTAATGCCATTTGCCAAGCCTCTGGTTGGAGATCGAACTGTTTGATGAGCGCTTGATTGGGTGTTTGGGTTTGCCAAAATTCGAGCAGGGAGGCTAAGGAGTAAGTCGTAAAAAGATAATTGACTAAATCTCGAGACCCGGCTGGTAAGCGATTGCGTAAAGCAAATTCGTAGGGTGCGGTGTGTAAGCTCATTTCGCTCTCCGGTTCAATGCGCAGCTTAAAGCAGGTAGAATAGGTTTTTTTCGAGCATAGCAGTTTTTGCCTAAACTGCCAATTTCCCCCGTTTTACAAAGAGTGTGATATGTCAAACCATCCTTTAGCTCAGCATTTGGCGCAGATTCCGGACTTCCCTAAGCCAGGGGTTTTGTTTAGCGATATTTCGCCCTTACTGAAAACCCATTTTGTTGAAACCATTGATGCCATGAGTGCGCTCTTTTCTCCAGAAGAGTGGGCTCAAATTGATGCTTTAGCCGGGATTGAGTCGCGAGGTTTTATCTTTGCTGCCGCTTTGGCGTTTAAACACAATAAAGGATTTATTAAGGTGCGCAAGCCGGGTAAGTTACCCAATGTGCATGCTTCGATTGAATATGGGTTGGAGTATGGCAGTGATAAGTTGGAGATGCAAAAAGGGGATGGCAGTAAGGTTTTGTTACTGGATGATTTGATTGCGACTGGCGGATCGATGGGCGCCGCCGCCGCACTGTGTGAGCAGGTTGGCTATCAAGTAGTCGGCATGGCGTGCTTGATTGACTTAAAAGCGCTTAACAGCTTTGTGTATAAAGAAATGAAAGTGCGTTCAGTGATGCAGTTTCACGATTAATGAAAGAGGCCGACACCGCCCTGTTTTTGGGCGATGTCATCCTGCTTTTTTATGCAGGCTGAGCTAGGTAGTCTTTGGCGCGAGCAACCGCTGCCAGTACTTGATTCGGCGCAGTTCCACCAAAATGATTACGCGCCGCAACCGAGCCCTCGAGGGTCAGTACCTGATAGACATCGGCTTCAATTTTGTTGCAAAAGCCTTGTAAGGTTTCCAAAGACATTTCGGATAGATCCTCGCCGCTACGAATACCATGAGCTACCGCTAAACCAACGGCCTCGTGCGAATCACGGAAGGCTAAGCCTTTACGAACCAGATAATCGGCCAAATCGGTGGCGGTCGAGAATCCGCGTTTTGCCGCTTGGTAGGTGATTTCACGTTTGACGGTCATTGCTGGAATCATATCCGCAAAAGCGCGTAAACTTCCTTTAACGGTATCCACCGTGTCAAATAACGGTTCCTTGTCTTCTTGATTGTCTTTGTTATAGGCCAGAGGTTGGGATTTCATCAACGTCAAGAGACTCATTAAATGACCATAAACGCGGCCGGTCTTACCGCGCACCAATTCGGGGACATCGGGGTTTTTCTTCTGAGGCATGATGGACGAACCGGTGCAGAAGCGATCGGGCAAATCAATAAACTGAAATTGGGCGGAAGACCACAGCACCAATTCTTCCGAAAACCGCGATAAATGCATCATTAGAGTGGCGGCCCAATGGGTAAATTCGATTGCAAAATCGCGGTCGGAGACTCCGTCCAATGAATTTTCGCCCACGCGGTCAAAGCCCAAAAGTTCAGCGGTGTAGTGGCGATCAATCGGGTAGGTAGTTCCAGCCAAGGCGGCAGAACCCAGCGGTAAACTATTCACTCGTTTACGGCAATCTTGTAATCGCTCCAAATCGCGTTTGAGCATTTCAAACCATGCCAACATATGATGCCCAAACGTCACCGGCTGGGCAGTTTGCAAATGGGTAAACCCAGGCATAATGGTGTGCGCTTCTCTTTCGGCCAGCTCGACTAAACCGCGTTGCAAACGCAGAATCTCGGGTTGAATCTGGTCAATTTCGTCACGCAGGTACAGCCGAATGTCGGTTGCAACCTGGTCGTTACGTGATCGACCGGTGTGCAGTTTTTTGCCGGTTACCCCAATGATTTCTGTCAAGCGCGCTTCGATATTCATATGAATGTCTTCTTGCTTAATCGACCACTGCAGTTGTCCGGATTCAATCTCATGCAGCACTTGATCCAGTCCGCGAAGAATTTCGTCTAACTCTTGGTCGTTGAGCACGCCAACTTTGTTAAGCATCTTGGCATGGGCCAAAGAGCCTTGAATGTCTTGCTTATACATACGGTGATCGAACATTATCGATGCGGTAAAAGCTTCCACAAAGGCATCGGTCGATTCGCTAAAGCGAGCGCTGGAAAGTTTTTCTTGGTTGTGTTGATTGCTCATAAATATCCCAAAAGCGTAAATCGTAATAAATTAAGGTGATGCGGGCATCGCAGCCAGTTGTTCGGGTGTGGATGGAATGCGTTTGTTTAATTCCATATTTTGGTAGGCCTGGTTTAAACGATTATGAATTAAACCGGCAAACAACGTCAGCTCAGGTATGCCGGTGATGCGCTCTGCGACCTCTTTTCCGTTGCCATCGACAAACAGAAGGGTTGGCGTTAAGTCGGCTCCGAGTTGATATGCCCATTGGCGTTTGGTCAGGGTTTTGCCATGCCAGTCAACAATCGGATGATCTTCTTCCAAGCTGACTTGACGCAAATAAACATAGCGTCCTTCGTAGAGGCCGCCAAGCATCATTGGCTCTAATACCTGTTCTTTTAAAACGGTACAGTATTCGCACCATTGTGCACTGAACAGTAGCAGAATCGGCAGCTCCTTTTGTTTGGCTTGTGCCGACAAGGCCGGTAAGTTTTCGAGTTCCGGTAAGGATGCAGAAGGCGTTGAGTGGACAATGCCATAAAACAACAAGGCACCCGTCAGGCCGAAAGCGGTTCCCAATTTTGCAAGTTGGCCAATCATATGCTTCTCTTAGGGGTGGGTTCAGTGCGGTAAAGGGTTCAAATAAAGAACACTTATTTTAACGAAAAGCGCGTCTGGAGGCGTTACGAAATTGCTCGGTCAGTGCTTCGTTCAGCAAAACATCGCCAGCCGTCAGGCCTTTTTTTGTAGAATGGCCAATAATTTCAACTCAGAATGACTTTGCCATAGGCTTCCCATGCAAGCCAACTGGGTAAAGCGAACAGGCCCACAGGGAATCGAATGAAAAAAACGCTTAGAATTGCCACTCGTAAAAGCCCGCTTGCTATGTGGCAGGCAGAATTTGTTAAAGCCCAATTGGAGCAGGCTCATCCTGGACTGGAAATTGAGCTCCTACCGATGGTCACCAAAGGCGATAAGATTCTGGATGTCCCCTTGGCCAAAATCGGCGGAAAAGGCTTGTTTACCAAAGAACTTGAAGACCGGATGTTGGCGGGTGAAGCCGATATTGCCGTGCACTCGATGAAAGATGTGCCAATGGAGTTGCCAGAAGGTTTTGCGTTAGGTGCGATTTTAGAGCGGCACAGTCCAACCGATGCTTTTGTTTCTAACCGTTTTAGTCATTTTGATGAGCTGCCGCAAGGTGCCGTATTAGGGACATCGAGTTTACGTCGCAAAGCACAACTTTTGGCGCGGCGTCCTGATTTGCAGGTTCGAGATTTGCGCGGTAATGTTGGGACGCGTCTGGGCAAGCTGGATGCAGAGGAATACGATGCCATTGTTTTGGCAACATCTGGTTTGCAACGGCTTGAGCTTTCCGAACGGATTCGTCACGAAATTGCGCCAGAAATCTGCCTGCCAGCGGTAACGCAAGGCACGCTTGGCATCGAGTACTTTGCTAAAGACCATGAAACAAAAGCACTGATTTCGGTTTTGAACCATCGTCCAACTGAAATTCGCACGCTTGCTGAGCGTGCCATGAATCACCGTTTGGAAGGCGGGTGCCAAGTGCCGATTGGTGTCTTTGCAGAGCTATTAGATAATGCGCAGTTGCGAATCCGAGGATTGGTCGCCAGTTTAGACGGAACCGAAATCATTCAGGCTCAAATGGAAGGGCCTCAAGCCGAAGCCGAAGCCCTTGGGCGGGCGCTTGGCGACAGCTTGTTAGCCCAAGGCGCACGCCAAATTTTACAAGCGGTCTATGCCGCTGATTTGCATAAAGGCTAGAGCACCGTGACGGTTCAGGCCTTGAGTGGATTGACGCTACTCAATACTCGTCCCGAGCAGCAAGCGCAGGCACTGACGGTCGCCTTACAAGCACAAGGGTGTGAGGTACTGGCTTGTCCTACCCTGACCATTGAATGGCAAAAACTTGTCCCGCCTTTGCCGGATTTGACGGATTTTGACTGGATTATCTTCACCAGTGTCAATGCCGTTCAGGGTTGGGTACAGCAAGGCGGACTGCTGCAGATGCCGACCAAGCGAACGCAGGTCTTAGCCATTGGTCGCGCCACCGCGCAAGCCGGCGAAGCCCTTGGGTGGCCGATTCGTACCCTATCCGCCCAGCAATTCGACAGCGAGTCTTTACTGACCCATCCCGCCATGCAAGTGCTTACCGGGCAGAAGATTTTATTGGTAAAAGGCGAGGGCGGACGGACCCTGCTGGCGGAGACGCTCACACAACGCGGTGCCCAGCTTGTCCTTGCCTTGGTCTATCGACGTCAAACCAAAGCGTTTTGCCACGCTTCTTGGGATGCCTTTCAACGTGCATCCCATCCCGTTTTGTTGGTCAGCAGTTATGATGGCTTTCGTGGCCTGATTGAACAAGTGGCTCCGAAGGATGAACGCTTTGCCACCGCGAACAGCCAGGCATGGCGATTTATTGAACTGACTTTGGTGTACAGTCAGCGTTTAGCGGATTTGCTTCGCCAACAAGGTTGGCAAGGCGCGATTCGAACGGTATCTACTCAGAGTGATGCCGGTGTCATTGAGGCCCTGCAAACCTATTGCACTGAGTGCCGTTTATCATCTTAAGTGAAAAGGAGTGGGATTATGTCTGATCCGCTGCGCCCTGTTCTGCAAGAAACTAAAATTATTGAGGGTGAAGTGCTTGGTGTGCAAGAGACCACGACTTCCGAACACAATACTGAGCCTAAAAGCGCGCAACCTGGTGTCGATTCCAAATCAAGACACGATTTTAGAACGAACCCACTGCGATGGATCTGGCAGTGGCTTCAACTTCGTTTGGCTTTAACGCTCTTGGTGTTCGTGCTGGCCGGTGCGGGCATTTGGTTATTCAGCCAGTTAGTCTGGATGCAGAGTCAAATGTTGAGTGTCGATCAAGACTTGCAGACCCTGGATCAAAAAATACGCCAAGCGCAAATCCAAGCCGAACAAGCACTCAACCAGCTTGAACAGCAGCAAGCGGCCTTGACGCCGATTCAAGCGCAACTTACCCAGCTGACCCAAAAACTCGGAGAGAGTGCATTGCCTTCGGAGGCGTTGAACCAGTTACAGCAGAAACTCCAAGCAGAGATGGACGCGCGCATCGCCGCTTTCGCCATACAGAATCCGCCTCAGCAAGCGCCTGATAACGATTGGAATGCAGAACGCAAGGCAATCCAGTCGCAACTTAATGCGGTTCAAACCCAATTGCAAAGTGTCTTAGAGCCGGCAAATGGGTCCGCAAAAATGGAGGTATCGGATTTGCAGGTTTGGGCGTTGAAAATCAATACCCAGTGGCTGCTCAACCTCTCGGCCGAGCAAACTCAAACTCAGTTAAAGGCATTGCAACAAGCGCTCATCCCCTTAGGCCCAGCCGAAAGAGAAGCGATTAATTTACTGCTTGAGCAAGATATTCGCCAGGTGCAGCAGTATCAAGCAGCGGAAACACAGCCAAGACCATCGCTTGATGCGGTTCGACAACTCATTTTACAGATGCCAGAGATGCCAACGGATTTTACACCAGCGCACACAGAAGAGGCGTTACCGAGTGCTCTTAGTCCTTGGCAAAACTTATTGCACAAGCTAAGTGGATTGGTGCGTATTCAGCATCGAGAGGCGGAGTCGTTCAATCAAGTTGAAAGCATTATGCTGCATCAGGTGGTGCAGCAACGCCTATTGTTGACAGTAGATCATTTCCAGTTTGCCTTGGACAATGACGCCACCCATTTAAGCGAGCGTGCGCAACAGCAATTGCTGCAGATTGCCCAAGCTCAAGTGCCCAGTATTGTGCCCGCTTTGCAGCAAGCACTGCAGCCGTTTGGCGATTTAACCTTGCCTGCCAGAAAGCCCTTGTTAATTGCGCAATGGCACGCGTCCTCAGGTCAGGAGTAGTCGATGAGACGTGTTGTGACTTGGATTTTAGCTTTCTTGGCAACCACGGGCTTGGCAACCTTGATGTTGTACGACAATGGGGTGGTTTCAGTAGTTTGGGGGCAATGGATTATTGAAACCAGTCTGAGCTTTTTTATGGGGTTGGTCTTATTATTCTTTACCCTAGGATATTTGCTTGTACGTTTGAGTTTGCTGGTATGGAATTTTCCACGTTATTGGCAGCATCGTCGCCGTTTTAGTCGCTTAAATCAGGCGCAGGATGCCATGACCGAAGGCATGATTGCGCTTGAATATGGGGAATGGCACAAAGCCGAAAAGGCGCTCATTCGCAGCGCCAAACGCAGTGAATCTGGACTGGTTCACTATTTGAGCGCGGCTAAGATGGCGCAGAATCAAGGGGCGGTAAAAAGGCGCGATGCGTATCTGCAAGAGGCTCGGGATGCTTATCCGCAAGAGTATATGCTGATTGGATTGGTCGAAGCGCGGCTTCTACTCGAGCAATCCCCTTGGGAGGCGTTAGCCCTGTTACAAGCTTTACATGAACAAGCACCCAGCCACCAAAATGTGTTGCAAGAATACGCTAAGGTCTTGGTACAACTCAAACAGTGGCCAGAGCTAGAAGCCCTGATGCCGCGCATTGAAAAAAGTAAGGCTCTGGTCCGCGAAGCACTTTGGTCATTACAACGCAGTTTATTAGCGGGGAAACTGGCTACGGCCAAAGAGGTCGATGGGTTGGATGCACTTTGGTATCAGTTACCTGCCAAAGCACAGATGGAAGCCGAAATTTTGGCTGAATTTGTTGAACAACGGATTGGATTTGGTCAGGAAGTCGGTTTAGAAAAACTCTTGGAAAAAGCATTGGCGCGTCATTGGGATGATCGTTTGGTTTATCAATATGGTCGTTTGACTTTGGGGCCAGCGTTTGAGCGAATGAAAAAAGCTGAAACTTGGTTAAAAAACCAGCCACAAAATCCGATATTGTTGTTAACGTTGGGGCGTTTGGCCTGTTGCAGTCAGATGTGGGCTTTGGGTAAAAGCTATTTGCAACAGAGCCTGAAGCTGGTTCCCCAGTTGGAAACGTTTCACGCCTTAGCCCATTGTTATGAGGCGCAAGGCAAGGAAGAACAAGCCGCATTGGTCTATAAAGAGGCCATCGAACAGCTCAAAGAGGCTGGGCCAAAAAAGCGGTTGGGTCAAGCTTAAGTTTAAATGCGATCCGCAAGCACAATGCCAATCGCGAGTTTGCGATGGTGGTATTGCATATCGATTAGGCTATCGCCATAGCCGTCAAACAGTTGTACGTAGCCTTTTAAACGGCGATTGAGCGGATAGGTGTATTCCAGTTGTACGGCGCCATATTGATTGAACTCATATTGGTTGCGCCAGGTGATTGCAAAGGTGTTTTGTCGCCATTTGTATGCCGCTTCCAGCTCAAAATCGCCAAGGTATTTGGTGTAGTTAAAGCTGTTATCAAATTCGTCTTGTTCATCAAAACGTCGCCAGGTTTTAAAGCTAAGAAAGCTGCGTTTGTGCTCCAAAAATCCCTGCAAGAAAACTCGATTCCACCCACGGGACAGAGTACCGCTTTGGCCATTGGATTGATGATTTATGCCAAGCATGAGCTTATGCAAATTTAGGCTCAAGGGAAAATTAAAATCGGTTTGCCACTCCACCCACGCTTCGGGTTCATGGTTGGTTTCGCGAAACGGAATGGAGTCCTCGTCATCAAAAAACTGCCAAAATGAACGGTTGGTGTAAGCCGCATAGAAATCGAGAGAGCGTCCGAAGAGGGGCAAATCTTGATAAAGCGGAAACTTGAAACTCAATTGAAACTGCACTTCTTCATCACGATAAGCCAAGGGCGCATCGGCCGCCGTCGTAAATGGTCTATCGTTAATACCGTTAAACGCATGACTGACAACGGCATAGTTGAGACGGTGTGGAGTGAGAACAAACGGATTTTTTTCAGTCAGTGTTTCGTTGAGGTTGCGGGCGCTGAGCGGTTGTGTCAGCTGTTGCCCTTGCCGGCATTGTTCGCGAATTTCGCCAAGGGTTTGGCTGTCGGCCGCACTGAGCATCGCTTTTTGTAAGCATTGACTGTAATCGAGGTAATGGATGCCCTCGGTGGCGACAGGATCTTCTGCCCAAACCGGGCCGGTGCTGCAGGCAAAAGATAGCAAGCTAGCGTAGATTTGGCGCAATTGGACGGTGAACACCACAGTTTTTCCTCTTGATGGCCTGATAGGCTCTAAGCCACAAAATGCTGCAAATCCATGCCGGCGGCGGTGAAATCGGTTTTAGCGGTTTGCTGCATTGCCCAAGGACCACACAAATAGACTTGATAGGCGGCTAAATTTGGGTGCTCTCGCAGCACTTGTTGATGTACTAAGCCTTGCGCGCCATTCCAGTGTTCGGTCTGCTCGGAAATGACCGGAACATAGTTGAGATTGGCGTGTTTTTGCGATAACGCAATCATCTGTTGGTGCATGTATAAATCGGCTGGCGTGCGCGCACCCCAGTAAAAGTCGATGGGCATCGCTGCCTGGTGGCGCAGCAGCTCTTCCAGTAAGGCCTTCATTGGTGCAAAACCAGTACCGCCTGCAACAAAGATCACTGGCCGATGATTGTCGGCAAGACGCATCTGCTCTTTGGGGCCTTCAAATAGCAGGCTTTCACCATTTGGTAAGGCAAACAGTTTTTGCATCCATGGACTGTGTTCATGATCGCGAATGTGGCATTCAATTAAGCCGTCTGTGCGCGGGGCGGCGGCAATCGAAAAAGGTTTGAGTGCTTCAGCCTCAAACCCCAACAAAATGTATTGGCCGGCATGATAGGCGATCGGTTGCTGCGGCTTGAGCAGAAGCAGAAGGATGTCGGAGGTAAGGTTCTGTTTGTGGACAAGGTAAGCCAATTTGTGCGCCATGAGGGTTTCTACTTAACGGATTAAAGGGAAAATTCGGTCCAAACCGGGGCATGATCCGATGGTTTGTCCATGCCGCGGACGGTATAACTAATGTCACTGGCGATGGCTTTGGCGTTGAGAGGCGCGCTGGCCAAAACCGTATCGATGCGCAGACCGCGTTTGGGTTCACGTTCAAAACCTTTAGAGCGGTAATCAAACCAACTATAACGATCGTTTACCTCGGGATGGAGGCTGCGGAAAGTGTCAAATAAACCCCAGTCGGTTAAGCGTGTCCACATGGCGCGCTCTTCTGGCAAAAAACTGGTTTTGCCATCGCGCAACCAGCGTTTGCGGTTGTCTTCGCCAATGCCAATGTCTAAGTCGGTTGGCGAAATATTAAAATCGCCAATCACCGCCAGATTTTGTTGTGGGTCACATTCCTCTTGCAAATAGTCCATTAAATCGGCATAGAACTTCTGCTTGGCAGGAAACTTTATCGGATGCTCGCGGTTTTCACCTTGTGGAAAATACCCGTTGAGAACCCGAACCTGATGACCATTTTCTAGGGTGAAGTCACCGACCAGTAGGCGTTTTTGCGCCAGCTCGTCATCCGAACGCCACCCTTTTTGTAAGGCATTAAGGGTAATGCCTTGTCGATAGAGTATCGCCACGCCGTAATGGGTTTTTTGGCCGATAAAGACGGCTTGGTAGCCCAGCGCTTCAATTTCGGCGAGTGGAAACTCGTGGTCTTGGACTTTGGTCTCTTGCAGCCCGATGATGTCTGGTGCAATCGCTTCTTTTAAGGCAGCCAGTTGATGAATTCGTAATCGGACACTGTTGATGTTAAAAGAAACAATTTTCATGGTGATTCCAAGCCAAACGAGATATTAATAAGTCGATGATTATAGCGGATATTGTGCCTTGGCTCCTTGAAAATCCCTGCGTTTCCCTCAAGGGTGTAAGTGTTTATTCAGAAGTGGGTTGCTTTAAAGGTGTGGCGACTTGTTGGGTGCTGCCCATAGTGCTGAGTGCAGAAATTGAGTATGATTTGCCAAATTAAAATACACAAACGCACAGGAGCAATTGAGATGAGTAAGGGATTAATGGATTATGTTCAAGCGGCTATGGCGCAGATTCAAACCGCAGAAGTTGAGCAGGCTAAGGGGCTTATCGCTGAAGGCTATCAGGTTTTGGATGTGCGCGAGCCGGGTGAATATTTAACGGTCGCCATTCCAGGCGCATTGAATGTGCCTCGTGGTGTTTTAGAACCCGCTGCCGATTTACAATATCCGGGGGCCAATCCGAGATTGCGCGATGGCCGTAAAGACGGCTGGTTGGTGGTGTGTAAATCTGGGGGGCGGGCGGCTCTGGCCACACAAACCTTGCAGGAAATGGGCTTTGAGAAGGTTGTGAATATGGTTGGCGGTATGGATGCTTGGATACAGGCGGGCGGTCAAACGGAAGTGCCATCCGGTGAAAACTCAACCGTGGTTTTGAAAGTGCCTTGCTTGTAAATAGCCTTTTTTAAGAAAAAGTTACCCCGAAAAGGCCTGCCTTTTCGGGGTTTTTTGTTTTTGGCTGCTGGTAAGGCTTGCGGCAAGAGGGAGGGCTTCTGCTAAGATAAGCGTTTTATTTAATACTGAAGAGTGAAGTATCCAATGAGCCGTGTTTATCGCTTGGTTATCTCTTGTCCGGACCAAATTGGGATTGTCGCCTCGGTGGCGCATTATATCGCCGAGCAGGGCGGAACCATTGTCGAGGCTAACCATCATACTGATGCTGCCAACAGCTGGTTTTTTATGCGCCATGAAATTTTAGCCAGTTCGATTCAAGATGGTTTAGAGGCCTTTGCCGCCGGTTTTGAGAGAGTTGCCCAGCAGTTTGAGATGCAGTGGTCTATTTCCGACTCTGGACGACCAAAAAAGATTGCCCTGTTTGCATCTAAGGAGTCACATTGTTTGGCCGATCTGCTGCATCGTTGGCACGAGCGCGAGCTGCCCGGTGAAGTGGTTTGTGTGATTGCGAACCATGAAGATTTACGCTCGATGGCGGAGTGGTATCAAGTGCCGTTTCACTACGTTCCGGTGACGCCGGAAACCAAGCTCAAGGCGTTTTCACAGACAGAGTCTTTGGTGCAAGAGTATGGAGCGGAAGTGATTGTTTTAGCGCGCTATATGCAAATTTTGCCGCCAAAAATGTGTAAAGACTATAGTGGCCAAGTCATTAATATCCATCATTCGTTCCTGCCATCGTTTGTTGGCGCACGTCCTTATCATCAGGCCAGTGAACGTGGGGTCAAGCTGATTGGGGCCACCTGTCACTATGTGACAGAGGTTTTAGATGCTGGGCCGATTATTGAACAGGATGTCATTCGAATCAGCCACGCCCATAGTATCGAGGACATGAAGCGCCTGGGGCGTGATGTTGAGAAAACCGTTCTGGCGCGTGGTCTGCGTTATCACTTGGAAGATCGGGTTTTGATTCACGGTAACAAAACCGTGGTTTTTGACGTTTAATCGGTCTCAAGCAGGGTCAAGAACTTCTGTAAAGCCGTACGAAATGCTTTTTCGGCAGCGCTCTTACCGGTGAGCTTGTGAGCGTGTGCCAATTGGGCCCAATTCAAGTTCTTAAAACATTTATCGCTGAGCGGTTGAGCCGCTGCACAGTCTAAGCGAGCCAATTGAGCTGGGTGTTGAGCAAGCAGGGCGCGAATAAAGCCACTGCTGCTGTTAAAACTTCGTTGTTGAGTGGCGAAGGCCGCGGCAATTTCTATTTGCTGGGCGGTTGTAAGCGGTTTAAGCGCTGGCGCGGCTTGCCATAAAGCGTGCAGTAAATCGGGCTCTAGATCGCTCAGTTCTTCGCTCAAAAGGGTTGGTAGCTGCTGGTAAAACTGCTGCTGAATCTGCTCTAAACAATCAGTTTTCCTCTTGAGCGTTTGTATCATCACCAAGGTGTAGCTGCCGCTGGCTTTGTCACGATGTGTACCAAGGTGCAGCGGCCGGAGGCCTTGTTGACACCAAAAAGCCAGTAGGCGGTGCTCAGCCGCAAAACTGCAGCTTAAGAAATCAACTTGTTGGCTTTTAGCCGCCTCTTGCCAGGCTCTGACCAGTTGCGTCCCGATGCCCAGTCCCTGCCATTCAGGCGCAACCGCTAAGCGCATTACTCGCCAAGATCGCCAGTTTAAAGCGGCGCGAAAACCGTATTGCCGAGATAAGAGCTGTGGCAGAAGGTGTCCATGAATTTGCCCACTATCTTGGTCGTCTGCGGTTAAGTTTCCTTCCTCTTGACTCAATAAAATTCCAACGGCAGTTTGTTGTGAATAGGCCACCCAAACCGGGTTTGGGCTATCCAAAAGCTGCTGTAAATCATTCGGCCGAGTTTGATAGTGTGCCTGAACCAAAAGACCAAAAAGGGTGGGCAGTTCGGCGAGCAAGGCGGATTTATCAAGCTGGAAAATCTTGATGTTGATATCGGGTTCTGGACTTGCTTGAGCGGTCTCTGGGGCAAGCAGCAGGGCTTGGTTAATGAGGTGCTCCAACTTATCGTTGTTGCGCCAACGCAGAGGTTGCTGCAAGTGCAGGGCCTGCCAGCCAGGGGTTTGTTGATGCAGAATTTTGGCAAAGCGTAAACCAAACCCTCGTCCAGAACCTTCATAGCCATGCAGCGTACTGGCAAAAACAAGACGCGAATGCTTTTTCAGTAATTTTTGCAAGAGGGGCATGGGCAGTTGGGCAGCTTCATCCACTAAGAGGAGGTCGCAGGAAACTGACGTTAAAATCAGGTGGTCGGGTGCGTAGAAATCTAGGCTTTTACGCTGACCGAGCCAATCAAAGCACAGCTGCTGCGGGCGGTAATGGAGATTGCTGAGCTCCGGTGCGATTGTATTTTTTAGCCAGTCTAGGGCATGAGTAAAAGCACTTTGCGTCTGCTCTGGTGTGGCGGCGCTGATGGCAATTTTTTCTTTGCCTTGAATTAAGGCTTGCACTGCCGCCAGACCCAAGGCCGCACTCTTACCGCGTCCTCGATCGGCATGAATGACCAGGGGGCGTTTTCGATGACCAAACGCGACTTTCAAAATAGCGGCAATCGCCTTGTGTTGTTCAAGAGTGGCTGCGCCAAAGGGAAAGGATGGCGGTGTCGGGAGAGCAAGGCGCGTTATTGGTATTTGCTGGTTGGCGGGAACGGCTTGACCTTGACGCAACCAAAGTGCATCGGTTTGCCAACACTTAGCCAGATGCCGGTAAAACCAAGGCTCGGTGTTTTCCGGCTTGAGAGGCGTGTTTAAAAAGCGTTGATTATGAGGGTTTACGGTTTCTGGCCAGTTTGGCGGCAGCCATAAAATCAGCAAGCCTCCGCCGCGAATCACCCCGGCAACAATGCCAAGCTGGTCGGCAGTCAAGCCATCATGCATGTCGATTAGGGCGAAATCAAAGCTTTGTCCAAGCCAGTGCTTGAGGCAGTGTGCTTCCGCCGATTGCCAGTTTGGCAGAGACGGGCACCTGCCCGCCAGCACTAAGGTATTGTGTTCGCCACACAGCGCGGTGGTGAGGGTTTCTTGCCAAGTCCGTTCGCCTTGAAGCAGCAGGAGTTGGCGCGTTTGAGTATTGTGCAGCCGATTAAGTGTGTTGCGCAGGGCGTTCAAAAACGGAATGGAATCCGCCATCAATTGTCAGCCGGTTCAAAATGAATGGAAGCAGAATTAATGCAGTAACGCAACCCGCTTGGGGGTGGGCCATCGGTAAAAACATGGCCAAGATGGCTGTCACATCGAGCGCAGCACACTTCGGTGCGAATCATGCCATGGCTGGTATCACGAAGTTCGCGCACGGCATCCACGGCGATCGGTTGCCAGTAACTTGGCCAACCCGAACCAGAGTCGTATTTGTGGTTCGATGCAAACAAGGGCTCATGACAACAGGCGCAAAGATAAGTGCCTACCGCCTTGTGATTCCAATATTGGCCGGTAAAGGCACGCTCAGTCCCTCCACAGCGGCAAATCTGATATTGTTCTGGTGTTAATTTTTGTTGCCAGAGGGCATCGTCTTGCGAATTAATTGGCGAATGAGTTGGCGTATTCATAGCAAGGCTCCATGGACAGAAAAGCTTCATTATAATGAGCGTTGTTTGCTTTCGGACAGAACAAAAATGAAAAAAAACGCCTTAGAGCCGGCCGAACTGGTTTGGCAGCAACAAGTTCCTTTTGCAGCGGCTTTTGGCGACTGCTATTTTTCGCAGCAAGATGGTCTTAACGAAACGCGCTACCATTTTTTAGCGCACAATTTTTTGCCGGAGCGTTTTGCCGCTTTGGGCAACCATTCCAAGTCTGCACCCTTTCGGATTGCTGAAAGTGGGTTTGGTTCCGGTCTCAATTTTTTGGCCACCCTTGCCTTGTGGCAACAAACGTGGGGCGAGCAAAAGCCCAGCGTGCAACTGCATTTTGTTTCGTTTGAAAAATATCCGCTGCGTTGGTCAGATTTGGTTAAGGTACACAGCACCTTTGCCGAACTGGCACCGCAAGCAGAGGCTTTGCAAGCGATTTACCCGCCGTTGATTCCCGGGTGGCATGAGCTGTATCTGCCGGAATGTCAGGTGCGTTTAAGTCTTTGGTTTGGCGATATTCTGGACGGCGTAAAAACCTGTGATTCTTCACCACCTGGCCAAGTGGATGCGTGGTTTTTGGATGGCTTTGCCCCTTCAAAAAATCCGCAAATGTGGCAGCCAGCCTTGTTTCAAAATATGGCGCGTTTAAGTCATGGTCAGACAACCTTTGCTACTTTTACCGCCGCAGGAGACGTGCGTCGCGGTTTGCAACAAGTTGGATTTACCGTCCAGAAAGATAAAGGGTTCGGCCGTAAGCGCGAAATGCTTTTTGGCCAGCTCGAAACCCAGCGCCCATTTACGAGTAAAGCGCCTTGGTTTGAGCGTTCTGTGCCATCTGCCCCCGTCAAGACGGTGCTGGTCATCGGCGCGGGATTGGCTGGTGCAACGCAAGCCTATGCGCTTGCGCAGCAAGGTTTGCACGTCACGGTGTTAGATCAAGCCGATGCGGTTGCTGCTGAAGCTTCCGGCAATTTAGCCGGCACCTTGCATCCTTTGCTTACCGCGGATTGGAACCTGCGTTCGCGTTGGTATTGGGCAGGCTTTCAAAGCGCTCAGCGCTGGTTGCAGCCTTGGCTCAGTACGCAGGAGATTGAAGGGGATTTGCGCGGTTTACTGCAGCTTGATGCGGATGGTAGCTTGTTGACGCATTGGCAGCAGGTACAGCAAAATCTGACTCTGCCGCCTCGTGTCGCTCAATGGCAAGAGGCCGATGCCTTGGTCAGTCGCTGGTCAATTGAGACCGATAAAAGCGGACTCTTTTATCCGAACAGTGGATGGATTTATCCAAAGTCTGTGGTTGAGCGCTGTTTGGCTCATCCAAACATCGCGGTCAAACTTGGCCACCGGGTAGAAGCGTGGCAATCGGTGGAAGGCGGTTGGCAGGTAAAGTGTTTCGTGGGTAAGGAAACGGCCTTACTGCAAGCGGATGCGTTGGTCTTGGCAACGGCGGCACTGGATCAGAATCTCAATCAGCGACTCCAGCTGCCTTTGCGTCCTTTGAAAGGCCAGGTAACGCATTTGCCGGCAGCTTTGCAGGCCTATCCTTTACCCATCGCAATCACGCACAGTGGGTATTCTTCACCTACTGCCAAAGGGTATGCGGTGACCGGAGCCACTTTTGAGGCGCCCGATATGGGACAAATGCTCTCTGTCGCAGGGCATCAATCGAATTTGACTGCGGTTGAGGCGGTATTGCCGAATTGGCAGAAAGTGCAATCCGTTGGGGATTTGGAGGGATTGCCAGGCCGAATTGCGTTTCGGCCAACCACGCCGGATCATCTGCCGATTGTTGGCCCTGTGCCAGATTGGGCATTTGTTGATCAGCATTATTTACGGCAACCCCACAATCGAGCCTTGTTTCAGTATCCCCGGCAGTCTTATCAACCCCATTTGTATGTGAATAATGGACATGGTGCTCGAGGTTTGATGTCGGTTTTTTTGGCGGCGGAATTGATCACGGCTGAAATGTGTGGGCAGAGTTTGCCTTTAGATGGGGCTTTGTATCAGGCCACGCATCCGGCGCGCTTTGCAATTCGTCCTTGGCGCAGCGGAAAAACGCTATCATAAGCCCCGTTTTTAGCACGGGAAAGGAGAGAAAAATGCGAATTTTTGGATTAATTAGCTTGTTGATTTGGCTGGCGATTTTTATCGCTCTGGCCATTATGTTTGATTGGTTTGGCAGCCGCGAACTGGCCCGAGAAGCCCTTGTTGGCTCGGAGGTGGTGATTGAGTATTTAGAGAAAACCGGCGATTCAGCACAAAAAGTCATTCATTCGGTGACAGAGGAAGCCGAGGCGGTCAAAAAAGAGGTTAATCAGGCTACTCAATAAGACGTTTATTCAAAAAGAGAATCGCTTTTCCAAAAATGGTGAAGCCCACCCCGTCGCTTGGCCGCTTCCGCGGTTGTAATATGCCGATAAAGCGGTTGATTTTGATCCGCTTGAGCGAGGGCAGAATGCACAAAGTGTTTGGCGTGAGCGACTGCTTGAGACAGTGTCTGGCCTTGAGCCAAATGGACGGCAATGGCCGCAGAAAGGGTGCAACCTGTGCCATGGGCGTGCTGTACCTTGAGGCGTGGTAAGCGAAACCATTGGCTTTGGGTAACGGTTTCGGTGTTTCTTTCTGTACTTAATAGCCAATCGCCGGCATCCGCATCCTGACTGTGCCCGCCTTTGAGCAGCAGATTTTTGACCCCCAGTTTGTTCATGCAGTGAGTCAAATCGGATTGATGGGTTGCCTGGTCTAATGGACAGCCGATTGATTCGGCGAGATAGTGCATTTCCGGACGATTGGGAGTCAGCAGCGTGCAGCGTGGCAGTAATTGTGTAATCAATGTTTGCAGGGCTTCCGGCTGCAAAAGCGCGGTGCCACTGGTACTGACTAATACGGGATCTAATACGACTGGAACCCTTGGCATCTGTTCCAGAAAGCGTGCTAAGGTGGCAATTTTTCCGGCATCGCTGAGCATTCCGATTTTAATTGCCCCAATTTGATAGTCTTCACCAAGCGCAGCTAACTGCGCGCCAAAAGCGGCATCCTCAAGTGGATAAACCGCTTGCACGCCGCGAGAGTTCTGAGCGGTAACTGCGGTGACGACGGTTAAGGCATAAGCGCCAAGGGCATGAATCGTCTTACAATCTGCTTGCAGGCCTGCGCCTCCGCTTGGATCAAAACCGGCAACGCTTAAAACGCAAGGCAAAGACATCGGTAGGGTTTCCTTTTATACTAGTTGGCTTTTAAAACCTATCACAATCCCATCATGGCTCAGAAGGAGTTGGCTATGCCTACAATTGGTCTGATTATTATCGGTGATGAAGTGCTTTCGGCCAAGCGCCAAGATTGTCATTTAGCTCAGGCCAATGCCATTTTAAAACCGCGCGGTTTGGCGTTAAGTTGGGTACAAATTTTAGGGGATGAACCGGTGCGCTTAACCCGCACTTTACGCCAAAGTTTTGCCAGTGGTGAGATTGTCTTTTGTTTTGGTGGGATAGGCGCAACGCCCGACGATCGCACGCGACAATGTGCGGCAGCGGCGCTGGGTGTGCCCTTAGAACGGCACCCGCAAGCGGTAGCGGAAATTGAAGCGCAGTTTGGGCCAGAGGCTTATCCCCAGCGAGTCAGAATGGCGGAGTTTCCACTCGGTGCGGCAATCATTCCAAACTTTTATAACCGAGTGCCGGGTTTTTCGATTGGTGAGCATTATTTCATGCCGGGTTTTCCGATGATGGCTAAGCCAATGATGGAGTGGGTTTTAGATACGTATTACGCGGATTTGACGCAGGCGATGACCTTAGAAAAGGGCGTGCGGATTTTCAACGGGCACGAATCCGATTGGATCGTTTTTATGGAGGCGTTTACTATCGAGTTTCCACAACTGAGGCTCTTTAGCTTGCCGAGTCTGCGTGCAGATGGTTCGCGTTGGATTGAGCTGGGAATTGAAGGGGAGGCCGCTCTTGTGGAGCAGGCAATCGAACGAATTTTAGATGAAGTTAAAGAAAGATCAGTGGACTGGGAGTGGGTAAATTGAACGAGTCTTCGACCTTGGATACCGATTGGGATTTGCTGATTCTCGGGGCGGGAGCCTCGGGTCTGATGTGCGCAGCGACCGCCGGTTATCAAGGACTTAAGGTGCTGGTTTTGGACCATTCGCCAAAGGCGGCCGGTAAGATTCGAATTTCCGGTGGTGGCAAATGCAATTTCACCAATTTACAGGTCACCCCAGAACACTACGTTTGCCAAAATCCGCACTTTGTTAAAAGTGCACTGTCGCGTTATCCGAGCACTGCCTTTATTGAGCTGGTTGAGCGCCATGGCTTAGCGTATGAAACGCGTGAGCTTGGTAAGCTGTTTTGTCGTGATCGAGCCAGCGATTTAATTCAAATTTTGCGTACCGAGTGTGATTGGGCGCAGGTGGCTTTTTCATTGAATACATCGCTTGAAAGCGTCGAGGTTGCTGCGGGTCTCTATCAGCTAAGGACTACAAGCGGAAATTTCCGTGCTCGGCAATTCGTGATCGCTACGGGAGCCTTATCATTTCCAAAGTTGAAGGCAAGCGATCTTGGCTATCGATTGGCAGAGCAGTTTGGTTTAAGGGTTTTACCGACGCGGCCGGGTCTGGTGCCACTCGTTTTTACCGGAAAATGGCAGCAGCGTTGCGCCGATTTAGCTGGGTTATCATTGGATGTCACGGTCAGTGCCGGCGGACGATGCTTTACGGAAGCGATACTGTTCACTCATCAAGGGTTAAGTGGCCCGGGCATTTTGCAGGCTTCAAACTATTGGTTCGAAGGGCAGCCATTGGTTATCAACTTGCTGCCCAAACAAGCGGTTATGAACGAGCTGAAGCAGTTGCGCCAAACGGCCGGTAACTTAAGTCGCTGGCTGCAAAATTATTTGCCAAAGCGTTTTGTACAACAGTGGTTAGTGTGGTATCCGTTGGCGGCCGAAGTGGCCAATGCCAGCGATGGTGAGTTGCAAGCTTATGCTGAGCAACTTTCCGCTTGGACACTTTATCCTGCGGCAACGGCCGGATATGACAAGGCAGAAGTGACCCTAGGAGGGGTTGATACCGATGAGCTCTCCTCCAAAACTTTTGAGGTCAAAAAGCAGCCTGGACTCTATTTTATTGGCGAAGTGCTGGATGTAACCGGGCATTTAGGCGGCTTTAATTTTCAGTGGGCTTGGGCTTCCGGTGTGGCCTGTGCTCAGGCGGTGGCTCAGCGTGTGGCTGAAAAAAACAGGAAATTTAACCCATGAATCTGCTCAATTTTGATTTGAAAAACCGAGAGTCCTTTTCACAAATTGTGAAAACCTTAGTTAACCGTCATCAGCAAGACCCTAAAGAGTTGTTGATGCATGCTTTGGAAAGTCAGGCTGAGGTTGAGATGAATTATTGGATGACCAAAGTATTGGTGGAAGATTTTTTAGTTTCACCGCAGCTGGAAGTGGCGCGAGATGCGGCTGGGGTTGGGGTCAAGGCTTTACAAGCGGCCTGCTTATTGCAAAATGTTGGCGTTGTGGCGGCCTTGCTGGAGTCTGGTGGCTTTAAAGGCAGCGTGACCGACAACGATTTTCAGCTCGCAGCGCGAATTGCATCACAACATGAGGACCAAGCGATTTTGGGCCTACTGATGAAGTTTGCTCAGGAGTGTCAGCAACTCGAACCCTTTATGCGCCGTTTGCAAGGTTCAACCTTACAGTAGGCTAGGGTTGAGGTTTGATAGGTTTTGACTAAGCGAACCGAAGAAAGATTTCATTTTACCAATATTAATTATTTATATAGGCTTATAAGCAAAGTTGGGTTTTTTAGTGATGACTTGGCAGGCAATTAAGCGTAATCAGGAGAGTTGAATTGATGGCATTTGCAAATCGTGAAGGGCAAAGGGTTCCCCAAGTAACCTTTCCCATCCGCCAAAATAATCAGTGGCAGAGCGTGACAACGGATGCGCTTTTTAAGGGAAAAACCGTGGTCGTTTTTTCACTGCCGGGCGCTTTTACTCCTACCTGTTCTTCGACCCATTTACCGCGTTTTAATGAGTTGGCGCCCGTGTTTTTTGCCAACGGAGTGGATGAGATTGTCTGCATTTCGGTCAATGACACCTTTGTGATGAATGAATGGGCGGCGCACCAAGAAGTGGAGCATATTCGCCTTTTGCCGGACGGGAACGGTGAGTTTACCGAGGCAATGGGTATGCTCGTCAATAAAGAGGATTTGGGTTTTGGCCTGCGCTCTTGGCGTTACTCAATGTTGGTGCGTGATGGGGTGATTGAAAAAATGTTTATCGAACCCAATCAGCCAGGCGATCCTTTTGAGGTTTCTGATGCCGATACCATGTTGCATTATTTGAATCCTCGCGCTACCGCGCCAAGTGTGGCGACGCTTTTCACCAAGCCTGGATGTCCTTACTGTTTGAAAGCAAAATCTCTGCTGGAAGACGCCGGTATTCGTTATGAAGAAATCATTATTGGTCAAGCGGGCATCTCTTCGAGAACTTTACGCGCCGTTGCCAATGCGGGAACCGTGCCTCAGGTGTTTATTGATGGCAAACGGATTGGCGGCGCAGACGACTTGGAAGCCCATTTTCGCTTCCGTACAACGCATCCCTAAGTAAGGAAACTAAAATGACCTATGATTATGATCTGATTGCAATTGGTGCTGGCAGCGGTGGCCTCTCGGTGGTCGAACGAGCAGCAGAATATGGCAAAAAGTGCGCGGTTGTTGAAGCAAAAAAACTGGGCGGTACCTGTGTGAATATCGGTTGTGTACCCAAAAAAGTCATGTGGTTTGGTGCGCATATTGCCGAAGCACTGCGCGATGCACCGGATTTTGGTTTTCACGTGAAACAGGAAGGATTGGATTGGGGCAAACTCGTCCGGCAACGTGAGCAGTACATTGGCAATATCACTACTTGGTATCAAGGGTATATGGCTGATAAGGGCGTCGAGGTCTTACAAGGCTGGGGCTCGTTGGTCGATGCGCACACGGTAGAGGTGGCGGGTAAAACCTACACCGCCGAGACGATTGTTTTAGCGCCAGGCGGTCAACCCCTCATTCCCAATGAAACTGAAAATGCTGAGTTAGGGATCACCTCGGATGGTTTTTTTGCGTTGACGCAGCAGCCGAAAAAAGTGGCTGTGATTGGCAGTGGTTATATTGCTGTTGAGTTGGCTGGGGTGTTCCAAGCCCTTGGCACGCAAACAACCTTGGTTAGCCGCAAAGATTTGGTGTTGCGTGGGTTTGACGACATGATTCGAGAAACGCTAACGCAGGCGATGCTGACCAGCGGTATTCAGAAAGCGTATCATTTTAAGGTGAAAAAGCTCGAATCGATGACAGACGGCACGATTTGCATACACAGTGACGATGGTCAGCAGTTGGGTGGTTTTGACCAGGTGGTTTGGGCAGTTGGGCGCGAAACTTTGGTCGAGCCGCTCAAGCTAGAGAATGCCGGTTTAAGCGTGAATGGCAAAGGCTTTATTGAGGTTGATGCGCGGCATCAGACGGCGGTTGAGAATATTTACGCAATTGGGGATGTAACGGGGCAACCTCAGCTGACTCCGGTTGCGATTCGAGCCGGACGCTATTTGGCAGAGCGTTTGTACAATCATAAACCCAATCTCGTGCTCGACTTGCATGCGGTGCCTACGGTCATTTTCTCGCATCCTCCTGTTGGCACAGTGGGCTTGGCGGAGCATGAGGCACGCGCGCAATTTGGTTCAGATCAGGTTAAAGTCTATACCTCAGTTTTTACGCCAATGCGCTATGCGTTTACCGAGCACCAAATTAAAACTGCGCTCAAGTTGGTGGTCTGCGGTGAGGAAGAGCGTGTGGTTGGCATTCATATTGTTGGCGATGGTGCGGATGAAATGCTGCAAGGATTTGCTGTGGCGTTGCAAATGGGGGCAACCAAGGCCGATTTGGATGCGACCATTGCGATTCATCCTTCCAGTGCAGAAGAGTTGGTAACGATGCGTTAAAGGTCTTGTTGAATGCCAGCTTTGCCAATAAGCCGATGTTTTTGCATCGGCTTTTTTATTTTATTGGCTCAGGCAAGAATGCGGTTTAAACGCTGTTTGAATTGGCTATTAGGCTGGTCGCAGTAAGACGCTAAGATAAGGCTGAGTGCGCCTAGGCGTTGTTTGAGTTGCCCCCCAATCGTAAAGCCGTGTTCTGGATTTTGGCGACAGTGTTTTACATCGAGCTTGAGATGAATCGGCGCGCTGTGTGGTGCATTTTTAGGTTTAATAATCAGCTCGATTTCATCATCGGGTTCGAGTGGAAAGGGGGTGCTTAAAAGCATTCCTTGCTCTGAAAAGTTTAAGATAGTGGAGTAGCTCAGGGTTTTTTTATCAATCAAAAAACTGGGAATGCACGTTTCAATACGCGGAGCGGTCCGGCGGTTACTCGGTGCCATTGCAGAAGAATCGGTAGCAGTGGTACTGGATATTGAATGCATATAAGACTCCCAGGCAAAGCGCCTGAACAATTTGCTAAATAAGAGTTTCATGATAAATGGCCGCTGCGTAGTTTCCTAGAGTATAAAGAATTTAAATCTTTAAATTAAGCGCGTTTTTAAATGCTTTTGCAAGCGCATTGTCGCTAACAATATATTGAACCGTAATAAAAGAAAGGAGTGCAAATGTCGATTCGAGGCTATAAAGGAATTCAACCACAAATGGAGCCAACGGCTTGGGTGGATGCAAGTGCTGTAGTAATTGGCCAATGTATCCTAGCTGAAGATGTCAGTGTCTGGCCCAACGCCACCTTGCGCGGGGATGTGAACCGAATTCAAGTGGGAGCGCGCAGCAATATTCAAGATGGCGCAGTTGTGCACAGTACGCATGCCAGTGCTTACTCAAGCGGATCACAATGCATCATCGGCGCAGATGTTACGGTTGGGCATAATGCCATTTTGCATGGTTGCCTGATTGAGGATGAGTGCCTAATTGGAATGGGGGCGGTTGTGCTGGACAATGCGCGAGTGCAAAAGCACGTTCTGGTGGCGGCGAATGCTTTGGTTCCTCCGGGTAAGGTATTGGAAAGTGGTTATTTGTATGTTGGTTCGCCCGTGAAACAAGCGCGTCCCTTAACCGAACAGGAGCTGGCTTTTTTTAAGTATTCTGCAGCGCATTATGTTCGGCTTAAAAATGATTATGTTGCCGAGGAGCAAGAAGAGGATGGAATTGGTTCATAAAAATCCCCGCGTTTCTTGATAGTTTTCTTATGGGCTTCTAAGTAAAATTAATAGTTAAATTTAATTAAAAAAACCTATGGATTGATTAGTTATTATTGACTGGGGTTTTCAACGAAAATCGCTACAATGAGGGGCGATTGCACAATTTGTGCCTAAAAAACCAAGATTTTAAAGGAGTATTGAATGGAACATTCAAGCGGTAAATGCCCTGTCATGCATGGCGCAAACACCCATAGCGGCTCATCGGTAATGGCTTGGTGGCCAAATGCATTGAATCTCGATATTTTGCATCAGCATGATAAAAAAACCAATCCGATGGGAGAGGGGTTTAATTATGCCGAAGCGTTTAAATCTCTAGATCTTGAGGCGGTCAAAAATGATCTAAAAGCCTTGATGACTGATTCGCAAGACTGGTGGCCAGCGGACTGGGGGCATTACGGCGGCTTGATGATCCGTATGGCATGGCACGCAGCGGGTTCTTATCGTATTGCGGATGGACGCGGTGGCGCAGGGACAGGCAATCAACGTTTTGCACCTTTAAATAGTTGGCCGGATAACGTTAACCTCGATAAAGCCCGTCGCTTGTTATGGCCAATTAAAAAGAAGTATGGCAACAAGCTCTCTTGGGCGGATCTAATGATTTTGGCAGGCAATATGGCCTACGAATCGATGGGTTTAAAAACCTTTGGATTCGCAGGTGGACGTGAAGACATTTGGCACCCTGAAAAAGATATCTATTGGGGTTCAGAAAAAGAATGGCTTGCTCCGTCGGGCTCGGAAGGTAGCCGTTATTCTGGCGAACGAGACCTAGAAAATCCGCTTGCTGCGGTCATGATGGGATTGATTTATGTTAACCCTGAAGGGGTGGACGGGAATCCAGATCCGCTGAAAACGGCACACGATGTTCGCGTCACGTTTGCACGCATGGCCATGAACGATGAAGAGACTGTTGCTTTGACGGCTGGGGGGCATACGGTTGGTAAATGCCATGGTAACGGTAATGCAGCAAACCTTGGCCCAGCGCCAGAGGGTGCAGACATTCACGAACAAGGTTTTGGTTGGCAGAATCATACTTCTCGTGGTGTCGGACGCAATACGGTTTCCAGCGGTATTGAAGGCGCTTGGACGACGAACCCGACTCAGTGGGATAACGGATACTTCTATTTACTGTTCAACTACGATTGGGAATTGAAAAAATCCCCTGCTGGCGCTTGGCAGTGGGAGCCGATTAACATCAAAGAAGAAGATAAACCGGTTGATGTTGAAGATCCGTCAATCCGTTATAACCCGATTATGACGGATGCCGATATGGCGATGATTAAAGATCCAATTTACCGTGAAATTTCTGAGCGTTTTTATAAAGACCCTGAGTATTTCTCGGACGTTTTTGCGCGTGCATGGTTTAAGTTAACGCATCGTGATTTAGGACCAAAAGCCCGCTACCTTGGCCCAGATGTTCCACAAGAAGATTTGATTTGGCAAGATCCGGTTCCGGCAGTGGATTACAGTCTGAATGATGCAGAAATCGCGGATTTGAAAGCAAAAATTCTGGCTTCTGGTTTAAGCAACTCGGAATTGATTGCTACGGCTTGGGACAGTGCGCGTACTTTCCGAGGTTCGGATTACCGAGGTGGGGCGAATGGCGCGCGAATTCGTCTTGCTCCGCAGAATGCCTGGGAAGGGAATGAACCGGCCCGTTTGCAAAAAGTGCTGTCGGTTCTAGAAGACATTCGTATGGACCTAGACAAGCCTGTTTCAATGGCAGACTTGATTGTTCTTGGTGGTACCGCAGCCGTTGAAAAAGCGGCTCAGGCGGCGGGTGTTGAGGTGAAAGTACCTTTTGCTCCAGGGCGCGGTGACGCAACACAAGAGATGACCGATGCAGAATCGTTCGAGGTTTTGGAGCCGTTGCACGATGGTTTCCGTAACTGGATTAAGGGTAACTATGTTGTGCAGCCCGAAGAAATGTTGCTTGATCGTGCTCAGCTAATGGGATTGACCGCGCCAGAAATGACGGCGTTGATGGGGGGGATGCGTGTGTTGGATACCAATTATGGTGGAACAAAGCACGGTGTCTTTACCGATCGTCCAGGGGTATTGAGTAATGACTTTTTCGTGAACTTGACCTCAATGGATTACAGCTGGCAGCCAACGGGTAAAAACTCATATAACCTTGTTGAGCGTAAATCGGGTGCGACTAAATTTACCGCAACGCGTGTGGATTTAGTGTTTGGCTCTAACTCAATTTTGCGCTCTTATGCAGAAGTCTATGCACAAGATGATAACCAAACGAAGTTCGTTGAAGATTTCGTGAAAGCTTGGGTTAAAGTAATGAATGCCGATCGTTTTGATCTGCAATAATCTTTGAACAGGGTTTGGCACGAATCTCTATCGTGCCACGCCGTTGCTTAAAACCAAAAGGCCGACTTGATTTGTTCAAGTCGGCTTTTTTTATGACACAGCAGCCAGTTTATTCGCCAATTTATCTCTAACCGGCCATTATTTGTCTGACTTGAGCAATCACCGGAGCGGTTTCAGGCTGAACACCTCGCCACAGTGAAAAAGCTTCGGCTGCTTGCCCGACCAGCATTCCTAAGCCATCCATAACTTGGGATTGCGACTGGTGCTGTTTAGCCCACTCCATAAAGATGGTGGGTTGAGCGCCATACATCATGTCGTACGCGAGGCTGTCTGCCTTAAGCACTTTCGGCGAAATAGGTGGTAATTTATTTTCCAAGCTTGCTGAGGTGCCGTTAATAATAATGTCGTAACCCGATTCAGTAGGAATGTCTTCCCAGCCACTGGCCGTGATCGGAATGGCGGTGTTAAATCGTTGGCCTAGAACATGAGCACGTTGAGCCGTGCGGTTGGCGATATGAATGCTGGCTGGGTGTCTCTCCAAGAGTGGCTGGAGAATTCCTTGAACCGCACCACCGGCCCCCAAAATCAAGACGCGCTGGTTTTGAAAAGGGCGTTGACCGTTTTGTTCAATGTCCTTTACCAGACCAAGGCCGTCGGTGTTGTCACCTACCGTTTCACCGGCCTCTTGAAACACTAAAGTATTGACTGCATGCGCACTCTGCGCGCGCGCGGTCTTGATTGTGGCGTATTCAAAGGCATCAAGTTTATAAGGCAAAGTAACATTCACACCTTGATAGCCTTGTTGTTGCAGTTCGATGATCGCACTGGCAAAAGAGCGTTCCTCGCTGTCAATCAGAATGGCTTCATAACTCAGGTCTTGACCGGTCTGTTCGGCAAATAGCCGATGAATCAATGGGGATTTTGAGTGGGCAATCGGATAGCCCACAACGGCGTACTTATCGGTCATAATCATTTTTCCTTAAAGCCAACGGCTGCATTTAGCGAGGGGTTTGTAGCCAGATGGCAGCAAGTTTGGCGTAGTAAGTTAGAATGCCGTCAGCCCCGGCGCGTTTGCAGCTCAACAGGGTTTCAAGCACCACCGCGCGTTCATCAATCCAGCCGTTTTGCGCAGCGGCCTTGAGCATCGCATACTCTCCGCTGACATGGTAAACATAGGTTGGCGCTTTGAATTCGTTTTTAATGTCTCGCACAATGTCCAGATAAGGTAGGCCGGGTTTAACCATTACCATATCCGCACCCTCGTTGAGGTCCAGTGCGACTTCATGCAGTGCTTCATCACGGTTGGCCGGGTCCATTTGATAGGTAAATTTATTCCCTTTGCCTAGATTGCCTGCTGAGCCGACAGCATCGCGAAAGGGGCCGTAAAAGGCCGAGGCATATTTGGCAGAATAAGCCATGATTCGAGTATTGACGTGACCATGATCTTCTAAGAGTTCACGAATTTCGATGATGCGTCCATCCATCATATCGGAAGGGCCAATCACATCCGCGCCGGCTTCGGCATGGGACAGCGCTTGTTGCATTAAAGCATCAATGGTGTCGTCATTAAGCACGTAGCCCTGATCATCAATGATGCCATCTTGGCCATGAGTCGTAAAAGGATCCAGTGCCACATCGGTCATGACACCCAGTTCTGGCACGGCCGCTTTGACCGCTCTTACCGCCCGTTGTGCCAAGCCATCAGGATTGTAGGCTTCGGCAGCATCGAGTGATTTTGCTTCCAGTGGGGTTACTGGGAAAATGGCAATCATTGGAATCCCTAATTGATAAACCTCTTTAGCTTCTGCGACCAATAAATCAATGGATAAACGTTCAACGCCAGGCATCGACTTAACCGGTTCACGCTGGTTTTCCCCTTCAATCACAAACAGTGGCAGGATGAGATCATCCGCACTTAAACAGGTTTCTCGCATTAAACGACGGGAAAAATCATCTTTACGCATCCGGCGCATACGGGTGATGGGGAACTGGCGATTAAGCATACAAACCTCTCAGAAACGGTGGCGATGGGGAAGACGGTCAAGTAGAGAAAACGTCAAGCATAATACTCGAGTGCAACGGAAATTTACAGCGTCAAGCGGTTTGTAAAGTACATGGCGTTTTGTGTTGGCAGGGCTTTATAATGCGCACTGAATTGCTGTCGATAGATACCGGCGCGGGTTGCGCTCAAATAAGGATTGGATGTGGAAACCTATGAATTTACTTTTTTTAGCCCGGTGATAGCCGAAAAATTTGCCGATTTTTGTGGCACTTTAGGTGTGCCTGCGAGTCTGGAGAAGACGCTTTCTCCTGCTGGTGAAGACGCTGTTTATTCGCTGAGTGTACCGGCTCAAGAAGAGTCTGTGTTGCAGGCGCTCGAAGCCTGTTACGACGAGCTATTTTTCGGTGAACAAGCGGCTGAAATTGAAGGCAATGATTCGCAGGGTGCTCTGGCGGATGTCTGTGGCGTTCAAGTGTGCCTTAGCTCAGGACGCTATACCACGGTGGCGATTGAGCCTGCGATTATGAATAAGCTGTTAAGTGTCTTAAGTATTGACGAGCTGCAACAATTTTTAGCTCAGGTGGCAGAAGACATTGAATTTCCCAAAAGCGGGCCAATCTGCTCTCGTACCTAACAACCTACTATATGATGTGGTTTTTATTTGCAAAAAGCCAAACATAGATTTAAGTCTGTTATGTCATAAAAAAATTATATAAGTAAATCCTAATTTTTCTTGAGATTAGCTCTTGCAGTCCCCTTATATAACTTTTATTATTGTCGTCCAGCAATAACTGTATAGCCGAAATGGTCGCTCGTTGAGGCAAAAAAATAATAGTTAACTCTTGATGATGGGGTGAGGCTGTTCGCAAGCGGACTTACCTTCAAGGAGCAATAAATGACAGATAAAATCGTTGAAAAGGTTGCGGTTCAAACTGAAGAGAGCCGTAATCAAGGACGTCGTGCCTTTTTAAAAGGTACTGCGGCCGTAGCGGGTGGTGTAATGTTCACGCAAGCAGCTTCTGCTGCTGACGCGGCAAAATTCGATCCAAAAAAAGCCGTCGCACCTTATGCCGGTAAAGAAGAAATTACCGAAGTGCTACAAGATGGCGCAGCGCGTAAGACCCTAGGTTTTGGTGTACGTAAATATCCATACGGTATGCCTTCTCCATTTGAAAAAGAAGTTCAACGTCGTACCCTTGAGTGGTTGACTCCAGATTCGATGGCTTCTATCACTATGACTCCGTTGCAGAGCCTGCACGGGATCATCACTCCAAACGGTCTGCACTTCGAGCGTTTCCACGGTGGTGTACCAACCATCAATCCAGATGAGCACCGTTTGGTGATTCACGGTTTGGTTGAACGTCCTTTGATCTTCACTATGGATGATCTAAAGCGTTTCCCATCTATCTCTCGTATCCACTTCGTTGAGTGTCCTGCAAACGGCGCGATGGAATGGAAAGGTGTTCAGTTGAACTCCGTTCAGTGGACCCACGGTATGATGTCGTGTGTGGAATACACTGGTGTTCGTTTGTCTGACCTATTGAAAGAAGCAGGTATCAAGCCAGAAGGGACTTGGTTGATTCCAGAAGGCGCTGATGCTGCTGCATTGACTCGTTCAATCCCAATTGACTTGGCGATGGATGATTGTTTTGTAGCTTACGCGCAAAACGGTGAAGCGTTGCGTCGCGAACAAGGTTACCCAATTCGTTTGGTTGTTCCAGGCTGTGAAGCCAACATGTGGATCAAATACCTACGTCGTATCCAAGTAACAGATTCTCCTGCTCAGCACCGCGAAGAAACCTCTAAGTACACTGAGCTGATGCCAGACGGAACTTCACAACGTTTCTCATGGTATATGGAGCCTAACTCTGTTATCACTTATCCTTCTCCAGACTTCAAAATGGAAGGCCCAGGTAAATACTACCTACGTGGTCTAGCATGGTCAGGACGCGGTAAAGTGGCTCACGTCGATATTTCTGTCGATGGTGGTAAAAACTGGAAAGAAGCACATTTCACTTCTCCGGTTCTAAGCAAAGCGTGGACACGTTTTGAATTGGAATGGGATTGGGATGGAAAAGAAGCTTTCCTAATGAGCCGTGTAACCGATGAAACCGGCTACGTTCAACCACCAATGCCGCAAATGCGTAAATTGGAAGGGACCAACAACGTTTACCACCGTACTGCGATGGTAACATGGCGTGTTCACGCCTGGGATGAGGGCAAGAACGGAGGTATGATTGAAAATGTTCAATACTAAGAAAACAATCGTTGCAGCTTCGATTGCAACTCTTTTCACGGGTTCAGCAATGGCAATGTCTGGTTCTTCAGACAAAGCCGCGGCTACCGCTGAAAAAATCGACGGTAAATACGCGGCAAATTACGAAGAAATCATTCGTAAAGCCGATGGTAAATACTTAGACAAAGAAGTTATCGAAGCCATCTTGGGTAAAGATGCAGCTCACGGTCGTGACGGCTTGGAAGGTAAGTTAGATCCTAACAACCCTTACTCGTTTGAAGTGGCGGACAGCATTGACGGTGGTAACCACGGTAACGCTCAGTGTAAAATTCCTGCAGCCTTTATCGATGTTCATGACAATGCAAAAGCCAACTACTACCATGATGCTGACTATGTCGCACGTGGTTTTGGTACGCCAATTGCCGAATCTGCAGTGCAGGCTAAGTGGAACATTACCGTCGATGGCGACGGTCGTGGTCTTCCAGACCCTACTGTAGGGATGAGCGTTGAAGAAGGCGGTAAGCTGTATGTTCAATTCTGTGGTATGTGTCACGGTGAATTCGGTGAAGGTGCTAAAGGTTACCTACCTCTAGCGGTAGACAGTAACCTCGTTACTTCTTCATTTGATGATCCAGCACCGATTAAAGCAGTTGGTAACTTCTGGCCGTATGCGGTTACTTTCTTCGATTATATTCGTCGTACCATGCCTTTCTGGACACCGAACGCACCATTCATTGGTGATGCCGGTTACATGGGGATTACGGGCTACATCATGCAGTCAAACTACATCCCTATCGATGCGCAAGGGACTGAGCTAGAAGACGATACTTTCTACAACTCTGAGCTGTTGATGAAACAGAACAAGTTCATGAAAAACCAAGGTAACTTCTTCTGTGATCACCGTCCAGTTATCCACAACGCACGTTGTATGGAAAACTGCGCGGATGAGCAAGTCGGTGATGGTACTGGTAACATCCAGAACTTTAAACAAGCTCGTCGCCTACCTGACGGAACGCCACAGTACAACGTTCCTCAGCGTATGAACGAAGATCCACCAGGAGTGGGTCACTCAGGTATGTAATTCAAACTTCGTTTGAAACGACACGCCAAAAAACCCGCACTTGTTGCGGGTTTTTTTATTGCCATTTTATTGTCTAGTGCTTTCACTACCCATCGTTATTCCCATTAGGAGATATCGACTGTTCTGGGTGTAAAATTTATAAGCAAATCCTTATCAACTCATTGATTCTGCATGGAAATTTACAGTAGAATGCGTTATTTCCAAGAAGCAATAATGAAACCTTGGATGACGGCTGACTAAAAGGAAGCACCTATGCAAAAAGCGTTAATCGACCCTTTCCAGCGCAAGATCGAATATCTTCGGGTTTCCGTAACCGATTTATGTAATTACCGTTGTGGTTATTGCATGCCAGAACAGGGCGTTCATCCAGACGGTCATCATAAAGAGTATCTATCCTATGAAGAGCTGGCTCGAATTATTCAAGTGTTTGTGAATCTTGGCGTCACCAAAGTCCGGCTAACGGGAGGTGAACCGCTGGTGCGCAAACGGTTGTATGAGTTAGTTGCGATGATTAAACCCTTTGCCGGCCTAGAAGACATCGCCCTGTCAACCAACGCGCACTACCTTGAGCGCGAAGCCGAGGCTCTCGTGCTCGCGGGGGTGAATCGTTGTAATATTTCGATAGATTCTTTGCGTCCCAAGCGTTTTGAAAACATTACCCGCGGCGGTGATTTGCATAAAGTATTAGCCGGCGCAGACAAAGCGCTTGCCGTGGGTATGAAGCCAGTTAAATTTAATATGGTGGTTATGAAAGGGACCAATGATGATGAAATCGAAGCAATGGTCGATTACGGCATCGAAAAAGGGGTTGAAATTCGCTTTATCGAAACCATGCCGATTGGCCCTGCGGGCGTTTCCATGATGGATCAACACTACAGCGCCGATAAAATTTTAAAACGGATTAAAGCGCACATCGGTTCGGATTTAATTCCCTCGACCGATCGTTCGGATGCCGGCCCAGCACGTAACTTTCATCTTTCAGGCACTCATGCGCGTATCGGCGTGATTTCTGCTGTTTCGGATCATTTCTGTGCCAGCTGTAATCGAGTGCGTTTGACCGCCCGTGGTGTTCTCGCCCTATGTCTTGGGCAAGAGGATGCGGTCGATTTGCGGACACCGCTTCGCGAGGGCGTGAGTGATAGCGAATTGGAACAGATTATTGTGGCGGCCATTGCTCGTAAACCGGAACGTCATTTCTTTAGAGAAAACGTTCACAATATCGAATTCCGCCAAATGGTACAGCTAGGCGGGTGAAAAATTTAACCACGAAGCACACGAAGACCACGAAGAAAATCGTAAGGCAACCGTTGTGTTTCGGTAGCGTTGACTGACAAATCATTGGTTGAGTTTTTAGATTCATTCAGAATCTTTTATCCGTTGGACCTTGAAAGTTATGAAGAATGTTATCCATTATTCTTCATGCACTTCGTGTCCTTCGTGGTTCAAATAGAGGTTATTAAAAATGTTGAGTATTTTGTATTTTGCCAGTTTCCGAGAGTTATTGGGTCAGGCGCAGGAGCAATTGCCTGCAGAATTTCAAACGGTAGAGTGTCTGCTGAACGCGCTTGCACAGCGCGGTGAAGCATGGCAACAGGCATTGTTGAATAATCAAAATTTGCAAATCGCTGTCAATCATGATGTCGCACATCGCCATACGCCGATTAAAGCCGGCGATGAAGTGGCCTTTTTTCCGCCGGTCACCGGAGGGTAATTTGTGGTCAATCCCAAGCCAATTTTTCCACATATTCGAATTTGTGAAGAAGACTTTGACCTCAGCACCGAGGCGCGAAACTTACGCGCAGGGCATAAAGATATTGGGGCTGTGGTGACCTTTGTTGGGACGGTGCGCGATATTAACGAAGGTGATGAAGTTTCGGTTTTAGAGTTGGAGCATTATCCAGGGATGACCGAAAAGGCATTAGAAAAAATCCGTCTTCAAGCTCATGAACGTTGGTCACTAGAGGCCAGTCGTATCATTCACCGTATTGGTAAAATGTATCCTTGTGATCAGATTGTGATGGTGGCCGTGGCCAGTCGTCACCGTGAAAATGCGTTTCATGCAGCGCATTTTATTATGGATTATTTGAAAACCAATGCCCCTTTCTGGAAAAAAGAAACCTTGCCGGACGGATTCGAGCGTTGGGTGGATGCTAGAGTTTCAGATAAAGAAGCCGAGTCTCGCTGGAATTAATTTTTAAACCACGAAGGACACGAAGAGCACGAAGTTGTTTTAAATCTAATGACGTTTTTGGTTGATATGTTTTCAGCCGATTAATCGACGTAGATTCTTTAAATCCACTTTATGAAAATCTTCGTGTCCTTCGTGCTCTTCGTGGTTAAAACAGAATTATGAAAACTTTTGATGAAACACTTTATGCCTTGCTGAATGATGTGCAGGTAACAACACAAACCGAATCGATTAATGTTGCCGAGGGCCTGTATCGCATTTTGGCAGAAGAGATTGTCTCCAGTGTCAATGTCCCGCCACATGACAACAGCCAAATGGATGGTTATGCGGTGCATTCTTTTGATTTGGAGCATGCGGATACCTTTCCGGTCAGTCAACGGATTGCCGCCGGTGAAGTCGGCATGGAACTTGAGCATGGAACCATTGCGCGCATTTTTACCGGCGCGCCGATTCCTGCAGGAGCCAATCAGGTGGTGATGCAAGAGGATACCGAACAAGTCGATGGGCAAGTGCGCATTAAAGTATCCGCCAAGCCTTACGAAAATATTCGTAAAAAGGGAGAAGATATTCGAGCTGGCCAAACCATTTTGCAGGCTGGAACTCGTTTACGTCCCCAAGAATTGGGCTTAATTAGTTCGATTGGAATCGGCGAAATCAAGGTGTATCAACCCCTTAAAATTGCCACCTTTACCACCGGTGACGAACTGCTTGAACCGGGCGAAGTCGTGCAAGAAGGCAAAATTTATAATGCTAATCGTTACACCTTAAGTGGTTTGATTCCACAGCTTGGGTTTGAGCTGATCGATTTGGGGCCTGTTGAAGATACCTTGGAAGCCACCGTTTCCGCGCTTGTTAAGGCAGCAGCCCAAGCAGATGTGGTCATGACAACGGGGGGAGTCTCGGTTGGAGAAGAAGATCATATTAAACCGGCGATTGAGCAACTGGGTCAGCTTTACACTTGGAAGGTGAAAATGAAGCCTGGGAAACCTTTGGCTTACGGCAAAATTCAAACGGATAAGGGAACGATTCCTTTCTTTGGTTTGCCCGGTAATCCGGTGTCTGCCTTTGCAACCTTTAAGCTTTTTGCTCGACCTTATCTGATGAAAATGCAGGGCGCCAGCCAAATCAAAACCAATCCAATTTGGTTAAAAGCCGATTTTGATTGGCCAACGGCGAATTTTCGACGGGATTTTTTACGTGCGCGGATTGTGAACAAGCGGCAAGAGTCGTGGGTAGAAGTTTTTCCGCATCAGGGTTCTGGTGTCTTAATGTCTGCTGCTTGGGCGGAAGGATTTGCTGTGATTCCGGAAGATACCGTCATTCGCAAAGGGGACAAGGTCGCATTCTATCCTTTCAGCACCTTTGTCTAGACAGCAAGAGCGTGATGAGAGGCAAAAAAACCGCGACCGGAAAATTCCAAGTCGCGGTTTTTTTGCGATTAAAGGGTCGGATTACAGCGATTTGGTGCAGAAGTAGAAGTCTTTACACTCATACTCGCCAGACGCCATGCGTTTTTTCGCTTCTTCAACGGTTGCCGC
>JAFGXP010000043.1 GCA_016936535.1 Thiotrichales bacterium | reverse complement strand
GGTTTAAAATTTGGCTCCCCCACCTGGGCTCGAACCAGGGACACACGGATTAACAGTCCGTTGCTCTACCGACTGAGCTATAGGGGAAGATTCAGAGCACAAACAATGTGCGCTAAACGGTGCGTATTATAGGTCGCATTTCTAGGATTGCAAGCCTTAAGAGGCCTTTTCAACCGGCACTTTCCAATTTAAAGCGCCCTCGGTTGACGGCATAGACTCTATAGGCGGAACAAGGGGGCCTTTTGCCGACAGTCGGTACAGATGGTAGCGGCCAAACGTCTGTTCAAAATGTAAATGCGCTTTATACTCGGCCGGAAGTAGGGATAAGGCTTTGGGTCTAATGGCCAAAAATAGTTCGGAATGTTCAAGTAACAGGGATTCAAGTGCTGGCCAATCCTGAACTTGAAGTGCTTGATTGGCGCTGTAAAAACTGGCTGAAAACGGTTTGTTTTGCCAGTACACCAATGGTTGACCTTGTTGCAACTGTTGATAATGCTCGATTAAGAACTTTTCCGATTTTCGCTCCCCGCGATGATCGTATTGGTATATTCCCGCCAAAAGCACAAGCATTGCAAGCATCGACAGCAAACCACTGAGTAAAAAACGCTGTTTAACCTCTGGATTCTTGGCAGTGCGTGCTTCGATTTGCTGTGCCAATAACAACAGCAAAGCCGGAACTGCAGGTAAAACATAAGGCCACAAAATATTGCCGGCAAAGCTGAAAAAGAGCAATGGCGTCAAAGCAAAACTCAGTAGATAAATAGACCAGTTGGCTTGAACCGGTGGCGTCGGCGCTGAATCTACGCGCTTGGGTAGAAGTCGAAAAAGCAACCAAATCGGCACGAGAAGCGCCCAAGGAAGCAGGTCCACCCACGCATATAACCAAATAGTCCCTTTTGGCTGTAAATGCGCAGAACCATACAAATCACCTTGCCAACCTGGCACCGTGAAGCGGTAAAAATGCTCCCCGAGTATAAAATAATTCAGAAAACCGGGGGTTTTCCACTCGGCCAGTAAATACCAAGGCACCGCAATCAAGAAGACGAGTAAGCTCCCCCACATCCACGGTAAAGCCCGCCAAACCGAGCGCCAATCGCGTTGGTAAATGAGCCAAATCAAAACAGGAAATCCGACCAACACGAGAATAAGCGGACCTTTGGCCAACAGACCCAGACCAAGGCCAACAAAAAACCAAATAGGGGCAAGCGTCTGTGCCGGCGCGGCTTGTCCTGGTGGACAGGGGAGCGCATCCCAGAAAGCGATCATCGCCAACACCACGGCGAACAAGAGCCAAATGTCAGTCATGACCAATCCCGATGCGGCAAAAAACAAAAGCGAGCTGCCAAGCAGAAGCGTAAAGGTGTTGGCTAAATCGGCAGAACGCTTTTGCACCCAACGATGCAGTAACCCCAAAATCAGCAAACCTGCGAGAAAATGGGGTAAGCGGGCGGAAAACTCATGCACTCCAAACAGTTTGAAACTCAGTGCGGTGGCCCAAAACGATAAAGGGGGTTTTCCCCAGAAAGGCACCTCTGGGGCAAACCAAGGCGTAATCCAATCATTAAGCTCAACCATTTTACGAGCGATTTCGGCATAACGCGCTTCTGTGGTATCCATCAATGGATAGGCACCTAATAAACTAAAGCGCACCAGCAGAAGGGCAAAAAAGAGGAACCAGAGAAGATTCCAGCGTCCTGCATTCATAGACGCCCCTTATATTGCGGTGCATTGGATTCGGTAAGCAAATCACGCGGAGGCAAATATTCTTCTACCAGATACAGTGGACGGCGTTTGCTTTCGTGATATAACCGACCAAGGTACTCACCCAAAATGCCAATCGCCATCAATTGAGTGCCGCCTAAAAACAGAACTACAATAATCAGTGTTGGAAAACCAGGCGTTGCATCACCAATTAAAAGGGTTTTGAATAAAAAGAAAAACGCATAAGCAAAAGCCCCAAAAGCAATCAAAAAGCCGAGATAGGTCGATAACTTTAAGGGCGCAACACTAAAACTGGTAATTCCCTCCAAGGCAAAATTCCACAACTTCCAGTAGTTCCATTTACTCTGACCCGCCACTCTTGGATCACGATCATACTCCAAAATCACTTGCGGGAAGCCAACCCAAGAAAACAAACCCTTCATAAAACGATTACTTTCAGGCAACTGATTTAACGCCTCTACCGCTCGGCGGCTGAGCAAACGAAAATCGCCAATTCCTTGTGGAATCTCAAAACTGGCCATCCGATTCATCACTTGATAAAACGCTTGAGCAGTCCAGCGCTTTAACCAAGTTTCTCCGGCTCGACTGCGCCGACGCATATTCACAACATCCGCTCCGGCTCGCCAAGCCTCAAGCATCTGGGGTAAGACGCTCGGAGGGTCTTGTAAATCCGCATCCATAATCACGACCGCCTCCCCTTTTGCCAGTGCCAAGCCAGCACTCATCGCACTCTCTTTACCAAAATTGCGACTAAACGCCAACAAGGAGGCTTGTGGCGTCTGGACACAGAGTTTTTTCAATAGTGCGCGGGAACCGTCATGACTGCCGTCGTCAACGTAAATCAGCTCCCAGCTAATCGACATCTTTTGCATCTGTTGCAAAATGGCATGATGAAAGGTTATCAGGCTTTCTTGTTCATTAAAAACCGGCACAATAACACTCAAAGTGCAGGCTTCAGCGAATTCTAGGTTGGGCAATAGCGGAGGATTTTTCATGACCAAAGGTCCAGTTAAGATTGAGCCAATAACCAAGCGACACCAAGAAAAGTGTGCTTAGCAGCTGAACGGGAAGATAGTGCCAGAGCAGAAGCTCCACCCCAATCCAAACCAATAAGGCGTTAAACCCTGCACTAAACAAGGCCACGGCCAAAAAGCGTGGCAAGGCGGTAGCATGCGATTTTCGACTACTAAAAGTCCAATGACGGTTGAGAAAATAGGCCAATAAAGCCCCAAAGACCGCACCAACGGCGGTTGCCGCCGACGCCGGCCAAGCCCAAAACTCAACCAAACTCAGTAACCAAAGATAATGAAAGCCTGTTGCCAGCCCACCCGTTACACCATAACGTAGAGGCACTGGCCAATCTTGAATTGGATGCAAGCGTAAACCCCTTAAACAGACCCGATGCGGACTCAATCACACTCAATGCAGAGTCCGACTCATCTTCCCGCAACGGATTATAAAAAAGGGAATGTGAAGAAAGTGTCAAGAAAAGCGAACTTAAGGCCTATCCTAACGATACAGAATTGACTGTAGAGCCATACGCCCTACCAACAAGCGCTAAGCCGCTGGTGGTTGAAAATCTTTATGGAAAGCAACCCAAAATAGCGCCCTTGAATGGATTGAATTTTGGTAACCCACCTGCCACCCCATTTGTTCAGCTAAACGCTTTACCAAACTCAGACCAATTCCATGGCCGAGCGGATTTTGTCCGCGTGCATAACGCTCAAACAACTTGGACTGCAATGCAGTCGCTACGCCCTTACCGCCATTTTGCACCCAAAAACCCTGTGCATTTAAACCCACCTGAATTGGCCCAGTCGTACTGTAATCAAACGCATTGCGCAGCAAATTTCCCAAAATAACCTTTACCACTACTAAAGGCACCGCCTGAATAACATCCGCCTCAATCGCCAAGTGAAATTCAAACCCTTTGGCTTGATAAATCGTCTGGTAGCGGCGACTCTCTTGCTGTAAGAGTTGACCTATATCAACCGGTTCATCCTCACCACCGTGCGCTTGGCGGGCCAAACTTAAAAGTGCGGCGACCAAATCCGCAGCCTCCTGAGCCGTTTCCTGAATGCGTTTTAAATGGATGTGTTGTGGCGAATCAGCGGGTATTTGCGCTTGCAAAACTTCCGCTGCCCCCAAAATTATCGCCAAAGGGGTACGTAATTCATGACTGGCATCTTGAGCAAAATGCGTTTCACGTTGCAAAAAAGCCACCAATTCTTGATCACGCTGCAAAATCGCTTGCGCCAGATAGCCAATCTCATCTTGATTTTGGGCAGCAGGCAACGCGTGCATTTCCCCCTTGGCCACAGCTTGCGTGAGGCGATTCAAGGGCAAAACGGAAATTTGAACCAAGTAACGTGAAAAAAACCACGCTAATAATCCACCCATCAGCGCTGTAGCCAAAAACAGAGCCAATACCGCTCGCTCAATCACCTCAAACGAATGATGATTCCACGTCAAGGTATAAGCAAGACCATCCCGCTCGCCGCGCATCACCGCCAATTCCTGATCAAGGTAGTCCAGTTCATATACCTTGCCATCTTGGGGAAAAGGCTGCAAATAGTCAGGTAAGTTGGCAGCAAGATACAACTGATATTCACCGTGCTTTTGATAGGTTTCATTCGGCGGCCACATCGTTTCCAACCCGGCTTCTAATTTAGCCTGTAAAAAATCGTCTTCGACATATTCCAAGGTTTGATAGGACAGGACAATAAAGAACAGGCTGAGCATCCACGTCAGCAACTGATACGAAAAGCCAATTCGGCCACGTAAACTACTCCAAGTTTTGTCGCTATTTGTTTGCGTAAACCTAAGGTTTTTCATCCGCTTTTACCAGTTGATAGCCCACGCCGGGCACAGTTTTTAAGAGCGGCAAACCAAAAGGCTTATCGAGCGTTTGACGTACCGTATGCAGGTGCGAGCGCAATGCATCGCTGCTGGGAGGTTCATCGCCCCAAACCGCCTGTTCCAAAGTGGCGCGTGTTACCAGATTGGGGGCATGACGCATCAGCGTGTGCACAATTTTATACCCTATGGGCGTTAAAATAACGGGAACCCCGCTGCGACGAACCTCGCGCGTTTGAGGGTTTAAACTCAACGCACCCCACTGCAAATGCGTTCGGGCTACTCGCTGCTGTGCCCGTCGCACCAAGGCATGTAACCGAACATTAAGCTCGACCAATGAAAAAGGTTTCACCAAATAATCGTCCGCACCACTTTCAAACCCCTCCACCTTATGGTCTATTGTGTCACGCGCCGTCAGGATCAGAATGGGGGTTTTCATCCCATATTCCTGACGCAGAATGCGACAGAGCGCAAAACCATCAAGACCAGGAAGTGAAACATCCAAAACCAGCGCCGCGTATTCTGCTTGTTGCGCTAGCTTTAAACCTTGCCAACCGTTTCGCGCGCTATCAATCTGATAACCCAACGGCTCTAAGAACGCATAAAGATTGGCTAAAAGCGCTTCATTATCTTCAACAATCAGCAGTTTCAACTTCAAGACTCCTGTCATAAGTATTAGGCCACTTGGCACTGTTTTTTGCAGTCAGATGTGAATAATGCATCTTAAGACCGCCTTCGTTAAAGGAAACGCACATGCCCTCTCTTCTTGGCGCCCCCCTCAATCTCGATTCCTTACGCTTGATGTTTGTGGAGAACATTGACCAGGTGAGTGCCGAACAATGGAACGCTTTACACGCCAGCGACAACCCGTTTATTCAGCATGCTTTTTTAGCGGCGCTCGAACGACATGGTTGTGTCAGCCAGCGTTTTGGCTGGTTGCCTCGGCATCTTCTGGTTTATGCGGCAGAAGAACTGGTCGCCGCCATGCCATTGTATGAAAAACGAAATAATTACGGCGAATTCGTCTTTGACCAACCATGGGAGCGCGCATGGCAAAGCGTTGGATTAGCCTACTATCCTAAGTTGGTCAGCGTCATTCCATACACCCCAGCGCTTGGCCCACGTTTACTGATCGCCCCGCCTTATCGGTCTACCGAATTGCTTAAGCAACACATTTTTGAACGACTGATCGACTGGATGACAACACAGGGCTACAGCGGCTTACACCTGCTCTTTTCAACACACCAACCTACCGCGCCCCGTCCAATTGTCCGTCACGATGTGCAGTTTCAATGGTTTAACCAGAACTACGCCAACTTTGACGCGTTTTTGGCACAACTTAAACCCAAAAAGCGCAAAAACATTCGCCAAGAACGGCGCGCGCTGTACGAACAAGGCATCCGTTTTCGCTGCTTAAACGGCACTCAGACCACGGCGAAAGACTGGGAAGCCTTCGATTATTTTTACCAAAAAACCTTTCTCGAAAAATGGTCCACACCCACCCTAAACCGCAGTTTTTTTGAAGAAATTGCTCGAACAATGCCGCAGCATATTTTGCTGGTTTTGGCGGAAAAAGAGGGACAAACCATTGCCGGCGCCTTAATGTTTCGCTCGCAAAAGGTTTTGTATGGCCGACACTGGGGCTGCGCAGAAGAGATCAAACATCTGCATTTTGAAACCTGTTTTTATCAAGGCATCGACTACGCCATTGCCGAGGGAATCGAGCGTTTTGAGCCTGGGGCCGGTGGTGAACACAAGATCGCCCGGGGATTTGTGCCGGTACGCCTGAGTTCCAGTCATTGGCTGAGCGTCAATCCCTTTGAACAACCGCTGCAACGCTTTGTTGCCGAAGAGCGCAGTATGATTGACAACTACATCGCCAGCGTTTGGCCAAGCACACCCTACCAAGAGCCTGAGGCCCTGCAGCCCTTGGCGCAAGCCAACCAAACGTTGGACTGAATCCGCACACTTTCACAGAATCGGCGCAATCACTCGACTTAAATTTTCCCACAGACGCCGACCTCTGCCCTGCGTAGGAACATACTCAACACTCTGGGCTTGAATCTGTTCAATCCAGTTTAAACACTGTGTAATTAAAGGCGCGTCGTATACCCAATTAGCCAGCTCGTGGTTGATAAACAAAGAGCGATAGTCTAAATTGGCGGTTCCAAACAACAGTGCCTGCGCATCCACGACCACCAACTTGGCATGCAGCATCTTGCCAGCGTAAAAATGGATTTCACCTCCCGCCTCAGCCAGTTCACGCAAATAAGAACTGCGGCCAATATCAAAAATTCGATGATCGGAACGCTCCGGTGACAATAAACGCATGCGCACCCCGCGCTTAATAGCCAAAAGCAAAGCGGTCATAATCGAACCATCCGGAATAAAATACGGCGACACAATCACCAGCTCACGCTGCGCCGAATAAATGGCCAACATCAGCGATTCAAACAAGCCTTCTTTTTCAATATCAGGACCAGCAGGAATGGCTTGCACAAATACATTTTGCGACTGCGGCACAAACGGTTGGACCTCACGCAGCGGTACCGCGCTAGCGTAGCGCCAATCTTGCTGAAAAATCTGGTGATAATGCGCCAAAACTGGCCCGCTCAGGGCAAAGAGCAAATCTTGCCAACGCCCTTGTTCAGGACGATGGCACGCTAACCCCAGGTAGTCGTTGGCCAAATTCATGCCTCCCGTAAAGGCCACATGATGGTCAAAAAGGTACAGCTTGCGATGATTACGCAAGTTCATCTGGCTATTAAAAAAGTTTTTAAATACCGGCTGAAAGAAAGCAACATGACCGCCTGCCGCCCGAAAAGCGGCTAAAGGCTTAGGATGCACATAAAGTGCAAAAGAGCCGATCGCATCCAACAGCAAACACACCTGCACGCCCTGCCGAGCTTTAAGCGTCAGTGCTTCCAAAAGATGCCGACCAGTTGCATCAGCTTGCAAAATATAGGTTTCTAAGTAAATGCTGTAGTGCGCTTGCTCAACCGCTTTTAAGAGTGCCAGATAAGCGGTGTGATCTTCATAAAAAAGCGCAACCTGATTGCCGGTGCTGAGACTGGCCATCTGCTCCGCGCCCAGAAGACGATTGATTTGTTGCGCCAAGGCCGGTAAGTGGCTTGACTCTGCGGCAAGATGACTTTCATGAAAGGTTAAGCTGGGTTTGGTGCGCCGATAAAAAATCTTACGGGATCCAAAGAATAGGTAAAGCAAAATGCCGATATAAGGCAGTAACAATAAAGTCAGCAGCCATGCCATTAAGTTTTGTGGCGATCGGCGCTGATACAACATCTGCACCAAGGCCACCAACACCAAAAAAACGTAGGCGAAATACAGCAACAAGAGCCAAGGTTCAAATTCCCACGTCATCGTCTGCTCGTCCCACTTTCAAAAAACCAACTCAGCATAGCGTTTTCACCCCATTTTGCAAAGCCAAGCCAAGAATCCCACACCAGAAAACAAAAAACCCCAGTTTGAAGAATCAAACTGGGGTTTAAAATTTGGCTCCCCCACCTGGGCTCGAACCAGGGACACACGGATTAACAG
>JAFGXP010000042.1 GCA_016936535.1 Thiotrichales bacterium | reverse complement strand
TCGCACCCAGATGCCGGTAAAACCACGGTCACCGAAAAACTCTTGCTGTACGGCGGTGCAATCCAGCTCGCCGGCGCGGTAAAAAGTCGCAAAACCGATCGCAGTGCAACCTCCGACTGGATGAAAATGGAGCAAGAGCGGGGTATTTCGGTCGCTTCCTCCGTCATGCAGTTTCCCTACAAAGGTGTGATGATTAACCTACTGGATACGCCTGGGCATGAAGACTTCTCGGAAGATACTTACCGGGTATTGACAGCGGTGGACTCGGCGCTGATGGTGATTGACGTGGCCAAAGGGGTCGAAGACCGGACCATTAAATTAATGGAAGTGTGTCGTCTGCGTACGACACCTATTCTGACCTTTATCAACAAGCTTGACCGCGAAGGCCGTGAGCCAATAGACCTCTTAGACGAAGTCGAAGATGTGCTTAAAATTGCTTGCGCACCGATTACTTGGCCAATTGGCATGGGCAAACGGTTTAAAGGCATTTACCATCTGTATCACGATACGGTACGGATTTTTGCCAAAGCCGAAGGACAAATTGCTTCAGAAGGCGAGTTGATTCAAGGATTGAACAACCCCCGTTTGGACGCTTTACTCGGGCCTCAAGCCGAAGAACTGCGTAATGAAATCGAACTGGTACGCGGCGCCAGTCATGCGTTTGATTTGCCAAGCTTTCTCGCGGGTGAACTGACACCGGTGTTTTTTGGTTCGGCGGTTAATAATTTTGGATTGCAAGAACTGCTGGATGGCTTTGAACTCTACGCTCCCGCACCAAAAGGCCGTGAAACCGAAAGCCGATTTGTCGAAGCGAACGAAGAAAAACTCACCGGCTTTGTGTTTAAGATTCAGGCCAATATGGATCCAAAACACCGTGATCGCGTGGCTTTTATGCGCGTTGTTTCCGGTAAATATGAGGCCGGAATGACCTTAAAGCAAGTTCGCCTAGGCAAAGACGTGCGCATTTCCAAAGCGATTACCTTTCTGGCCAATAAACGTGACCACGCCGAAGAAGCTTACCCTGGAGACATTATCGGTTTGCACAATCACGGCACCATCAAAATTGGCGACACCTTTACGCAAGGTGAAGCCCTAAAATTCACCGGAATACCCAATTTTGCACCGGAACTTTTTCGGCGCGCGCAGCTTAAAGACCCGATGAAAATGAAAGCATTGCAAAAGGGCTTGCTGCAACTGTCGGAGGAAGGCGCAACGCAACTGTTCCGCCCACTGCACAATAACGATTTGATTTTGGGCGCTGTTGGCGTGCTTCAGTTTGAAGTTGTGGCGCAACGTCTAAAAGACGAATACAACGTGACGTGCATTTTTGAACCTGTCAATGTCAACACCGCGCGCTGGGTTATCGGCGACAAAACGGAAATCGACAAGTTCAAAAATAAGGTGACAGAAAATATCGCCTATGATGCGGCGGATCAGCTGGTTTACATTGCGCCTACCCGCGTCAACCTCGCCTTGATTCAAGAGCGCTGGCCGGCTTTACAGTTTGTGTCTACCCGCGAGCACTGATAAAACACAGTTAGCGTGGTCGCTGTCGCGTTTGGCGGCTGCGGCGGCCGGTTAACTGGTGTTCAACCAGTTGCCAATAATGAAAAAAGCGCTTAGGTGCCGCCTGTTGTTCACCGCTTAACAATCGGGGTGTTGGCAAGCATTCAAAGGCTTCAAAGGCACGCTCCACCTGCTCAATCGCTTGCTGCAAAAGCGGATTTTGCGCGGCAAAGGTTGTGATCTGCAAAGGGGTTGCGGATTGCGCCTGCAAGGCCTCAAGCACCATCAAAGGTCTTCCGTGTACAATCTTTAATTCGGGGCGCTTTGGCAAGGCCACTAGACTCTCGTAAAGAAACACCTGGCGCTTAAATGACCAACCTTGTGCCGCAAAATAGTCGCTGTCCCAAACAAAACACTGCACATCCATTTGCGCCAACGCCATTTCATCCAACAGCCCTAGGGCTTCATCGTGTAACCATAAGAGTTTCATGCGACCTCACAGATTGGGGAACAATTTCGCTTGTAAAGCGTCATAATCGTCATCGAATATCGCATTGCTTGGATGCGCACAATCCAGTCGGCCACGGCTAAATTTCTCGACATTCTCTAAATTAAAAATATAAGGTTTGGCGCTAAAGGTCGATGCAACCCATTGCCAGGACAAGTTGTTTGATGCCAAATCCCCATCGAGTAAATGCTGCAAAAACCACTGAGCTCCGGCTTGCCAACGCACTCGTCGCCAATGAACCACATAAGCGGCTAAGTACAATCGGGCATGATTATGCAGCCACCCTTGCTGTAGCAGCTCACAAATTAACTGATCAATCAAACGCACACCGGTAGAAGCTGCCGCGATATCCGCTGGCAAATCTTGGGCATAGTCCGCTGCAAGCCATCCGGTTTTATAAGGCTCAACATCCTGCCAAGCCGCTTGCGGAAACTGCGCTAAATACAGATGAAAGTAATCACGCCAAGCCAGTTGTTGAATAAAACGCTCTCCAGCTTCTACTCCGGCAACCTGCAAGGCCTGTTGCATCAACTGTTGTGGGGACACTAGACCATGGCGAACATAGGGGGATAATCGGGTGACATGACCGTCCAGAAAATTGCGGTCATGGCGGTAAAGCTGAGGTTGAATTTTTGCCAAGGCCACTTGTGCAGCTTCCTGCCCACCCGGCAAAACACTGATCGGCTCATCCGGAGATAAACCACTCAACTGGGCAACCAGCGCTCGGATTTCCGTCGGAGCCGTCGCCGCCGAGAACTCTGTAGGCAAAAAACGCATCAACAACTCCCTTGCAGCCTTCTGTATAACTTATTGATACAAGAAATTAACAGAACCGTACAACCTTGGCAAGCGTACAGAGCGCAAAAAGCAAAAAACCCCAGTTTGAAGAATCAAACTGGGGTTTAAAATTTGGCTCCCCCACCTGGGCTCGAACCAGGGACACACGGATTAACAG
>JAFGXP010000041.1 GCA_016936535.1 Thiotrichales bacterium | reverse complement strand
GTGAAACGTCTCAGCGCCGATGGTAGTGTGGGAGTTCCCATGTGAGAGTAGGTCATCGCCAAGCTTATATCCTAAAAACCGCCTAAATTGGCGGTTTTTTTTTGTTTGAAAAATTTCCTAGGGATTTCTTGTTTTCTGCATTGTGTTATTTTAGATTGGTGCCTTATTTTCGGAGAGTGCGATGATTGCAGCAAAGAAAAATGAAAGTGGTTTGATTAAAACCATCTCTAAATTTCCCTGGATGTTGTTGGTGTTATTTTATTTGGTTGCCGCTGACCAGTTAAATATCTCATTAGATAACACTCTGTATGGTTATGTTTTTATTACCATGGCGGTCATTATTCTGTTTGTTGAGATGATGAAGTCAGTAGATATTTCTGCTTTTGGTTTTTTTATGGATTTGTTTTGGGCAATCTTCACCGTGATTATTGCCACTGCTTTACTGGTTTATCTTTATTTAACACCGGATAAGACGATCAGTTTTTTTCATTGGCTGGGGTATGGAATCATTTTGGCGGATGCTTTATTGAATCCGTTAAATTCATTTCGTTCCGCGTTGCGTAATTTTGATGTAGGTGGCTAAAGCAATGTCGACTGCAGAAAAGAGTTTGTTAGGTAAAATCACGCCCTATTGTGCACAATATGACCCTTGTTTATTGTTTCCGATCCCGCGACATGAGAAGCGCTCAGAGCTTGGAATCGTTGCCTTACCATTTACCGGTTTGGATATCTGGACGGCCTATGAGGTTTCTTGGTTGAATCTTAAAGGTAAGCCTGAGGTACGAATTGCCGAGTTTGCGTTTCAGGTTGACTCACCAAATTTGATTGAATCGAAATCTTTTAAACTGTATTTAAACAGTTTTAATGGTACGCGTTTTGACTCTGAAGAAACGGTTCGTCAAACCATGATTAAAGATCTTTCTGCCGCCTCTGGAGAAGAAGTCGCCGTTGAATTTAAAAAGCTGGCAGGACATGAGTTGCTTTTAGGCGAGCTTCCCGGTGTTAACCTAGATGATTTAGATATTGAAGTGAATCATTACCAAGTTACACCTGATTTGTTGACTACTTCGGATGAGTGGGTGGAGGAAGAAACGTTAAACAGCCATTTGCTAAAGTCGAATTGTCTCGTTACCGCTCAGCCTGATTGGGGTTCAGTCGTGATCCGTTATCGTGGTCTGCGAATTGTTGAAGAAGGGTTGCTCAAGTATTTAATTTCTTTCCGTGAGCATAATGAGTTTCACGAACAATGCGTGGAACGGATTTTCATGGATATTATGTCGCATTGTGCGCCAGAGAGATTAACCGTTTATGCACGCTATGTCAGACGGGGTGGTTTAGATATTAACCCCTATCGCTCTAACTATGAGGATGAGTTTGATATTTCACGTACACAACGTCAGTAAGGGTATTGTCGTTTGTGTTTTTTATTACGCTTAAGGAACGTTTGAACGAATGAGTCATTTTAAAAATATCGTTAAAGATACCAATATTAGTGCGAATGAAGCCCTGCAGCGTTTCGATCTGAATTTACAAAAGTTGGTCGAAGAAGGTTTAGCGCCAGAAGAAATGGAGTTCAAAATGAAGGAGCTTTCCACGCTGTCTAGTTGGTTGCAAGAAGCGCTAGAAAAAGGGGAGACAATGCAGTCGTTACAACCACGTGCCAGTCAACTCGCGAAGTTAGCATTTGAGCTAGGTTGTTGTCGTGATGAGGTCGAGTGTTTGTTAACCCTTTATCCAAAAGGGTAATCGTTTTAAGATTTCCGATACTTTTGGCGATTGCTGTTGCGTCTAGAAAAGTCCCAGTTGAACGCCGTTGAAGCGGATTAGAAGCCCATTATTGAATGGGCTTTTGCATTTTAGGAAGGGCAGAACAGGCACAAGAGGTTGACTATGATGGCCTCGCTGGGTTTTCCAATAAAAACGGTTTTTCAAAAAATCCAGGGTGTTGATGCTTATGCTAAAATATCTGATTAATTTTTCTTTGAATGTAAAGCGGATTTTGCGGCTTTGCAGTTTGTGTTTTGAGTGTGTTAGCAGTGTAGAGCATTGCAAGGTTTAGGATATGGAACGGTCATTAGCACATTATGATGTGATTGTAGTCGGCGGGGGTCATGCCGGAACCGAAGCGGCCTTGGCGGCGGCAAGAATGGGACAAAAAACCTTGCTGTTGACACATAATATCGACACCTTGGGGCAAATGTCCTGTAATCCCGCAATTGGTGGCATTGGTAAGGGGCATTTGGTCAAAGAAGTCGATGCCATGGGCGGTGCAATGGCATTGGCTACGGACGAAGCAGGCATTCAATTTCGTACGTTAAATGCCTCTAAAGGACCAGCGGTACGTGCAACTCGAGCACAAGCTGACCGTCTTTTGTATAAGGCGGCCATTCTAAAACGTTTGCAACATCAGCCTAACTTGACGTTGTTTCAACAACCGGTTGAAGACATGCTGGTAGAAGGGGATCAGGTTACTGGCGTGGTCACCAAAATGGGCTTGAAATTTTTTTCGCATAATGTCGTTTTAACCGCCGGCACCTTTCTGGCGGGACGCATTCATATTGGTTTAAAAAATTATGAAGGTGGTCGTGCAGGGGATGAACCGGCGAATCGCTTAGCCGCAAAATTGCGCGAGCTAAATTTACCGGTTGGACGTTTAAAAACTGGAACGCCACCGCGAATTGATGCCAAAACCGTTGATTTTTCAAAAATGCAGATTCAGCCAGGTGATGATCCTGCTCCTGTGTTTTCTTATATGGGCAATCGTGCAATGCATCCGCAACAGATGCCATGTTGGATTACTTATACAAATCAACAGACACATGATGTGATTATGGCTTCGTTGGATCAGTCCCCGATGTACTCAGAGCAAGGTGAGATTGATTCGGTTGGCCCGCGTTATTGTCCGTCGATTGAAGATAAGGTCATGCGCTTTGCCGACAAAGATCGACACCAAGTATTTATCGAGCCAGAGGGGCTTAACACCACAGAACTTTACCCCAATGGGATTTCTACGAGTTTACCTTTTGCAACGCAAATTCAAATTGTCCGCTCAATGTCCGGTTTGGAGCAGGCACACATTATGCGTCCTGGTTATGCGATTGAATACGACTTTTTTGATCCACGAGGTCTTAAACCAACGCTCGAAACTCGTGCGATCAACGGCCTTTTCTTTGCTGGACAGATCAATGGTACGACTGGGTACGAAGAGGCCGCCGCACAAGGGATGTTAGCCGGCATCAACGCAGCGCGGCGCGCCCAAGAAAATACGCAGTGGTACCCAACGCGCGATCAAGCCTATTTGGGGGTACTGGTTGATGATTTGATTACGATGGGCACCAACGAACCTTACCGTATGTTTACCTCGCGAGCGGAATACCGATTGATGTTACGTGAAGATAATGCCGACCAACGTTTAACGTCGATTGCTCGTGAAATGGGTCTGGTCGATGATGCGCGTTGGGCGGCGTTTGAGGCGAAAATGGAAAGCCGCGAGCAAGAAATTCAACGTCTTAAGGAAACTTGGCTTTATCCAACACATAAGGATGCCGCTCGTGCTGAAGCCTTAATGCAATTGCCTCTGAGTAAGGAGCAAACCCTTTACGATCTGCTAAAGCGTCCAAACGTCTCTTATGATGCCTTGGCAGAACTCGATGTGTTTGGTCCAGCGGTTCAAGATACGCAAGTGGTTGAGCTGATTGAAATTGATGCTAAGTATTCCGGTTATATTGCACGCCAAACTGAGCAAATTGAAAAGCTTAAGCGTTCCGAGCAGATGGAAATTCCAGAGGATTTACCGCTTGAGAAAATTTCTGGCCTTTCTAACGAGGTAAAACAAAAATTACGCGATCATCGCCCAGCTAACCTTGGCATGGCCGGACGGATTCAGGGCATTACTCCGGCTGCGATATCCATTTTGCTGATTGAGATTAAAAAGCACCGTTCACAAAAGGCTGTCCAGCATGAATGAAGCCGAAATCTTGAATTTGAAACCCCAGCTTGAACAGGGATTGGATACCTTAGGACTTTCCCTCACTTCTGAACAGGTCAGTCGGTTAATGCACTATTTGGGATTGCTCAATAAATGGAATCAGATCTATAACCTAACCGCCATTCGGGATCCTCAAGAGATGCTTGTAAAACATCTACTGGACAGTTTGGTTGTGGTGCCGCATCTCCGAGGCGAGACTTTTATTGATGTAGGCACTGGAGGCGGTTTGCCTGGGATTCCACTGGCCATCTGCTTTCCTGATAAGCGCATTGATCTGTTAGACAGCAACAGCAAAAAAACCCGTTTTCTGATTCAAGCAAAAGGCGAGTTAGGCTTAACCAATACAAAAGTGCTGCATCAAAGGGTTGAGGAGTATCGACCGCAACCGCTTTATGACGGTGTTATTTCTCGTGCTTTTGCTTCACTAAACGATATGGTTACTTGGACGCAAGATTTATTGCATCCGGCTGGATACTGGTGGGCAATGAAAGCTCAAAAAGAAACAGAAGAGTTTCGAGATCTTCCCATTTGGGTGGAAGTCGACACGATTATCGAACTTAAGGTGCCGGGCTTGGATGCTCAGCGTCGTTTGATTCAAATGCACAAGCGTTCCGGTGCATCATCTGCTCAATCGTGAGCCAATAAAGGATTTTCTGTGGGAAGAATCATTGCGATTGCCAATCAAAAAGGGGGAGTGGGGAAGACCACTACCAGCGTTAATCTTGCTGCAGCCTTGGCGCGTTTACAAAAAAGAGTGCTGTTGATTGACCTGGATCCACAAGGTAATGCTTCTGTTGCGGTTGGCTTTGATAAAGATAAGGCGGAACAAACCGTTTATGACCTACTGGTTCAGCAAGCAAGCTTTGCCGAAGTCGTCGCCAGAATGGAAGTTGCTGGTTTAGATTTATTGGCTGCCAATGGCGATTTAACTGCCGCCGAAGTCGAGCTGTTGCAACAAGAACAAGGTGCGCAATGCCTAACGGCGCTCCTTAAACCGGTAAAAGAGTCCTACGATGCCATTGTGATTGATTGTGCCCCCAGTTTGAATATGCTTACGGTCAACGCCTTAGCGGCGGCAGATGGCATTTTGGTGCCGGTACAATGTGAATATTTTGCATTAGAAGGTTTGTCTGCGCTGATGGATACGATTGAAACGGTGCAAAGCGATCTCAACCCCAAGCTGCATATTGATGGACTCTTGCGTACCATGCATGATCGTCGAAATAATTTAGCGAACGACGTTTCAAACGAGTTGGTCACCCATTTTGGCATGAAAGTTTTGCAAACGATTATCCCGCGTAATGTTCGTTTGGCAGAGGCACCCAGTCATGGTGAATCGATTTTTGATTACGATATGAGTTCAACCGGGGCCATGGCGTATTTTGCCTTGGCCAACGAAATCATCCGTAAAACGCAAATTTAACCGCAGGGGGTGCCAAAGTGAAAAAACGTTCCGGTATGGGGAGTCGGGGCCTCAGTGCAATGTTAGGTGCAAAGCAAAAATCCGAAAAAAATAGCGCGGATATGCGAGTTGAAAAGCTCGCGGTAACGCAACTAAAACCTGGCCAATATCAACCACGTCAACAATTTGCCCCTGAGCCCCTTCAAGAGCTAGCGGACTCAATTAAAGTACAAGGTGTGGTTCAGCCGATTGTGGTGCGAGCATTGGCCGATGACACCTATGAGATTATTGCCGGTGAGCGCCGTTGGCGTGCGGCACAGCTTGCAGGACTTGAACACGTTCCGGTTGTGGTGCGTCAGGCTGACGGACAAGCAACCTTGGCAATGGCGCTGATTGAAAATATCCAGCGTGAGGATTTGAATCCCATCGAAACTGCCATCGGACTGAAACGTCTGTTGCAAGAGTTTGAACTTACTCAGCAAGAAGTAGCCGAAGCGGTCGGTTGTTCGCGCTCGGCTGTCTCCAACTTATTGCGCCTGTTAAAACTTCCGCAAACCGTGCAAGACGCCTTGCATCAAGGTCAGATTAGTATGGGCCATGCCCGGGCCGTTATCAGTATGCCGGAACCGATTCAGCGTAAATTGGTTGAGCAAGCAATTACTGAAAGCTGGTCGGTTCGGCAAATGGAGCAGGCGGCACAAGAAGTATTAGTACCTCGTTCACCGAAAAGTACACCTGCAAAGCCGACTAAAACCGCTCTAGCTTCTGTGCAAACTCAACAAGCAAGCCTGACGCAACGACTGGCCGCGCCGGTGCAGATTCGACACCATGAAACCGGTCAAGGTAGAATTGAAATCCGTTACCAAAGTGCGGAAGAGTTGCAGCGACTCACAGCACTTTTACTGGGTCAGTCCGATGGTGAAAAAGGCTAAGATCGCTCTTAAGCGAATAGACTTTGTTTGTAGCGAAAGAGCAGTACCTAAATAAAATTTAATTACTACATATTGTATTTTTTTATGATTCCCCTAACTATTGATGGTGGAGTCTGCGTCAAAGCTTACAGAAGTAAGTAGCAAACCTTGAACGAGGTTGGCCAAAAAAGCTTAAAAATCAGCCTTATACGGCTAGCTTTTGCCTAGATAAAACATTATCATGTGGCCCCGTTTAGGTCGAATTAGCCGAACATCATTGCGCAAAATCTACGAGAGTAAAAAATGAGCGAACATCCGACCCCCCCAGAGAACGGCCAAAAAATGGCGCCTCCTGGGCCTGCGGCGAACTACCTATTGCTCAGCGCCGGTTCTATTTTTACTTCCATGCTGATTGCTGGGTTTATTGTCGGCTATTTTTTAGACGAACTCTTCGATACTCGGCCTATTTTAATGTTGGCTTGTGCGCTCTTAGGCTTTATTGGTGGTATGCAAAAAGTCATTAGGCTAACGCAGCGCCTAGATCGAGTCGTCCCCGAGAACAAAAATGATTAAAGTGGACACGGCTTACAAAATTCAAGGCTTGATTGGTCTGATTGCGGTGGCTTTCTATGCAACTCAAGGCCATCTTGCTGGTCCTTCCTACGGTTTTTTTATCGGTTTGCTCAATATTTTCATGTTGCAATTTACGTTTGCAAGAGCAAATCGGCGCGCTGCTGAAGATCCCAAAGCAGGCATATTGATTTTATATATGAGTGCAGTGATCAGATTTATTCTGCTAGCTGTGTTTTTTGTTTTAGGGCTGTCTTATCTCGATCAGAGCGAAGCTTTCCCAGTCATCATCACCTTTGTGTTGATGCAAATTGGGCAACTTTTCAACCTGAAAGGGAAAAGACGTTTGACTGACTAAGGAGTAGACCCTTGAGTGCTGAAAAAATGGGAACGGTCGAGTATATCCAACACCACTTGACCAACAACACCATTGGCGAAGGTTTTTGGACCTTCAATATGGATACGATTATTGTCAGCTTTTTGCTTGGAGCGTTGATTATTTTTGTATCAGCGCGTCTAGGCAAACAGCTGGAAACCGGGACCCCGGGTGGCTTTCAGAACTTTGTTGAATCGATTCTCGACTTTGTGGCCACGAACGTTCGCGATGCCTTCCCTGGGCACAATCCATTGATTGCACCCTTGGCGTTGACCATCTTTATCTGGGTGTGGTTGATGAACTTTATGGATTTGATCCCTGTGGATCTGCTTCCTTGGTTGTTCCAAATGATCACTGGCGATTCACACGCCTATTTGAAAGTGGTCCCTACAACAGACTTGAACACGACCTTGGCGATGGCCTTAACGGTGTTTGCGTTGATTCTGTACTTCAACATCAAAATTAAAGGGGTGGGGGGTTTCATCAAGATGTTCCTTTTCCACCCATTCGGAAAATTTTTCATTCCGGTCAACATTGTGATGACCTTTATTGAAGAAATTTCTAAGCCATTATCTCTTGCCCTGCGTCTGTTCGGTAACATGTTCGCTGGGGAATTGGTATTCCTCTTGATCGCTTTGATCGGTGGAACTCTCGCAGTGGGTGCCGCTGCCCTATTCTGGGCGCCACTACAAGTTGTCCTTGACCTTGGTTGGTTGATCTTCCACTTGTTGGTCATCACACTACAGGCATTCATCTTTATGGTGCTCACAATTGTTTACTTGGGAATGGCACACGACGAAGGTCATTAATTCCTAGCTAAGCAATAAAGAAGTCAGATCGTTCTCGTCAGAGAGCGATCAAACAGGGTTTAAGCGCACCTACTTGAGTGGCCGTTAGGTTGCCTGAGTAAAAAGCTTTTTTAACTACTAACTTTCTAACTTTAAACTTTGGAGAAAATCGATGGAAGTAACTGCTACTATGATCGCTGATATCTACGCTGCAACTGCTATTGGTGTAGGTGTAATTTTGGCTGCTGCTGGTTTGGGTTCAGCAATCGGTTGGGGTCTAATTTGTTCTAAGACTCTTGAAGGGATTGCTCGTCAACCAGAAATGCGTCCTGCGCTAATGACTAACATGTTCATCTTCGCGGGTCTTATGGAATCTTTCCCATTCATCATCCTAGCGTTTGCAATGTGGTTCCTATTCGCTAACCCATTCGTTGGTGCATTGACTGCTGCACTAGGTGCTTAATTAAGTACCTAATTCCGAGCAGAAACTGTATCGAAATTAATTTTTAATTACTAACGAATGGCGAGGTAACCACTGTGAGTATTAACGCAACGCTTCTCATCCAGATTATTGCATTTGTGCTATTGATCTGGTTTGTGAACAAAGTGCTGTGGGGGCCGCTTTCGAAGTTAATGGAAGATCGTCAGAAAAAAATCGCTGATGGTCTTTCTGCTGCTGAGAAAGGTAAGCATGAGTTAGAGCTAGCAGAACAAAAAGCCAAAGAAGTGCTTAAGGATGCTAAAGCTCAAGCTCAGAACGTTCTAAGCCAAGCTGAGAAGCGTGGTTCTGAGATTGTCGAAGACGCGAAAGTGAAAGCGACAGAAGAAGCAGAGCGTATCAAAGCTGCCGCCCAAGCAGAAATCGAGCAAGAAGTAAGTCGTGCAAGAGAGCAACTGCGCAAAGAAGTCGCTTCTATTGCGGTCTCTGGTGCAGAGAAGATTCTAGGCAAAGAAGTGAATGCCGCAGCGCATAACGACATGCTAGAAGCCCTAGTTAAACAAATCTAATCTGGGGAAGCTCTATGGCAGAATTAATGAAAATTGCAAGACCCTACGCCGAAGCGGTCTTCGCTCTAGCAAAAGAAGGGCAAGCACTGGCAAGCTGGTCAGAGCAGCTAACAAATTTAGCGGCAATTACCAAAGACCCAGCGATGCAAGCGTTTCTTGCCGATCCTTCCCGTTCGAAAGACGAGACCCTTGCTGTTTATGCGGCCGTGATGGGGCAGGGTTTGTCTGCACAAGGCAAAAACCTGTTGGCTGCCATGGCTGAGCACAAGCGTCTTGCCGCGTTGGCCGAAGTGGCTGAACAGTTCGAAGTGCTAAGAGCCGAAGATGAAAAACGCGTCCGCGCGACCGTTATTTCAGCCTTTGACGTAACGGATGAGCAGAAGAATAAATTAAGTGCTGCTTTAAATGCTAAGTTTGATGCTGAAGTTGAAATTGCCTATGAAGTTGACGCTTCATTGGTGGCCGGCATTAAGATTAAGGTGGGTGACTGGGCTATTGACGGCTCAGCGCAAACGCAATTGAACAAACTTGGCGCAGCAATCGCCCAATAATTTGGAGAGGAACAAACATGCAATTGAATGCCTCTGAAATCAGCAGCCTGATCAAAGACCGTATTAAAGGTTTTGATGGTGCCGCTGAGTCTGGCAGCGAAGGGACCGTGGTTAGCATTGCTGATGGTATCGCACGTGTTCACGGTGTGTCGGATGTCATGTATGGTGAGATGGTTCAGTTTGACGAGAAAACCTTTGGTATGGCGCTTAACCTTGAGCGTGATTCGATCGGTGTGGTTATTCTTGGCGAATACAAACACATCTCTGAAGGTGCAAAAGTTACTTGTACTGGCAGAATCCTAGAAGTTCCGGTAGGTCCGGAAATGATGGGTCGTGTAGTGGATGCGTTGGGTCGTCCAATCGATGGCAAAGGCCCGATTGACACCAAAGTGACTTCTCCTATCGAACGCATCGCACCAGGTGTTATCGACCGTAAATCGGTTGATCAACCGATGATGACTGGTATTAAGTCGATTGACTCTATGATTCCGGTTGGTCGTGGTCAGCGTGAGTTGATCATCGGTGACCGTCAAACGGGTAAAACCGCCATTGCAATTGATGCGATCATTTCACAAAAGCACACTGGCGTGAAATGTATCTATGTTGCGATGGGGCAAAAAGCCTCTACCGTTAACAACGTACGTCGTAAATTAGAAGAAACTGGCGCAATGGCGAATACCGTTATTGTTGCAGCAAATGCTTCGGATCCAGCCGCTCTTCAATACCTAGCCGCTTATGCTGGCTGTACGATGGGCGAATACTATCGTGACCGTGGTGAAGACGCGTTGATCATTTATGATGACTTGACCAAGCAAGCTCAAGCTTACCGTCAAATCTCTCTATTGCTACGCCGTCCACCTGGACGTGAAGCTTTCCCTGGGGATATCTTCTATTTGCACTCACGCTTATTAGAGCGTGCAGCGCGCGTTAACGAAGATTACGTTGAGCGTTTCACTAATGGTGAAGTAAAAGGTAAAACCGGTTCTCTAACCGCGTTACCAATTATTGAAACCCAAGCAGGTGACGTTTCTGCATTCGTACCAACTAACGTAATTTCGATTACTGACGGTCAGATTTTCCTTGAATCTGGATTGTTCTCACAAGGGATTCGTCCTGCGGTTAACGCGGGTCTATCGGTCTCTCGTGTTGGTGGTGCGGCTCAGACTAAAGCGATCAAGAAATTGGGCGGTGGTGTGCGTCTTGACTTGGCTCAGTACCGTGAATTGGCGGCCTTCGCGCAATTTGCTTCTGACCTTGACGCGGCAACTAAAGCACAACTTGAACGTGGTAAGCGTGTTACCGAGCTGATGAAGCAGAAGCAATATGCTCCGCTAACCATCGCTGAAATGGCTGCTTCTTTGTATGCGGCAAACCAAGGCTTCCTTGACGATGTTGAAGTTGAAAAAGTTCTCTCGTTTGAAGCAGGAATGCATGCACACCTTAACTCTGCTAAGTCAGATCTTATGGCTAAGATCAATGATGGCGGTGCTTGGAATGATGACATTGCAGCTGAATTGAAAGCTGGCATTGAAGAGTTCAAAGCAAACGGCGTTTACTAAGAGTAAGGAGTAGGCCATGGCAGGCGGTAGTAAAGAAATACGGGCCAAAATTGCGTCCGTAACGAATACCAAGAAAATCACCAAAGCCATGGAAATGGTGGCGGCGTCGAAAATGCGTAAAGCACAACAGCGCATGGAAGCGACCAAACCATACGTCGAAAAAGTGAAGAGAGTCATTGGTCACGTTGCCGGTGCGCACCCTGAGTATAAGCATCCTTATACTCAGGCGCGTGACAAGGTGAAACGCGTTGGCGTACTTGTTATCTCTTCTGATCGAGGTCTATGTGGTGGTTTAAACTCAAACTTATTCCGCAGACTCTTGCCAAAGATGAAAGTTTGGCAAGAACAGGGTGTCGAGGTTGAATTAGCCCTTGTCGGTAACAAAGCCAAAACCTTCTTCCGTTCTTACGGTGGTAAGGTTGTGGCTTCCGTTTCGGACTTAGGCGATACCCCTCACATCGAGGATCTGGTTGGTTCAGTCAAAGTGGTATTGGATAAATACGATGCTGGCGAAATTGATGAAGTTTATATTGCTTCAAATATCTTCGTAAACACGGTATCGCAAGACCCAACTGTATCGAAATTGGTTCCGTTAGAAGCTGAAGAAAAACATGACAACACTCGTTGGGATTATCTCTACGAGCCAGACGCGAAAACAGCCTTAGATCTGTTGATGCGCCGTTATGTTGAAGCGACCGTTTTTGGTGCTGTTGTTGAGAACGCAGCGTGCGAGCAAGGTGCTCGTATGATGGCAATGAAGAACGCAACCGATAACGCTGGCGAAATGATCAAAGAATTGAAGCTGTCTTATAACAAGGCGCGTCAAGCTGCGATCACAGCTGAAATTTCAGAAATCGTTGCTGGCTCTGCAGCTGTATAAGTTTGAAAGTTTCAATAAAAGGTTAAAGATTATGAGTGGAAAAATAGTACAGGTTATCGGCGCCGTTATCGACGTCGAGTTCAAAGGTGCTGATTTACCAAGAATCTATGACGCGTTGATTGTTGATGCAACCGGTCTGACGATCGAAGTTCAACAGCAGATCGGTGACAACGCCGTTCGCGGTATCGCGATGGGTTCTTCCGATGGTCTAAAACGTGGCATGGCGGTTACAAATACTGGCGAGCCAATTTCTGTACCCGTAGGTAAAGCAACACTAGGTCGTATTTTTGACGTTTTGGGTAACGCCATTGATATGGCGGGTCCAGTCGAAGCAGAACAGAAAATGTGTATTCATCGTTCTGCTCCTGCGTTTGATGAGCTTGCGGCTTCTCAAGAGCTTCTAGAGACAGGCGTAAAAGTTATCGACTTGATCGCACCTTTTGCTAAGGGTGGTAAAGTTGGTCTGTTCGGTGGTGCCGGTGTTGGTAAAACCGTAAACATGATGGAGTTGATCCGTAACATCGCGATCGAGCACTCAGGTTACTCCGTATTCGCGGGTGTGGGTGAGCGTACTCGTGAAGGTAACGACTTCTACCATGAAATGGATGAGTCAGGCGTACTGGATAAAGTTGCGTTGGTTTACGGTCAGATGAACGAGCCACCAGGAAACCGTCTACGTGTTGCGTTGACGGGTCTAACTATGGCTGAATACTTCCGTGACGAAGGCCGCGATATTCTGTTCTTCGTAGATAACATCTACCGTTATACGCTGGCCGGTACAGAAGTATCTGCACTGCTAGGTCGTCTACCGTCTGCGGTAGGTTACCAGCCTAACCTAGCGGAAGAGATGGGTCAGGTGCAAGAGCGTATCACGTCAACTAAGACGGGTTCGATTACCTCTATCCAAGCGGTATATGTACCTGCGGATGACTTGACTGACCCAGCTCCTGCAACCACGTTTGCTCACTTGGATGCGACCGTTGTACTTAACCGTGGTATCGCGGAACAAGGTATCTACCCTGCGATCGACCCATTGGATTCAACTTCACGTCAGTTGGACCCACAAGTCGTTGGTCAAGAGCACTATGACGTAGCACGTAACGTTCAAAAAACGCTACAACGTTATAAAGAGCTAAAAGACATCATCGCAATCCTAGGTATGGATGAGCTTTCAGAAGAAGATCGTAACTTAGTTGCGCGTGCTCGTAAGATGCAACGTTTCTTCTCTCAACCCTACTTCGTAGCAAAAGTTTTCACGGGTGAAGATGGTCGTTATGTTCCGTTGAAAGAAACCATTCGTGGCTTCAAGATGATCGCTTCTGGCGAGTTAGACGATGTTCCTGAGCAAGCATTTATGTACGCTGGAGACATTGACGAAGTTCTAGAGAAAGCGAAAAAATATAAAGGGTAATACAGTATGGCAGTCTCAATGCAAGTAGATGTTGTAAGTGCGGAAGGGTCCATTTTCTCCGGTAAGGCGGAAATGGTTTTTGCACAGGCTGCCGACGGTGAGGTTGGCATTATGCCTCACCACACCCAGTTTTTGAGTTCGTTAAAGCCGGGTGC
>JAFGXP010000040.1 GCA_016936535.1 Thiotrichales bacterium | reverse complement strand
TTTTTCGCCCATATAACGCTGGTTATCCACCCCGCGGATTTTGATTTTGATGCCATCGCCTTCACCGGCAAGGTCAGCGGTAATCCCTGGAATCGAGCGCAAGACTTCAATTAAATTTTGCGCATGCTTCTCTTCAACCACTTCGCCGCTAATAAAGGTCGTGCTCGCCGGAATATCGGCATCCGACTCAAAGCGATCTTCAATTGTGGAAGAGGTGACCGTAACTGCGTTCAACTCGGTTTGTGCCTGAACCGCCGGCAAACCCAATGCCATCAACAAAGAGGAAACTAAAGTTTTTTTAATAAAGGATTTTGGTTGCATTCTTCTATCCGCCCGATTTTTTCTTATATTTCGATTTGCGCGGATTTTAGGTAGGGATGTCAGTGATAACAATGCGACAAATTGTCGCACTCAAGTGAACAAGAAGGAGATGAGGTGCGCTTTCAAAAATAAACCGAGAGAAGGCTAAGGAGCCTCTGCTAAGGAACCGTTGATTAAATCAAAAATGAATCTAATTTAATTAGAGGCTCCCTAAAGAGGCCCGTGCCGAAGTGTGGAAAGGCGCGTCAGCCCGTGTGAACCCGCGCCTTGCATTGCCCTAATCGGCGTGGCTGAGCTTGACGCCGATAATCCCAATAATAATCAGAGCAACGCTAAGCAAACGCAGAGGGTCGCTAGATTCCTGAAACAATAGAATGCCCAAAATCACCGTACCGATGACACCAATCCCAACCCAAACCGCATAGGCCGTACCTACGGGCAGGTGCTTCATTGCCCACCCCAACAGAACCACGCTTAATACCATAGTGACCAAGGTAAAAACGCTGGGCCATAGTTTGCTAAAGCCATCGGTGTATTTCAAACCAATCGCCCAAGCGACTTCAAACAAACCGGCTAGAAACAGAATCATCCACGTCATTATTTTGCTCCCTAAAATGGCATCCCATTACTATAACGCAGTGCTTTAAGAAAGGCGGCGCAAAGCGGAAAGGCCAAACCCCAATCAGACAGAAAAAACAATTCCAGTCAAACTTAATTTGCTTTTAGCTCAAAGACTTAGTAATATACGCCGCTTGCATTAATAGGGTGATAAATTCCGTTTGGCCAAAACCAAACCGACCCCCCCGTTCCGAAGCGCGCCCGCGCGACTTCATTAATGCCCAAAGGTAAGAGCCGTTTGCCACGCCACTGACTTCGTTTGATGCGATGCTGTTTTGAAGCAAAGGTGCTCGTTTTATGAACACAATTTTGCCCCAGAATAGCGCTCTAGCTGTCCCCAAATGCGACACAAACGAGTCTTGCGGTGTCCGTTATTTTTGACCGCCATCCCTGTTTTATTCCGGGCAAAGTCTATCTATTTAGATAAGGACTCCCGATGAGTGACATCACTTTTCAAGACCTCGGTCTTAAACCCGAAATTCTTTCTGCCATTACCGAAATCGGTTATGAAACCCCTAGCCCTATCCAAGCTCAAGCCATTCCCGCTCTGCTAAAAGGTGGCGATATTTTAGGTATGGCGCAAACCGGTACCGGTAAAACGGCCGCTTTCGCTTTACCCGCCTTAAGCAATGCTGACATCAGCCAAAAAGAGCCACAAATTTTAGTACTGGCCCCAACTCGCGAATTGGCGATTCAGGTTTCTGAGGCTTTCCAAACTTTTGCACACCACATGAAAGGTTTCCATGTTCTACCGATTTATGGTGGGTCAGATTATGGTTCACAAATTCGTGCGCTTAAGCGTGGTGTACATGTGATTGTCGGCACCCCTGGCCGTGTTATGGATCATATGCGTAAGGGCACCTTAAAACTGGACCAACTGAAACTGCTGGTTCTAGACGAAGCCGACGAAATGTTGCGCATGGGCTTTATTGATGATGTGGAGTGGGTTCTGGAACATACGCCAAAAAACCGCCAAATTGCACTGTTCTCAGCCACCATGCCTAAAGAAATTCATCGAATTGCCAGTAACTATCTGAACAATCCGACAGAAGTCATCATTAAGCAAAAAACGGCCACGGCGACCACCATCACCCAAAAGTATTTGATGGTCAGCGGCAGCCATAAATTGGATGCCTTAACCCGCATTCTCGAAGCTGAAGCCAGTCAAGTAGATGGCATGATTATTTTCGTACGCACCAAAAACGCCACCGTTGAGCTGGCAGAGCGTTTAGAAGCTCGTGGCTATGCGGCTGCAGCGCTAAACGGCGACATTGCGCAAAACCAACGTGAACGAATTGTTGACCAACTGAAAGAAGGCAAACTGGACATTCTCGTTGCCACCGATGTTGTTGCTCGTGGTCTGGATGTACCTCGTGTCAGCCACGTTGTTAACTACGACATTCCATCTGATAACGAATCCTATGTTCACCGCATCGGCCGTACCGGTCGCGCTGGCCGCTTAGGTACCGCGATTTTGTTTGTCACGCCGCGTGAACGCCGCTTGCTGAGCTCAATTGAGCGAACCACCAATCAGAAAGTTGATGAAATTCACTTGCCTTCCGCGCAAATGATTAACAGCACCCGTGTGGATCGCTTTAAATCGCGCATTATCGAAGCGCTGCAAATGGATGATCTGAACTTTTACCAAGGTTTGATTGAGCAGGTTGAACGCGAACAAAATGTCCCCGCCGCTGAAATCGCATCCGCTCTAGCGCGCTTGTTGCAAGGCGACGTGCCTTTCTTTATTCAAGAGCAGCCCGTGCGTGAAGTCTCAAAACGCGATGACCGAGATGGTGGCCGTGGCCGTGATTTTGAACGGGATGGACGCGAAAGCCGTGGACGTCGCGACAGCAGTGGACGCGAAGGCCGGGATAGCCGCGACAGCGAACGCGCGCCTCGCCGTCGTCAAACGGACACACCAGACGAAGGGATGAACCGCTACCGCTTGGAAGTTGGCCGCACTCACGGTGTTCGTCCGGGCAATATTGTCGGTTGTATCGCAAACGAAGCTGGAATTGATAGCGAATTCATCCGTCAATTAACGATTGAAGATAGCTACTCCATGGTCGATCTCCCCTCAAGCATTTCAAAAGATGCCTTGGGCGATTTGAAAAAAGCATGGGTTTGTGGCCAACAGCTGCAAATTTCTGAAGTGAAAACAGCAGGTGCTGTTCGTAAGCGTCTCACCACCGCAGGTGCTGGTAAAAAGCCGAGCTTTAATAACAAAGATAAGCCTGCCGCGCCGCGCCGTTTTAGCAAGTAACTGTTTGGCCTGCTGTTGCGACAACAGCAGTGCTTAACAAAAACCAAAAAGGCCACGCAATCCATTTGCGTGGCCTTTTTTATTGGGTAAAACCCTACCTAAACAAAACCGCTCAAGCGAAAGATCCGAGCACGAAAGGCTTTTTCAACCAACGCGAATCTTCCGAACGCGAAAACCAATCAATGACGCTTACAAAAACAGGACAGAGTCCATTGGCGCTGTTCACGCCTAAGCATCTTCGGTTCTCTGCCAATAGCCGGACTTGCCGCCCTTTTTTTCCAGCAGTTGCAACTGTTCAATCACCATCCCTTTATCGACCGCTTTACACATATCATAGAGGGTAAGCGCTGCGGTTGAAGCAGCTGTCAGCGCTTCCATCTCAACCCCAGTTTGGCCAACCAATTTACAGATGGCGGTAATCTCTACTGAGCTGTCAGTGAAATTTGGGGTCAATTCGACTTTCACCGAAGTTAACAGCAACGGATGGCACATTGGAATCAAATCCGGTGTGCGTTTGGCACCCATAATGCCAGCAATCCGCGCCGTGGCCAGTACATCGCCTTTTTTATGCGTTCCCTCGGCAATCATTTGCAAAGTATGCGGTTGCATTCTTATCACTGCCATCGCCCGCGCTTCGCGCTCTGTGTGCGCTTTCGCACTGACATCGACCATGCGCGCTTGGCCTTTTTCATCTAAATGGGTCAGAGTGGGTTCAACGCTCATGCATTCTCCTTAGGCAATTTGGCCAAGTGGCCAAGGTCAAAACGTGTGGCGCTATTGTAAACCATTCGCTGTTACAAAAAGATGCCTGGACGAACTCGATCGTTTTGGTCAAGCAAATCTTCCCACCTAAAAATTTAATACGAATCATTGTTATTCTCTTGAAAATAAATCCATCAGAAGTATAATGCGAACAATTTTCAATTACTTTAATTTTATTGATGAGCTTTTTGAGCCTTTCTTTGCTCCTGCTCTCACATGAAAATTTTGGGATTGAAATCGGTCATTCCATAACTTTAGGAGCTGTTATTCATGTCACATCCTCTTTCCAATCGCCTACAAGGCCCCGTTCACGGCACTGAGCTCAAAGCTCAACAGCGCTTACAGCGCCTTGTTAAAAGTCCGTTGACCAAAGCAACCGGACACGCCTTAACCTTAGCGGTTAGCTTAGCGGCTACGCCTGTTTGGGCCGATGAAAAGCCAAACTCCACGCTCAATACCGTTGAAGTCGAAGGACAGAAGGCAAGTGATAACCCCTATGCCGAAAAGGAAGCACCTTATAAAGCCAATCAATCAGGCGATGCACGCCGTCTTAAACCATTGGCCGAAACGCCACAGACCATTCAGGTTTTGACACAAGAGATGCTCAAAGATTCAGGCAAAACCGATTTACGCGATATTTTACAAGCCCAACCGGGGATTACGATTGGAACGGGCGAAGGCGGCAATCTGTTTGGCGATCGTTACATTATTCGTGGCCACGAAGCTCGATCGGATGTTTTTGTTGATGGCATGCGTGATCCAGGGATGACCACTCGTGAGAGTTTTGCAACCGAGCAGGTTGAAATTACCAAGGGGCCAAGTGCCAGTTTTGCAGGACGTGGTACCACCGGCGGCGCAGTGAACTCAGTGACCAAACAAGCAAACTTGGGACGAGACTTTAATAAACTGTCTGGCGGCTTAGGAACCGATGAATTTCATCGTTACAGCTTAGACTCCAATATCTTATTGTCGGATGAAGCGGCACTGCGCCTAAATGTACTGGATGCTTACGAAGAAGTGCCCGGCCGCGCCCCTGCAGACCGATCACGCGAAGGTTTAGCAGGCTCTGTTTTTTGGGCTCCGACCGACCAACTCGACGTCACCTTGGATCACTATCACTTAAAAGCTCAAGACAAACCGGATCTAGGTTCTTACTTAGATACCGCTACCGGTAAAGTCAATGACGCTTTTCCAGCTGCCACTCAAGATGAAGACTTCTTTGATACCACGGTGGACAGCACCACACTGAAACTGGGTTATCAACTCACCGATAAGGTTCGAATTGAGAACATGACTCGCTCGGGCACAACCACCAACGCTTATGTGGTTACTGGCGTGCAGGGCGCTACCGGCGCGGTAGTGGATGATCAGGGCAATGTGACCAGTACTTACAAAACAGCGGTCGATAAATCCAAGGCCGCCAAACAAGATGTCGAATACTTTGCCAACACCCTAAACACCTTTATTGATGCCAACTTGGGCGGAATGAAACATCAATTTGTCGTCGGCTTGGAATATTCAGATCAAGATTTAACGCGTTTAAATACCAGCGTGGCGAGTTTAGGGGCCAGCAATTGTAAAACGGTACGAGGCTCAACGGTTCGGGACGGTAAGTGCTTTATTGACCAAAATGGTGCCATTGTCGATAACCTGAGCAGTGTCCTCGGCAAACAAATTGGTGCCGACAGCTTCCATTCGAACTGGCGCATGAAAACCACCTCGGTTGGCTTAATGGATACCATCGACATCAACGATAAGCTGGCATTGCACGCGGGTATTCGCTACGACAGTTTCGACCTCAAACTGGTCACCGCTTCTGATCAATACGATTACTCAGACAGCCTGTGGAATGGTCATATCGGTTTTGTCTATAAGGTTGCCGATAACGGCAATATTTACGCCAGTATCGGCAGTGCCGCAAATATTAACGGCGGCGAATCCGACGTCGGCACAAGCGGCGGTTATGGCGGATTCATTGATGCACAAAGCATTGAACCCGAAACCGTTCTGAGCTACGAGCTTGGAACCAAGTGGCAGCTCAATAACGGCAAATTACTGGCCACAGCGGCGGTGTTCCAGATTTCTAAACGGGATGTGATGGAAGCGATTGGTGGCCAAGATTACAGTAATGCGGGCACCCCTAATACCGGCGGCAGCGATGTTCGCGGGATTGAACTGGGCTTAGCAGGTAATCTCACCCGCAAGCTCAGCGGCCATATTGGTTTGACACTGATGGATTCGGAAATTACCGATTCTTATAACCCGACAAATATTGGCAAAAAACTGGCCAACTTTGCCGACAACAAATTCAATGGCTTACTACGTTATCAAATGACACCCAAATTTGCTTTTGGTGGCGGCATGACCTACTCCAGCAAAATGACGGCGGGCCAACCGGATACCGCTGCGACCGATGCTTACACTCTGCCGGGCTACACGCTTTTTGACCTCTTTGCGAACTACCGTATTAACAAAGATTTAGATCTGCAAATGAACCTAGGGAATGTCTTTGACAAAGACCACTATCTGGCCGTTTATCGTGGGGGCGGTGCTTTTGCTTATAAAGGCGATGGACGCAATCTTCAGCTAACCTTAAACTACGAGTTTTAATCCGAATAGGATGCAACGAGTCTTCCCTCACTCAGCGCAATCTCAATTGCGCTGAGTTCTCTTTTTTGGAGCCGTTTTTGATTACCGATTATGCCCAACTCCAAGGCCACGTATTGTGCGCGCAAGACTTTGTCGCGCTTGCGCAAAGCAAACTGGAGCCTGGACTTTTTGCTTATCTTTCCGGAGGAAGTGGCCAAGAGCAAGCGCTGCAACGTAATTTAGCCGCTTTTGCTCAAGCACAACTTCAACCCAACAGTTTAGAAAATATTCGCCATGGACACAGTGACTGGCAGTTGGACGCTACGCGCTTTTCTGCGCCGATTTTCTTAGCACCCGTTGCGCACCAAGGGCTGGTGCATCCGCACGGGGAGCTCGCCTGCGCCCAAGCGGCTGAAGCCATGCGACAAGGTATGCTGCTCAGCACCTTATCGAGTTTTGGTCTAGAAGACGTGGCCGAAACAGCACCCCAAGGTTGGAAAGCGTTTCAACTCTATCATCAGCCGCGGCTCGAGGATTCTCTGGATTTGATTCACCGCGCCAAACAAGCCGGTTATCAGCGCCTGGTGATTACCGTTGATGCGCCAATTCAACAAGTCAGCCTTCAAGCCCGTCGCCTCGGCTTTTCTCTGCCGAGCGGAACGCCGGTGAATTTACAAACCTACTCGGTGAATCCTATTGAATTGGCAGCAAATCAAAGCGTTATTTTTCAAGGGTTTATGGCGCACGCACTGAACTGGGAAATCCTTGAGCGCTTAGTTGAGTACAGCCATGCACAAGCCCTGCCAGTTTGGATTAAAGGCGTGCTTGCGCCACACCAAGCCGTGCGCTTGCAGAAAATGGGCGTGGAAGGGTTGATTGTCTCCAATCATGGCGGCCGCAGTCTGGACAAGGCTCCCAGCAGCCTCAGTGCCTTGCCAGCCATTCGCCAAGCCGTTGGCAATAAAATGTTGTTGCTATTGGACAGCGGTATACACAGCGGGCAAGATATTTTTGTTGCTTTAGCCAATGGCGCAAACGCGGTCTTGATTGGGCGCTTACAAATTTATGCGCTGGCCGTTGCCGGCGCGCTGGGTGTCGCCCATCTACTCAAGCTACTCACTGAAGAACTGCAGCTGTGCATGGCCTTATGCGGCTGTGACACTCTTGATTCCATTCAGCCTCATTTACTTTGGGAGCCTTCTCATGTTTAAGATTCTTCATAACGTTTTGAGCGCCGAAGAGTGCGCTGAGATGCGAAACCAGTTGCAGCAAGGCACTTGGATAGAAGGTGCCGCCACAGCCGGCGCACTGGCCAAACAGGTCAAACAAAATTTACAGTTGGACGATCAAGATCCGATTGCCAAACGCTTGAGTCAACAGGTTGAGCAACGTTTATTGGCTAATCCCGACTTTATCAGCAGCGCCCTACCAAACCGTTTTTATCCACCTAAATTCAACCTCTATCAACACGGCGGATTTTACGGTGCACATGTCGATAATGCACTTTTAACCAACCCTTATAGTGGTGAAAAACTTCGTGCAGACCTTTCGGCAACCCTATTTTTGAATGCGCCTGAAAGCTATGTTGGCGGTGAGTTGCAAATTGATACCGGAATGGGCGTACAGGAAATCAAACTGCCCGCTGGCGATTTGATTTTGTATGATTCGGGCGCATTGCATCAAGTTTTACCGGTAACCGAAGGGCAGCGCATTGCCAGTTTTATGTGGGTACAAAGTCTGATTGCCGATAGTAAGGCGCGTAGCTTACTGAATCAATTGGATCAGACCATTCAGAACCTACGCCGTGAACGCGACGATCGGGTGCAAGATGAAAACGTGCTGCAACTGACCGAGCTTTACCACAACCTTTTACGCTACTGGTCGCAAACCGGTTGAGATTAAGACCGAGAAAAACTTTGCTTTGTGTGAGAGCCTTTGGACAGACTCAGTATTTCCTTAGTTAATTACTATCAAATCATTACAAATAATAAATTAGATTTATCCTTCTTGGTTTCTTATACTTATTCACGAAACAAATGACCACATAAACAAATTTAATAAAAGGAAGTAAAAATGGAAGTAACCACAGCAACTCAACGCGGCCTACCTCAATTGAATGCCCCAGCGCCGGCTTTCGATGCGCCTACCACTCACGGTCGCAAAAAATTGGAA
>JAFGXP010000039.1 GCA_016936535.1 Thiotrichales bacterium | reverse complement strand
TTCATGACCATGTGGTAAAGCGCACCAATCGACACCATTGCAACCCAACCCAAAGCACCGGAGTGAACGTGACCAATCGTCCAGTCAGTGTAATGAGAAAGCGCATTCACGGTTTTGGCTGCCATAACCGGCCCTTCAAAGGTCGACATAGCATAGAACGCTAAAGAGATAATCAAGAAACGCAGAATGTAATCAGTACGCAAACGGTCCCAGGCCCCTGAAAGCGTCAACATCCCGTTCAAAGCCCCACCCCATGATGGAATGATCATCGCTAACGAAATCATTGCACCGAGTGAACCGGTCCAGTCAGGAAGTGCCGTGTACTGCAAGTGGTGCGCACCCAGCCAAACATAACCAAACATCAAGCCCCAAAAGTGAATGACCGACAAACGATAAGAGTAAATTGGGCGTTGCGCCTGTTTAGGCACAAAGTAATACATAATCGCCAAGAAGCCAGCGGTCAAAAAGAAACCAACCGCGTTATGGCCCCACCACCATTGAATCATCGCATCTTGCACACCGGCAAACAGTGAGTAAGAGCGGAACCATGAGACAGGAATCGCTAAACCGTTAACAATGTAAAGATACGTGATTGCAATCATCATCCCCATAAAGAACCAGTTCGATACATAAACGTGGGTATGGGTTTCTTTATTACGCGATGCAATCGTCATCACAAAGTTAAAGGTGTACAGAGTCCAAACCAAAGCAATCGCAATCGCCAAAGGCCATTCTTGCTCGTGGTACTCTTTTGCCGTGGTCATCCCCAGTGAAATTGAAATCACCGTTAAAATTAGACCAATGGTAAAAAGAATGGCGGTCCACCAAGCCATGGAATTACTCCAAAGCTTGACACCATTGGTGCGTTGTACAGTATAAAAAGCGGTCGCCATCAACGTCATTCCGCCAAAGGCAAAAATAACGGTATTGGTATGCATAACACGCAAACGGGCGAAAGTGATTTCGGCAATGTCAAAATTTAACGCAGGCCAAGCAAGCTGTGAGGCAGCGAAAGTACCAAAAAAGGTACCAATCACCAGAAACACGATTGCCGCTACGGTTAAATACTTGACTACGCCATTATCGTATTGTGGCTTAGCTGTCGTATCCATGAGTCGGATTCCCCTAAATTAGTCAAAGTTTTGTCCAAATTACAAATTGCCTGCGCCAAAAAGAGCAGACGTCCGATAGCAGGCAATTATAACTTCCGCTGCCAGAACCTGAACAGTTAAAGACTATTGAAAATTATCTAACGTCAACTGCCAGGCACTCAAAACCGATACTTTTCAATAACTTACAGAAGCGGTGTTTTAGACGCCTCCAAAAAACTTCGAGATTATCCCAAAACATACCCTTTATTGCCCATTAAAAATAATTTATGAGAGCATATTAAAAAATTCTAATACTGCATTTTCCTCTGCTCATTCCACGCAAAGGCAAAGACAATTGACACGCTTTTTTAAGTCAAACCCAACGGGCTTTTTCACGGAAAAAGCATTTTGCGGTATGATAAGCCGATTTTTTACTGTTCAGGATACCTCAATGCGCACGGCAACCATTCAGCGTGAAACCTTAGAAACCCAAATTGAAATCCGTATCAACCTCGATGGCCAAGGCGAAGCGAAGTTGGAAACCGGTGTTCCCTTTTTTGAACACATGCTCGATCAAATTGCCCGCCACGGCATGATTGACTTGGCAATCAAAGCCAACGGCGATTTGCATATTGACGACCACCATACCGTGGAAGACATTGGCATTACCCTAGGGCAAGCGATCGCCAAAGCGGTTGGCGACAAAAAAGGCATAACACGCTACGGACACGCCTACGTTCCATTGGATGAAGCCCTTTCTCGCGTGGTGATTGACCTCTCTGGTCGCCCAGGTTTGCATTTTAATTGCAACTTCAGCCGCGAACAAATCGGCACCTTTGAAACCCAATTGGTAATGGAGTTTTTCCAAGGTTTTGTCAATCATGCTCAGGCGACCTTGCACATCGACAATCTACGAGGAATCAATGCCCATCACCAAGCAGAAACTATTTTTAAAGCTTTCGGTCGTGCTTTACGCATGGCATTAAGCCCCGATGAACGCATGGCCGGCAAAATGCCTTCAACCAAAGGAAGCTTGTAATGGATCAACGTCTGGTGGCCGTGGTCGATTACGGCATGGGCAATCTGCGTTCGGTTTCCAAAGCGGCCGAACACATGGCCGATGCGCAAACCCGCGTGATTGTCACCCAAGATCCACAAGTGATTCATAATGCGGATGCCGTCATTTTCCCGGGACAAGGGGCCGCCAGAGCTTGCATGCAGGCACTGGAGAACACCGGCATGATTGAGCCAATCAAACGCGCGGCGCAAGAAAAACCGTTTTTAGGAATCTGCATGGGCTTACAAGTGCTGATGTCACACTCCGATGAAAACGGCGGCGTGGATTGCTTAAACATCATTCCAGGCAAGGTCACTCAATTTGATTTAAGCAGCTACCCAGAACTGAAAATGCCGCACATGGGCTGGAATCAAATCCATCAAACCCAAGACCATCCTCTGTGGCATGCCATTCCACAAGACAGCCGCTTTTATTATGTTCACAGTTACTACGTTGTACCCGAAAACCCCAGCACGCTGTTTGGTGAAACCACCCACGGACAAACATTTCCGGCGGTATTGAGCACCCACAATCTGTTTGCCATTCAAGCACATCCAGAAAAATCAGCCGAACACGGCCTACAACTGTTTAAAAATTTCTTGTCTTGGAACGGACACTGAGCGTTCCCAACTCAAAAAGGTTTAGAAAATGTTACTCATTCCAGCAATTGATTTAAAAGACGGCGAATGCGTACGCTTGCGCCAAGGCATGATGGAAGATGCCACTGTTTTCTCCGGCGACATCGTTGCCATGGCCAAACGCTGGGTTGACCAGGGCGCGCGTCGGCTGCACATGGTCGATCTTAATGGTGCCTTCGATGGCAAGCCAGTCAACGACAAAGCAGTTTACCAAGTGCGCGAAGCCTATCCAGACCTGCCAATTCAGATCGGCGGCGGCATTCGCGATTTAGCCACCATCGAAGCCTACCTCAATGCCGGCGTCAGCTTCTGCATTATCGGCACCAAAGCGGTTCATAATCCAGAATTCGTTGCCGAAGCCTGCAAAGCCTTCCCTGGACACATCATGGTCGGTTTGGATGCCAAAGACGGCATGGTTGCGATTAACGGCTGGGCCGAAGTCACCGATTACGAAGTCAAAGCACTGGCCAAACAGTTTGAAAACGACGGCGTCGAAGCGATTATCTACACCGACATCGGCCGCGACGGCATGATGCAAGGCGTGAATATCGAAGCCACGCAGGCACTGGCCAAAGCGGTCAACATTCCGATTATCGCTTCCGGCGGCATCACCAATCTGGACGATATTCGCAACCTCGCGAGCATCGAAGCCGACGGCGTCACCGGCGCTATTACCGGCCGTGCGATTTACGAAGGCACCCTAGATTTTAAAGAAGGGCAAACGCTGTCTGACCAACTCGCGGCAAAGGCATCATCAAAATGAGTCTGGCAAAACGCATTATTCCCTGCTTGGATGTCGATAACGGACGCGTGGTAAAAGGCGTACAGTTTGTCGATATCCGTGATGCCGGCAATCCGGTGGAAGTCGCCAAACGCTACGACGAACAAGGTGCCGACGAAATCACTTTCCTCGACATCTCCGCGACACACGAAGGCCGCGGCACCACCATCCATATGGTCGAAGAGGTCGCCAGCCAAGTGTTCATTCCGCTCACCGTCGGCGGCGGTATCCGCAAAGTCGAAGACATCCGCACCATGCTCAATGCCGGAGCCGATAAGGTGTCGATTAACTCGGCCGCGATTTATAACCCCGAATTTGTTAAAGAAGCCTGTGACGCCTTCGGTTCACAATGCATCGTAGTGGCGATTGATGCCAAAAAAGTCTCCGCCGAGGGCGAGCCCAACCGCTGGGAAATTTTTACCCACGGCGGGCGCAAAGAGACCGGAATTGACGCCATCGAATGGGCGCTAAAAATGGAAAGCCTCGGAGCCGGCGAGCTCTTAGTCACCTCGATGGACAAAGACGGCACCAAAAGCGGCTTTGACAATGCGTTAATGAAAGAGATTACTTCACGCGTCAAAATCCCCGTCATCGCCTCGGGCGGCGTCGGCAATTTGCAACACTTGGTTGACGGCGTCAAAGAAGGGGGTGCCGAAGCGGTCTTGGCGGCGTCGATTTTCCATTTTGGACAGCACACGGTGCAAGAAGCCAAGCAGGCCATGGCCGAACAAAACATCGAAGTTCGCTTATAACCCCTTGAACACAGAAACACAAAGACATAGCGTCTTAAAAAATAGAAAAACCGCTTTTTCTGTGTCACTCTGTGGTTCAAAAAACCGTTGGACAAGCCTCATGGATAAAACCGTTTTACAACAATTGGATGCGGTGCTTGAAGCACGCAAATCAGAATCAGCAGAAAATTCTTATGTTGCCAGCCTTTACGCCAAAGGCACGGAAAAAATTCTCAAAAAAGTGCAAGAAGAAGCCCTAGAAGTGGCGATGGCCGCCAAAGACCACGACCACTCCGACGCCGCCAAAGACAAAGAGCACCTAATATACGAAGTCACTGACCTGTGGTTTCATAGCTTAGTTTTATTGGCGCATAAAGGCATTTCATCTGATGCTATTATGAGTGAACTCCAAAAACGTTTTGGCCTATCCGGCCACGATGAAAAAGCCGGTCGTGGCGAGTAAACCTCGCAAACGATGTCACTGATTTACAGGAAGGACCCCTCCATGAATCAAGAAAAATCTATTTTTAGCCGCATTATCGACCGAGAAATTCCCGCCAAAATTGTGTATGAAGACGATCGTTGTATTGTCATTCACGACATTAACCCCAAGGCGCGCGTCCATTTGCTGGTCATTCCCAAAAAACCAATAGCAACCCTCTTTGATTTAACCCCAGAAGATCGGGACTTAATGGGACACATGATGCTGCTGCTCCCACAAATCGCCAATGCACAAGGCCTGGACGGGTTTAAAACACAAATTAATACCGGCGTTTCTGGCGGACAAGAGGTGTTTCACGTCCACATTCACCTACTGGGCAATTAATCATTTACCCGCAAACGCCACGGCTTGACATATAAGTTTTTTTTGTGCCATTGCCTAGGCGATTTTGATATTATTAGCGACCACTGAAATTTACACCTTCGGCATTGGCAGACGGTGTTCAAGGCAAAACAGACAACAACGGAGTGAATTACCATGGGAATTAGCATTTGGCAGTTACTGATTATTCTTGCCATCGTATTGGTGTTATTTGGCGCAAAACGCCTGCGTAACGTTGGCAGTGATTTAGGTGCTACAATTAAGGGCTTCAAGAACGCCATGAGCGATGAAGAGAAAAAAGCCGAAGAAGCTGCGCAAGCACAAAACAATGCGAACCCAAGTGCACAAACCACTCAGGCGTTAGAAGCAAACAAGGTAGAAGGCAACGCAGCACCGTCGAACAATGTCTTTACCGTAGCGGCAGAAGAAAAGAAAACCGAAGAGAAAAAAGACAAGGTTTAAGTTCTGCCCATTGGTTCGCCCTGGCTCAATCCATAAGGTAGGTCACATCGACTATGTTTGATATCGGTTTTCTTGAACTCATGATGATTTTAATCATCGCGCTGATTGTCATTGGCCCCGAGCGCATGCCAGAAGTGGCACGCAAGCTTGGCAGCTTTATGGGCAAAACCCGACGCTTTATTGATTCGGTAAAACAAGACAGCCAAATTCAAGAAACCCTGAACGACTTCAAACAATCGGTCAACCTTGAAGCGGAAAAACAAAAGCTGGACAACTTGCAGAATGATTTGCAAGAAAGCATGAAAGTTGGCGTGGACCCCTCTCGTCTTGAAGAATTTAACCTAGCCGATTTCCAACGACCATTTGGCAATAGCAGCGAAGGTGGCAGCCAGTTTAGTCGTGCGCCCAGTCAACCTCAGGTCGCTGGCAGCGCAGAGACGACCTCAGTGGCGCCAGACCCCAACCGTGCCTCGATAACCTCAGCCAACCCGTCTGCTCCGTCCAGCCCTCAAGTTAAGCCCGCCGAGCCAGCCCCGGAGCAAACGCATCACGCAGACACCTTGGCAACGGTGGCAAAGCCAAACGCGCCTACACCAACGTCATCCACTGACTCTACTAAAAGCTAAGACCTTCTATGAGCGAATCGGCGCTACCTCCTAACGATAAAGAAATGTCTTTGGTTCAGCATCTGCTGGACCTTAAGACCAGCCTTACCCGAGGCATCTTGGCCATTTTGGTGTTTTTCTTTATTTTGTTTCCGTTTGCCAACGAAATTTACACCTATGTCGCCGAGCCGCTGACACGCTACCTGCCCGACGATACCAGCATGATTGCGACGGCAGTTGCCTCGCCTTTTTTGACCCCCTTTAAATTAAGCTTTGTCTTGGCGATTTACCTCGCGATGCCGTTTCTGCTTTATCAAATTTGGCGTTTTATTGCCCCCGCTCTCTACAGCCACGAAAAGCAGCTGATTGCGCCAGTTTTATTTTTCAGCTCTTTTTTGTTTTATGCCGGCGGGGCCTTTGCTTACTACGTGGTTTTTCCGCTGGTCTTTGGCTTCCTGTCAACCACCGCGCCAGAAGGCGTGACCATTGCGACCGACATCGCCGCTTATCTCGACTTCGTCATCAAAATGTTCTTTGCTTTTGGTCTCGCATTTGAAGTCCCCGTCATTACCGTTTTGCTGATCTTAACCGGCATGGTCAAACCGAATAAACTCAAACACGCACGCCCCTACATTATTGTGGGAGCCTTTGTCATTGGGATGTTATTAACGCCACCCGACGTGGTTTCACAAACCTTATTAGCCGTACCGATGTGGCTCTTGTTTGAGCTGGGCTTACTGATTGGTGCCTATGTGCTTAAACAACGCGGCCTTGATCAAGACCAAGATGACAACGAACCGGAGCCTGAACCGACCATTCATCGTTCGACACCAACCCAAAACTCAGCCACGGTAGCGCCCGCTGCATCAACAGCCGCCCCAGTACCCGCTAACCAAGCACCGGACATGGTTTATGACGACCGTTATGCCGATCAATTAAATGACGATCTTGATTGGGATGCCGAATTTGATCGGATTGATGCCGAAATGAAAAAAATGGAACGGGATTATCAAAAGCGCCATAACGACAACGCTTCCGAGGCATCAAGCAAACAGCCAGACGCGCCTGAAACCCCATTAACCTCGAACAAAACCGATAACAATGGCAAGGTCAATCAACCCTAAGCATTTTGAATGGCGGCGTCTATTCTGGACGCTGCTGCTGGTCTGGACGCCTGCCGCTGCGAGCCAAGCCCATTTTGATTCCGAACTTCACCAACACCCCAGCCAATATCTGGCCATGCATGCCGATGACCCAGTGAAATGGTTACTCTGGCAACCCAGCTCTTTACGCCAAGCTCAGCGTTATAACAAACTCATTTTGGTTTCCAGCGGGTATTTTTCATGCCACTGGTGCCATGTTATGCAGCAAGAAGTCTATCAAAATACGCAAACGGCGGACCAACTGAACCAGCGTTTTATCAGCATTAAGGTGGATCGGGAACTCAACCCTCAACTCGACCAACAGATGATTGCCTTTGCCAAAACCTATCGTGGCGCCGCAGGCTGGCCACAACATCTGATTCTGACCCCGCAGGGCTTACCGCTCGCAGCCTTTACCTATTTACCCAATGAGGGCTTACAACGGTTACTCACCGCTGTGGATAAGTTGTGGAAAGAAAATCGTCCACAACTTATCGCCCTAGCTGAAACCGCTATTCCCGTTAAAAATCAAGAGCTTATAAAGTGGGATATCCAGAAATTTAAAAAGGCACTTTATCAACAGCTACCGGAGCAAATCGATGACTTGAGTGGCGGCTTGGCCGGTAGCCATAAGTTTCCAAAAACGCCACTTCTCTTAAGCCTCGTGCAACAAACCGATCTGCCGTCTGATTTAACGGAATGGCTCAAACTCACGCTGCAAAAAATGCAGAGCGAAGCACTTTTTGATCCCGTGTATGGCGGCTTTTACCGCTATACCGTCGATCCGGAATGGCAAACGCCCCATTTTGAAAAAATGCTCTACGACAATGCTCAACTGCTCGAACTCTACCTATTGGCCGATTTACGTTGGCCCAATCAGGGTTTTGCGCAAACCGCCGAACAAACCCTTGCGTATCTCAGAACACAACTCTACTCGCCAACGCTTAAACTTTATTTAGGCAGCCAATCGGCCGTTGACCATGAAGGTCGCGAGGGTGGCGGCTATCTGTTTGATCGTGAACAATTGCAGCAAGTGTTATCCGAAAAAAATTTCAATCAATTGCAAAAAAGCCCTGGATTCCCAACGTCCCCCCCTTTTGATTTAGGCTATCTGCCTCGCAGCGACTGGCCAAATTGGCGGCAAATTCGTCCATTGCTTCGCAAAGCGCGATCCAATCCACCCATGCCGGTCGATAGCAAAGCGGTGTTTGGTTGGAATGGATTAATGCTGCAAGCGCTGGTCACCGCCAATCGTTGGCAACGCCAACAAACGCAAAGAACCCAAACGCCTTATCTGGCTCAATCAGCCGACTATGCGCAAGAATTAACCACCGCACTGCTCTCCTACAGCCGAAACTTGGAAATCCCGCGAGCACTGAACGCCACTCCGCAGGGCGAACCCATCTCTGCCCCAGCGACGCTAGCGGATCTCAGTTATGTGTGGCGCGGCTTACAACGCTGGATGCGGCAAGAAGGTATTCAATTGGATTTAAGCACGCTGCGCCAAGCGATTTTGGCGCAAGCCAAAGATCAAGGTTGGCAAAGCTCGCCAAACTTACTACTTTATCCCCAGGTTGATTGGGTTATGGCCGAAGACGCCGAACCCTCCAGCACCGCGCAACTTGGTTGCGATTTTGGTCCCATTCAGATTGACCAAAACCACTTTTACACTCAAGCACTGAACTACGCCAGTTACTTGACCTTAGCGCGCTGTCGTTAAGCCATTTTCTTAAGAGGACGATCACTGTGGGCATTCTGATCATTGGTTTTATCATCCTATTTGCCCTGACCACCCTACCGAGTCTTTGGACCAAACAGATTCTGGCCAAGCACCGCAAACCGCATCCACACATTCCCGGAACCGGCATGCAGTTTGCCGAACACTTACGCGAAAAATTTCAGCTCCCGATTCAAATCGAAGAAACTGAACAAGGCGATCACTATGATCCGCTGAGCAAAACGGTACGAATCTCACAAGCCAATGCCCACTCCAATTCGTTGACAGCCATTACCACGGTGGCCCATGAATTTGGTCACGCCTTGCAAGACCACCAAAACTATGCCCCACTCAAGCAACGTACCCTAATGGTGGAGCGGGCGCAGCTGATGCAGAAATTTGCCAGTGGCGCGCTCTTAGTCACACCGATTCTGATTGCTGTGGTTCACACACCCATGGTCGGATTGGTTACCTTTTCGGCCGGTTTTATTGCCATGGGCGTACCGGTACTGATTCATCTGAGTACCTTGCCGGTCGAATTTGATGCCAGTTTTGCTCGGGCTTTACCGCTGCTTAAAGAAGGAAATTATCTCAGCCCAAGTGACCAACGGCAGGCCAAAAAAATTCTTCTCGCCTGCGCCCTGACCTACGTTGCCGCCTCGCTCTCCAGCCTGTTTAATCTGTGGAAATGGCTCAAAGCGATTAAACGGTAAACATGCTCAAATTCAAAACACGGCGGCACAATTCCATTGCCCCGACCTTACTTTCATGCAGTTTTCTCAAAACAGAATGCCGCTCTGTTCGCGTAAAAAATTGCAATTGAAGTGTGGGCCCAACTCCTTCGTCTCCAAGCTTGAAATTGAACAAGCATCATAGCGCTTTAGAAAACCCTGTAGCGAACGCTGAGCCAACAAATACCGCTGTAAAGCCGGTAACGCCTCAAGACTAATCCGCAGGTGTGCATAATGTTCGGCCTCGCGCGTGCGCCAGAAAGCCAAAGAGTTGGGCGCATTCAACATCCGCAACAAATAATCACTTGGCGGTTGTAAACAATCCACCGGACAGCTAATCCATTGCTGAATATTGTGCGCCTGACCATAAGTGAGCGCCGCTTCAATTCCAGCCAAAGGGCCAGTAAACCCCTTCCGCAAATCCCTAATCACCGGATAACCAAAAGCCCGATAGGCCGCTAAATTTCGATTGGCACTCACCACAATCTGTACCGGCCGATCCAGAGCTTGCGCTTGCTTTTGCAAGCCCTGTAATACCCATTCGATAAAAGCTTGCTCCTGATACACACACCAGCCTTTATCCTGCCCGCCCATGCGCTTGCCCTCACCACCGGCTAAAATCACCACCCCAATCATTGTTCCATCCAATAGCGAACGCTTGCGCCGACGGCATAATCACGGCCGGGTTCGACGCGGATAAATCCGTCCGCTTGGCACAACAAGGCTAACTGCGAAGACATCACTTGCAGTGGCTCAACATAATCCTCGTTTTTAATCACCGGAATCCAACGTAGTTTCTGAGATGCCTTAATCGGCTGAGTTAAATGCACCGTCTCGCCGCTCTCGGTTGAAAAATCGGGAATCGGTTGTAAACCACAAAGCTTATGTAAAAACGGCACCGCAAAAAGTTGATAACTCAAAAACGCCGCAATCGGGTTGCCCGGTAACGCCAAAATCTGCGCTTGATTCAGTTTGCCGTGCAAAAGCGGTTTTGCAGGTTGCATATTCAGTTTATAACGCCGGCTGTATTGAGCATTTTGCAAAACCTGCGGCATAAAATCTTTATCGCCTTGTGAACTGCCTCCCACGGTTAAAATCAAATCGGCTTGTTTTGACAGAGCGCAAAGGGTCTTTTCCAGAGAAACCAAATCATCAGGAATACAACAATGACCAACATAATCAACCGCTTGGTTTTGCAGCAGACTTTCGAGCAAATGCCAATTTGCGTTATAGATTGCATTTTCTGGCAAGGCCTGTTTCGGATCGGTTAGCTCATCTCCTAAGGTGACCAAAGCCACTTTGGGTTGACTCAGCACGGCAACCTGCGCAATACCTGCAGATGCCAACAAACCCATGAGTTTAGCATTTAGCCGCGCGCCTTTAGCAGCCAGCCGCTGGCCACATTGCAAATCCGTTCCGATCGGTTTGATGTTTTTTCCGGCACTGATTTCACCTTTAGGATTCAGCAGATAAGTGCCATCCGCTCGGGTTTGCAGTTTGGCAAACTCAATCGGCAACACCGCATTACATCCCTTTGGAATAACCGCACCGGTCATTATTTTGCAGCATTGCCCTGCTGTAATTTCAGCCACGGTTGGCTGTCCTACAAACTGGCTAGTCAAAATTTTGAGAAACGCATTTTCATCCTCGATATTCAGCGCAAAACCATCCATGGCACTTAAAGGATAGCGGGGCAAATCGATGACCGAAACCATCTCCTGCGCCAGAGTACGACCCTTTGCACAAAGTAAATCTAGGGTTTCGTGCTTGGCAATCGGATGAGCGTGCTGTATGACCTCGGCAAACACCCAATCAAAGTCATCCAGTTGTGGTTTTGCTTGCATTAACATCACGCACTCCTTTTATCCCAAAACTGGCGGGCAACTTGATAAGAACGCTCGTACAGAGCAGGTAAGTCCGATGCCGTTAAGAGAGCGTTTGTACGAGAAACCTCAATGACCATGAGCCCTACCGCTGCGGTACTCATGACGGCTTGCTCACCATACAAATCGATTTTTTGCCCCTGCCACAAAGCCAGCAAATCTTGATGCTGCCAAGTATCCGGACGCGGTTGGCGAGGAATTTTGGCGGGCACAACCACCTCCAATAACTCGCCATTAGCCTGAGACAGATAGAGTTTGCTCAGGGCATCGGGCCGCATTTCCGCTTCACCGCCTTCTCCTTTAAACACCAAATTCGCAGGGGTTTGAATCCTCTGGGCTCCGGCATAATGAAGATTTTCCACCCCCTTGTGATAAATGCCCTGCAGCGAAGCCCGAGCGCCAAGCGGATTGAGTAATTTCACCAAGGTGTTAAAGACAGTTCGCACACCCAGTTCTTCTTTTAAATGCAGAATAGCGCGCAATTCAGGGGCATAGTTGGCCAAGGGTAAGTAGGTTAATTGATTCCGTGCCAGCAAATTCTGCGCAGCGGCCGGGCTTTCGGCTAGGGTAAAATCCAACGGTGCTAGTAAGTCATTGGCATAGACTCGGTTTTGAAACTGTCCACTGTCGCCATGCAACAGGACACGATACCCCTGCTGTGCCAACAACTTAATGGCCAATAGATAATAGGGAGGATAGCGCCATTTTCCAGCGTAAGCCGGCCAGTCTAAATCCACCGCAGAACCAAATTCGTTGGGCAAAACATAATGGCGACGCAACTCACCTAAAAATCCTTGTAATTCGGCCGTTGATTCGCCATTAGCGCGCATCAGCAGTAAAAATGCGCCAAGTTGCCGATCGGTTACCTGCCCAGCCAGCAGCTGTTTTAACGCTAACGCCGCTTCTTGTGAAGTCAGAGAACGCCGCGTTTTCGGTCCCCTACCCAAAATGCGTAAAAAGGCACTGAACGCGAGCGTCGGGTCATCGTCCAGCCGGTTCATATCGCCACCTTCAGTTCAGCCGGCAGTTTTTTTTGAGCGGCCGCCCGCTTGAGCTCAGTGATTTTTTGCCGAACCTTAAGCACCTCACCAACCACCAATAAGGCTGGTGGACGAATCTGCAAATGCGCAATGGTTTGCGCTAACTCACCCAATGTCGTGACTGTAACTTTCTGGTTCGGACGGGTGCCGTTTTCAATAATTGCCGCTGGTAAGGAAGGCGAAACGCCATGCGCCATTAAGCCTTGCTGAATTTTTTGGACATTCTTAAGCCCCATGTAAAACACCATGGTGTCGCCCGAGTTTGCCAGACGGGCGTAGTCGATTTCTTCCGCGCCAGCTTGCTCATGACCAGTCACTAACGCCACCGAATGCGCATAATCGCGATGGGTTAAAGGGAAGTCGGCGTAAGCCGCGCATCCGGTAGCGGCCGTAATACCCGGCACCACTTGATAAGCAATACCATGCTCAGCCAAAAGTTCGACCTCTTCGGCACCGCGACCAAAGAGATAGGGGTCACCGCCCTTCAAACGAGCAACCTTTTTGCCCTGTTGTGCCAACGCTAAGAGCAACTGGGTAATTTTAGTTTGTGGCATGCGATGCCAACGATCGCGCTTGCCAACATAGATGCGCTCGGCTTCACGACGCGCCATATCAACAATCTCATCGGCAACCAAGCGGTCATAAACCACCACATCCGCTTGCTGCAACAAACGCAGCGCCTTAAAAGTCATCAGCTCTGGATCGCCAGGACCCGCGCCAATTAAATAAACCTCACCCTGCGCTTGATATTCCACCTGCGAATCGAGAGCCAATTTGTTTTGTAAAATCTGCTCCGCTTCTGCGCCATCGCCCTGCACCGCCTTATCCAAAAACACACCATTGAGCAGTGTCTCCCAAAACTGTTTACGCCCTTCCGGATCTGCAATTTTGTCTTTTACCGCTTGCCGATATTGCCCGACCAACTCAGTCGCCTTAGCAAAACCATGTGGAATTTGTGTCTCCAGGCGAGATTTCATCAAACGCGCCAGTACCGGTGAGCGGCCTCCGGTCGATACCGCAATGGTCATTGGGCCGCGTTCAACAATCCCCGGCAAAATAAAATCGCAATACTCGGTTTGATCGGCGACATTTACTGGAATGCCGACTTGCTGGCAATAGGCATACACCGCCAGATTGACCGCCTGATTGTCGGTGGCTGAAATCACCAACAACGGACGCGGCACCTCTTGCATGAGAGCCTCCGTAAACTCGCCCCACACCCAAGTAATCCAACCCCGGCTCAGGTGATGCTTCATCTCTTGTTTTAACGCTGGCGCAATTACCGTCACCTTTGCGCCGGCCTTAATGAAAAGATCGGCCTTGCGCGCTGCGACGGTACCGCCGCCAACAATCAAACAAGGCTGATTGTGAATTTTCTGGAAAATCGGTAAATAATCCACTGCTGTCTCCTTCTTAAGAGGTCACACCGCGCTCGGCGTCAGTAAATTCTGGGCCAAAATGGCTTTTAATTCCGGTACACAACTGCCGCAATTGGTACCCGCTTTTAATGCTTGACCAATTGCCTCAAGGCTCGTGAGTTCTTGACGAACAATCGCCTCTTGCAAGGTATGAAGACCCACTTCAAAACAACTGCAAAGAATTGGGCCTGCATCCTGAGCACCGCTCATTTTTCCAGCCAAAAGATAACGTCTCTGCAAAGGTTCCAGCGCTTGAGCAAACCGTTCGCCTAACCAGGTGCGCTCAATGGCAGGCAGCGTCTTACCAATAAAGCCCACGGCTTGCAGACGGTTGCCAGAAAGCACGGCAAAACGAAACTGATCACTTTGCTGGTAACGCAATACCTGACGTTCTGCATCCGGCTCGCCCAAGCTTTCAAACCAGCTCGCAAGCGCTTTTTGCGAATCTAAGGGGCTGCCTGACCCAGCCTCTATCGCCAGTTCATAACGATGAAAGCCTTTGCCCGTAACTCGGCTCCAATAGTCTGCAGCCGTTAAATCCAAAACTTGGCGACTCAAAATAACGCCCTGCCACCGGGCGTGAAAAGCCTCAACCTTAACTACCGCGTGTTTCGTCTCTGGCTGGCCTGATAAAGGGTCGGTCACCGCTGGAATCAGCGCATCCACCTTGCCGGCACTGGCGAACTGACGGTTCCAGTGCATCGGGACAAACACTTGCCCTGACGCCTGTTGCGAAGTCACTTCCAAACGCGCAATCAAACGATAATCACGACTCGCTTTACCTTGTAAAGCGACTAGCTGCTGATCTTGCAAACCAAACTTTTCAGCATCTTTTGGGTGCATTGCCACGGTAATTTCATCACGGTGCGCCATTAACTTAGCGGTCTTACCCGTTCGCGTCATGGTGTGCCACTGGTCGCGAAAACGCCCCGTGTTTAACACTAACGGAAAGTCCGCATCCGGACGATGTTTTGGAAACTGTGGCGTAATGGCAATAAACTGCGCTTTGCCGGAGGCCGTATAGAAGCAGCCATCGGCAAACAGGCGTTGGGTGCCCTGCGGATTAGCTCGATTCACCGGCCACTGCATCGGCTGTAGATTTTGGTATTCAAGGTTGGTCAAATGCGCCAATCCAGAAAGATCAAAGGCTCGTTGGCCATTATTTTCAAACCCAGACAGAGCAGCGTGCTCGCGAAAAATCTGCGCCACACTGGAATAATCAAAGCCATCAAACCCCATGCACTTGGCCACTTCGCACAGCATCCACCAATCGGCTCTGGCATTTTCTGGGCCGGACATAAAAGCACGCTGCCGTGACACGGTGCGATCCGAGTTGGTCACCGTACCGTCAATTTCTCCCCACGTGAGTGCCGGCAATAACACATCGGCTACCTCGGTGGTGTCGGTATGCTGCATGCAATCGGATACCACGACCATCTCGCACGCTTGCAACGCTTGGCGTACCGCTTCGGCATCCGGCATCGACACCACGGGGTTAGTATTTAGAATCCAAATGGCTTTGATTTTGCCTGAGCCCACCGCTTGAAACATCTCAACCGCTTTAAGGCCATTTTTCTGCGCCATTTTCGGCGCTTGCCAGAACCGTTGTACCAACTCAATGGATTCAGGCTGGCTAAAATCCATGTGCGCCGCCAGCTGATTCGCCAAACCGCCCACTTCACGGCCACCCATCGCATTCGGTTGTCCGGTAATCGAGAAAGGCCCCATGCCTGCTTTGCCGATACGTCCAGTTGCCAAATGCAAATTAATAATCGCATTGGATTTATCCACGCCGCTGCTGGATTGATTAACCCCTTGCGAATAGAGCGAAACCATCTTTGGCGAAGCCTGTACCCACTGATAAAATTGCTGCAAATCCGCCAAAGACAGGCCGCAGCTTTCGGCAACCCGATTGGCATCGCCTTGCAAAATTTGCGCATGGTTTAACGCCGCCTGAAAACCTTGCGTATGCTGGGCAATAAAATCCTCATCCAACGCATTTTGTTGAGCCAAATGCGCCAAAACCCCATTCATTAAGACTGCATCGGTTCCCGGCGCAATCGGCAGATGCAAATCGGCCAGATCACAAGTTGCCGTTAGACGCGGATCAACCACCACCACTTTCATCTCTGGACGGCGTTTTTTCGCCGCGGCAATTCGTTGATAAACAATTGGATGCGCCCACGCCGTGTTAGAACCAATCAGCAAAATCAAATCCGCCAGTTCAAGATCTTCATAGCAACACGGTACCGCATCCGCACCAAACGCCCGCTTATAACCCACCACCGCCGAGGCCATACACAGACGCGAATTCGTGTCGATATTGGCACTGCCGATAAAGCCTTTCATTAACTTATTTGCGACGTAATAATCTTCCGTTAGAAACTGACCTGAAACATAAAACGCCACCGCGTCAGGACCATGCTCGGCAATCACCTGCAGAAACTTCTCGGCCACCGTTGCAATCGCCTCCGCCCAAGAAACGGTCTTACCCTTGACCTGTGGTACCAACATCCGTCCGGAAAAATCCAGCGTTTCGCCTGCGGCAGACCCTTTCACACATAACTTACCAAAGTTTGCCGGATGCGCCGTATCGCCCAGAACTTGAACCTTCACTGCACGGGGATTGGCCGTGTCTTGCACGGTAATTTTCATACCACACCCTACCCCACAATAAGGGCAAGTCGTTTGCACGCTGGCTCCCACGGCACCGGATTGGCAAGCGGGTAATTGAACTGGCACTGCACTGGTCATACTCAACCCCCGTTAAATCGCTAACCAAACTTGGTCGGCCTCAATTCTGCTCGGGTAAATGGCGATTCGATACGCCTGCTTATCCAAACACTGACCCGTGGTCAAGCTATAGCGCTCTTTATGCAAGGGGGAAGCCACAAAAAGCTCACCCTCTGAATCACCGGTCATCCCGCGCGACATCACATTAGATTGTCGAATGGGATCCAGATTACCGGTGGCATACACCACCCCTCCCAGATAAAACAAAGCGATCTGTTGCCCTTTTACCAACGCAGCCACACCCGCATCCTTTACCAAAGCCGTTACCGGACAGACCAAAACCCACTGCGCCATATCACCCTCTCTTTTGGCCAATCTAAAAACAAAAAAGGCCCACCCCGCCAAACGGCGGAGTGAGCCTCATTGCTCTGATATTTCTAATTGTTTTGTTCAATAAAAACTATGCAAACAACGCGCCAATAACTAAAAAACACCTTAAATTACAAATAATTAACTTAAAAAATCCAATCTAAGCATCACAAAAAACCCACCTCTTTTTCAGCAAAGCACCATAAAAGTGCAACCTACTAATCAAAACGAGCAATGGAAGCAATGGGGTCAGACTCGATTGCTATGATGTGGTGCCCGCTCAACCTGGCAGCGCCTCAAACGTTGGAACCTCCTCTAACCGCTCATCCCAAGCAGCTTTACAGGATGTAAAAATATGCGCTGTTGGCGCTATAGAAACCCTAGTGTCCAAGCATCCTGCCGGAACGACAAGCAAGCCCGAAACCTCAGTATTTGGCAATGCCGACCCACAGAACTTGCAAAAGCTCTTGCTATGTCGAGTGTTTAAAAGCGTAAAAGTGGTGACAGCATCTGCACCCGCCAGCCAAACCAATTGAGCTGACTGAGAAAATAGATTGGCCGCATGAGCCAACCCTGTACTCTTTTGGCAATACCGACAATGACACAGGTAAAAACTATCGAAGTCACCCCTTACCTCAAAGCTCACGGCACCACACAAACAAGAACCGAGATACTCCATCAGACCCCCTTTCATGGTTTATGGATGAAATACACATAACGCAAACCTTAGCGATCAACACAGATTTTCGACCAATGGGGTCAGACAAGGGGCACCACCCTTGTAATTTGCGTCCGAACAAATCGCTTGTTATGCATTAGTCAACGATACCTTTCGACCGAAGCGCCTCGAGCAATATCTCTTGACGCAGAGGCAAATCTTTTGCATTTTCAAGTTCCATGTTGAGCGCAAACAGCCAAACATCATCAGATGTTTCTAAATAGCCTACATACCATCCGACTTGTGGTTTTACCCTTGTTGCCCAACCTGTCTTAGCCCACAAGGTATAAGCTGGCGTTTTGTTTACCCGCATAATCTGGGTTAATGTCTCATAAGACTTTTCGCTAAAAGGAAGTTTGCGATTGACGACTTTCCGTAGAAAATCTACCTGTTCCAGCGCGCTAATCTGGAGCGAACCATCCAGCCAAAACGTAGATTCATTAAAACCTCTCTGCAAAATACCATAATCAGACCGCCTCAGATGAAACACATATTTACCAGCACCAATCTGACGGGCAAGCTTCTGATAACACCAAACACATGAAACTTTAAAAGCGCTTGAGAGTGTCTGATCCTGATTCCAGGAAGGGATAGGGTAATTTCGCCCATCCCATTTGAACGCGAATTCAACTACCAAGTGCACCACTCGCTCAATTAGGCTGCTTTCCTGAGTTCTTCAAAGACAACTGCAGGTTGTTTGTAGCC
>JAFGXP010000005.1 GCA_016936535.1 Thiotrichales bacterium | reverse complement strand
CTTGTTGGCGTTTTTTATAAGCCATACGTAAAGGCAAAATCGACAACAGCAGCAAACCAAACAGCAAAGCCAGTGGCCAAATTACGGGTTGATTCCAAATTTCTTGTTTTTCAAAACGTTGCTGCACATCCAAATTGCGATATTTCAAAGTGTTATTTGCCAAAGGATTGGCCCACACATTTTCAAGCCATGCATGATACAACGACAAAGATTTTGGGTGAAATCCCCATGCCCAAGGCGCATCTTTTTGAGCAATTTCAACCATTTGCTGTACGACTTTAAGTCGCTCTTCACCATTAGGCATCGACTTCATCTGCACGAACAAGCGGTTAAATTCTGGATTATCGTAATTAGCGCTATTGATACCCGAGCCATCCGTGTTGATAGTGGCATTGCCTCCATACAATAAAAACAAAAAGTTTTCGGGATCGGGATAATCCGCATTCCATCCCCAGGAAAACATCTGGACCTTGGCACCACGTACCTTACTTTGAAAACGGTTATAGTCAGTGGCGCGAATGACTAATTCAATTCCTAATTTAGCAAACTGCTTACGATACCAGTTCAACATGGATTGCGAATCAGGCCCAGTTGCAGCGGTATCAAAATGCAACTTTAAAGGGCTGCCGTCTGCCATTTTACCCTGTGGATAACCGGCTTCGGCGAGAAGCGCTTTGGCTCGCTCTAGGGTTTGACGTTCAACTTGATCGCCATGTCTTTGATAAATATAAGGATTTATTCCTTCCTCATTGAAACCGAAAATTCCAGGAGGAATCGGACCTTGCGCAGCCAAGCCTCGACCATTGAGAAAAATAGAAATGTATTCTTCATAATTAATCGCAATACTAATTGCCTGGCGCAATTTCTGTTGTTCAATGCTATATCCGCCCACAATCGGATCGGCCATATTAAATCCAAAATAAAAAATGGTAGGCTGAATTGCGTTAATGAAACGAATGTCTTTTGCTCGCATCTGTTCGGTTAAGGACAAATCTCCTGCGTGAGAAACGCTCACCGCTTGATCAAAACTATCCGAACTGACTCCACTGGCATCGTAATACCCTTGCAGAAACTTGTTCCATAAAGGCACGCTCTCCTTTTCCAGAGTGTAAATCGCTTCGTCAATCAAAGGCAGAGATTGCCCGGCATCCTTAAGCAGGGTTACCGGAGCCGTTTCCGGCAGTCCATCATTGGGATAAAGCTCAAGTCTAAAGTTTGGATTTTTACGCAAGCGCATGATTTGATTTGGATTATTTTCCGCTAAATAGAAAGGACCCGTACCAATCGGCGTGGTATCTAACGTAATATTTTTCTCCACTAACCCAGGTTGCTTGTAAAAGCGCTCGGCCTCCCAAGGAATTGGGGCAAAAAAGTTCATACTTAACCAGTACAGAAATTGCGGATACACCCCTTGAATGCGGATGCTGAAATGACCCGTGTCATGCACTTTTACCCCTTCAATCGAAAAGGCATTTAAATCAAAAAAAGTGCTTTGAGCTTTCGCCCCGCTTTGGTCTAACTGCTGCTGAAAACGCTCGGAAACCTGGTTAGAAAACACCGATAAACCAACAATGTATTGCTGCATGGTATCTAAAATAGGAGAGTGATTCTGGCGTAGCGCCATCCGTTTAATCGCATAAACGTAATCTTCGGCTTGTAGAGTGCGACTGCTCGTTTGTTCAAAATCGTTTATCGACTCAATCTGCTTTAACTGCGCGGAGCTAAGTTGATGATAGGCATAATCTGAGCCCTGCTTTACAAATGCGGGATGAGGTTGATAACGCACATCCTCGCGTAGATAAAAATGGTATTCGGTAAAGGCCGCGATTTCCGCTGCGTTTTCGTTGAGAAGCGGTTGATTTTCGTTATCAAAGTACCGAACATCCGGCATTTTCTTTAAGGTTAAGGGTTCCAGCGTGTAGGGTTGCTTGAAATAGTGATATTGCAAGGGAGGTTCATAAATTTGTCCAAGAAACGCCCACTCATTGGCATTATAAGAAACGACTGGATCAAGGTGCTTAGGAGGCGAGCTGAAAGTGCTGTAGAGCGTTTTCTTGGAAGACGATTCCGCTGGATATGGGTTGTTCCAACTGGCATACAGTGAGCCACTAAAGGAGAGAGCCCATAAAATCGAGTAAAGCACGCGGCGCGAAAGCGAAAAAAAGGATTTAATCAAAGCATTTTGTGCGTGCACTTGCCGCACCGGATAAATGATAAATCTCGTCATTTGCAACCACTGCATAGTCAAACCACTCACATCCTTATTGAATCGGTTTCTGGGGCAAAAAAATGGTCAAAGCCAGACGTTGAGCCGTTTTAACGAGCATTTCTCGCGATGCTTAACCAATGGAACTTAGGCATTATAACCAATAATTTGGCGTTATAATGCCCGTTAATTGGATTTCGACCTAGGGCTTCAGAGTCCATTCATTTCTAAAATATCCGAAAAAACCATTGGAGATCAGTATGGGATTCCTTTCCGGAAAAAAGGCTTTAATTATTGGCGTAGCAAATAACAAATCCATTGCCTACGGCATCGCTAAACAAATGCACGAACAAGGTGCAGAAATCGCATTGACTTATCAAAGTGAAAAGCTGCAAAGCCGCGTTGAAAAAATAGCTGAAGAACTGGGCTGTTCAATTGTATTGCCATTGGATGTTGCCGATGACCAACAAATCAGTACCCTTTTTGCACAACTGGAACAGCAATGGGATGGTTTAGACATTCTCGTGCATTCAGTGGCTTTTGCCCCACGCGAAGAACTCGAAGGCCGCATGATTGATGCCTCAACCCGTGAAGGCTTCAAAATTGCGCATGATATCTCGGCATACAGTCTTACGGCTTGTACCAAAGCGGCGCACACACTCTTAAAAACCAAACAGGGTTCTGTTTTGACTGTCTCCTACCTGGGTGCAGAGCGCGCTGTCCCCAACTACAATGTAATGGGCATCGCAAAGGCATCATTAGAAGCAACAGTACGCTATCTTGCGGCAGATCTTGGACAAGAAGGCATCCGAGTGAATGCGGTTTCAGCTGGACCGATTCGTACCCTCGCTGCAGCAGGAATTAAAGATTTCCGCACCATGCTCGACAAGGCCGCGGCCGCCACACCTTTACGACGCAATGTTACCATTGAAGAAGTTGGCAATACTGCCGCATTTTTATGTTCCGATTTAGCATCGGGAATCACCGGCGAGATTACTTACGTGGACGGCGGCTACAACATTACCGCCTCAACCTGATCCATCTCAAACAAAAACCAAAAACCGCCAATTTCAGGCGGTTTTTTATGCTTTAAACCAAGCTCATGCAGATATTAACAGGAAGAAACTGATACCAAAATTTTAACGAAATTCATGCAATGGAAGTTGAAAAGGAATGTAGCTGTTTTCTAGCCTTCAAACTTTAAAACAGAAAGATGCAAACTCATAACAAAGTTGACAAAATTCAAATATGAAATCAACGCATTATTGAAAAGACAATAGAGAGAAAGATTGAGAGAAGAAACTAAGGAAGTTGGCGGAGCGGACGGGGCTCGAACCCGCGACCCCCTGCGTGACAGGCAGGTATTCTAACCAACTGAACTACCGCTCCAAATTGTATG
>JAFGXP010000004.1 GCA_016936535.1 Thiotrichales bacterium | reverse complement strand
GAAGCTGATCTAGAGAAAATTCGTTCTTATTATCTGGATCGTGGATATGCCCAGTTTCAGATAAGTTCAACGCAAGTCAGCTTGTCGGTGGATAAAACCCGAGTTTTTACTACCATCAATATGCAAGAGGGCGACCGCTTCACGCTCAATGAGGTGAAGTTTACCGGTGAAACCATTCTTACTGAGTCCGAAATTAATGCCCTGACCGATGTGAAGGTGGGCGATGTTTTTTCACGCAGTAAGATTATTGCCGCGGTTAATGCAGTGCGCGAAAGATTGAGTGAGGAAGGCTATGCCTTTGCCGAAGTGACGCCGGACACCGTCATTAATCCGCAAGATAAAACCATGTCAGTTACCTTTAAAGTCGAGCCGAAAAATCGTGTCTATATCCGATTTGTTGAATTTGAAGGTAATACACGCTCCCGCGACCATGTCATTCGGCGGGAGTTGCGTCAGCTGGAAAGCGCGCCTTACTCCTTGAAATTAGTTCGCCAATCGCAAAGTCGTTTAGATCGCTTAGGGTTTTTCAAAAGCAGTGCGGTTGAAACCAAGCGTGTTTCTGATGATCAGGTTGATTTAGTGGTCAAAATTGAAGAACAAGCGACAGGTTCTTTTACCGCGGGTATCGGTTATTCGCAAGTAGACGGTGCGAGTTTTAACCTTGGGCTTTCCGAGCGAAATTTTATCGGCAGTGGGAACAAACTTGATTTGCAGGTAGCCACCAGTGCCGCACGCAAAACCGCCGATATCAGTGTGACCAATCCTTATTTCACCCCAGATGGCGTCAGTTTAGGCTTGGGTCTTTATTATCGTGAAATTGATGCTGAAGAGTTGGATATCGCAGACTTTACCACCAATAATTATGGTATCAGCGCCAATCTGGGCTATCCGATAGATGAAAATAACAGCCTGCGTTATGGGGTGAAAGTGGACTCGCAAGAGCTGGTTTGTAATCAGAACTTTGCTTTCTGTTTCGATTACATTAACGAATTTGGCGATAAAACCAATTCGGTGCAGGCAACCCTTGCGTGGACGCATAACAGCACCAACAGTTTCTATTTCCCAAGCAAAGGCCGTAAAACTTCCGTATCGCTTGAAGCCGTGATTCCAGGTACCTCTGATGCGCCTTTCTATAAGGTTTTTGCTGAAGACAATCTCTATCTTCCGATGACTCAAAACCTCTCTTTGCATTTTAAAGGCGGGTTTGCTTATGGCGATGGTTATGGTGATATTGATCGTTTACCTTTCTATGAGAATTTTTATGCTGGTGGGATTGGCACGGTGCGTGGCTATGAATCCAACTCGCTTGGGATGCGCTATGATCTTGCTACGGATGGCAGTGATCGTCCTAAGGGCGGCAATACGCGTGTATTGGGTTCGATTGAGATTATTTCGCCGACGCCTTTCATCGAGGACTCGAGCAATCAACGTATCTCTTGGTTCTTTGATGCCGGTTATGTTTTCGATGGAATTGACCAAGTGGAAACGGCAGAGCTTCGCGCTTCGGTGGGGATTGGGTACTCATGGATTACGCCAGTTGGTCCGCTAACCTTTAGCGTGGCACAACCCTTGAATGACCAAGAAGGGGACGAAACTCAGAGCTTCCAGTTTACGCTCGGAACCGCTTTTTAAGTTGTGGTCAAGCGGTAACTCTCGTCTTGCTGGCTTTCCCTGTGCAGGCTTGAGGAAATTATCCTTACCAGCCTCGGGCTATTTAAGGTAGAATTTTCAGATTATTTTGAGTGGGACGGATTCATGTTGAAATCTTTTTTACATATTAGCGCGTTTACTTTGGTTACGCTTTTTAGTCAGGCGCATGCGGCGGAAGATAAGCCAGTGAAACTTGGCGTTGTCAACGTTGCATTGTTGCTTGAACAGGCACCACAAGCTGAGTTGGCATCTGAAAAGTTGAAAAAAGAGTTTGTTAAAGAGCAGCAAGAACTCAAAGATTTAGCCAAAAAACTGGAAAGCGAACAGAGTAATTACGAAAAAAACAAAACGGTGATGAGTAACGCTCAATTGGCGACCAAAGAACGTGAATTGACGATGATGACGCGAGAAATTCAGCGTCGTCGCAATGATGTGCAGGAGTTAATCAACTTACGCCGCAATGAAGAGTTGGCCAAAATCCAAAATTTGGTTAATGAAGCCATTAAAACCATCGGTGAAAAGCAAGGTTTTGATTTGATTATGTATGAAGGAATTGCTTACACCAACAGTCGTATTGATGTGACCAAAGATGTGTTGGACTATCTCAAGACCGAATCGAACAAGAAACGTTCTGATTTTAACAAGTAATCTGAGAAAGGTGGTTGCTTGTGCGCATCGACTCCTTGCTTTCCCTGCTCGATGAGCATTCCATTTCATATCAGTTTAAGGGTGATTCAAACGGTGAGTTGACCTGTGCGGCGAGCCTTGCACTGGCTGAACCGAATGCTTTGAGTTTCCTGAACGCCTCCCAATATTTGCCTGCACTCGAACAGACCCATGCGGGTTTGGTCATTCTAAAACCCGAGCATCAGGCGTTGTGTCCGGTTGCTTGTGTGGCGGTTGATGCGCCTTACTATGTCTATTCACTCTGCGCACAAGCACTCTATCCCGATTTACCCTCCGCTTATACCATTGCGGCAAGTGCCAGTTTGGCAGAAGACGTTATTCTGCCAAATGGTCTTTGTATTGAGGCCAATGCAGTGATTAAATCTGGCGTAGTGCTGGGTCAGGGATGCTGGATTCAAGCTGGCGCGATCTTAGAAGAAGGCGTGCAAGTTGGCCAAGGCTGTAAGATCGGTGCTGGGGTTGTCATTCATCGTGACTGTCTGATTGGTGATTTCACTCGGATTGAATCCGGCACGGTGATTGGTGGCGAGGGCTTTGGCTGGGCACCTCATCAAGGACGCTGGTCTCGAATTCCGCAAGTCGGGCGCGTCCGAATTGGGCGTCACGTTTCAATTGGCAATAATTGTTGTATCGATCGCGGTGCTTTAGAAGATACCGTGATTGAAGATCACTGCATTATCGATAATCTGGTGCACATTGCGCACAATGTGCAGATTGGTGAGGGTAGTGCCATTGCCGGTCAGGTTGGGTTCGCGGGGACCACCAAACTCGGTAAACACAATATCGTTGCTGGGCAAGCCGGATTTGCTGGACATCTTAGTACCGTCGATTCCTGTCACTTTGCGGCAAAAACGGGCGTGACGCACGATATCAAACAAGCGGGTGCTTTTGCCGGATTTCCTGCCCAAGAAGCGGTTAAATGGCAAAAACAAACAGTGCGCTTGCGCCAACTTGATAAAATGGCCGCGCAAATGAAAGCGATGCAAAAACAGATTGATGCTTTGCAGCATCTTGTGGAATCAACCCCCATAATCCCTAATCAATAACGCGATAACACTGGATACTCTGATGATGGAAGTAAAAGAGATTTTTGATTATTTACCGCACCGTTACCCTTTTCTATTGGTAGATCGAGTGACGGAATTTACCGCCAACGAGAGTTTGAAGGGTTATAAGAATATTACGTTTAATGAGCCCCAGTTCACTGGCCACTTTCCAAACAATCCCATTATGCCGGGTGTCATGATTATCGAGGCGATGGCGCAATGTACGGGTATTCTCGCGTTTAGAAGCCAAGGCGAAAAACCCGACGGTTCTTCAATGTATTATCTGGCTGCGGTCGATAATGCACGTTTCCGTCAGCCTGCGGTTCCTGGCGATCGCTTGGATTTTGAAGTCCGTGCGCTGGGTAATAAACGTGGCATTTGGAAGTTTGAATGTGTAACCAAGGTTGACGGCAAAATTATTGCCTCCGCCGACTTGATGTGTGCAGAAAGAAAGGTGTAAAGATTGATTCACCCCACCGCAATTATTGGTCCGCAGGTTAAGCTTGCTGAGGACGTGGTTATTGGCCCTTACTGTGTGTTAGAGGGCGACATTCGAATCGACTCGGGATGCCGTTTAGAGTCCCATGTTGTTGTCTCTGGGCCGACGGATATTGGTAAAAACAATCACTTTTATCCCTTTGGCTCGATTGGAGCGGCTCCCCAAGACAAAAAATACGCTGGCGAGCCGACCAGCTTGGTGATTGGCGAGGGCAATACCTTTCGTGAGCATGTCACGCTTAACCGTGGCACGATTCAAGACTTAGGAAAAACGGTGATTGGCAACCATAATTGGATCATGGCAGGTGTGCATATTGCGCATGACTGTGTAATCGGTAACCACACAATTATGGCCAATAATGTCGCCTTGGCTGGGCACGTATTAGTGGAAGATTGGGCCATTTTGGGCGGTTATACGCTGGTGCACCAATTTTGTCGCATCGGTCAGCATGCCTTTTGTGGCATGGGCAGTGTGGTCAACCAAGATGTCCCTGACTTTGTGGTCGTTTCTGGGAATATTGCGGTTCCCAAATCTGTCAATTTAGAAGGGCTTAAGCGTCGAAACTACGATGCCGAGCAGCGCTCATTAATCAAAAAAGCCTATAAAATTATTTATCGTCAAGGTTTAACGATGCAACAAGCAATTGATGCGTTGCAGCAGTTGAATGACGTTCACAATACGCTGGGTCATTTGGTGGCGTTTTTGCAGAGTTCACATCGCGGAATTACGCGTTAATGGTTTCAAAGCCCCTCACTGAGACCCCCCTCACGGCAAACCCCTTGTTTGCCATGGTTGCCGGAGAAACTTCCGGTGACACCTTGGGCGCAGACCTAATTTTGGCCTTGAAAGCCCGCTTTCCGCAGGCCGAGTTTATTGGGATTGGCGGCCCCAAAATGCTGGCAGCTGGTCTGCAAAGTTGGTATCCCATGGAGACGCTCTCGGTAATGGGGTTCTTTGAAGTGATTAAACGCTTGCCAACCTTGTTGCGTTTACGCAAGCGGTTGATTCGCCGCCTTAAAAAGGCGCAGCCGGACTTATTTATTGGTATTGATGCCCCCGATTTCAATTTCACGGTTGAGCGGCAGCTTAAAGCGTCGGGGATTGCAACCTTGCATTATGTTGGGCCATCCATCTGGGCGTGGCGCGAAAAACGCTTAGAAAAGATGAAGCAAACCGTGGACGGTGTTTTGGTCTTATTTCCTTTTGAGCCACCTTATTATCAGCGCTACCAAATTCCAGTTGCTTATGTTGGGCACCCCCTAGCGCAGCAAGTTCCCGAGCAACCGAATAAGGCCACCGCCTGTACCCGACTCGGTCTTGCCGAACATTTACCCATCACCGCGATTTTACCGGGTTCTCGACTGGGCGAAATCGAGCAAATGATCGACCTTTATCTGCACGCTGCTGCGCAGCTGTTAAACGATTATCCGCAGATGCATTTTGTGATTCCTGCAGCCAATCCAAAAATTCGACACCGGATTGAGCAAGCTCTGCAAGGGCGGGGCTTGTCTGATTCGATAACGTTGCTTGATGGTCAAGCTCAATTGGCACTGGAAGCTTGCGATCAAGCCTTGGTCACTTCTGGAACCGCGACCCTCGAAACCGCGCTCATGCGTCGACCTTTGGTTTTGGCGATTAAAGTCCACCCAATTTCTTACTGGATCATGAAACGTTTGGCAACAACGAAATGGATTGGCTTGCCGAATGTTCTTGCCCAGCAATCTTTGGTTTCTGAGTTAATTCAAGACGAGGCGACAGCACCCAAAATCGCGGCTGAATTACGCAAACTCATTGAGGATTCGGCTTTGCGACAAAACCAACTGACAGCCTTTGCTGAACAATATGATGCTTTAAAACAGCCTTCAGGCAAATTGGCTTTGAAGGCCATTCAAACTTGGTTTCCTGCTCTGGAAAGTGAGGCGATTATTGGTTGAGCAGATCGAATTATTTTCGTCCAATACTGCGCGCTGGGTGGTCGGCGTTGATGAAGTTGGACGCGGCCCTTTAGTTGGCGAGGTGGTCGCAGCAGCGGTGATTTTGCCAAGCTCCTGTTCTCTGCCTCTTGCTGATTCTAAGCAGCTGAGTGAAAAAAAACGCAATCAACTCTATCCGCAAATCTTAGAGCAGGCGGTTGCCTACAGTATTGCCGTTGCGACGCCGCAAGAAATTGATGAGCTTAATATTCTGCAGGCTACGCTTTTAGCGATGCGCCGAGCCGTCAGCGCGATTGCTGCGCAACATCCGATTGATTTGGTACTGGTTGATGGCAATCGCTGCCCCAAGCTGGATTATCCCTGTCAGGCCATTGTGAAAGGCGATCAATCGGTTCCCTCCATTTCCGCCGCATCTATTTTGGCTAAGGTGTATCGTGATCAAAAAATGATGGAACTTGATCAGCAATATCCTTTATACGGTTTTGCTCAGCATAAAGGTTATCCCACGGCAGAGCATTTGCAGCGTTTGGCCCACCTACCGATTTTGCCAGACTATCGTCGTTCGTTTAAACCCGTTCAACAGCGCTTGCAAGTGTTGAATGCGTCGGCGATGGAAACTTGATTGTTGTTTAGACAGTGCATCAAATTTTGAGCTAAACTCAGGTCAGTTTTTTGATGGGTTCGCAATGCGAAAAAAGGGGCATGGATGAGTCTGTATTTAGACCAAGTTGAAAAAACTGCTCAGCTCAGCAAGAACAATCAGCTGAGTCTGATGATTTTTCAGATGCAATTTGCCAGTGAGTTGCAGCAGATCCCACCTTATTATGGGATGAACGTTTTTAAGGTGCGTGAAGTGCTTGAAGGACGCGTCTATCCGGTTGCTCCCATACCAGACAGCAATCGCTTAATTGAAGGAATGATCGAGCTACGAGGTCAATATCTACCGGTAATTGACTTACCTTTGTGGATGGGATTTTCGATGACTGCGCAAGAACGTGAAAAATCCATCATTATTGTGGCGGATTTTAGCCATAATTTTGTGGGTTTGCGGGTCGCCCATATTCATGGCGTGGAAGAAAAGGACTGGTCGCAGATTCATCCAGCCGGAAATTACACCCTCAATGTCAATCAAAATCAAATTGTTAACCATACCTATCTGGAAAACAGTCAAACGCTTTGTTTTATCTTGGATATTGAGAAGTTGCTGATTGAAGCGATGCCGAGTGTGGCTCAGAAAATTTTTGCCGCTGCTGAGCAAATCACACCGGAACAGCAAAATTTTTCACCCCAATTGCGCAGTAAAACCATTTTGTTTGCAGAAGATTCCCGCGCCATTCAAAATTATATGAGTATGGTTTTTGACAAGCTCGGTTTGTCTTACAAGAGTTTTGATAATGGGCGCTTATTGCTAGATTATCTTTTTGCTCAAGAGGACTTAGCGCCGATTTCGATAATTTTCACCGATTTAGAGATGCCCGTAGCTTCTGGTCATACTGTAATTCGTGAAGTTCGCGCCAACCCAAAAACCCGCGCGCTGCCGATTGTGGTCCATACGTCGATGACCAGTGAAAATAATACACGAGAGGTTTTGGCGATGGGAGCCAATTACTTTATAGGTAAAGTTGATACGGATTTGATTGTGGCAACGTTAAAACAAGTTGAGCAAACGTTCTTTCATGCATAAAAAAAGCGCCTGATCAGGGCGCTTTTGCAAACTCACACAAAATGAGGCGGCGTTAAATTAACGCTGACGTGCCTTAAATTTTGGGTTTGTTTTGCAGATTACGTACACTTTACCGCGACGTTTAACAACTTGGCAGTCTTTGTGACGAGTCTTAGCTGATTTTAGTGAAGATAAAATTTTCATCAGATATATCCATCATATAGTGTGTCGAATATTTCAAAACCAATCCGACTTAAGTTCAAATATTTGAAGTGGCGGATTATAAGGGTTTTGGATTTTGAAGTCCAGAATAAAAAGTAGGGGTTTATCCCAAACTTATCCCACGACTTATCCACAGTTTTATCGGCCGTTGCCTATTTACTGCCGTTATAATAGCCGCAATCAAAAACAGGCAGCTCAGCATGGTCAAGGCAGGCAAAACCGATAAACATTCCGCAAAAGATGCGCCATCCCTTCTTGAAGTGATGGGCGATCAAGGGCTTCTTAGTCAACAGGTTCCCGGCTATGCTCCGCGTCAAGCGCAAATTGAAATGGCCCAAGAAGTTGCTCAAGCGATTGCCCAGGCTGAGACCTTACTAGCCGAAGCCGGTACCGGTACGGGCAAAACCTTTGCTTATTTATTACCAGCCTTGCTCTCCGGCAAAAAAGTCTTGGTTTCCACCGCAACCAAAACTCTACAAGAGCAGCTGGTGCAAAAGGATTTGCCCATGCTGTTCAAGGTGTGTGGCTTGAAAGGCAAGCCGCATTTGTTAAAAGGTCGTGAGAACTATGTTTGTCCTCAGCGGTTGGAAATCTCGCAAACCGTTGAGCAGCACAGTAAAGAAAATTGGAAAAAGTTGGCGCGAATTCGTGAGTGGCTGGATGAGAAAACCCTTACAGGCGATCGGGCCGAACTGACTTCGGTTGGTGAAAATGATCCTATTTGGCAAAAAACGTGCGCTCGCCTTGAGTTTTGCCAGGCAGCAGAGTGCTCCAGTGAACTGGGCTGCTTTTACCCAGAACAAAAACTGAAGGCGCAGGAAGCGCAGGTATTGGTGGTCAATCATCACTTGTTCTGCGCCGATTTGGCCTTACGTGAACAGGGGTTTGGCGAGTTGCTTCCGCAAGCCGAAATTTATATTTTTGATGAGGCTCATCAACTGCCGGATATTGCAGCTCAGTTTTTGGGGTTTAGTTTATCGCGTGCGCAGCTGGACGAGCTGATTCGCGATCTAGTCGCTGCGCAAAAGGCGGAAGCGGTGGAATCCCAAAACCTAAGCGATCAGGCGCAGCTGTTGGCCGAGCAGCTAAAATTACTCAGTGAAACCTTAGGTAAATGGGAAAAGCGTTGGACTTGGGAGCAGTTAGAGGCGGAAGCGGCTTTTCAGGTTCAACTCAAACGCGTCATTCAGAGCTTTACGCAACTGAATGATTCTCTTAAAAAAATGGCTGAACGCGGTAAGCAGTTATCTGCCTTATCCAAACGCAGCAAAAATTTCTTGGAACAGTTGGAAACTTGGCGCAATGAAACCCATGAAAACCAGATTCGTTGGCTCGAGTCTTCAATGGGACGCTTCCGCTTTTGCTTAACGCCACTGAATGTTTCTGCCCCCTTTAGCCGTCAGCGTGAAGCTTTGGGTGGTGCTTGGCTTTTTACCTCCGCTACCCTCAGTGTGAAGCATAATTTTGATTATTTTGCCAAGCGTCTCGGCCTTGGCGATGCGAAAACGTCACATTGGCTAAGCCCTTTTGATTACGGCAAGCAGGGGGTTATTTATCATCCGATTGGCTTGCCCGATCCAAAAGATTCTCGCTACATCAAAATTTGTTTACGTGCGGCTTGGCCGCTGCTAAAAGCCAGCAAAGGTCATGCGTTTTTACTTTTTACCAGCCACCGCGCGCTTCAGGAAGCAAAAGAGATTCTTGAAACCCATTGGCAAGGCAGTTTATTGGTGCAGGGCGAGCAACCCAAATCGACTTTACTGGAACGTTTTCGGCAAGAACCAGAACCGATTTTGCTTGGAACCAGCAGCTTTTGGGAAGGCGTGGATGTAAAAGGGGATGCGCTAAAATTAGTGGTGATTGATCGTATTCCTTTTGCGCCTCCGGATGATCCTTTGGTTCGAGCTCGCGAAGAGTATTTAAAAGAAAAAGGTTTAAACGGTTTTGTGCATTTTCAGCTACCAGAGGCGGTGATTGCGATGAAACAGGGTTCTGGACGATTGATTCGTGATTCAGCAGATCGGGGGGTACTTATGCTTTGTGACCCGCGCCTTTCAAATAAAAGCTATGGCAAAACGATTCGAGAGAGCCTGCCGCCTTTTCCATGGGTTTATCGCGCTGAAGACGCGCTCCCACTATTGTCCCTTGATGAGGAAATTTTATGACAATCACGCTTTCCGATTCCCCAACGATACTCGCCCTTGATACCTCGACCGCAGCTTGCTCGGTGGCGCTTAGGCATCAAGGTGAAACCTATGCGTTGCATGAAATGACACCGCAGCAACACGCCCAGCGTATCTTGCCGATGATTGATACGCTCTTAGCACAAGCAGGCATTACCGGAAAGCAAGTCGATGTGATTGCCTTTGGTGAAGGGCCGGGGGCTTTTACCGGTGTACGAATTGCGGCAGGGGTGACACAAGGCTTGGCGCTTGGTTGGGATTGTCGTTTTGTTGCTTTGTCTTCTTTAGCTTCAATGGCTTATCAAGATGTGTTTTATACCGCGCACCAAGCGCCTCTGTATTGGTGCGCGATGATGGATGCGCGAATGAATGAGGTCTATTGGCAAGAGGGGTATTACGATCCTTTAACGCAAACTTGGCGAGCTGAGAACGCACAGCTGTTGAAACCGGAACAAGTGGTTTTGGCTTGGCAGACATTGCAAGCACAAGCTAAGGCTTCAGGCGTGCGATTACAAGCTTATGGAGATGTCAGTCAAAGCTTTCCTGATTTAGCCGCGCTTTGCCCGCATTATCATGAGGTTCAGCCCAATGCGATGGCTATGTTGAATTTGGCGCAACGCGATAGCCATGCTTGGCAAAGCCTAAATGACGGATTGGCTGTCCCCCGTTATTTACGCAATCAAGTGGCAGAAACACTCAAGCAGCGGCAGGCAAAGGCAGTCTAATTTTGGTTGGTCGGCATCGCTCGCATTGTCATGATTTGTTGAGAAAGCGAGTAAATCGCTTAATTTATAATCAACGACCGTAAGATGCTTGATGCCAAAGCAAATTTTTAGATTACAAATTGATTACACACACGCTTATCCACACTTTTTGTGCACAAAATTTGAGTTTGGTTCGCACGTGCTTAAGGAACGTCTATGCCTTATCAACATCTTCTCGTTGCGGTGGATTTTTCCGATTCCAGTCGTAGAGCCCTGTTGCGAGCCTTGGCGATTGCCAGGGCCTTGCAGGCGGATCTGAGTGTGGTGCATGTGTTGGAACTGGCGGTCAACCCCATTTTAGAAGATACCGCTGTTATTGGTTTGCCAGGGGTTTGGGAACAGGACCTAAATCACAGCTTGCTGGCGGAAACCGAAACCAAATTTTTGGCATGGCAGCGTGAGGTTTTCTCTGAGTCGCCATTTGAAGTCGCCTGTAAGTGCTATCTCGAAGCTGGGCCAGTTGTACCTACTTTATTGCATCTCATTGAATTGCACGAGGTTGATTGTTTGGTACTTGGTTTTCAAAGCCACAGCGCTTTGCATGCGTTGTTTGGCGGTTCTGGACCGGCACTTTGGGCACAGACGCCTTGTGATGTATTGAGAGTGAAATAGTGTTTTCTGTCCGCGAGCTGATCGAAACGAGCACCCGCTGAAAAGGATTCATTTTTTAAATTTTAAGAGAGATGCCATGCTGAGACTATCTTTTCCTTCTTTTTTATCTGTTTTTCACGGGCGTGTTCTCATCGCATTGTTCATGGCCGGATGGGGGTTGAGTTCTGCGGTGCAAGCCAAGGACACTCAACATGACTTTATGCCTGGTGATTCAGTTTTTGTTGCTTTTCCGGCTGGTAACATCAAAGACGATGCTTTTATCACCGGTACGGTCAAGCAAGTTGAAAAAAATGGCGACTACTTATTAGAAGTACAGGATTACGTTGAGGGGCATGATTACGGCAGTTCCTGCATTCCGATGATTAAAAAAGAGGATCCTCAAGCAATGGCTTTGGGTTATGGCCCAGGCTGGGAGGTTTGGACCGATACAACAAAATTGGATCGTGAGCGCTTGAATTACATTGTGCCTAAAGCGCAAACCATGAAGTTGGGTATTGGTAAACAGTATTTTGTTGAGCGCAATAACCTCTATATTGTGTTTGGTCGTTGGAAATCCGATGCGCCTGTCATGACGCTGGATCGAATTGAACGCGCTCAGTCTGAAGCGCTTTCGGCAGGGTTAAAAGAGTTGGTGCCGGTATTAGATTTGGTGGCAACCCATCGTCAGACTTTCTACGACGACAATAACCGTCCCTTGTATGCGTTTGAACGCATTGCTCCAGCGATTGTGTTATTGCAACAAGCTCAACAAGTGCTGCAGCAAGACGCCACCTTAAATCGGTTATGGCGCGCCAAACAGCGTAATTGGTCGGAAATTGGCAAAAGCACCTATACTTATTTTATGATTGAAGCGTTGGATAAGTCAGTACGTGATGCCTCTGATCAACTCTACGAAGAGGGGATTGAACGAGCTGGACTGCAGAAAGTTGAGCAGTTACGCGCGCTTAGCGAGGTTCTACAGCGTAATAAGCATTAAAACGCAGTTAAGACACTTTATTTTAAGAGGTTCAGAAAAAAGCCATATCGGTTTGCGATATGGCTTTTGTTTTTTAACCCTACCGAAAAATCAAGGGGATTAGGGTTTTGGATGTTTGTAATATTCTTGGTTCAGATAGTCCGCTAATTGAGCCACCTCATCTTCAAACATACCGGTATTGAGATTGTCATTACAAAATCCGACCATCTTAACCAATTTTTCATAAGTAGGCGTTTTTTGAGCATCGTACGGCTTGCTGGCATGACATTTCATACAATCGGCACTTTCGTGTAATACTTTGCCAGGGTGCGGTTCAGCAAAGGCGCTGAAAGAGAGGGTACTGCCAATAATGAGCGCGAAGCTTTTCTTCATAAGGCCTCCAAAGTGAGAGAAGAAATAAGTTTATTAACCAAATACGCTAAGCCATTCTACTGAGTAAAGCGCGCATTCACTCATAAAACATATTGAGGCTTAAATCAGTAAAAATGATGCAGCTTATGCAGACTTCCCGAGGCTTTAAGCGGTAAAGTCTGCGTTTTTAAATCCTGATTTGCCACAAAGCAATCGAACATGAAAACGAGGAGTGAAACAAGGTGAGTGAACAAACGTTTATACCGGGTAAAGCCAAAAGTCTTGAGGAGTCAATCGCCAACCTACAACAGATTGCCCAAGAAGTTGGATTTCAAATCGAAGAAGGGTTGAAGCTCAATCCCGTTTCAGGTATTCACTCTTTACACATTTTTGAAAAAACCTGTCCTGGGGTTTTCACCAATGGAAAAGGGGCCTCTGAAAAGGCTACGCTCGCCAGTGCGTTGGGTGAGTTTCTAGAACGCCTGTCCACAAACTATTTTTTTTCCGATTATTGGTTAGAGCGAACCCCCGGTGACAGTGCGGATAATTGGCTCTATTATCCGGACGAAAAAAGTTTTACCAAGGCGGATTTTCGACAAATGCTCAGTCCACAACTCTGGCGCTTCTATGCGGACTTAAGTACCAGTCCAGGTTATGAACGCTTTAAAGCAGAGAATTATGAGTTTGCACATTTTTTAAGCTTTAACGATCATCTTGATCAGGTACGCGCCTTGCCATTGCGTTGTGTTCAAACCGATGAAGTGCATTATTTTCCCGTGAACTTGCTGAGCAATCTTTATGCGAGCAATGGTTTGTCTGCCGGTAATAGTGCTTTAGAAGCACAGATTCAGAGTTTGTCAGAAGTGTTTGAGCGTTGGGTAAAAAACCGCATTCTGCGCGAGAACTTATGCCTGCCTCTGGTTCCTGATGAGGTTATAGCGCGTTTCCCACAAGTGCAAAAGGCGATTGATGCTTTGGCGGAAGAGGGCATTTACACCGAGGTTCGGGATGCTTCCTTAGGCGGTAAATATCCCGTCATGAATGTTACGTTGTTTGATCAAAAACAGGGGCGTTGTTTTGCGTCTTTTGGCGCACATCCCATTTTTGAAGTCGCTCTAGAGCGAACCCTAACAGAATCCTTGCAAGGAAGACACCTTCGCGATTTAGATGGTTTTCAAATGCCGAGTTTTGACGATTTCGCCGTGGCAGCGGATGAAAATTTAGAAAATCACTTTATTGATTCCAGTGGTCTAATCCATGGACGGTTTATCAGTCATCAATACGACTTTTCCTTTAAGGATTGGGGTTTTAACGGCGATTTTGCCGCGCAATGGGATTATTTATGCGATCTTGTGACTCAGGAGGGTGCGCAGGTTTATGTGGCAAATTACCGCCAATTTGGTTTTGAATCCTGTCGTATTCTGGTGCCGGGCATGTCAGAGGTTTATCCAAGACACGAACTGATTGAAGCCAACCAAAATCTTGGCCGTGAGCTACGTGACGCACTGCTGGCTTACCCGCAAGAACAAGACCCGCTTAAAATTGTCGAACTCATCGAAGATCTTGGTTTTAGCGATCATCAAGGGGTCGCTTCACTGATTGGCTTAATGGCGGATAAAGGCAGTTTTTGGGGCAACTTGAACTGCTTGCAGTTGAAGTTTTGGTGCCAACTGAAAGCGCAGGTTTTTGAAGAGGCAATAGAATCTTTATTGGATATTCGCTATTTCATTCAAACCGACAGTCCTTGGTATCCAGTGTATCGCGCTTTTGAATATGCCCTAGAAATGCAACTGCATACACCAGAAGAAGGGTTTAGTATCGAAATGTCGGGAATGCCATCTTTATTTGGCAAAGCGATTAGCGAACAGGTTTTTGAACACTTGGAAGGTCATTCAGAGTTTTGGCAAGCTCCGTTAGGAATCGAGATTTTTACGCAGTCTAAGCAACATCAACGATTGCTCGATATTTACCAAAATTGCAGAAAATTTAAGTCAAGCCATGCTTCCGTTGAACATTGAATTTGCCCGGTTTATCGGAAGGTGAATGGAAGGGATTGCTGACGGTTGAGGCTCGACATTGTTTTGTAAAAGAAGCGTCCCTGTTTAAAACAGGGGCTATTCTGCAGAGCCCCAACCGTTTTTACTCCGTCCTTTAGAAATCGTAAATCAAGGTCAAAAGGGTCTGGGTGTCGCGCTTTTGCGCACCGAGAGCGGGGTCGGTGTTGTAACGATATTTGTAACCGGCACTGAGGCGGAGTTTTTCAGCCAGTTTGACTTTAACCGCACTATTCGCCTCGGTTTTGGTGTTATCAGATCCTGAGGTTAGGGTGAGGTCTTGACTGAGTTCAACGTATTGATTGAGGGTGTGCGTAAGCTCGCCTTTGAGTCGTGCAATGGCTTGTTCTTCATTGCCGTTGCCAAAGTTTTGGGTGTATTCAATCGTTTGATAACCCAAGCCGGCTTCGGCTTTAAATAGGGTTGCCTCGCTTTGATACAAGGCTTTACCGAGGCCGATGCTGTAGAGTGCATCGAGTTCAATCCCTTCAAATTTACTGTGCTCAAAGCGTGCACCGACAAAACTGTAAAAAGAGCGTTGTGTATCGTAATAGCGATTCAGTTGGCCCTCAGCAAGATAGCGTTCTTGGGTTTGAACCTTATTTTCCGAACGGTAGTTGGCTTCGAGCAGAGTCTGAATTTCATTCAAATCTTTTGCATAGTTTAATTTTAGAGCGCCATAGAGTGCTGTGCTTTCGGTGTTGCCACTGGTATCGGAGTAACCCAGCTCACCCGATCCGGTAAGGGTTTGAGCCTGAACCTGAACCGATTGCGAGGATAGGCAGAAAAATGCAGCGGTAAGAAGCCATAATTTGGGTTGACTCAATGGGATTGCGGCAGCGCGATTGATCATGTTTTATTCCTTATTTATTGTGCTTTTCTGAGTAGCGGTTCATTTTTAATTAACGACTTTCGTGCGTTTTCGTTGGGAAGATGGCTGGGGCCAGCTTTCTGGGATGCGGCTAAAAAAGTATGAACAAGCTTTACCGAAACGCAGAATGCGTTCTAATGACCTTAGGCCATGAGGTGAGTTCTGGTTTCCCTTAGATAAGCCATTTCTATGATAAATTTTATTAATTGGGCCTATTATTTCGTAATTTTTGTGCGCTTTGAAGGGTATTTTCATAGAAATATTTTATGACATTGCCATGAATTGGAATTCACTTGTGCTGAGGTTCACCTTTAAGATCGGTGGTTTGGCGTTATTCTGTGCTTCCTCAAAGCAGTTTTGCTAAAATGCGCGCAATGTTTGCACCGTGATGGCGGTGTAAGGTCTAGTAGCTTGAAAGTGGATGACGATATGAAACTGGATTTTTTGGATTTTGAACAACCGATCGCTGAGCTGGAAGCAAAAATTGAAGAACTGCGTCGCTTAGAGAGTGACGAGATGGATTTGGTTCAGGAAATTTCGGCCCTTGAAGAAAAGAGCAGCAAATTAACGCAGTCTATTTTCAGTAAGTTGACGGATGTACAAATTGCAAAGTTATCTCGTCATCCGCAACGCCCTTATGCTTTAGATTATCTCAAGCGCATTTTTACCGAGTTTACCGAGCTTCATGGCGACCGCGCCTTTGCGGATGATGCGGCGATTGTTGCTGGTTTAGCCCGTATTGAAGGCCAAGCGGTGATGGTGATTGCCCAAGAAAAGGGTCGCGATACTAAAGAAAAAATTCGCCGTAATTTTGGTATGCCACGGCCTGAAGGGTATCGAAAAGCGTTGCGTCTGATGAAGATGGCTGAACGTTTTCATCTTCCCATTTTGACATTTATTGATACGCCCGGCGCTTATCCAGGTATCAATGCTGAAGAACGCGGGCAAAGCGAAGCGATTGCCCGTAATTTGATTGAGATGGCCGAGTTGAAAACGCCGATTATTTGTACGGTTATTGGGGAGGGCGGCTCCGGTGGAGCCTTAGCGATTGGCGTTGGCGATGTAACCATGATGTTGCAATATTCGACCTATTCGGTGATTTCACCGGAAGGGTGCGCATCTATTCTTTGGAAAAACGCAGCAAATGCGGCCGATGCAGCCGAAGCCTTGGGTATTACCGCGGTGCGTTTAAAAGAGTTGGGCTTGGTGGATCAAATTATTTCAGAGCCACTGGGCGGTGCGCATCGCAGCCCACAACAAGCTGCAGATTTTTTAAAGGCCGCATTATTGGCGCAACTTGCCGATGTCAAAACTCGATCACCCGAAGAGTTGGTGGCGAGTCGTTATCAGCGTTACATGCGCTATGGCAATTTTGAGGGTTAAACATAGGATTTCGTGGCATTGGGCCTTTCTGTTGCGTTTCAAGCCACTATGTCTTTATCTTCAATGAATGCTTTAGCCACTTACCCGTTTTATTGTTTGCACAATGCACAATTATTCGCGCCGATCGGTCTTGATTCCGCATTAGCGACCTTTTCTTTGTCGCAGTGGTTTCTTGGCCACCGTCAAACTGAAAAGCCCGCTTCGGCTTGGGTGTTGGCCCTAAGTGGTGGATTGGATTCGGTGGTATTGCTCGATCTTTGCCGCCGCAGCGGCATTCCGTTTCGTGCGCTCTACGTTGATCATCAGTTGCAATCGGCTTCTTCTGCTTGGGGGGCTTTCTGCCAAGATCTGTGTGCTGCTTGGGGGATTGAGTTTGCTGTCTTAAAAGTAAAGGTGGAGCCGTCTCAGCAACAGGGCTTGGAAGCAGTAGCTCGTAAAGCGCGCTATCGCGCTTTGACCGCTGCTTTGAAGGAAAACGAAGGCTTGTTCACGGCGCATCATCAAAGTGATCAAGCCGAGACCTTTCTTTTGAATGCGCTAAGACCGAGTGGGATTTATGGTCTGGCTGCCATGCCGGAACTGTTTTGGCGACAAAGCCACTGGCATGCTCGGCCGCTTCTGGCTTTTACTCGAGCCCAACTGCTGGCATACGCACAGCAGCATCAGTTGCAGTGGGTGGAAGATCCCAGTAATCAAGACACGACGTATCAACGAAACTGGCTGCGTCAGCAGCTTTTGCCGCACTTTACTTTGAGAGTGCCACAGGCCGAGGCACATTTCGCGCAAAGTGCTGGGCATTTGCAAGAGGCTTTAGTTTTGCTGCAACGTCGCGCCGCCGAGCAGTTAGCGACTCAAGCCGTAAGCCCCTTTTTTCTGTCAAGTTATCCGAATTTAGATTGGATTGAGCATAAAAACCTTTTGCAATACTGGTTGCGCACCATCGCTCAATTCAAGGTGAGCTTGGGTCAGCGTCATTACGACTGGTTGGCGCAACACTGGTTTGGGGCAAGCGCATCTTTGTCGGGCCGTTCGGAATATCGTTTAGATCATACGCTTACCCTGAGGGTCTATCGACAGCGCCTCTATGTCGTGCGTTATCGCTTGGATCGACAAAAACAGTTAAACGCGATTCGTCAATTGCCCTGTTTACTTTTTTCTGAGCATAGGTGTGATCAGAAGCCAAAGCGTTCTGCACAACCGGTGAGCAGTGACCTGTTGGGCTTTTATCTCCCGGTTGAGAGACCGGCTCAATTATCATTGCAGCTGGTGGCCTTGGTTGAATTGGTAGATACGTCTTGGTATCGCGATGAGAGAAAAAAACGCAAACATTTTTTTCAACAACATCAGGTTCCACCGTGGGAAAGGCCGTTATGGCCAGTACTCTGCTGGAGCGATGCAAAACAGACGCAGGGGGAAGTGCGCTATGCGCTGCTGAAGCCCTTTTCTTGCGCGACCAAGGGATTCATGCATCGGCATGATGATTTGGACGAGCATGACGAATGTTTTGCAACCGTTTCATGGTTGGATCTTTGGCGGGCTTGGCAAGGAGAGGATTTGCCTTAATCCTAAGCGTGAACCTGCAGCGAATCCTTACGGTTATGCGGGTTGGCACTCTGTCATATTGATAGGTAAACTGGTAAATCGTTTGCCGTCTCTGGGCGCTTAAGTTATAATGCGGCTCCATTCTGAAGACTCAATTTCTTACTCCTTTACGTTCTTTTTCTTCTATAAGTGATCCTAGATGACAAAATATATCTTTGTAACCGGTGGTGTTGTTTCCTCTTTGGGTAAGGGAATTGCGGCGGCCTCGCTGGGTGCCTTGCTTGAAGCACGCGGTTTGAAGGTCAGCATGCTTAAGATGGACCCTTACATCAATGTTGACCCAGGCACCATGAGCCCATTGCAACACGGTGAAGTTTTTGTCACGGACGATGGGGCCGAAACCGATCTTGATTTAGGTCACTATGAACGTTTTGTGCAACGGAATTTTACGCGTTGTAATAGTTTTTCAACCGGTCAAGTGTATGAAACGGTGATTCGCAACGAGCGACGCGGGGATTACCTTGGGGGTACCGTTCAGGTTATTCCACACATTACCGACGAGATTAAACTCCGAATTAAAGCCGCAGCGGCTGGTTACGATGTGGCGCTCGTCGAAGTCGGTGGTACCGTTGGGGACATTGAATCTTTGCCTTTTCTGGAGGCGATCCGTCAGCTCAGTTTAGAGGTAGGGCGTTCCAATGCACTCTTTATGCATTTAACCCTATTGCCTTACATTGCGGTTGCAGGAGAGGTCAAAACCAAGCCAACTCAACACTCGGTAAAAGAGTTACGTTCCATTGGAATCCAACCGGATATTTTGATTTGCCGTTCGGAAATGGCCTTGGAGACCAGTGAAAAACGCAAAATTGCCCTTTTCACCAATGTTGAAGAACGTGCGGTCATTAACTCGCTGGACGCCAAAACTATCTATCAAGTGCCGCGTTTATTGCATGAGCAAGGCTTAGATGATTTAGTGGTTGAACGTTTAAATATTCAAGCACCTGCAGCAGATCTTTCGGATTGGGATCAGGTGGTGCAAGCGCAACTCAATCCACTGCAAACGGTCGAAATTGCGATGGTTGGCAAATATACCGATCTAACCGAAGCCTACAAATCCTTGATTGAATCGTTGATTCACGCCGGTATTCACAGTCGTACAAAGGTGAATATTGATTACATTGATTCAGAGGAGCTGCAAACGGGAGACCTAAGCCGTCTGCAGAAAAAAGACGCCATTTTGGTACCAGGCGGGTTTGGCGAGCGCGGGGTGGAAGGCAAAATCAAAGCCATTCAATTCGCGCGCGAAAACCGAGTGCCTTACTTGGGTATCTGTTTGGGAATGCAGATGGCCGTGGTTGAATTTGCGCGTCATGTGGCTGGTTTAACGGGGGCTCACTCGACCGAATTAAATCCCAAAACCGCTCACCCGGTTGTTGCATTAATTACCGAATGGACGGATGCAGATGGTCAAGTGATTGAACGTAATGAGCAGACAGATTTAGGCGGAACCATGCGCTTAGGCGGGCAGCAATGTCAGTTACAAGCCGGCAGTAAAATTGCTGAAATTTACGGGACAACACTGATTCGTGAGCGTCATCGTCATCGCTATGAGGTGAATGATGGTTACCTCAGTCGCTTAGAAGCGGCGGGACTCAAATTTGCAGGTCGTTCTGAAGATGGTTCTCTGGTTGAAACCATTGAAATTCCGGATCATCCCTGGTTTGTGGCGTGCCAATTCCATCCGGAGTTTACCTCCACACCGCGTAAAGGCCATCCTTTATTCAGCGCCTTTGTCCAAGCGGCGGTTGCAAACCGCACCGCGCAAATTTAAACAAAAGGAAACGGCATGAACCTTACCCACTTTCAAGTTGGTATCGACAAACCTTTGTTTTTGATTGCAGGGCCTTGTGTGGTTGAATCAGAAGCCATGGCGATGTACACCGCAGCCGAACTTAAAGCCTTAACCGATGAACTTGGCATTGGCTTTATTTATAAGTCCTCCTATGACAAGGCTAACCGCTCTTCAACCCAAAGTTTTCGTGGCTTGGGGATTGAAGAGGGGCTGCGTATTTTGCAGAAAGTTAAAACAGAAATTGGTGTTCCAGTATTAACCGATGTTCATGAAGACTCGCCCTTAGATGAAGTCGCCTCGGTTGTGGATGTTTTGCAAACGCCCGCTTTTTTGGTGCGCCAAACGAATTTTATTCAGAATGTGTGTCGTCAAGGTTTACCGGTCAATATTAAAAAAGGCCAGTTTCAGGCCCCTTGGGATATGCAGCAGGTGGTTGCAAAGGCTCGTGAAGTCGGCAATCAACAGATTATGGTGTGCGATCGGGGTACTTCCTTTGGCTACAATACCCTAATTTCCGATATGCGCGGCCTAGCCCAAATGCGCGCGACAGATTGTCCTGTGGTATTTGACGCTACCCATTCGGTGCAACAACCAGGTGGGCAGGGCAGTACTTCCGGCGGCCAGCGTGAAATGGTACCGGTACTGGCGCGTGCAGCCGTGGCGGCCGGTATTTCTGGACTGTTTATGGAAACGCATCCTGACCCGAGCAGTGCGCTAAGCGATGGTCCAAATATGTGGCCTCTGGCGAACTTGCGCCCTCTGCTTGAAACCTTGATGGAGCTCGATCAGGTCGTGAAAAAACATGGTTTTATTGAAGCGCCACTGCTTAAGAAGTAACCCAATGAGCCCCGAGTTTCTTGAAAATTCGGGGCTTTATTCTGTCAGTTTTAGTATTGCGACGGAGTCTGAACAGCTCAGTTGTGATGCCCCTTAACCCTTTTACATTTTGATCAACTTATAGGAATAGCAATGTCATTGATTAAAGATATCAAAGCACGTCAAGTAATTGATTCTCGCGGGAACCCAACCGTTGAGGCAGACGTGATTCTTGAAGACGGCTCAAAAGGCCGTGGTATTTCCCCATCTGGTGCCTCTACCGGATCGCGTGAAGCTATTGAGCTGCGTGATGGCGACAAGTCAAAGTTTGGTGGGAAGGGCGTATTGAATGCAGTCAACAATATTAATACCGAAATCAAAGCAAAATTAATCGGTATGGATGCCACGAATCAGGCCGCTATTGATCAGGCCATGATTGAGTTAGATGGCACTGAAAATAAAGCGCGTTTAGGCGCAAATGCCATCTTGGCCGTTTCGATTGCAACCGCACAAGCGGCCGCCGCTTCAAAAAATGTTCCACTCTATGTGTATTTGAAAACCGATGATTATCAAATGCCTGTCCCGATGATGAACATCATCAATGGCGGAGAGCACGCGGATAACTCGGTGGATTTCCAAGAATTTATGATTATGCCGGTAGGCATGCCGAGCTTTTCGGAAGCGATTCGTTGTGGGGCGGAAGTCTTCCATATGCTTAAAAAAGTGCTTCACGACAAAGGCTATAACACGGCAGTAGGCGATGAAGGTGGTTTTGCACCGGACCTTAAGTCAAACGAAGAAGCAATCACCGTAATTCTCGAAGCCATTGATAAGGCTGGCTACAAAGCTGGCGAGCAAGTCATGATTGCAATGGATGCGGCCTCTTCTGAGCTTTACAACAAAGAAACCGGAACCTATACGCTTACCTCTGAAAACAAAACCTTAACCTCAGCAGAGATGGTTGATTTCTTAGGTGCTTGGGTTAACAAGTACCCAATTATTTCAATCGAAGACGGTTTGGATGAATCGGATTGGAGCGGGTTTAAATTGCAAACTGAAAAGTTTGGCGACCGCCTGCAGATTGTCGGTGATGACCTTTTTGTAACCAACCCGAAAATTTTGGCCGAAGGGATTGAAAAAGGCGTGGGTAACTCCATCCTGATCAAAATCAACCAAATTGGTACCTTGACGGAAACCTTTGCAGCCATTGCGATGGCGAAAAAAGCCGGTTATACGGCCGTTGTTTCGCACCGTTCTGGTGAAACCGAAGATACAACCATTGCCGATATTGCGGTGGCAACCGGTTGTGGCCAGATTAAAACCGGCTCTTTATCTCGTACCGACCGTATTGCTAAATACAATCGCCTGATTCGAATTGAAGAAGAACTCGGCACGGCAGCAATTTATCCTGGAAAAACCGCTTTTTACAACCTTAAGAAATAACGGTTAAAAGCATTTTCTGGGCTTTGTCGAACAGAAATAACCCGTTCGGAGAGACCTAAGAGTGAAACTAAGACAACTTAATTACCTCTTACTCTTTCTGAGCGTGGTTTTTTTATTTCGGCTCTTGGCCGCAGACGGCGGTTTAAGTCAGTATGTGTACGCCCAAGCGCAGTTGAAAGAGATTAAACAAAGTTTGGCAGAGCAGCAAGCCCAGAATGCCGCCCTGAAACAGGAAGTCAATGCTTTGCAAGGTTCGACCGAAGCGATTGAATCACTCGCTCGCCAAGTGCTTGGAATGGTCAAACCGAATGAAGTCTTTATTGAAGTGATTCGCGTGCCGGCTTTTTCAGGACAGGTGCTTCGCCCTGAAGACCTTGAGATTCAACCTGAAGATACGGTTTCCGAAGAACCCCCCATGCAAATTGCACCGGAAGAAGGGCAAATACTTCCCTAAACATCCAGTTTGTGTAAAGTCTCTTATTTTGACGTCCTATCCAAAACCCGCTGAACACGCATCGCTTTTTTAGATGCAAAATCCGCACCCCTCAGTCTTGTTTTTCGCGTTTGTCTTCTTGCGCTCGTAACAGTACATTAACGGCCCCAACGCCACCGTCTTTTTCGTGTGCACTGCAAAAAGCAATCACGGCAGGACATTGCATTAACAACTCATAGGCCACATTCTTTAAAACAGGGTGAGCACTGTCCGAGTTATACCCTTTACCATGAATGATTCGCAAGGTTCGTGATCGGTGCGCAATTGCTTCGGCCAAAAAACGGGTTAGCCTTCTGCGAGCTTGCTGCTCGTCCATGCCATGTAAATCCAGTTGGGCGTGAAAGTACAACTCGCCTTTTTTAAGCCGATTGAGTTCTTGAGGTCGAACGCCGGGTTGAGCATAAGATAGGGTTTCAAATGCGGCAACCTTTGCAAAGAGAGCTTTGCGGTCTAATGCGAGTTCCGGTGGGAGAGGTTGACGCTGTTTTTGACGAGTTTGTCGCCAGAAACGGTGGGCTTTTTCAGCGCTGTTTTCGCACTCAAACGCATGGTGAACGGGCTTGGGGGTCAAAGGCGTCACATCTTGCATCGCGGCTGAAAACATCTGTTTTTCTTCATCATCCATCTTGGCTTTCCTGTGCGACTCAAACGCGTTGCCTTGCCGCACTTCCTTTGCTAAATTTCGTTACAGTGGTTATAGTAGGGTTCCAAAAATTGAGAGTGTATTGTAACGGAATGAAAATTCTAATTTCCAATGACGATGGCTATTTTGCACCCGGTATTCAGACCCTTTTTGCCAGTTTAAAAGCGCATCCTTTTATTGAAACCCTGACCCTTATTGCCCCCGATCGCAACCGCAGCGCCGCCAGTAATTCGTTGACCTTGGTTAACCCATTACGAACCACCTTGGTCAGCGCCGATTCAGAACAGAAAATTGCCCAATACAGCGTTAACGGTACCCCGACTGATTGTGTACACTTGGCGATAAATGGTGCCCTAGGATTTCAGCCGGATATGGTAATTTCCGGTATAAATGCTGGAGCCAATATGGGGGATGATGTTCTTTATTCCGGTACCGTGGCTGCGGCGACCGAGGGACGCTTTCTTGGTAAGCCCTCACTGGCAATCTCACTATGTGGATCCCAACATTTTGCCAGCGCAGCCCATTACTTTCTTCAGCTCTTTGACGCCTTGCCGCAAATGAACTTGGCGGCCGATACCATTCTCAATATCAATGTTCCCGATTTACCCATTGATCAGATTAAAGGCTTTAAGGTGACTCGACTCGGTCGGCGTCATGCGTCTGAACCCGTCGTGAGTCAGCTCGATCCGCGGGGATTGCCTATCTTCTGGATTGGTCCAGCGGGCGCTGCTGCCGATGCCAGCGAGGGCACGGATTTTCATGCGGTCGAACAGGGATATGTTTCGATTACACCTTTGAAAATTGATCTAACCAATTATGCGGCTATGAAAGCGCTCATTGATTGGGCTGATCAAGCTGTGACCTCTTCTTAATTGGCTTGCGCGGCATGGAGAATTTTACACAAAATGGTTTAAATCCTGCAGCCTGCGCCGAACAGGATGGAGTGGGTGTGCATTCTCCTCGTCGCCGTCAACGTTTGTTGCAGCTGCTTAAAACCGCCGGTGTGCTTCACAGTGCGCGGCTTGAACAGGTCTTAGCGACGGTGCCTCGGCATTTTTTTGTAGATCCTGCATTGGCGCAACGCGCTTATGAAGATTGCGCCTTACCAATTGGTTTTGGGCAAACAATTTCGCACCCTTCCACTGTTGCGCGAATGACTGAGTGGTTATATGCCGATGCACAGCAGCCAATGCAAAACGTCTTAGAAATTGGCACTGGTTCGGGTTACCAAACCGCAATTCTTTCTGCCTTAAGTCAATCTGTCTTTAGTGTAGAGCGCATTGCGGAACTGTCGAGACAGGCGCAAGAGCGTCTCGCACAATTAAAAGTTGAAAATGTAACCTTTTATACCGCTGATGGTCATTGGGGGTTACCTGCCGAAGCGCCATTTGACGGTATTCTCTCGGCGGCTTCGCCCGAAACGGTGCCACCGGAACTTTTGATGCAATTGCGCATTGGTGGTCGTTTAGTGATTCCTATCGGTTCTTCACCCCAGCAGTTGTTTGGGTTTATTCGTCATGAACAGGGTATTGAGCAGGTTGCTTTAGGCAATGTAAGCTTTGTTCCGATGCGCAAAGGGGTCGCGTCATGAAAATTTTTTCGCCGCTCTATCAACGTGTTCTGCAATGGTCAAAGCATCCTCGAGCACCTGTATATTTGGGGGCAATGAGTTTTGCGGAATCTTCTTTTTTTCCGATTCCGCCCGATGTGATATTGATGCCGATGAGCTTGGCTAAACCGAATAGGGCGCTATGGTTTGCGTGGATCACAACGGTTTTTTCGGTTTTAGGCGGCTTGTTGGGTTACGCCATCGGTTACTTTGCTATGGCTTGGATTGAGCCTTGGCTATTGGAGCTGGGGTATGGGGCAACGCTTGAGCAAGCCAACCATTTTTTTTCACAATATGGCGCTTGGGTGGTGTTTATAGCCGGTTTTAGTCCAATTCCTTATAAAGTTTTTACGATTGCCGCAGGCGCCAATGCCATGGCGCTTTTGCCGTTTATTTTGGCTTCTTTTGTGGGAAGAGGTGCGCGTTTCTATTTGGTTGCCGCGCTGATGAAGTGGGGCGGGGCTCCTTTGGAGCCATGGATTCACAAATGGGTCGATTGGCTGGGATGGGGGCTGGTCGCTCTGATTGGGGGGCTGTTGATTTGGCAGTATGCTTCCTCTTGAAAAAGATCAATAAAAAATATTAGGTGAAAAATGATGAGAAAAATGGCTGTACTGTTGTTGCTTCCTACCTTAGGGGCTTTGCAGCTTCAGGGGTGTAGTTCGCCCCTAAAATATGAGCCCTCAGCACGTGAGCAGGGTGGGCAAAGTCAAGCGCCTCAGGTAAATCAAAGAGATGGAAGCTGTGCGGGGATCTATGTTGTTCAACCCGGTGACAGTTTGATTAAAATTGCGCAAAAATGCGATGTGCCTTTGAGTTTGTTGCAAGAGGTCAATCAAATTGCTCGAGCTGATTTGATTTACGTCAATCAAGAGTTGCGGATCCCGAATGCTCAGACGGCATCAAAAGCTCAAACGCCAAAAGAGGCCTCTGTCTCAGGAAAGGTTTTACCGCCGGTGTCCAATAGCTTGAATTGGGTTTGGCCGATGAATGAACAGACGGAATATCAATTTGTTCGGGATGAGAATGGTGTCAGCGCCTTGGAAGTGTACGGTTTTATTGGGCAGCAAGTGTTTGCCATGGCCGACGGTGAAGTGGTGTTTGCTGGGGATGGAATCAGCGAGTATGGCAATATGGTGATGTTGCGGCATGCCGATGGCAAACTTTCTGTTTATGCACACAACCAGAGTTTGGATGTGCAAAAAGGCGATCAAGTTAAGGCCGGCCAGCCAATTGCAAAAATGGGAGCCAGTGGGCTTACCAATCGGGCTAAGTTGTATGCCGAAGTGCGCTTTCAAGGGCAAAAAATCTCAATTAAACAGATTTTTCAGAATTAAATTCTTGTGGGGTTCCCATCGTATGGAAGCCCCGTTTGAAATGAAAGTGCACACCTACTGTGTGGATGGCGCTGCAAAAATCAACGCTAAAATGACTTCGCGATCCTCGGTGCCAATCACATTAAACGTTCGGCAGGCGGCATCATTTGCCATGACCTCCAAGCCAACACCGTGTTTGGCACAGTATTGAAAAAATGCGGGTGCCGGAAAGCGTTGTTGTTCGCCAGTGCCAAGTAAAATGACCTCGGGTTTTAAAGCGAGAAGTGAATCGAGATCACTCGGTGCAAGCTGACTGATGTCAGTAACAGGCCAGTCGCTAAACACCTGATGCTGAGTTAGATATAAGCTTGAGCGATAGAAATCCGCATTGATCTTTACCTCTCCCGGTTGATAGTGTTTAACAATCTTAACGTTCGAGTCTCGGTGTTCGCTAAATTTCATGGATTCGCCTCCGTTTCCTGGCCGAAATTGCCATTTTTTTCGCCGTCAGGCGTGTAGAAAGGCCCCTATTAAAGCCGATTCGAGCTGGATTTTCAATTGACGAAAAAATAGGATGCTGTATGATTAGCTTTTTATTTTTAACCCCTCATTTTAAGCATGTCTGAGTGGTTTACGCCGCCAAAAAACAGGCGCGAAACGGACTCAACAATTGAGTAGAAGGCATCCTTTCGTGGCAGACGAATTTCAAAGAATTAAACGACTTCCTCCCTATGTATTCAACATTGTCGGCGAGCTCAAAGCCGAAGCGCGTCGCCGCGGGGAAGATATTATCGATTTTGGTATGGGCAATCCTGACCAGGATACGCCACAGCATATCGTGGACAAGCTGATTGAAGTCGTGCAGCGTGAGGGAACCCACCGTTATTCGGTGTCTCAAGGCATTCCTCGTTTGCGTAAGGCAATTTGTAACTGGTATAAAACCCGGTTTGAGGTGGATCTGGATCCTAACTCGGAGGTCGTGGTAACGATTGGCTCAAAAGAGGGGCTGGCGCACTTGGCGTTGGCAACCGTCGATAAGGGGGATACGGTATTGGTCCCCAATCCTGCCTATCCGATTCACCCTTACGGTTTTGTGATTGCCGGTGCAGACATTCGCCATGTTCGCATGACGCCAGATGTGGATTTCTTTGAGGAGCTTGATAAAGCGATTAAAGAGACCTGGCCAAAACCGAAAATGTTGGTATTGAATTTTCCCGGTAACCCAACCAGCGATACCGTTGAATTGGATTTTTTTGAGCGAGTCATCAAAATTGCCAAAGAACATAATATTTGGGTAATTCACGACCTCGCTTATGCAGACATTGTTTTTGACGGCTACAAGGCCCCGTCAATTATGCAAGTTGAAGGCGCTAAAGACATTGCCGTTGAATTTTTTACCTTGTCAAAAAGTTATAATATGCCGGGTTGGCGTGTCGGGTTTATGGTAGGGAATCCGGAGTTAGTTCATGCTTTGAAACGGATGAAATCCTATCTTGATTACGGCACCTTTACGCCAATTCAAGTAGCCGCAATTACGGCTTTAGAAGGGCCGCAGGAGTGCGTGCAAGAGATCAGCGATATGTATAAATCGCGTCGCGATGTCTTGTGTCAGGGACTTAATGCGATTGGTTGGGACGTTACGCCACCAAAAGCGACCATGTTTTTATGGGCGAAAATTCCTGAGCCTTATTTAGCTATGGGGTCCTTAGAGTTTTCTAAAAAGCTATTGCAAGAGGCCAAGGTCGCCGTTTCACCTGGAATCGGTTTTGGTGATTATGGTGATGACCATGTGCGTTTTGGTTTGATTGAAAATGAGCATCGTACGCGTCAAGCGATTCGCGGTATCCGTGATATGTTCCGCAAAGATGGTCTGATTAAAGAAGCTGCTCTAAAACCTCAAGCGCCAGCCGACTCACTGTAAGTTGCTCAGATGCAGGGTGGCTCTGATTTGCCACCCCATCTGCTAGAGAGTACGGCACCTTTAAAGTCAAAATCTTCAAACTCCCTCTCTTTTAAGTGTGCCACTATCTGGTCAATTTCATTTTCACTATCAGGATACAAATGCAATGATGAAAACCTTTAAGATCGGTCTGTTAGGGCTGGGTACGGTTGGTGGCGGTACGGTTCGCATACTGCAAGAAACCCGAGACGAGATTGAACGCCGAATCGGCCATCGTATCGAAATTGAATTGATTGCGGTGCGTGATTTACAGCGTGCTCGTTTGGTCGATACCGACGGTATCCATTTGACCGATGATCCATTTGCCGTGGTAAACCATCCTGATATTGATATTGTGGTCGAACTCATGGGGGGTACCACCCTGGCTAAAGAACTGTTATTGCGCGCAATTGAAAACGGCAAACAAATTGTTACCGCCAATAAAGCTCTGCTTGCCGAGCAGGGCAATGTGCTCTTTGCCCTTGCTGAAAAAAATCAGGTAAATATCCGCTATGAGGCCGCCGTGGCCGGTGGTATCCCGATTATTAAGGTATTACGAGAAGGCTTGGCCGCGAACCAAATTGAATGGCTTGCGGGGATTATCAATGGCACAGGCAATTATATCCTGACCGAAATGGCCAAGCCGGAAGCGGATTTTGCACAGGTCTTAAAAACGGCTCAAGCACTTGGCTATGCCGAAGCTGACCCCACTTTTGATGTGGAAGGTATTGATGCGGCGCATAAGTTAACCATTTTGGCCTCTATCGCATTTGGTATTGAGTTGCAGTTTGACAAGGTTTATACCGAAGGTATTACGCGTGTTACCGCTGAAGATATGGAGTTTGCGCGATTATTTGATTATAAAATCAAGCACCTTGGTTTTGCTGGGCGTACCTCGGACGGTTTCTCTTTGCGGGTGCATCCGGCATTGGTAAAAAAAGAGGTTCTGATTGCGAATGTGGACGGTGTCATGAATGCCGTTATGGTAAAAGGCAATCATGTTGGCCCAACGATGTATTATGGTCCAGGAGCCGGTGCCGGGCCAACCGCCAGTTCGGTAGTGGCGGATATTATTGACGTCATTCGTGCGGCAACCCAGGAACCTACAGAACGCGTACCAGCATTAGGTTTTCAAGCCAACCGTTTGACTCAGGCACCAGTCGAGCCGATTGATGCGATTGAATCCGCCTATTATTTGCGTTGCTATGTACAGGACCATGCCGGTGTTCTGGCTCAAATCAGTGGTGCTTTTGCTGATTTAGGCATCAATATCGAACAGTTACACCAGGTTCCAAATGCCGAAAAACCACAAGATGCAACGCTTGTTATTTTTACCGAAAAAGTTTCTGAACGTAAAATCAATCAGGCTTTAGTCGCTTTACAGGCGTTAACGGCGGTGGATTCAATGATCCAGCGCATTCGTATTGCTGATTTAGGTTAAAAGTGCGGCAAGCCGTACCGTTTGTTTAAGCCAGTGCGGCGTGTCCCACTGGCTTTTTTTGCTTTTTGAGAGAGGGGAAGATGTCAAACTTACCATCGTCAGTCGCCCTGACTTTATGGGCCCCGAATTTACTTGAACCTTCGCGGGTGCATGCCGCCAAAGAAGCGTTAAAACAACGTAAATTGCCGGCACTCAACATCTTGTTGGCTCGGGCCGGCAGGCATTACCATCAATCTCGTGCCTTTGAAGCTCAAGCCTGCTACTTGTTTCATCAGCCACAACCGCTGCCTAGTGCGCCTTTACTGGCCGCAGCCTTGTTGCCAGATAGTTTTTCGCAAGATTCCAATGCCTTTTGGATCGCGGTTAATCCCGTGCAAATGCTTCCAGACCGAGACACCTTGCTGCTGTTTCCTCCGGAGGAGTTGGCAATTCGTGAGCCAGAATCACTCGCACTTTTGCAAGCGTTTAATCAGCATTTTGCGCAAGATAAAATTGCATTACTCTACGCCCAGCCCGAACAGTGGTTTATGCAAATTGCGCAGCCCATTGATTTGCAATCCACGCCTTTAAATCAGGTCGCTTATCAAGCCGTGACCCATGCTTATCCTCGTGGAAATGCGGCTCCTTATTGGCGAAAACTGTTAAATGAAAGTCAGATGCTATTTTATCGTCATCCAGTCAATGAGCAGCGACGTCAATTGGCTCAACCTGAAATAAATAGCATTTGGCCTTGGGGAGAAGGGCGCTTGGCTTCAGCCCAAATTCACTTACGATCACAGGCCCGGATTTACAGCGATAATCCTTATTTGCAGGGTCTGGCGAAAGTGACTTCAGCACAAGCTTTTGCGCGCCTGTCTCGTTTTGCCGAATGGTATCAACCCGCTGGTCATAGTTTGATTCATCTAGCCGAATCAAAATCTCTGGAGTTAGAAACGTGGTTAGTGAGTCTTGAGCAATTTGAAAAAGATTGGGCTCAACCACTCCTTGAGGCCTTATCTGCAGGACAAATCGATTCGGTCTTGTTGGATTTAGGGGCAAGCCATTCCTACTACTTAACGAAAGCGAAGTTAAAACGTTTTTGGCGCTGGAGCCGGCATTGGTCAAAATGTGTTTGAGCCAAATTTTGATTCGAGCGGCAACTTATCTTCGGTATAATTTGCGCTTTGTTTTGCGGTTTTCTCTTTACTAAGGCGGCATATAAACGGCGAATAATCTGCGATCCGGTGTTTTGCGGATGCGCGGTGCCATGCGCCACCTTAATTAATACGGATAGGTAACTCATGAATTTTATTGAAACACGCGGAAACGATGGCCATCGCCCGACCCACATTACTTTTTCGCAGGCCATTTTGAGCCCAATGTCTTCGTTTGGCGGCATCTATTCGCCAGAATCCTTGCCGCAATTCAGTCGAGATTTTTTGGCGAGCCACATTGATTCCGGTTATAAAAAACTGGCTAAAGATTTATTAGATTTATTTGCGGTGGACATTGATGGGGCGGTCATTGACGAAGCTCTGGCACTCTATGATCTGTTTGATGATCCGAGCAATCCAGTACCCGTCGTCAAAGTCTATGAAGATCTCTATGTTAGCGAGCTATTCCACGGACCTACTCGAGCTTTTAAAGACATGGCTTTACAGCCTTTCGGTAAGGTGCTTTCCGCTGTAGCGCAGCAGCGCCAAGAAAAATATTTGATTCTTGCCGCCACGAGTGGCGACACTGGGCCTGCAGCCTTAGAAACTTTTAAAAATCGTGATAATGTCCAGGTTGCTTGTCTTTATCCAGACGGCGGTACGTCCGATGTACAACGGCTGCAGATGGTTACCGAAGATGCAGCCAATCTCAAAGTCATTGGGATTCATGGCGATTTTGACGATGCGCAGACCGCACTCAAAACTCTTTTAGTCTCAGAAAAGTTTAAAGCCGCGTTGCAAAAGCATGATATTTCATTGTCTGCTGCGAATTCTGTGAATTTTGGACGCATTATTTTTCAGACCATTTACCATGTTTACAGTTATTTAGAACTGGTGCGTCAAGGGGCGATTACGCTCGGTGAGCCGGTGTATTTGAACGTTCCGAGTGGTAACTTTGGAAATGCACTGGGCGGTTACTATGCGATGAAAATGGGATTGCCGGTTCAACAAATTCACATTGCCTCAAATAATAACAATATTTTGACGCAATTTATTCAAACGGGTGTCTATGATCTGCGTCAGGCGAAAGTGATTCCGACCACGTCTCCGGCGATGGACATCCTAAAATCCTCAAATATCGAGCGAGTGTTGTTTGATTTATTTGGCCCAGAGCGGACCAAAACCTTGATGTTGCAGTTGGATAATGAAAAATATTACCGACTCGAAGCCGAAGAATTGGCACAATTGCAGGCGATTTTTGCAGCGGATTTCTGCAATGATGAAGAAGGATTGGCTTACATTAAACAAGCTTTTGCTGTGGATTATCTTATGTGTCCGCATACGGCCACCTGTTTTAAGGCTTATGATACTTGCCGTGGCGATAAATCCATTAAAACCATCGTCTATTCAACCGCAGAATGGACCAAATTTTCACCGATGATTGCCTATGCACTTACCGGCGAAAAAGTTGCAGATGATAAAGAAGCCTTAGCGTTGATTGCGCAAAAAGCTAAGGTGACAATCCCGCCGCAAATTTCGAAACTTTTTGATAAGCCGATTGCTCAAGATACAGTGGTTGATAAACAGCAAATTGAGCAGGCGATTTTGGCGTTTTTGGATTAGTCTCTGTTCAAATAGGTCTCTGGTCAAGTTTGTGTATTTCATATTTGTGTATTTAGGAGCAGTCAATTCATTGGCTTTATTAAGATGAAATTGAGATAAATGCTTTTCATAAGTTGAATGGAAAACGTTGGATGGGAAAACGCCGCAATAATCGCGGCGTTTTTTTTGGGTTGCAGGCACCCTGTCTTGTTACAATAATATATTCGTATAATGTATATTATGTTAAATTGAATGTGTCATACATATTATGCCGCTTGCTCTGTACCCGCATCCTCTCCTAGTACGCATGCTTTTTCTGCTTTACCTTTTTTCTCAAAATCGAATCATAGTTCGATTCATTCAGAAATCATCAACAATTAATTTTTTAAAGCTTATTGTGGGATTTCGTCCTGTGCATCGGGTGTTTGTCCTAAGCGCTGGTTAAGTGCTTTTTCCACCGCTTCAATTCGCTCTTTGCAAATTTGGTAAGCTTTGCTCGCTTCATCCACCAATGGAATGAGTTGATCTAAATCGACTTCTTGATTGTGTCCGAGCTGAGTGGCGATTTGTTGTAGTTTTTGGTAATTCTCTTGGAAGCTCTTGGGGTTTGTCATATTAAGTACCTATGAATCGGATGGTTTTTTTGCGTTCGATAAATTAGGATGCACCGCCAAGGCTCCATCTTGAAAGTGTAACCATAGTTGGGGTTCATTTTGCGCTTGAGTGCAGTGGGTCACCGTTTGTTGCTGGGCGTTACTGACAATAACAAAGCCCCGTTTTTGTTGAACGTTAGGGCCTGAGTTTAGAATCAACGCCATCCAGTCGTGCAGCTGTTGCTTGTTACGTTGCAGCCGATGATATGCGTGTTGGTTGATGGTGTTTTCCAGATGTTCAATTTGTTGCTCCTGCTGGTTCATCTGCTGCTGGGCAAGCGGGATAATTTGACGATATAACCATTTAACCCTTTGATTTTCTTGTGTTATTTGATTTTGAACCCCCTGCTGAATCTTCTGATACTGCAATTGAGTTTGCTGACGTGCCCGCGCGAGATGCTGTTGCGTGTATTGTTGTACCGTTTGCCAGTTTTGCTCACTGTGTCTTTGCCAGAAATTCAGGTTTTGTTGTGTATACTGTTGAATTTTATGCCAATTTTGGTTTGCATTTTGTGCTTGTTGTTGAATCTGTTGCCAAATAAAGTGAATGACTTTGCTTGGCGTATCAAAACGGCTGTGAGCGACTTCATCCAACAGGGTACTGTCGCGTTCGTGGCCAATTCCTGTGAGTACCGGCATTGGCATTTGGCTTAAACGAGCTGCAATTTCATATTCATTAAGTTGATGAAGGTCAAGTTTAGCCCCCCCGCCACGAATAATCACTAAGGCGTCATAAGGGCGTTTTTGGTGTTCGGTAAGCACCTGACTGAGTGCCTGCAGTAGCTCTTTTTTGAGGTTTTCTCCCTGAAAGCTACTAAAAAAATAGGTGAAATCACAAAGTTTATGCTGACTTAGCTGCTCGGCATCAACCTTAAAGTCGCCTAATCCAGCGGCTTTGGGTGGTGCAACAACGGCAATCCGGAAGAAGTCTGTCGGCAGAACCTGCTGTTTATTAGCGCGGTATAAGCCTTCTTGCTGCAATCTTTGTCGAATTTGTTTGATTTTTTGCTCTAACTCTCCAAGGCTAAAACGACTGTCGATTTCATGAACCACCAACGACAAACCGTATTGTGAATGAAATTGTACTTCACAGAGCATCAGCAGCTTTTGACCCGCGCTCAGCGTCATTTGGGTGTCGCGCTGGAATTGTTGTTGGATGTTCGCCGCTTGAGTTTTCCAAATGACTGCGCGGGCATTGGCAAGCGTATTGCCTTGGGCATCGGTTTCGCTTAATTCAAGATAAAGATGCCCTCGACGCTCGCTAAGGTGCGATAGTTCGGCAATCAGCCATTGGGCTCCGGGGAAATTCTGCCAAAGTACTTGGCTGACACGTTGAAGAAAGTGGCTCAGAGATTGGCCTTTGGCCAAGCTGGGTTGGGTTTCTGGTTCATGCTGGGGGATTGTTGGGTATGTTTGGGGTGAGATTGGCTCAATCCCTGTGCTTGGCGGTAGCCACAGCGAGAAGGACGCTAGGTTGTTACTGAGATTTTCCGGTACATACCATTTGCGTTGTAATGGATCCCATCGCGCGCCGAGTTTCTTGGCCTGCTCTTTTTGAGCGAAGGGAACGTCAAGGTAAATCATGGGGTAGTTTCGCCCGTATGAGGCTCGAACCATGGCTGGGACGATTCTCTAGCGCGATCTTGCTCATTACGCACCAACTGCATGGCTTCGCGCAAAACCGATAAGCCCGCGCCCTCTCCAAAGCCTTTTTCACTCAGGTGTCGTCGCCATAAGCGACCACCAGGCATCCCATAAAATAGACCAAGCATGTGTCGGCAAACTTGCATTAGCTTACCCCCTTGTGCTAAATGCGCCTCGATATAGGGAAAAAGTTGCTCAACCACCGTAAAGCGACAGACCGATGCGGGGTGCATGCCATATAACTGAGAATCGACCTTGCTTAATATAAACGGGTTTTCATAAATGGCACGTCCCATCATAAAACCATTTAGCGCCGGTAAGTCTGTTGAGGGGTGAAGGTGCGACACCCCCTCTTCCAACTGCTTAATCCCACCATTTAAGGCGATAGGCAAATGGGCAAAAGCGGCTTTGATTTGATGAACCAGTTCGTAGCGTAAAGGCGGAATTTCACGGTTTTCTTTTGGGGAAATGCCTTGCAGCCAAGCTTTACGAGCGTGCAAGATAATTCCATCGACCTTGGCGTGATCCAAAGCAGAAACAAATTCTACGAGAGTTTCCCCTTCATTCTGATGATCAATGCCTAAGCGACATTTCACTGTAATTGGCAGATGAGTTGCGGTTTTCATCGCGGCAACCGCTTCAGCGACAATCGACGGATGTGCCATTAGACAAGCCCCAATTTGATTGTTTTGCACCCGATCACTGGGGCAGCCAACATTCAAATTTACTTCACAATAGCCCCATTCGGCTGCAAGTGCCGCACATTGCGCTAAAGCATGGGGATCACTGCCACCAAGTTGAAGCACGACCGGATGGTCGGTTGGATCTTGCTGCAAAAAACGCGGGAGATTCTTGCCATAAAGCAGCGCACCGGTCGTGACCATTTCAGAATAAAGCCAAGCGTGTTTGCTAAGTTGACGATGAAAATGCCGGCAATGAGGGTCCGTCCAATCCAGCATCGGCGCCACGCTAAAGTGCATGGCGCTGTTAGGGATAGAGCCGGTTGGGGAAGCGTTAGATCCAAAAACGCTCGGGAGCAAGGCAGTCATAAAAGCCATCTCATGATTTTTCGAGGCGCCATTTTACCGTTTTTTAACTTGGATGTTCAAAGCGGCTTTCAAGAAGACCGTTCTATTACGCAACTCTATTACAAAACGGTATTCTAACGAAGGAATCTTAGAGCGGGATTTTTTCCTCATCGACGGTATTGGCAAGCGTTTCTTTTTTGTCGTTAACCGCAATCATCAGCTCTAATAGCTTTTCGCCATACGCATTGCGCGCAGTCTGCATGATCGCGACTTGTGCGTTAAGGTCTAAAATTTTTGCTTCGCACACTTGAATTGCTTGATAATGAGCTTTGGCATCATCGGTTAAATCGTTGGTATCAAACTCTTTACCGCCTAACGTAAATTTCGCCATTTTTTTCTCCTAAGGTGATTGAAAGGTCGTTCTAAAATGCTCACTATCTTAGCGTGTAAAATAGCGATGTCAAAAATTAACATTTGTCAGCAACCATTCTGTAAAGCGTAATAAACGATTCTGATATCGCTTGCCAAGCTTTGTCGTGATTTTACGTTAAAATACCCCGAAATTTTGTTTTGAATGACTCTCAAATTTGACTGCTGACTGAAATGAATACACTTCCTGAACTGCTACACGCCCTCTTTCCGGATCGACAAGAACCTGAAAAATACACGCTTGATGATCAGCGCCTCATTGAGAGAGCTTGTCAGCTAGCTTTGGAAGCGCTCAGCTTGCCTGAAAAGACCGTGGTTCGCAGTGTCGATGTTGCCAAGATTCTTGCCGATTTAAAAATAGATAAAGATACCCTGATTGCGACCCTTATCAGTGATGGGAACTTGGAAGGCATCTATACCCAACACGAATTAGCAGAGTTTTTTGGTGAAAAAATCAGCAGCCTTGTGCTGGGAATACGCAAGTTAAACCGCTTTCAAGAATTCCAGATTGAACGCAGCAATAATGATGTGCAAAACGAACGACTGCGGCAGATGCTGTTAGCCATGACTGTCGATATTCGAATTATGATCGTTAAGTTAGCCTATCGCGTCGCTCGCTTGCGTCATTTGAAATTTGAAGATGAGGTAGTGCGTCGGCAGATTGCGCTGGAAACAGAGTTGATTTTTTCCCCGCTTGCCAATCGCTTAGGCATTGCCCAGTTAAAATGGGAACTTGAGGATCTTTCCTTTCGTTTTACACACCCAGATGAGTATAAAGAGATTGCTCAGGGTCTAAAAGCAAAGCGGGTTGAACGCGAAGACTATATTAAACGCGTGATTGAAGCCTTGCAGCAGTTAATGGCAACGCACAACATCAAAGCCAGTATTACTGGGCGACCAAAGCATATTTACAGCATTTGGAAAAAGATGTCGCGCAAAAAAATTCCGATTGATGAGCTCTATGATTTGCGCGCCGTTCGCATTTATGTTGATTCGATTCAGACCTGCTATGAGGCTTTGGGTGCGATACATAGTCATTGGAATTACATTAAACAAGAGTTTGATGATTACATCGCCTCACCAAAAGAAAACGGTTATCAATCGATTCACACTGTGATTATTGGCCCAGAAAACAACACGGTTGAGATTCAAATTCGTACTCTTGAGATGCATCATCATGCAGAGTATGGTGTGGCCGCACACTGGCGCTATAAAGAAGGTGGGCATCGCTTTGATCATAATCTGGAACGCAGTATTTCCAATGTCCGTCAGATGTTGGAAACCTCAGATGATCCTGAAATCTTTCAGGAGATTAGTACGGAACTGCAAAGCCAGCACATTTATGTCGTTACGCCAACCAATGAAATTATTACCCTTCGTCAGGGAGCAACCCCACTAGATTTTGCCTACAGCATTCACACCGAGCTCGGGCATCGCTGCCGTGGCGCGAAAGTGAATGGCCGAATTCAGCCGCTAAGTTACGCTTTGCGAACCGGTGACCGTGTGGAAATCTTGACGATTAATCAGGGTAAGCCCAGTCGTAACTGGTTAAATCCAAACTTGGGTTATCTCAATAGCAACAGTGCGCGCAATAAAGTACGCAGTTGGTTTAATAAACAAAACCGTGCGGAAAACATGAAATCGGGTGAGGCGCTTTACCATCGTGAAGTGAAACGTTTGCATGCCGAACAGGTGCCAATCAGCAAACTGGTCCAGCGTTTCAGGTTGGAGTCTGAGGAAGCGCTCTACGAAGATTTAGGCAAAGGCAGGATTAACGATCGCCAACTGGCCAGTGCCCTGCAGGGATTAAATAAACCTCAAAACGCAGTTCAGCGTTTGCCCAGTTTGTTTACACCGAGCGAGACCAATCAAGAATTATCTGCTTATGTGATTGGTGCTATTAACCTGAAAACTTACTTAGCGCCCTGCTGTCAACCTTTACCGGGTGATGAGATTGTCGGTTACGTTACCCGCGGGCGCGGGGTGACCATCCACAAGCGAGACTGCGCGAATATTTTGCACCTTAGTGATGAAGAGTCTCGGCGCTTAATTGAGGTCACTTGGGATAAAACCGTTGCGGAGAACCCCAGTTATACTGCGGAACTCTCGATTTTGGCCTTTGACCGTCGTGGTCTGTTACGGGATGTTATGACACAGTTGAGCGCAATGGAGATTAACCTTATCGCCTCCAATACCTACACGGATAAAGAAGATCGTACAGTGAGCATGAAACTGACTTTAGAGTTAAATGCCAATATGCAGTTAGGGAATTTATTAGATCGAATTGAAATGATTCAGAATGTGGAGTCCGCATCAATACGGGCGATTTAATCTTTTACTGAAAAAATCAGTTTCCATCAAGTCAAAAGCTGAAAACGAAAACGTAACGAAGACGTTGTGGCTTGATGGCTTGGCTCAAGCCAAGCGACAAATAAAAAACCCGCTAAACCTTAAAAGATTAAGCGGGTTTAAAATATGGCGTCCCGTAGGGGAGTCGAACCCCTGTTACAGCCGTGAAAGGGCCGTGTCCTAGGCCTCTAGACGAACGGGACAAGTTG
>JAFGXP010000038.1 GCA_016936535.1 Thiotrichales bacterium | reverse complement strand
TGTGAGAGTAGGTCATCGCCAAGCTTATATCCTAAAAACCGCCTAAACTGGCGGTTTTTTTTTGCCCAAACTTTTCCTCGTTTATGCTGCTTGATAGACAAATACTTTGATAAAGCATTGTTACAGGGGGTTCTAAATTTGCCTTTTCATCTTGGTTGCAGGTTTCTTAGAAGCGGCATTGTGCTATGGAATACAGCGAACCAGCGATCCACATCTAGAGTATCTCGTCTTAGTTAAATCACTTTTATTGCCTTAGGTTAATTCTCAAAGAGTTTAAAATCTTTTTTGTTTGCTAAAGAGCTCGCAACACGTAAGATTGTTTGCATACTTGTCCATGGATGCACTGTATGTACCGCCCCTATTTTGGTCTGACGCAACTACCCTTTAAAATCACTCCCGAGCTAGACATGTTTTACAGTGAAGGCTCGCGTGAGGAGATTCTGCAGGCTTTAAAATATACCATTGAGCGCGGTGATGGAATTCTAAAAGTGGTGGGAGAGGTCGGGTGTGGGAAAACCATGCTGCTTAGGTTGTTGGCCCACTCCTTGAATGACCACTTCAAACTGATTTACGTGAATTCTCCTAACTTAAGTGCAAAAGATATTCTGTTGTTTATTTGCAATGAACTTGGAATGGAAGTTAATACTTCTGAGCAGAAATATACGCTGGTTCATCTTATGCAACAACGGCTGCTGGAATATTACGCTCAGGGGCGGAGGGTGGTCATGTTGATTGATGAGGCACAGGCGATGACCTTGGATGGATTGGAGGAAATTCGACTTCTGAGTAATTTAGAAACGGATAGCGATAAGTTGCTGCAAATCGTCTTATTTGGTCAGCCTGAGCTTGATAATGCCCTTGAACATCCTAATATTCGGCAGTTAAAGAGTCGAATTAGCTATAACATTTATATTCCTCCCCTGTCTGCCGTTGATGTATTGTCGTATTTAAATTTTCGAATGCGCAAAAGTGGATATCGCGGTATTGATGTATTTAGCCCTGCCATAGCAAAACGGATTCATAAACTAACCAATGGTTATCCGAGAGCAATTAATGTTTTAGCGGATAAGTTGCTTATGGCAGCCTTCAGTCGTAATGATAAGCAAGTAAAAAAAACGCATTTTAAAGATCTAGAGTCTACTTTCAGCAATAATAGGGTTAACCCTTTTGCCTTATTTGGTGGCTTAGCGTTGCTGTTCCTTATTGTCTCTTTTGGCGTATTTAAAATTTCTGAACACCCAAGCTTTGCTCATCTTGTTATGACTTCCACCGAGAGTGTTGCGATGGTGCAGAAACCCATGCTAGAGAAGGGTTCTTCAACGGATGATTCAGAGCTCAATTCTTCGAGTGTAGCTAATGATGATATGAACGAAGAGTTATTTATCGTTGAACCAATAAAGCCTATTCTTATGGCTGATTTGTCGGCGGAAGAAACCCAGCCGATTGCTATCCAAGAATTTAATACCCAATTGGATCCTGTTGAGGAAGTTAACAACCTCAAATTTAATGATAATCCGTTGCTTAATGGTTTTTTTGAAAACTCAAGTGATTGGATTAATCAGTTAACACCATCAGGGTATGCTGTTCAGTTGGCAACGATTGCGATTCATAAATTACCCAACTATAAAAAAGTGATTGAGAAAAATGGACTTTTATTGGATAGAACTCAATTCATTTTGGACTATCGTGCTGATGCGGCAGTTTATCGGTTAAAAGTTTATTATGGACAAGCGGATACTTATGACAAAGCGCAACAGGTACTGAATCAATTACCGAAACCGGTACAGAATTCAAAACCATTTATTGTCCCATTTTCAGAAATCCGTAAAGGTTTTGAAAAGACACTTAATCAGGGTGGTGGCTCCGATGTTAATCCAAAACAAATCTCTTAAAACGATTGCCTTAGGCTTTGTATCAGTATCATTTATAGTGATGTCAGGTTGTCAAAGTTCCTCAGTCAAACGGGCTCCGCCAGCGCCGCCAGTTGCCGAGGATTTTTTGCCGAAAGGGCATATTTTAGCACCGAAAAATCAGGATAGCGTGCAGGGGGGAATTCCTGATATTACAACAGGTATTGCAGCTCAACTTCCCCCATTGAATTTGATTGAAAAAGAGTTTTATTCTATTACTGCAATAAAAGTGCCTGTTACAGAGTTGTTATTTCAATTATCGCAAGATTCGGGTAAAGAAATTGATATCACGAACGGCATTACTGGACTGGTCACTATTAATGCTTTAAATCAACCGTTGGAGCAAATTCTCGATCGAATGGCGGAGCAAGCTAATTTTGTGTTTGAGATGCGAGATAATGTCATAAAAATTCGTCCAGATGTACCTGAATGGCGTAATTATAATGTGGACTACGTCAATATTAGTAAGACCAGCACGGACAGCATTGACATGAAAATGACGGTTTCTTCCTCGATTGATCGTCAAGCAGCCAGCACCTCTAGAGGGAGCTCATCGCGCGTGACAGTGGATTCAAAACATGATTTTTGGCTTCAGTTAGATAATAATATTCAGCGTTTAGCGCAGTTAGATCCTTATTCGATTTCAGATGTGGTCGCACAAACAGAAGGGACTGAACAAAAAAATACCTCGCAAAAAGACGGCTCTAGAAATACGGTCGTTAATCCTGAGGCTGGCATTATTTCAGTTTATACCACCGATAAAAAACACCGAGCGATTCAACGCTATATTCAAGAAGTTACAAAGCGTGCGGAAAAGCAAGTTTTGATTGAGGCAACGGTCGTCGAAGTTATGTTAAATGATCGTTATCAGGCTGGGATTGATTGGTCTCTTGTTAACCGTACTGCTTTTGGATCAAGTGGCGGCATCAGTTTTTCTTCACCGTTTAGTGGTCCCTCGGGAGGGTTTTCAATTGGTACGGTGAACCCGCTTGGTGCGGCTGGTTCGGTTGCATCCGGTGATTGGAACATTTTAGCGAACTTAAAATTGCTGCAAGAGTTTGGGGATTCAAAGGTGCTATCCAGTCCAAAAATTATGGCGATTAATAACCAGACTGCACTGCTAAAAGTGGTTAATAACTTAGTGTATTTTACGGTGGAGGTTAATACCACAACCGGCACAAATACTACCGAAACCACTTATGAAACTGAAGTGCAAACAGTGCCTGTTGGTTTTACCATGAGCGTCACGCCTTTTGTAAGTGACAATGGGAGTGTGACATTAAATGTTCGGCCTACACTTTCTCGTTTAATTGGCCAGGTACAAGATCCGAATCCAGCGTTGGTTAATGCAGGAGTACAAAGCTTGATTCCGGTTATTCAAGAAAAAGAAATGTCATCGGTTTTACGTTTGCAAGATCGGCAGGTCGCTATTATTGGTGGCTTGATCGAAGATGAAAATAACAATAATAAAACGGGTGTACCATGGCTGAGCAATACACCTTATATCGGCGACCTATTTGGTGTTCGTGATGATGGCGCCAGTAAAAGTGAATTGGTTATTTTTATTCGCCCCATTATTGTTGATAATCCCGATGTGCACAATGGTGATTTGCGTTCGGTGAGCCAGTTCCTGAAAACACAGTCCATGTAACCCAAAACAAGATGAGGCAAGCGTGAGTGTATTATTAGAAGCACTAAAAAAAGCCGCTGAAGAAAAAAAGCGACTTGCCGACCTCGCTGAGACTGAAGGCTCAAAGCAACTCCTGAACCAATCGGAGGAAGAGGTAGGAGCGTCTTCACTTAAACCGGAACATCAGGTACCGGTTGAAGTCTCAGCTGAAGATTCAACCATTCCTCATTTAGATTTGATTAAGTCTGAATCTGTTAAACCTACACGGTTACAATTTTTAGAGGTCCCAAGCAAGTCTTTAACGCAAACATCGCGTGATTTAACGGATTGGGAAGACGACAGTTTGGCTTCAGTTGTTTCACCTGCAGCCAAGTGTTTAGCAGGTAAATCTGAAACCTCTGAAATGCCTGAGATGCTTGAAGTTCGCAAGGCATCCTCCGAACCTTCTAAGGTAAGCTTTACTTTGCTTGAGACAGACAAAGATGCAGACAAGGGGGCTTCTGCTGCGCTATCTGTATTCTCTGTCAATAAGGTTTTATCAGAGAATGAAACAGAAAGTGCAGTTAAGGCTCCTTATCCACCAACTTTAGAACAGGCTTTACCTGCGGCTGAGTCTTTAAAAAGCCAGCAACAAAAGAGTGCTGAGCAAAGTTATCAATGGAGTTTAGAACAGCTGCCGGCCTATCAATCGGTCGTTGAAGCCGACTCTTCTCCAAAAAACTCTGTACCGACCCCACACTCAATGCCTTTACAGCAAAATCGTGTTTTAACACAAAATGCGCACAGTCAGCCATACCATCGCCAAAGTGTGGTCCGCCAGCCTAAATTTGTTTTTGCCCTCAGTGCTTTTACTGCATTCTGTGTCATTGGTATTTACAGTGCCTATTATTTTGATCAGCAGCATAAAGCCCTTGAAGCGAGCTTTGTTCAATACAAAATTGATCCAATTCAAGTCACGCTTCCTAACGGCTCGAAGGCGCTTGCTGCATCTGACACTGCCCCATTGATTGAGTCAGGTGATGAGCCCTCAGTCTCGCAAGGGGAGCCACTACAGACAGAACCCGAGCAAGTCAATAAGGTTGTTGAAGCGGTCTCAGAATTAAAACCGTCAACCGCGTTAGCGTCTACGCAAACGGATTCTCTTCAATCGCAACCGTCTGCTCGTGCTGCAATGAAACCTGCCATCGCTGAAACATCGAAGATTGGCGAGGCTCCTGTTTCAGATCAAACTGCGGCAAAGTCGTTAAAAAGTACAGAGCAAATGTTGGTGTTAAACACGGGAAATTCTACAGTTATTCAACCCAAGCCGGCCTTAATTCAACGTTCTGTTGCGTTGAGTGACAGCCAGAAAAGGCTTGTAAAGGCCTATCAAGCCTATCAAGCAGGTGATTGGCAGACAGCCAAAATTGGGTTTTCAGAGGTGCTGCAGCAAGAGCCTAATGAAATAAAAGCTTTGCTTGGATTGGCCGCCAGTCACAATGCCTTACAAGAAGAACCGCAAGCGATTGAGCTTTATCTCAATATTTTAGAGCGCGAGCCAGGGAATGCTTTTGCACTGGAGGCACTGTCAGAGATTGTCAGTGCTCGCGATGGCACTTCGGCGGATTGGCTGTCTCAATTAACACAGCTTGCACAAAAAAATCCTCGTTCTGCAGGATTACAAAACACCCTAGGTAATGCCCAAGCAAAACAGCAACAATGGTTCAAAGCACAGCAACATTATTTCAACGCCGTGACGCTTGCACCTGAGCATCCCGTCTATTTGATGAATCTCGCCGTTAGTTTGGACCATCTCAACAAGCATAAGCAGGCCGAAGCCTATTACAAGCAAGCGTTGATTTACGCCACTGCGGCGACTCCAATTGATCAGGCGGCGATTAAGCAACGCTTAATCAGCTTGCAACAATTGCATCAAGATGTGGGTGGCTGATGTTATTTCCAGAACGTATTGGCGAGCGTTTAATCCGCGATGGCCATATTACCCGTGATCAACTCAATATCGCGTTGACCGAGCAGAAGCGTACGGGTCAAAAATTGGGTGAAACCCTGGTTAGCATGGGGTTTATTCGCGTTGAAACCCTCCGTGAAGTCGTTGGAAACTATGGCGGTTTCAATGCCATGAGCTTAAAAGATGTGGTGCCGGACCCTAAGGCCATTTCGCTGGTGTCGGAGAGTTTTGCGCACAATTACACCTTAATGCCAATCAGCTTAACCGACAAGGTGTTAAAAGTGGGGATGTCCAATCCCGGTGATATTTTGGTGTTGGATAAACTCAGACGCCATCTTCAACGCAACGATATTCGAATCGAACCGGTTCTTGTGGTTGAAGCCGAAATTCAAAATGCAATCGACAACTACTATGGATATGAGTTGTCGATTGAAGGCATTTTAAAAGAGTTAGAGACTGGCCAGATTGATGCGGTCGCTGCCGCCAGCGGCCATGAATATGCACAACCGATGGTTCGATTGGTTGATAATTTATTAACGGATGCGGTTAAACGCAATGCCTCCGATATTCATTTTGAACCAGAAGAAGATTACATTCGCATTCGATATCGAATTGACGGTGTTCTGCAAGAGATTCGACTCTTGCACAAAATGTTTTGGTCAGGCTTGGTGGTGCGTTTAAAAGTACTGTCGAGTCTAGACTTAACTGAACAGCGATTGCCGCAAGATGGGCGAATGACTCTCGTGGTTCAGGGGCGACGCATTGATTTTCGAGTTTCTTCCCTGCCTTGTACGCATGGTGAGAACTTTGTTCTGCGTATTTTGGACAGGGAAAAAGGCATTGTGCCACTCGATAAACTTGGCTTGGCGCAAGAGGCTTACCACGACCTCAAACTGATGATTGCTCGGCCAACCGGCATTTTTCTGGTAACTGGGCCAACGGGCTCAGGGAAAACCACTACCCTCTACTCCATTTTGAATGAGCTCAATGATATGGGGGTCAATATTATGACCCTAGAAGACCCCGTTGAATACCCGATGGCGTTGATTCGGCAAACTCCGGTGAACGAAGAAATTGGTATGGATTTCGCTGCTGGAATTCGAGCGATGTTACGCCAAGATCCCGACATCATTTTAATTGGGGAGATTCGGGATGGTGAAACCGCAGAAATGGCGTTACGCGCAGCGATGACCGGCCATCAGGTTTTCGCGACCTTGCACACCAACTCGGCCATTGGCGCAATTCCGCGCTTGCTCGATATCGGGGTGTCGCGTTCGATCTTATCGGGTAACATCATTGGAATTGTGGCTCAGCGCTTGGTGCGTAAGCTGTGCAAAGAATGCAGAGAGCCTTATCAGCCTGAAGAGTTTGAAAAGAAACTGATGCGTTTAACCTCGGATCAAGAGCTTACTTTATATCGTGCCAAAGGCTGTCCACATTGCAATCAGGTCGGCTACAAAGGACGGTTAGCCTTACTTGAAACTATGCGTTTTAACGGTGAAATGGATGATTTGTTACTCGAAGGGGCTTCTCAGCATAGCATTTTGAACAAAGCCAAAGAACGCGGTTTTATTGATATGGCGAATGCAGGGATTAACTGGGTTAAAAAAGGTGAAACCACATTGGATGAAGTCAGCCGGGTGGTTGACCTTACCGAGCTTTTATAAGGGGCGAGGATGCAGAACTACAATTACACAGGCATTAATCAGCTCGGTAAGCGTGTTTCCGGCGTGATGCCGGCCAACAATGAACAAGAGCTGGAACAGAAGTTACGCAAATCCCAAATTGATTTGTTGAATTGCCGTGCCAGTGGCAAAGGATTGCAGTTGTCCTTTGGGACAAAGGTCAAAAAGCGTGACATTATCACCATTACCTTCCAACTCGAACAGATGCTGCAAGCCGGTGTGCCTTTGATGGAAATCATCGAAGAGATGAAGAACACCTTTGAAAATGATGCCGTTAAAGAGATGTTGGCCAACATTTATGAGGCAATGGAAGGGGGAAATACCTTTTCTGAAGCACTTCAAGATTTTAAAAAAGAGTTTGGCCAAGTCTATATTTCCTTGGTTTCCGTTGGGGAAAAAACCGGTAAGCTTGAAGATATCTTGCGCGATCTCGGCAACATGATGAAGTGGGAAGATGAGCTCGCTTCAAAAGCTAAAAAAGTAATGATCTACCCTTCGATTGTCGCAACCGTAGTGATTGCGGTGGTGATTTTAATGATGCTATTTGTGGTACCGGAACTCCTCGGTTTTATTACCTCAATGGGCGGGGAAATCGGTTTTGCCACTGTGGCATTGATTGCCACCTCAAGCTTTATTCAAAATTATATTTTAGAGTTATTAATCTTTCCGGTTTTGTTTCTTATCGCGTATCAATGGTGGCGAAAACAGTCGCCAGATTTTAAGCTCAAATCCGATGAATATCATTTAAAAATCCCGATTATTGGTGAAGTGTTGCACAAGCTTAAACTGGCTCGTGTTGCCAATTCCTTGTCTGTTATGTATGGCGCAGGTGTCAGTTTTCCAGAGAGTTTACGCATGGCCAGTATGACGGCAGGAAATGTGTATTTAGAGCACAATTTTTTACAAGCGGTGGACATGATTGAAGATGGCAAAGAAATTTGGGTTTCTTTTAAAGAGTCCCATGCCTTTCCGATTATGGCAGTACGCATGATTAAGTCCGGAGAGTTAACCGGCAAGATGGACGTTGCCTTAAAAAATGTCAGTTATTTTTACGACCGAGAAGCCAAAGAGATGATTGAAAAAATCGAACCCGCGATTGAACCCTTGCTGACTGTGATTATGGGGTTTGTTGTGGGTTGGGTCATGATTGCGGTTTTGGGACCGATTTACGACACGATCGCGCAGGTACAGTAGTATGCAATATCTCCTTTATGTTACCGAACTTGGCTTTAAAGCTTACCAAAGACTCAGTCCCGCAGGTGAACTGCCCCAAGCTTATGCGTGGGATGACATTGCGTTGATTGAGCGCTTTGTTGCCGGCTTATCAACCAAAGATAGTGTGCTGTTGTTATTAGATTTAATTGACGAAGACCTTATGTTTGAGTGGGTGCCTAAAGTGATGCCCTGGGAACGAAAGGCACTGCTGCAACGCCGTAAACAACGCTTGAATACCGAAAAAGTCGCTTTGTCAGAGGTGCATTCCACGGGACAAATCCAAAAATCCGAGAGTGGGCGTGCCGAGGAATTGATTCTTTCAGCCACAATCAGCGATGCATTTAAACTCACTCGGTTTCTCAATCATTTAGAGTCGGCGCAGGTATCGATTGACGGGATTTACTCAAAACCGTTTTTGCTGCAAGCCTATTTTGACAAGGTTGTCCGCCCAACCTTGAGCCTCACAAAAGAGCAAGAGGCCTTACCTTTTTTGATTATTTCGCGTCACTGCGCCCGTGGCTACCGACAAACGCTGTTTCATGATGGTCAGATGCGTCTTAGCCGAATTGTGCAAATAGAAGAAGAATTTACCACCCCGGAGGCCATTCACAAAGCATTGCTCGATGAAACTAACCTGGCGATTACCTATGTCTATAACCAAAAAATCATTCCGTTTAAGCACCCGATTGGTTTGATTTTTTTGGAAGAAGACTCGCGCTTTCTGGAAACGTTGGCACAAGATTGTAAAGCGAACGGTATTTTGCGCTCTAGCTGGGAAGATCGCTATTTTCTGGTTTCACGGACCTTTGCTGAGCTTAGCAAAGGGTTGCGTTATTGCAGTGAGCAAACGCATTGCTATTCTGAGCAGGCGATTATTGATTTTTTGTTTAATCATCCGCAGCCTAGTTTTTACCGCACAAGCTACATCGAGCGCCTGCAAACCTTTCGGGTTTGGCGTCAGGCGCTTTATGGGGTGAATACACTGGTGTTCTTAGGTGCTTTAACCTTTATTTTATTGAATGCAGTTGATAACTACTTGAGCTGGCAAAGACTCGGTTTATTGGATCAGAACATTGTTGCGCACGAGCGTGAAAAACAGCGTCTGACCGAGCTGGTACGCTTGCAGGACGACGCCCAGCAAATTAAAGCATCGGTTGAGTTTTCAGAAGCGGTTTTGAGTTTAAGGGTTGATCGCTTAGTTGGTTTTGATTTACAAACCCTCAGTGATACCTTGAAACGCCACCCCAATATTCAATTGAACCGCATCGATTGGAAATCGCTGCAAGAACTCGACAGTAAGCGCCACGAAATCCTCCTTGAGGGATGGGTATTTCCATTTTATGAAACCTATCGCAACCCAGTTCAATGGGTGGATGCATTGGTTGCAGATTTGCGAGCGATGCCGCAAGTAGAGACGGTCACACTTGATAAAGAGCCGTTGAATCGCGATTTGCAGCAAGCTACCCGAATTGAGACCGATTTAGCGCAAACGCAGGCATTGCCTTTCAACATAACCGTGAGGATGAAAGATGGCGAGCTTAAATAATCTGGTTCAAGACCCGTTCTTTAAACGGTTTTTTCGCCTGCCCTTAATTGTCATTCTGCTGTTGATTGCGTCTGTTGTCGGCGCCTATTACGGCTTTGACAGCCTGCGTCAGGATTTAAACGCGAAGGCTCAGCCGAAACAAGCCAAGCTGAACCAATTGCGCAGTGAGGTGAGTTTTTTGGAGCAGCAAGTACGCCTGTTCCAGCAATACGGCGATAAATACGCTGAGTTGATGAAAAAAGGTTTGGTTAAGCAGCAGGATCGTGTGTATTGGGCCGACAGCTTAATTCGGTTGAAACAAGGCTATTTAATGCCGAAATTCAGCTTTGAATTTTTACCGGAAAAGCCGCTCAACAGTGGATTGTTCAAGCAAATTAAGGTCCCTCAGCAAATGTTTTACTTTAGCCGGATTAAATTGAGCATGGTGCTTCAGCATGAAGAAGATTTATTGCGTCTTTTTGAGTCAATTAATGAACGGGTTTCTCCCCTTTATTTGATTGAATCGTGCCGTAATCATCTGCTCAGCAAAACGCATTTGGTGAATGCGAACTTTAATCTCACTGAAGGGAATGTTGAGAGCGAATGCACGATTGTGGTGTTTCACACCCATATCAATCTCGGCAATCTAGCGCCGCTAAAAGTGGCTGTTCGTCCCTAAGGCCGCGCAGCCCACTCTTGCTAAGGAACAGAATTATGTCCATTCCACTTGTTTTATCTGCTTCGATCGCGTTCTGGATTGTGCCTATGGCTTGGGCGCAGCAAACGGTTATTCTGCCTTCGGATGCGGATCGAATTGTGCTCGAACGCGACGCACAAGGACGTTTACAGCTTTTAAACGATGAACAATCCCGCGTTGTGCAGCCAAGTGTCCTCCCTGAGAAAGTGGAAACGCCCAAAGCCTTAAGTAAGCTGAGTGGGCAAGAAGCCTTGTCCAAACCCCTAAATCTGCAAACCATTCTATTGGATAAGCCCACCCGCGAAAAAATTGATCGCCAGCGCGCAGAATACATAAACCCGCCTATTACTCAAGCGGTTGAGAAGGTTGTGCCTCCGCCAGTACCAACCAAAACTGGAACCGGAACCGGAACCGCAGGCCCTGCACGGTCGGTGGCCCCTAAAATTATTCTGCCGGGCCAATTGAGGGTGGAAGCGATTGTGGTGAAGCCAAACGGAGAGATTTTGACACGAATCAATGGTCGATATAACCAGACCACATCGCCGCATATTACGATTAATCGTGAGCATAGCTCTGCAGCCGGCTTGGCGTTGGAAGTCTTAGGCAAAGAACAAACGGTGCCCGTTGGCAACACCCTTTTACCGAAAATGATGCAAGTTTTACCGACCTATCAATACCAACAAAAACAACAAGTTCAGGCGAAGCAGCGAGCTCTGCCCATCACGCAAGAAAGGGTTGCCCAAGAAACGCTAGAACAGGTTAAGATATTGAACCCAAAACCTGAGCCGAATCGGGTTCCTTAAAGAAGTTATTCTTTGAAGTTATTCTTTCATTTAACAAAGCAGGTGTTATGGAACTTTATTTTTGGCCCGCCCTTAGTGTCGCGGGCTTTTTACTTTTAGTCTTGGGTCGCATCGTTTTTCGACAGGCGCAGCAACTGGCTAAACAGCAATTGGAGCTGGAGTCCGCGCATCAAACGGCGTACCAGCTTGACACCCTTCGCCAACAACACGCTCAGTGGGAAAAGGAACAGCAAACTTGGCAGCAGCAGTTGCGGGATTACGATCGATTGCAGGGTGAGTTCAGTGCCTTGCAACGCCAACAGCAAGACCAACACGAGGTGTTGCAGCAAAAAAACCATCTCATCGAAACCCTGCAGCAGGCGCAGTTAGAAGCCCAGTCTCAGCTTGCCAGTTTACAAAGTGAATTGCGTTTATTGAAAGAAGGCGTTCAAGAGAAGCTAGCCTTTGCTGAGCAGGCCAAAACTCAATTGGCCCAAGAGTTTACCTTGCTGGCTAATCAGATATTTAACCAGAAGCAGCAAGAGCTCGGTCAACTCAATCGCGATTCGTTAGGTGCTATTCTTCAGCCGATGCAACAGTCGTTAGATCAGTTCCGGCTGCGAATTGAAACCACGCATAAAGAGAGTTTAGAAGGGCGTGCAGGATTGCAGCAACAGCTTAAGCAGTTGCAAGAGCTTAATTCACAAATCACGCAAGAGACCAAAAACCTAACACAGGCTTTAAAAGGGGACAGCAAGCTACAAGGTAATTGGGGGGAGTTGGTTTTGGAACGTCTTCTCGAACGATCTGGATTGCGTGAAGGCATTGAATTTGACCGAGAGAAAAGCTTTGCGCTCGAAGATGGCAGCCGCTTAAGACCCGATGTGATTTTGAATCTTCCGGGGGCCAAGCATGTGATTATCGACTCGAAAGTCTCGCTTAAGCATTATGAACTTGCCTTGAACAGCGATACGCCAGAGGCTGGTCAAGCGGCCTTTAAAGCGCATTTGCAAAGCGTTAAGAAACATATTGATGCCCTGGCCACCAAGCGCTATGACCATTTGGCGCTGTTGAACGCACCGGATTTTGTCTTGATGTTTATTCCCATTGAAGGGGCTTATTTGATGACAATCGAAAGGGAGCCTGGCATTTTTGAAGAAGCCTTTGATAAGCGCGTTGCGGTGGTGACACCGACCACGCTCTTTACCACACTGAAAACCATTGAACAATTGTGGCGCTATGAACGGCAAAGTGAAAACACGCGAAAATTGATCAGTCGCGCTGCCGAAGTGCACGATAAGTTTGTCGGGTTTGTCGAGACCTTTGAGAAGGTCGGTAAGCAGTTGGAACAGGCCAGCAACAGCTATCAGCAGGCACGATCACGAATGTTTGAAGGCAACGGCAATCTTATTCGCCAAGCGCAAATGCTCAAAGCACTTGCTGGAAAAACCAAAAAAGAATTGCCAGAGTCGTTGTTGCAACAAGGGGGGTGGAGTGCCGATGAGCTCGAAACCCTAATGGATGAGAGGCCTGAACAAAACGCCGTCTAATAACGTGCTTAGGCCTTAAACAAGGAGAGCTGAAGTTAAGGTTTTTTGCATCAGCCGCCAGGGTTTCGTTTGCGTTTGAGCTTGCTTAAATCGTTCAGCTAAAAAAGGCTGTGATTCCTCCAAGTCGGAGAGATCAATAGATTGGTAGCCGAGTTTTTGATAAAAAGGACTCAGCTCGCAGAGGGCAAACGCAACAATTTGCTGATAGCCTAAAATCGCCAAACGTTCGGCACTGAACGCCAACAGTGTGCTGGCCAATCCTTGTTCGCGGTGGCTTGGGATGCAATAGAGGCCCCGTAGCCAAAGTGTGTGTTCAAACGGAACAAAACGGGCGTAGGTCACAATTTGCGTGGCCTCCATTACCAAACTGATTTGATCTGTCTGCTGCCAATTTTTTTGCTGAGCGCCTTTTAAAAAGTGCTTCATGGCGTGGACCAGTGGTCTCTGTGCTTGAAGAGATTCTGCACTGAACTGTTTATAGACAAGGTTTGAGGCCAATTTTTTTATCCATTTATCTGATTTTTGTGCGCCTAAGCGCCAAAGGTCTTATTTTGTCAAAGTGAGCGCCAAGCCGTGGCCCGATCTCTCTGTTTCCGCTGCCAACGACCCTTAACCCATTGCTGGTGTGCTTGTATTCACCCCGTAACCAGTTTGGTGTCTATTGGGGTCTTGCAGCATCCCAGCGAAACCAAAATCGTCAAATCCAGCTTACCTTTATTACGCGCCTGTCTGAACGAGCTTGCGTTTTGGCAAGGCGAAACCATCGCAGCCGCCGCTGCCGTGGCGCCAACCCAAACCAGTTTGCGTGCTTGGTTGGAAAATGGCCGACAAACCTATCTGCTTTATCCACCCACGCCAGAATTGGGTTTGCCGCCTGTCTGTTCTATTGAGTCGCTGCGGGCCGCGGCGTTTGGCACCTATCAAATCTTGTTGTTAGACGGTACCTGGCGTAAGGCATATAAAATGCTTTGTGCCAACCCTGAGTTGCAAGCACTGCCGAGAGTGGAATTGGTCAGCGAGCAAGGGTGCGCCTATTTTATTCGCAAACAGAAACATC
>JAFGXP010000037.1 GCA_016936535.1 Thiotrichales bacterium | reverse complement strand
GGCCTCGACTCCCTAACCTGAGGAAAACTTATGACTAACATCACCGAGTTTATTGCTCGAGCCAAGCAAGGCAGTGTGCCTTTTAATGAAACGCTTGCTATGATTGATGCGAACTACGGTTTTACACCGACCGAATTTCGCAATGGTGAGACACATAACCCCGCGGGGACCAATAATGGTTCGTGCAAGTTATTTGCCTTTGCCCAGTTACATCAGTTGGATGAATCGAGCACATTGAATCTCTTTGGTGACTTTTACTACCAAGATGTTTTACCCAATCCGCAGGGTACAGATCATCAAAACATTCGCAATTTTATTCAGTTTGGTTGGGCCGGTATATCGTATCAAGGCCAGCCATTGCAGCCACTTGAAAAAGAGAACCGAAACCTAGCATAAAACGGTTTGACTGGCTTGGCGGCCCTGGCCGCCTTAAGTTTTTCCACCGGCCGCCAATCCCAACACACAAAACCCAACACCCTAAAAATAAACCAAATGTTTAACCGCGGTATAGCTCTTTGTGCACTTTGGTGATCAAGGCTAAATCGAGATAATGGTGTCCATAAACTTCCCCTTGCAATACAGAGAATGGCATTCCAGGTTCGCCCATATCGCTCAGGACTAATTCTGCCGCACGAAAATCATCGTCTTGGGTATAGCCATTAATGGTAATAATGGTTTTGATATTCGCGGCGATCGATGAGCGAATTCCATTTGCTGAATCTTCAAACGCCATGCACTCTTCGGGACGGACGTTCATATGTTCCATTGCCCAAAAGTAAATATCGGGTGCGGGTTTCTTGGCTGGCACAATATCACCGGCAGCAATCACCTCAAACCAGCTTTCGGCGTCTGGGCCAAGAGTATTGGTCAACAAGGCGGTGACATTAGCCGGTGTGGTCGTTGTGACCACCGCCATGCGCATCCCTTGGTCACGCGCCTGATTGAGCAGTCGTTCTACCCCTCTACGCAGGGGAATCTTACCCTCTGCCATGAGTTGCTCGTAAAACTCAGTTTTAGAGGCATGCAGTCCTTTGACAAAATCGTCAAAATTTTCAGGTTTACTGAACTGGCGATTGAATTGCTCTAGATAAAATTTAATGCGCTCTTTCCCCCCGGTAACGGCCAAGAGCTCGCCGTATAAAGCTTCATCCCAAACCCAATCCAATCCCGCCTTAGCAAACGCCATATTGAAAGCTGGACGATGTCCATCGCGTTCCGTATCGGCTAGAGTGCCATCTACATCAAATAATAAAGCTTTCAGTTCGGCCATCCCCGGTTCTCCACAAAACGATTAATAAGGTGTGCGATTCTTACGGATGCGCTGTCGAAATTCAAGTGTGAAGGGCAAAAATCGAGACAGATAATGTATTTTACCAAGTGCTTAGCGCAAATTTTTTGCTTGTCGGTTCGGAATAAAGTTGATATAAAGTGCGTTTGATTAAAGCACCCAAGCAGAGTGAGGGTGGTTAAGAATTCGCCGTAACACTGATTAAAAATGGCATTTAGAGAACAGTAAAGTTAATGTTCTCAACCACTTATAATATAAAGTACACGAGTACTCTAAGGAGAAGGACCATGGAAACTCAAGTGGATTTCATTGAAAACTACCCAGCCTATCAGCGACAAGAAGGCGAAGAGTATATGAGCCCGCAAATGCTGGAGCATTTTCGCCAAAAATTATTGGCCTGGAAAAAGCAACTGATTGATGAAGCGAACAGTACGGTTACCCACCTGAAAAGCGATTCGGATACACCGGCAGACCCTAACGATCGCGCCTCGATGGAGGAAGAGTTTGCTTTAGAATTACGCACGCGGGACCGCGAACGCAAGCTCATTGCTAAAATCGATAAGTCCCTGAAAGATATTGATTCCGGCGAATATGGCTACTGCAAAATGAGTGGCGAAGAGATTGGTTTAGCGCGAATGGAAGCTCGCCCAACGGCAACCCTAACGGTCGAGATGAAGCGCAAACAAGAGATTCGCGAAAAGCAAGGCGTGGCTTAAATTCAGTTGACGTTTACGCGGGTTTTTCAAGGTTTAGTGCACTGAATGCCGAAAGGGTAAACGGCGAGGCAGTCCGTCCAAATGAGCTGTCGTTGTTTACTAACGCGCCAAGGGCGCGTTTTTTTATGGTTTTTTTAGCCTTTTGACCACTCTGCTGCGAGCCTTTAATGCTATCTTCTCATTCGACCAATACCGATTCCATTTTGTTAGAAAATTTGATTCGCGGACTTAGCAACCCGCTCGCTTATCCGCATCCAGTCGAAATCATTACCACCATCGAAACGCATATTTCGGTGGTTTTTCTCACTGGAAAGTTTGCGTACAAACTGAAAAAACCCGTCAATTTTGGTTTTCTCGATTTCTCTAGCCTAGCGAAGCGGCAACATTTCTGTGAACTGGAACTTCAGCTCAATCGACGCACTGCACCGCAACTCTATTTGGCGGTGGTTCCGGTCTATTTTTGTGACAAAGACGGCATCCGCTTGCAAGCTCCGCAAAATGAGAAAGCTCAGCCAATCGATTACTTGGTTAAGATGCAACAATTTGATCCCAATGCCGTTCTAGGGCGGCAGTTGGTTCAAAAACCGCTTAATCAAGTCCAGCTTGAAGCCTTAGCGCATCAAATTGCTCAATTGCACCAACAGGCTGAAACGGTCGCGCTACCAAGCCCACTGGGAACCCCCTCAGCCGTTTTGCAACCTATGCTTGACAATTTTCGCGCGCTGGAAATTTGTTTTGACCCCCAGCAACACCCTTTTTTAGCGCCCCTTTTCCATTGGACAGAAACTCAGTTCAAAACCTTATCCCCTGAATTAACGCGCCGTCGTCAACAAGGTAAGATCCGCGCCTGTCATGGCGATCTGCATTTAGACAACATCGCTTTGCTGGAGGACGTACCCGTTTTATTTGATGGCATCGAATTTAACGAAGCATTTCGTTGGATTGACGGCATCAGTGATTTGGCTTTTTTGCTCATGGATCTCAGCGCTCGACAACACTCGGCTCAAGCGTGGCAATTGCTCTCCCTGTACCTCCACCAGACGCAAGATTACTCTGGCTTAGTGGTATTGCGATTTTACTTGGTGTACCGCGCGATGGTGCGAGCCAAGATTACCAATTTACGAGCGGAACAACTGCTGGCCGGTTGTGAACAACGTCGTGAACTCTGCGCTCAAGCCGAGGATTACGTTCAATTGGCTCATCATTTTAGCCAAGCGCCATCGCACCCGAAGTTGATTCTGTTACAAGGGGTTTCGGGAAGCGGCAAAAGCCACTTAGCACAAGAATTACAAGCATGGATGCCTGCGGTGGTGATTAGCTCGGATCGTACACGCAAGCACTTATTTGGCGTATTACCCAAAGAGCGCTTAACCGCTGATGCACGTCATCAGCTCTACAGCCCACAGATGAGTCAAACCACCTACAAAACCCTTTTACAAAATGCACGCACCTCCTTAACGGCCGGTTGGCATACGGTTGTCGATGCGACCTTCCTGAAGCATGCGCATCGCCAACCTTTTTATGAGCTTGCCGCTGAGTTGCACATTCCAGTTTATCTGCTGTATCTCGAAGTAAATGACGTTCAACAAATTGAGCAAGCCTTGCAGCAACGCGGCCAAGCGAATCTAGACCCCTCGGATGCCGATGCACAAATTATGCAAAATCAATTGCCTATGATTGAACCCCCCTCTCAACACGAACCAGCATTATGGCTGAATGCCAATCAGCTACGCCAGACCATACCGATAGATGCACTCAAGAATTTTTTAGGATTGCCGATAACCCTGTCAGATGAAAACTAAGGGAGTTGGTTATGCCAAATCATTTTTGCCTTCAGGGTACTTTTTGGTGGCGTTTGTTGCTGAGCAGTGGGATTTGGGCATCTGTTTTTGCCATCCAGCCCTTACAGGCAGCACCCTCCTTTGTGGAAGAACAGACAGCAACATCCGCACGTTTTTTGGGGATGGATTTGCCCAGCATGACCCAACGCAGCGTGCGTCAACAGCTTTGGCAGTTAGGGGGATTTGAACTGGCTCCGCAACGTTCACGCGCCCATACTTTAGATATTTTTACCAGCCACAGCCAACTGCCAGATACTTACGCTTTGCGTTTTTATTACAATGATCTTGGCCAATTGGTTCGCCTACAACGGTTATACCGCCCTTTTTATGGACAAAATCAGTTTGCCAAAGATACACCAATCAAGAGCGATGCCCTAGCACGTGAGCTCAGCATTCAATTGGGCGCACCTAAAGTCTTTCGTCAAACAAATGGCGGATTTCGAGCGTATCGTGTCTATCTTTGGGAAAATGAGCAGATGCAAGTCCGCTTAGACCGAGTAGGTAAACATGTCTATGGCGCTCTGCTACTGGAATATCAGATCAAAAATCGAGACCCTTATCAGGTGGTCACACCGATTGCTCAAGAAGCGCTGCCAGATTTGATAAAAAACACACTTTAAAACGGATCTTACCCAAGGATATCGCTCTTAGAACGCGCTTAGAAAAGCCCCTTGAAAGTGTGGCTTACAAGATAGGGTTAGCAAATCGACTCTGTTTAGCGGACGTTTATCACACGATTAAAGGAGTTAAATATGTCGATTCACTCGGTCAATCAAACGGCGTTACAAGGGGTGCAACACGGTTTTGAGCGTCTGAATGCAAACACTCAAACCATCAATCAAACCTTAAACTCCACACCGCAAGCTCCCGAGTCATCGCTTGAAACCGCTCTTATTGACAATCGCATGACGCAAACCGAGATAGAAGCCCTGCTTAAAACCCTGAAAACCGAAGATCAGTTACTCGGCCGCCTGCTCGATCTTCACGTTTAGATGCCGCTGAACAAAATCCGCAATCAGCGGCCAGGCTTCTTTTCGGTGGGCAAAAGCATGATTTCCACCTAAAAACCCTGTTACTTGCGCGTTTGGTAAAGATTGATAAAGCTTTATCGCTGGTTGCAAGTCAACCACCTCATCGGCCAAATCTGCAAGCAGCAACGATGGTAACTGCAAATTTAAATGCGGTACGGCAAGTGCCGCTAACGCCTCGGAAAAAGCGGAATTCACCCACACCTTTTCTGAGGTGTACGGATTACGATGCTCACCCTGATAAGCGGTAAATAAAGTTAAAGGGGCCAAAGCCGGATTAATCAACACATATGGCGCTGAAAATTGATGCGCCAGATATTGAGCCAAATATCCCCCCAAAGAGGAACCAATCAAAACAAAAGGTTCTCGTCTGAGCTGCCAAGACTGTAATCTGGTTTCGAGTTTTTGGACCGAATCCAACAAGTTCGCTTGAGCATAGGTTGGGGCATGCCATTGACCTAGCGGCCGCTGCGGATCAGAGCGATTCATTTGCCGCAACCAAGCGGCCTTCGCACTGCATCCACTGCTTAAAAAGCCATGTAAATACAGGCAGTGTTCATTTTTTTTAGCCGAAAAAGCCGCACTCATTTTTGATACAATTGCCCGCTATGAATAAACCACCCAAGATTGTCGAACGCTCCCCTCATCCGCACGTTTTTACCGCTGCCAAAGCGCTCGGTTTAACCGATTTGCAGGCGAAATTGGTTGCCAATCGGCTCGACCAAGTTGAGTCCTTACAGGCTACCGTCTTTCCGCAACTGAAAAATCTGCAACCGCCCAATCAACTTAAAAATGCTGAGCAAGCGGCAGACTTAATCGCAAAAGCCATTCTGGGCCAAGGGCAAATTGTCTTAGCCACCGACTACGATACCGATGGCGTCACCTCGGCTTGGGTTGCCAAAACCGCCCTAATCGATTTTTTTGGTGTTGCACCAGAACGCATTGAGCATATGATCGGTGAGCGTTCAGCCGGTTATGGTATCACCGATGAGGTGGTCGAACGGATTTTGGCGATCGAAAAACCGATTGAGCTGGTGATTTCCGCAGATCAGGGTTCCAGTGACCAGCCGCGAATTCAACGTCTGGCCGAACAAGGGATTGCGGTCTGCGTGACCGACCACCACCATATGCCGATTGAAGGGGCGCCGCCCAGTGCCGTCTGCACAGTGAATCCTCAACAGGAAGGTTGCGCCTACGATAAAACCATTGCCGGTTGTTTTGTCATTTTTTTAGTGATGGCCCAGGTACGACAGCGCCTGATTCAAATGGGTCATCTGCCAAAAGAGGCACCCACGTTAAAAGCCTTAGCGAAAAATGTAGCGCTGGGAACCGTGGCCGATAGCGTTAGTCTTAAAAGCCCAAATAACCGTGCGATTGTGCGCACGGGTTTAGTCCAAATTAATCAATTTGATACCCCTGCTTGGCAAGCCATGCGCTTACTCAACAACAATCAACATCAACCCTATGATGCTGAGTTTTTGGGATTTCAAGTCGCGACCCGCATTAATGCGGCCAGCCGCGTCAGTGATGTGACCACCGCCTATCATTTTTTAACCGCGAACAGCGTTGAACAGGCGCGTTTTTACTTACAGCAACTGGACGAAGACAATCAAAATCGACGCGCTCAACAAGAAGAAATGTTGCAACAAGCACAGCAGCTGGCTCGGGAGCTTTACCATTCTCAGCGCTACAGCTTGGCCATTAAAATGCAAGGGAATGCGGGGATTCAAGGGATTATTGCCTCACGGATTGGCGAAAAATATGGTGTGCCGACGGTGGCGATGACAGACTTACGCGATGGTTTTTTGGCGGGAAGTGGCCGAGCTGTGGTACCAGATGTCGATCTTCGTGCGGCTTTTCAGTGGATGTCTGAACAAGAACCCGCGCTGTTTAAATCTATGGGCGGTCACAAGGGCGCGGCCGGTTGTACCATTCCACTTGAGCGTTATTCCCAATTTAGCCAGCTGTTTGAGGATGCCATTCAACAGCAACTTCCCGCCCCGCCGGTGCCCATCATCGAAACCGATGGTCCTCTGAGCAGCAAACAGTTAGTTCCCGAGTTAATCGAAGAAATCTCTCTTTTAGAGCCTTTTGGAAGAGAATGGCCTAAGCCTTTGTTTTCTGGTACTTTTTTAATTGAAGAAATGCGTCCAGTTGGTCAAACCAAATTGCATCTCTCTTTTAAATTAGTCAGTGAAGATCGCCAACGGTTTAGCGCCATCTTTTTTAATGCGATTCAAGCAAATCAAACCTTGAATTACGACATCGGCGACTGGATTGAGTGTGCTTATCAGCCCTCACTCAACACCTACATGGGGCGCAGTCAATTACAGCTACGATTAGTCTCAGCGGTAAAATCCACGCCCTAAAATGGCCCGAGTGAAGCCACTCAGGCCTCTAGGCTTTGCATAAAAGCATCACGCTTTTGTTGCATTCGCTCTTCTACCTCTAACCACTCCATTTCAATTGCTTCAAGCTGCTGTTGGCATTGCGCCTCTTGCCGCAAACACTGCGCAAGGATCTCTTTATTCTGCGTTTCATATAAGCTTGGATCTTCCATTTGACCATGGAGATTTTGCAGTTGGGTTTGCAGCTGAACCAAGGTTTTCTCGAGCTTTTGGCTACGCTGTTGGTCGGTTTTTAACAGTTGCTCAAGTTGCTTTCGCTGCTGGGCATTTTCAACGCGCTGTTGTTTTTTATTCTGACTTTTCGCACCGGCATGATCGGTTTGTTTTTGCGCGTCACTTTGTTGCTTTACTCGCTTGAGCTGCTCGCTTAAATACTCATCCAAATCGCCATAGAACAGCTCAACCTGACCTTGATGAACCCACCAATATTGATCGGCAATCGAAGCCAAAAGATGTTTATCATGCGAAACCAATAACAGTGCGCCACTGTAATCTTGCAATGCCATTTCCAGAGCATCGCGGGTTTCCATATCTAAATGGTTGGTTGGTTCATCCAGAATCACCAAGTTGGGTTGTTGAAACACTAAAATGGCGAGAGCCAAGCGCGCCTTTTCACCACCTGAAAAAGGGGCAATCGTGGCCAAACACTGTTCATTGCTAAAGCCGAATCCCCCAAGAAAATCGCGAGCTTGCTGATCCGAAGGCGCCTCTTCTAATGCCAGAAGATGTTGTAACGGACTCCACTCGGCACGCAAACTGTCCAGTTGGTGTTGTGCAAAATAACCGACCTTTAACCCCCGTGCCATTTTTACCTTGCCGCTTTGTGGCAGCAGGTCGCCAACCAAGAGCTTTAACAAAGTGGTTTTACCTGAGCCGTTGACACCAACCAACCCAATCCGATCGCCCGCCCGTAGGGTTAGGTCAGCATGGCGAATAATTGGGACTTCACCATAAGCAAACTGTAATTTTTCGATTTGCAACATGGGATCCGGTTGCGCTTTCGGTTCGGCAAAAGTGAAATGAAACGGGTTACTTGCCTGTACCGCCGCCACCATTTCCATTCGCTCCAATGCTTTTACCCGACTTTGTGCCTGCTTCGCTTTACTGGCCTTGGCTTTAAAGCGGCTGATAAACGTCTTTAAATGCTGCATCTGTTGTTTCTGCTTATCGTGCAGAGACTGTTGCTGCATCAGTCGTTCATTACGCTGACGCTCGAAGGCGGCAAAGTTACCACTGTAAAACTGAATTTTCTGTTGGTCGATGTGCGCAATACCTTGCACCACCTGATCCAGAAAATCACGATCGTGGGAAATCACCAAAATCGCACCCACAAACCCACGCAGCCACTGTTTTAACCAAGCAACCGCCTCAATATCCAAGTGGTTGGTCGGCTCATCCAGCAGCAATAAATCAGCACGCTGCATCAGCGCACGCGCCAGTTTTAATCGTACTTGCCAGCCGCCGGAAAACTGACGAATCGGTTGCGTAAATTGCGCTTCGGTAAAACCCAAACCATAAAGTAACAGCCGCGCTTGATTTTCCACGGCATAGGCTTGCAGTTTATCGAGCTGGTCATAGGCGGCAACCAACGCCATTTGATTATTGTCGGCTTCGGCTTGCGCTAAAGCGTCGCGCGCGGCGGCATAAAGTTGATCGCCAAAACTCACGTACTGCAAAACCGCACGGTCTAACTGTTCAACCTCTTGTTCAACATGACCAATTATCCAATCGGCCGGTACGGCAAGTTGGCCGCCGTCAACACTCACTTGACCGAGAATGGCACGAAAGAGTGTGGTTTTTCCGGCCCCATTTTGGCCAATCAGACCAATTTTTTGGCCTGGATGAATCGCCAGGTTTGCGCCATCCAAGAGCAACTTGGTGCCCGCACGTAAACTGAGGTTTTGCAGAGAAATCATAGGAGAGTCTTTAACAATGTTGAGCGTGCAACTGACGATCACGTAAGGTTAGAATTCGGTCCATTCGTGCGGCCAGTTGCAAATCATGAGTCACAATTAAAAGTGCGCTATTAAACTCTTGATTGAGTTCTAACAGCAGTTCAAAAACCTGCTGGGCCGAGGCTTGGTCAAGATTACCAGTCGGTTCATCCGCCAAGATGCAAGCCGGTTCGGTAATCAGCGCCCGTGCCAAAGCGACACGCTGGCGTTCACCGCCTGAAAGTTCGGAGGGTTTATGCGTTAAGCGATGCCCTAAGCCTACGCGCTCCAACAATAAACGCGCTTTACGTTCACCGGCAGACAAATCGCTGCGGCGAATCCGCAGTGGCATCAAAACATTATCTAAAGCGGTGAATTCTGGCAAAAGATGATGGAACTGATAAACAAATCCCATTTGAGCATTGCGTAACTTTCCGCGCTTGGCCTCAGAGAGAGTCGAAAAAGCTTGGTTTTGCAGACGCACTTCGCCAGAACTTGGCGCATCGAGCCCGGCCAATAGATGCAGCAGCGTACTTTTACCACTGCCAGAAGCGCCGACAATGGCCAATTTTTCGCCAGCATGTAAGCTCAGATCAATTTGTTCAAATACCTGCGTTTCAATTTCGCCTTCGCAGTAGGTTTTACACAATTGATTGGCTTGCAAAACAATCGAATTATTCATAACGCAATGCCTCCGCAGGTTGAATTTTTGCCGCTTTGCGCGCGGGATAAAGCGTTGCTGCCAGGGTTAAGAAAAACGCAATTAAGGTCACGCTATAGACATCGCTCCAAATAATTTTGGAAGGCACTTTACTGATGTAGTACACATCGGGTGGAAAGAACTGGAATCCTAAGAGCGTCTCAATAAACGGTACGATAACATCAATATTCATCGCCAGACTGACGCCGCCAATCAATCCTAAAAACGCGCCACTTAAGCCAATTACCAAGCCCTGAATGATGAAAATAGTTTGAATGGAATTTGGCGTGGCGCCCAGCGTGCGCAGCACCGCAATATCGCCTTGCTTGTCGGTGACGACCATCACCATGGTTGAGACGATATTAAATGCGGCGACCATGATAATCAGCGCTAAAACGATGAACATCATGCGTTTTTCCATTTCAATCGCTTTGAAAAAATTTAAGTGTTGTTGGCGCCAATCGCGAACATAAAGCGTTTGCTGCAATTGATTGGCTAGGTTTTGTCTGACCTCGCCCACTCGAAACAGGTTATCAATTTTAAGCTGCAAACCGCTGATGCGGTCATCGTACTTAAACAGTGTTTGTGCATCTTGCAAATGAATCAACGCTAAGGCACTGTCATATTCGTGCATGCCGGCTTCAAAAAAACCGACGACGGTAAAACGCTTGATACGCGGCACAATGCCAACGGCTGAAACACTGCCTTGCGGAGCAATCACGGTGACCTTATCACCGATGGAGACCCCCAAACTCACCGATAACTCTTTGCCTAAGATAATCGAATAGTCATCAGGCTTTAAATCTTGGAGCTGCCCGTAAACCATTTTTTGGTTCAAATCACCTACTTCATCTTCGTAATCCGGCAAAATGCCGCGCACCGCGACGCCTTGCACTCGGCCGTTATGCGTGAGCATCGCTTGTTCCATAATATTGGGCGCGGCACCCAAAATATCCGGCTGGGTTTTTACCGTATCGTAAAGCGTTGGCCAATTACTGAGCCGATCATCGCTTTCACTGATGGTCATGTGTGCCGTCATGCCTAAAATTCGGTCACGCAACTCCTCTTGAAAGCCATTCATAATAGAAAGCACGGTGATTAAAGCCGTCACACCAAGCGCGATGCCAATCATAGACGAAAGGGAGATAAACGAGATAAAGCCGTTACGGCGCTTGGCCCGGGTATAGCGTAACCCCACGAGCAGTTCAAAAGGCAGTCTTAACATAGGGATGATTTCAACTTGTGGAAAAGGAGTGGCATAGAAATTCCGGGAAAACTCAGAAAAAGTCCAAAGGGTCTCAGGCAAAACACATTTTTTTAGCAAGACACCATTTTACGGTCATATCTCGACCTGACAAAAACGAGCGACTCAGCTTGGAAACCTTCTGCTAAGCCCATTTTAAAAAATAAAGTGGACTTAGCGCTCAGGGAAGCGCTGTACTTCCTTAAGCCGGGGGGTCGGAATCGATCGGCGATTTTGCGCTTGCCTTGGGTTCTTGATAAGAAATAAATACCGGCAGTTCAATTTTGTACACAATCGCCCAAACCCGCAATGCCATCGTCACAAGGATGGCAAGTACAATCGCCACGTCTTGTTCCATCTCAAGGTGGCCAAGCCCTAATAGCAGACTGGCGCCGACAAAAGAGGCGGTCGCGTAAATTTCTTTACGTAAAACCAAAGGAATTTCACCAACCAAAACATCACGAATCATACCGCCCACGACCCCGGTCATCACCCCAGTCATAATGGCGATGGGATCGGAAAATCCGAGTTCGGCAGCTTTTTGCGTACCTATCACCGTGAAAACCGCTAAGCCAAGCGCATCCAAAAACAGGAGTAACTTAACGGGCAAGCGATGCAAACGCGCCATAAAGAAAAACAGGATAGTCGTGATCACCACAATGTAGATATAAAGGTCATTTTGTGTCCAAAATACCGGAACCCCAATAATCAGATCGCGAAGGGTACCACCACCAATGGCGGTAACCATCGCGATCACGATGGCACCAAACAAATCCAGCTGTTTACGCCGCGCAGCCAAAAGCCCGGTAATGGCAAAAACCACCGTGCCGAGGAAATCCAAATATTGCAAAATCAGCGCGAGTTTCATGGGGGGTTATTATAGAAAGTTAATTGGTATTTTGTTGGGCTTTCTTATCCCTATATCACACCCTCTCCGAGGCTAAACCACGTTTTGAGGCGGGCAATGCTTTCTGTTTCGGTACGTCAGAGTGCGGATAAGAATAAATACTCAGTAAATAGCGACTTAAACGAAATGATTAAAGATAAATTACTATTCATAAGCATTACAAAAAGTAATCAAAAAAAATTCTATCCATAAGAAGTGTTTTGCTAAATTTTCTAAAAGCCGAGTCATTTTCGATCAAAAAAGAACAAAAAATTGCATTAATGCGATATTTTAATTAAAAATTAAGGTTTAAATCATCCATGTCTAATATATCGCTTTACTGTTATTTAATCGTTCAATGAAGACATATCTAATTTTTTAATCAACGCCAGACATCCAGTTTGTTATAAAACGCCACGCTGTTTTAAGCACAATGGTTTTACGGTCTAAGCACCGCAAGAAACCCTCATACAAAAAAGAAAATGAAGAGGATGTACTTTCCATGATGAGAACCACCCTATCGATTGCCCTCGGCGTCCTATTTTTACCTTATGCATTTGCAGATAATCCCGCCAACACTCCGATCAAATGGTCCGGGTTTAGTTTTGAAGCTCATGCTGACCAACAGCCTGCACATTCGTCTCATGCAGCAGTCAGTGATCAAGTCATTGCGCAACAGCATCAAGCCTTAATCCAAAATACGCAAGGCAAGGGATTTGGTCCGCAGGCACCGCGTGATTTAAGCCAAGTCGATGGCAGCAACTCGGTTGAGTTTCAAACGGCACCACCCTATCAAAAAATGAACCTATGCAATATTCATTTTCATGAAAATGCTGAGCATAAGGGCGGAGAGTTCACTACCTATGCCGGCAATGGCGATGGACACGGCTACAACAGCGGTTTCAAATACAGTGGTACCCTAACACCACAAGAAGCGACTCCGATTGCCGGAGAAGTCTGCAAAGGTAAACACGGCGGATTGCAAGTTGGCGATACAGTCGAATTGCATTACGTTCATACCACGGCAATGGTGAATCCTGGTCCGACCCTTGGTTCCTGTTTGAGCAAAAGCATTGGCAATCCGCAACTGCGTGTTGAGGCACAGGTCTATGTACTTGTAAACGACAAAAATGCTTTGGATTTCAATAAATTAACCGAGTTTGGTGTAAAAGAAGGTTACCAGCAAGCCTTTAATATTCCGCAAAACACCGGCACACCTATTCTCTATAGCGGATCAACCACTGGCCCTAAATACAATGAACAAGGTTCGCCTTTCCAAGTAACTTGGAGCGTGCGTCCAAAAGTTGCCAAGGTGGATATTGCGACCGTTGGCGAATGGTGTAAAGGCAATGCCTTCCAAGAAGATCACGCGCATGGCGTGCGGAACCTTGTGATTGAACCGGAATTACTGTCGAAGATTCACCCATAAGACGGCAAGCAACACAGTCAAATAGAACTTAAGAGGTGTATGAACCCCACTGGAGGTAAGAAAGTATCAGCACTATGCTATTCGTTTTCCTGCTCGATGCCTTGGGGTTCAAGATGTCTTTATGTCATCTCTTCTCTTTATGTCATCTCTTCTTTATGTCTGATTCAATCAAAACCCAAGCAAGCCTTGGGTTT
>JAFGXP010000036.1 GCA_016936535.1 Thiotrichales bacterium | reverse complement strand
TTCAGCCGGAGTCGTTTCAGCCGGAGTCGTTTCAGCCGGAGTCGTTTCAGCCGGAGTCGTTTCAGCCGGAGTCGTTTCAGCCGGAGTTGTTTCAACCGGAGTTGTTTCAACCGGAGTTGTTTCAACCGGAGTCGTTTCAGCCGGAGTCATTTGAATTGACGGGGTGTGTTCAGTCGTTAAAGGCGCTTCCAGATTGAGTTCTACCTGATGAGCCGCCGATTCCACTGCTAGGGAAGTTGTCGCCTCTATCACGTGGGTTTCGCTTGAGGGAAGGTGGGGGGCAGGGGAATGAATCGAACGAGTGTGTGCATCCTGTGGCGCACGACGGCGTGTGCTGTATGGGCTGCGGCTGTTGTAACGGCTCCGACGACGTTGACGCGGTTTTTCCTCACCTTCTTCCTGTGCTTCATTGGCATCTATTGCCAGTTCGACATGGCCGGTTAATGACTCTAATTCAACCGCATCGTCATTCAGTTGCGTTTCGTCCAGTAACGTCTCTTCTGCTGTTCCGACTTCTTCTGGGCGCGGACGACGGCGGCGGTTATTGTTGCGACGTCGAGAATTTTTGCTGTTATTAAGATCATCTTGAGCCATCTCTACTGAATTTAAGAGTTTGTCTTCGATGGCTTCGCCATTTTCAATCGGCTCTTCAATAAGACCAATGCGCTCTTCTTGTGGAGGGCGGCGACGGCGATCATTTTTACGGCGATCATTTGGCGTGCGACGGCGACTGTTATCATTGCGGTCGTTGGAACGTCTGCGATTTGTCTCAGCATTTTGTTTGGGCTGAGTTTCTTCCGGTGCTTCTGCTTTGCCAAAGAGCGCTTGCCAAACTCGAGCAAATAGTCCAGGTTTGCGTTCTTGGATAGGAGCGGTTTCGACCACGGCAACCGGCGGTGGAGCGGCGGGTGTAATATTTTGTACCGCAGGCTCTTCTTTCGGTTTGGGGGTTTCATTGACTTTGTGCAGTTCATCTTCTGCATGGAAATGCTGCTTAGCTTGATAGCTAACCACATGTACTTCATCATCGCTTAAACGCGTACGTTCCATGATGTATTCTGGGGTCTGCAAATGCTCATTTGGCACAATTAATACATGCATGTGATGGCGATCTTCAATTTTGGTAATTTGCGAACGTTTCTCGTTAAGCAGGAAGGTTGCAACATCAACCGGTAATTGCACAGTGACGCGACGGGTATTCTCTTTCATGCTCTCTTCTTCGAGCAGGCGCAAAATAGAAAGTCCAAGCGAAGAGACGCCACGAATAACGCCAACGCCTTTACAGCGAGGACAGACAATTTGGGTGGATTCTTCAATTGAGGGACGTAAGCGTTGACGAGACATTTCCAATAAACCAAAACGCGAAATCTTGCCGATTTGCACACGTGCGCGATCGGATTTCACCGCATCGCGCAGTTTGTTTTCAACATCGCGCTGATGTTTGCTGGATTGCATATCAATAAAGTCAATGACAACAAGCCCACCCAGATCGCGCAAACGCAGTTGGCGGGCGATTTCGCAAGCCGCTTCCATGTTGGTGTGGAAAGCGGTTTCTTCAATGTCGCCACCTTTGGTTGAGCGGCTGGAGTTAATATCAATCGCCGTTAAGGCTTCGGTAATATCGATTACAATCGCGCCCCCAGAGGGCAGTGTGACTTCGCGTTGATAGGCGGATTCAATTTGCGATTCAATTTGGAAGCGAGTAAAAAGCGGAATCGTGTCTTGGTAAGGTTTAACTTTATAGACCTGTTGTGGCATGACGTGCTGGATAAAATCGCGAGCTTTATGGAAGGTTTCCATATCATCAATAATGATTTCGCCTATGTCTTGACGCAGGTAATCTCGAATTGCCAGAATCACAATGTCGGATTCTTGGTGAATCAAAAAAGGAGCGGGCTTGCTGTCCGCAGCCTTTTGAATGGCATCCCACAATTGGACTAAGTAGTTCACCCCCCATTGGAGTTCTTCGGTGCTTTTGCCTACTCCGGCGGTGCGAATAATTAGGCCCATGCCATCAGGGGTTTCTAAATCGCGTAAAGTATCGCGGATGTCAGAACGTTCATCGCCCTCAATCCGGCGTGAAATACCGCCCGCACGAGGATTGTTAGGCATCATGACCACATAAGGCCCGGCCAAGGTAATTTGGGTGGTGAGTGCAGCGCCTTTGTTGCCGCGCTCTTCTTTTTGCACCTGTACAATGACTTCTTGGCCTTCGCTTAAAACGTCTTTGATGCCTAAACGATTTGGATCACCTTTATCCTGTGGGAAGTACTCACTGGCAATTTCTTTAAATGGAAGAAAGCCGTGGCGTTCAGATCCGTAGTCAACAAACGCAGCTTCCAGCGAGGGTTCAATGCGAGTGATTTTGCCCTTATAAATATTGGCTTTTTTCTTTTGGTGTAAAGGTGTTTCGACGTCAAGGTCGTACAGACTTTGACCATCGACTAACGCAATGCGCACCTCTTCTTTCTGGGTGGCATTTATAAGCATTCTTTTCATGGGTTTCTCTTTTGGTTGCGAAAGAAACGCAGAGGAGGCATTGCACACGCTTAAGGGCAACGAGTTTGCGGGCGTTTAAGAGAAGTCTAGGCGGGTTGTTACCTTGGGGTAGGCACCTTTTTGGATGGATTTCAGCGCACTGTGCGGAATTCATCTGTGCATCAGAATCTGATGCGGCGGCCGTTACAACGCGAAAATCGCATCGTAGGTTATCAAGTTCATTGTCGCGGTAACATTTTTATCGAGCCCAGATAGCTTTATCATTGTTTGTAGGGTTCTGGGCTCTAGCCGTCAAAGCGAGGCTTTGATTTTTAACGGTCTTTTCGCTTTAGCTCGTATGGTTTATCGGGCGTCTTAGGGGAGCTGAATCGACGATTACTCTCTTTATAAAGAATAAAAATTTGCTCGCTGCGCCAGACAACTTTGCATACATTAATGCGTTGTTTGGGTCCGTCTTCCGGGTTTCAGTTGTTAAAAAGCCATTTCTTGTTAGAAAAGGCGGTTAATCAATTCGTGCTTCTATCAATTCTCTACGCGAGTGATGCGTTGGCCAAATGTAAAAACGGCTGAGAATCTAAACGAGTGAAATATATCACTGCCTTTGGGGCTTGGCAATCGGTCATTTGTCAAAATTGGTAAAAGCTGTGTATAAGTTGTATATAAATCTGGGGTTACTCTGCGCAGTGCGGGCGCGCTGGGGTAGAATAAGCGCCAAAAATTTGGCTGGCGAACCATCGCCTCTGCATCACTTAAGGAGTTTTCATGGCGGAGCAACAGCAAAAATCGACGGTCACTTACTTGACTGTGGGAGAAGAAGATCAGGGGCAGCGCCTCGATAATTTCTTAATGCGCCATTTTAGAAAAGCGCCTAAGACTTTGATTTATCGAATTGTTCGTAAAGGTGAGGTTCGGGTAAACAAGGGGCGCTCAAAGGTCAGTGATCGGATCCAAGCCGGTGATCTTGTTCGTGTGCCGCCGATGCAGGATGTGCAAGTAGAAAAGCCAAGCGATGGCGAAATACCTTTGCAGGAATTGCGTCAGATTGAGCAGTCCATTTTGTTTGAAGATGCGGATTTGTTAGTCGTAAATAAACCCCCTGGTGTTGCGGTGCATGGCGGGGGTGGTGTGCGTTATGGTTTGATTGAGGTACTACGTGCTTTGCGGCCGCAGGCCAAGCGAATGGAGTTGGTGCATCGTATCGATCGCGACACTTCGGGCTGTTTATTGGTTGCCAAAAAAGCCTCAGTGTTAAAAGCGCTGCATGAGCAAATTCGTGCGAATCAGTTTGAGAAGCGATATTTGGCAATGGTGGTGGGGCGCTGGCCTAAAGCGGTCAATAAGGTTGACTTGCCTTTGCTGAAAACGCATCTACCAGATGGGGGCTGGCATGTTCGTGTTGCGCAAGAGGGTAAGCCTGCGATCAGTTTCTTTGAGTGGCAGGACTCTTTGCCAGGATGCGATTTGATGGCGGTACGTTTACAGACCGGTCGAACGCATCAAATACGTGTGCATGCCTTGGCGCACGGTTGTGCTTTGGTGGGAGATGATCGCTATGGCGACCGAGAGGTAAATAAGCAGTTTCGTAAGCAAGGCATGAAACGTTTGGCTTTGCACGCGCACATCTTGGGCTTTACGCATCCCGTGACGCAGCAGCCGATGCGTTTTGAAGCACCATTATGGGCTGATTTTAAGCGCTTGATGGATCGATCTTCTGTTGATCAGCTCCGTTAATAGCGGGTTTTTAATAAGAATAGTTTTGAGTGAAGTGAGTGATGATGAAAAAATATCGTTTAGTGATTTTCGATTGGGATGGCACCTTAATGAACTCAGAGGCGCGGATTGTCGATGCCTTGCAGTTGGCGGCGAAGGAGTGTGGTTTGCCGGTTTTGAGTGCCCATGAATCGAAACAAATTATCGGGCTTGCCTTAGATAAAGCGGTTCTGACGCTCTACCCCGAGTTAGCACAGGATTCGGCACGTTTGGTTGCGATGTGTGAAGCTTATACGCAAAACTTTTTGGAGCAGTCTTCCGTGGAGATGCAGCCGTTTGATGGTGCAGAAGCCTTGTTGTTTAATTTACGCCAACGGGGTGTTAAGTTGGCAATCGCAACTGGAAAAAGTCGTAAGGGTCTCAACCAGGTTCTTTTGGAGTGCGGTTTTGGTGTTTATTTTGATATCACGCGCACACCGGTAGAATCGGCCTCTAAACCCGATCCAATGATGTTGTTGCAAATTCTTGAGGCCTTGGCGATTCCGGTAGAGGAAGCGGTAATGGTTGGCGATACCACCTTTGATATGGAAATGGCTCAAAACTGCGGAATGGATCGGATTGCGCTCAGTCATGGTGTGCATCAGATGGCGCTTTTGGCCGCATATCAACCAGTGGCGCAGCTCGATTCGTTGCATGAGCTTAATGATTGGTTGAGTCAGGCGGTCATCTCTTAAATACCTTGATTGCTTTTGTTACACGCCTTCTTTAATAGGGAAGAGGGTAGCCGAGTTCATAAAAAATATCAGTCAGGGCAATTAACGGCAAGCCGATTAAAGCATTGGGGTCGCGACTGTCGATTCGCTTAAATAAGGTGATGCCCAAGCCTTCGGACTTGAAACTGCCTGCACAGTTTAGCGGCTGCTCTCGCTCGAGATAGCGCGTAATGACCTCGTCGCTGAGTGTGCGAAAGTGTACAACGGTGTGATCCAGTGCCTGATAGGTTTTCTGAGTTGCGGTGTCATAAACGGCCAGACCAGTGTAGAAGTCAATGGACTGCCCGCTAAACGCTTTGAGTTGTTGTTGTGCCTTCTCAAAGTGATGCGGTTTTCCAATCGGTTTACCTGCAAAAACCGCGCATTGATCGGAGCCAATAATTAGCGATTGGGTCGAGGAGTTGGCGGGAGCCTGTGCTTTCGCCAGTGCTAAGCGTTGTACCATTTCCTGTGGGGTTTCAAAAGTAAGGGGCGTTTCATCGACATCGGGTTTGATGCATTCAAAAGGTAAATCCAGTTTGCTAAGCAGTTGTTGGCGAAAAATCGAGGTAGAAGCTAAAAGAATCTGGGGAATCGGGGTTGTGTGTTGAGTAAGCTGTGCGTGACTTGTGGATAAGTTGTGTGTGAGATTCATTTGAGTGCTCGTTTTTTGGCTGTATCAAGGGGTTGGGTTTGTCATTCTATGCGCTGAATGAGTCGGATTCTCTTGGAAAGGATTGTTGGCTAATACTTTGTTTTTATTCAATAATTTTAATTATTTTTTTAGGGTTGTCGGTCGCGATGCTTCATGAATTTGGCGATGATGAAAATTGCTGCTTGAATCGCGGTTTTTTTCAGCGTTATTTTTTGACTTAATTCACACTTACGAGTATGATGCGCGGCTATGTTAAATAAGCTTCCTGATTACATCGATCCTATCTACGCAGTCAAACATAATAAACATTATGTGGGGCAGGTCAAGATTGCGCAGTTGTTACGTTTAGCGCAGCAACTGGAGTCGAGTAATGGCGAGGTGTCGGCGGATATTACTTTTTTTTACGATAAGGTGCTTGGATTTCCAGCCTTTGAAATGAAGCTGTCAGCCGATTTAAATTTACAATGCCAGCGTTCTTTAGCGTCTTTTGTTTATCCGGTACAAGCGGAGTTAAAAGGGGTGCTAACAGAATCAATGGCATTGGTTGAGGATTTGCCTGCAGAGGTGGAGGCTTTTACCCTTGATGATGAGCGTATTTCGTTATATGAACTTATCGAAGAGGAGCTGCTTTTGTGTGTGCCTATGGTGCCGATTAATGAAAGCAGTGTGATGGCTTATGAAAATACACCACTGGCAGCGGAGCCAATACAAACAATCACTGGCTCTGATGAGCCCCAGTCAGAAAAGCAAAACCCATTTGCGGTTTTGCAGGAACTGAAAAAGTAAAATAATCTATTTTAGGAGATAGACATGGCTGTTCAACAAAACCGTAAAACCCCTTCTAAGCGTGGCATGCGTCGTGCTCATGATGCTTTGACTGCAACGACTTTGACTCAAGATCCAACTTCAGGTGAAATTCACCGTCGTCACCATGTAACAGCGGATGGCTATTACAAAGGCAAAAAAGTCGTTCAAGACAAGGCGTAATGAATCTTGGCAATTAAGATTGCAATAGACGCAATGGGCGGTGATCACGGTCTGTCGATCACTGTCCCTGCTTCGGTAGAAGCCCTTCAAAAATTTCCCGATCTTCATCTTATCCTCGTTGGTCAGCAAGCCCCAATTAACCAGGCGCTGAGTCTTTTAAAATTTGACGCCTCACGTTTGACCGTTGTTCATGCTGAGCAGGTGGTTGAAATGGATGATCTGCCCTCTAAAGCGCTGCGAAATAAGCGCGAGTCTTCAATGCGAATTGCCCTGAATTTGGTCAAGGATGATCAGGCCCAGGCTTGTGTCAGTGCCGGTAATACCGGTGCCCTAATGGCGGTGGCAAAGTTTGTTTTAAAAACATTGCCGGATATTGATCGACCAGCAATTTGTACTTCCATGCCTACCATGAAGGGTCATGTGCATGTACTGGATTTGGGGGCAAATGTTGGCTGCAGTGGCGAAAATCTATTGCAGTTTGCCATGATGGGTTCGGTTTTAGCGCGGGCGGTGGATAGTAATCCGTCACCCAGCGTAGGCTTGCTCAATATTGGCGAAGAAGAGATGAAAGGGCATCAACGTATTAAGGATGCGCATCAATTATTGCAGCAGACGCCTTTAAATTACATCGGTTATGTTGAAGGGGATGACATTTATAAAGGCGATACCGATGTGGTTGTCTGCGATGGTTTTGATGGAAATATTGCACTCAAAGCCAGTGAAGGGGTGGCGAAGATGATTTCGTTTTACCTTAAACAGGCCTTTAAGCGTAATCTATTTACTCGATTCATTGCACTGCTTTCCTATCCGGTATTGAAGTCTTTTAAAGATAAAGTGGATCCTCGTCGTTATAATGGTGCATCCCTACTGGGGTTACAGAAGATTGTGATTAAAAGTCATGGCGGTGCAGATCAGTTTTCATTCGTGCATGCGATTGCTCAAGCGCGGCTGGAAGTGATCAAAAATGTTCCAGAGCTCATTTCTGTCGAAGTTTCCAAGTTGATTCAAGGGCAAAATACCTAAACCTTTACACAGTCCTTGTAATCGCCCTTACACCACCTTAATGAATTTTGTTGCCCAGGCTTTGAGTGGCTGGGCCGAAAACCCGTTTCGCGAAGTGCTGAATTTCGCAATCGCAAAGATGTTAAAAACTATGAATCAAAAACATTACAGTCGCATTGTCGGTACCGGTGGGTATTTGCCAAACAAAATCCTGACCAACTTAGATTTAGAGAAGATGGTCGATACCAGCGATGCTTGGATTCGCGAGCGCACGGGGATTGAACAGCGTCACCTTGCTGCAGAGGGCGAAACCACCGCAGATTTAGGGGTTAAGGCCGCGCTCGCGGCGCTGGAGATGGCCCAGATTGACAAACACTCGATTGATCTGATTATTGTTGCCACCACCACACCCGACAAAATTTTCCCGAGCACGGCCTGCTTGATTCAGCAGCGCTTAGGCATTCATGGTTGCCCAGCATTTGACTTACAGGCGGTCTGTACCGGATTTGTCTATGCACTGAGTGTCGCAGATCAATTTATTAAAACAGGTATGGCGCGTTGTGCATTGGTCATTGGCGCGGAAACCTTGTCAAGAATTACCAATTGGCAAGATCGTAATACATGTGTTTTGTTTGGTGATGGCGCTGGCGCAGTGCTGTTGGAAGCTTCAACTGAACCGGGAATCCTTTCAACGCATCTGCACGCCGATGGAGAGTATGAAGAGTTGCTGCACGTTCCGTCGGGCCCTTCTAAAGTGCCACAGACCGATGAGATCGCCGAACGCACTATGTCAATGCGTGGAAATGAGGTGTTTAAAATTGCGGTAAATACCTTGAGCAAGGTGGCAATCGAAACCCTTGAAGCCAATCAGATGGAGCGTGAAGCGCTCGATTGGCTTGTTCCGCATCAAGCCAATCTTCGCATCATTCGTGCTACGGCCAAAAAACTGCAATTGCGTGATGAGCAAACGGTTGTGACGGTGCATAAGCATGCCAATACCTCCAGTGCCTCCATTCCACTGGCTTTAAACGAAGCCGTACGCGATGGGCGAATCCAGCGTGGACAAACGTTATTGCTTGAAGCCTTTGGGGGCGGATTTACTTGGGGTTCTGCGTTAATTAAATATTAATCTGAGCAAGCAGTTTGTCGTGATTATGTGGTTCAGTGTTTAAAGAAGTAGAGAAGAGTCAGATGAGTTACGCATTTATTTTTCCCGGCCAGGGGTCGCAATCAACAGAAATGCTCGCAGAGCTTGCTGAGCATTACCCACAAGTTGAAGCGGTGTTTACACGCGCCTCTACTGTTTTGGGTTATGACCTCTGGGCGCTGGTGCAAAACGACGTCAGCGGCAAGCTGAATCAAACTGACATTACCCAGCCGGCGATGTTGGCCGCGGGCATGGCGGTTTATGAAGTTTTACAAGCGCAAAGCACCTTAGTCCCTCAATTTATGGCGGGTCACTCGCTCGGTGAATATACGGCTCTGGTGGCAGCAGGTGTGATGAGTTTAGAGCAGGGCATTGAATTGGTTGCTGAGCGGGGGCGTTTAATGCAAGGTGCGGTACCAAATGGTGCCGGAGCGATGGCCGCAGTACTCGGTTTGGAAGATGCCATTGTTGAGTCGGTTTGCAGCCAAATCGCTGGAGTGGTTGAAGCCGTAAACTATAACTCGCCAGGTCAGGTTGTAATTGCTGGAGAGCGGGCGGCTGTGGAGGCCGCACAAGCCGCGATGCTTGAGGCGGGTGCCTCGCGTGTGGTGCCGTTGCCGGTGAGCGTGCCATCACATTGTTCTTTGATGCGACCAGCGGCAGAACAGTTGGCGCAGAAGTTGGCAGGGATGTCGATGCAGATGCCAAGTGTTCCCGTTTTACATAATGTGCATTTTGCGGCGGCCAAGAACGTCGAAGAGATCAAAGCGCTGTTGGTGCAGCAACTTTATCAGCCGGTACGTTGGGTTCAGATCATTGAGGCGTTTAAGGACGCAGGGGTTGAGCGTTTGTATGAACTTGGACCCGGTAAGGTGTTGATGGGGTTAAATCGTCGAATAGATCGTAAGATGGAGTGTCAGGCGGTGTTTGATTGCATAACACTGGAAAAAGCCTTAACGACTCTATAAAATTGGCCGCAGATTCTTTTTTGGACTCGATCAAAATCAAAAATCCGCAGAAATGAGAAAAGGGTAGAACAATGCTAGCAAACAAGGTTGCGTTTGTGACGGGCGCGAGCCGAGGAATTGGTAAGGCCATCGCTTTGGATTTGGCTGCAAACGGGGCGACGGTCATCGGTACGGCTACCTCTGAACAAGGTGCGCAAGCCATTAGCGATTACCTTCAGGCGGCCGGTGCTCAAGGACAAGGCATCTGTTTAAATGTCACTGATGCGCAGGGTATCGTTGAGGTATTGGCGCAAGTCACTGAAACCTACGCTACGCCAACCATTCTGATTAATAATGCGGGCATCACCCGAGACAACCTGCTGATGCGCATGAAAGAGGAAGAGTGGGATGATATTATTCAGACCAATCTGAATTCGGTGTTTAGGATGTCAAAGGCCTGTCTGCGTGGAATGATGAAAGCCAAAGAAGGCAGAATCATCAATATCGCTTCCGTTGTCGGAGTTATGGGGAACGCAGGGCAAACCAACTATGCTGCTGCTAAGGCGGGTATTATTGGTTTTAGCAAGTCTTTGGCGCGCGAAGTCGGAGCACGCAATATTACGGTCAATACCGTTGCTCCGGGCTTTATCGATACAGATATGACGCGTGCGCTCCCAGAAGAGCAGCGAGATGCTCTGACTCAACATATTCCACTTAATCGTCTTGGACAGCCGGAAGATATCGCGCGCGCGGTCACCTTCTTAGCGGGTCCTGGAGGTGCTTATATTACTGGACAGACACTGAATGTGAATGGCGGTATGTATATGGTCTAAGCGGTTTTGCTCGGTGCAAAACGTGCTTAAACTTTTTAGGTTCCAGTCTGTTTGTTATTCGTAATGACAGAAATTATAAATAGATAAGGGTTTACTAATTCACTTGAATTGGGGGAAATTAAGGGCGAAAGTGCTTGAAAAACCCCGAACATAAGGTGAGAATACCCGAACTAAATTTTTTATATAACCACAATTGGGGATTTCCAAATGAGCGATATTGCAGAACGCGTTAAGAAAATTGTTGTAGAGCAGTTAGGTGTTGAAGAAGAGCAGGTTACACCAGATGCGTCATTCGTTGACGATCTAGGCGCCGATTCTTTGGATACCGTAGAATTGGTTATGGCGTTAGAAGAAGAGTTTGACTGCGAAATCCCCGATGAAGAAGCAGAAAAAATCTCTACTTTGGCGCAAGCCGTTGCCTACGTTGAAGCGAATCTCTAATCGCCAACGGGACAGAACCCAAAAAGCCGTGTTTTGCGGCTTTTTTTGTATCTGGCATTAAGCATTGTAAAACCAAGTCCGGCTAAATGAGTGCAGGGTGAAGTGCTTTTTATTTAATAAGAACAGAAATACAATGCCATAAGACTCAGATAAGATCGCACAACCCTTGAGCGTTTGGACCTTCAGCTTCCTATTGCTCGGTGATGTGCGTTGACTCAGCATCAAGAGGAGCGCAATTTGACTAAGCGTCGCGTCGTTATTACTGGCCTAGGAGTCCTCTCTGCAGTTGGCCTTAACACTCAAGAAAACTGGAGCAATTTGCTTGCGGGTAAAAGCGGTATCGCTAAGATTACCAAGTTTGATACGTCGCCATTTTCCGTAACCTTTGCCGGGGAGCTTAAGGGGTTTGATGTCAGTCGTTACATTGCCGCTAAAGAAACCAAAAAGATGGACCCTTTTATCCATTATGGTATCGCCGCAGGTATTCAAGCGTTTGAGGATTCTGGTCTCGAAGTGACAGAACAAAATGCCACGCGAATTGGTGTTTCAATCGGATCGGGAATTGGCGGAATTGGTTCAATTGAGTCGCAGCACAGTACTTATTTACAGTCTGGGCCGAGACGAGTATCGCCATTTTTTGTTCCCAGTTCTATTGTCAATATGGTCTCGGGCAACCTTTCGATTATGTATGGTCTTCAAGGCCCTAATATGGCCATTGCCACCGCGTGTGCTACCGGTACCCATTCAATTGGTGATGCAGCCCGTATGATTCAGTTTGGGGATGCGGATGTGATGATTGCTGGAGGCGCAGAGTATTCAACCACCGAACTCGGTTTGGCTGGTTTTGCCGCGGCTCGTGCACTTTCGACACGCAATGACAATCCGCAAGCTGCCTCTCGACCGTGGGATAAAGACCGAGATGGATTCGTCCTAGCTGACGGCGCTGCTGCGGTGGTGCTTGAAGAGTATGAACATGCCAAGGCACGTGGGGCCAAAATCTATGCGGAAGTCGTCGGCTTTGGCATGAGTGGTGACGCTTACCACATGACCTTGCCGGCGGAAGGTGGGGCGGGCGCGGCGCGTTGTATGCAAGCGGCTTTGCGTAATGCAGGCTTAAATCCAGAGCAGATTGGCTACATTAATGCTCATGGGACTTCAACCCCTGCAGGCGATCTCTGTGAAACCAGTGCGGTCAAGTCCGTATTTGGCCAACATGCCTATGAGCTGTGCATGAGTTCAACCAAGTCGATGACCGGTCATGCCTTAGGGGCTGCTGGTGCGATGGAAGCCGTTTTTACGGCCTTGGCGTTGCAGCAACAGCAGTTGCCGCCAACCATTAATTTGGACCAGCCTCAAGAGGGGTGTGATTTGGATTACGTAGCGCATACTGCGCGCGATGCTCGCTTTGACTATGCGTTGTCTAATTCTTTTGGTTTTGGTGGCACCAATGCCACGCTTGTCTTGGCGCGGGTATAACGCCATGAGCCCTAAGCACCTTTATTTGCCATGATCCATCCGACTCAGCAATCTGTTTTGGCTCGTCCATTAGGCCAGAGGTCAGTCGATTTTGCGACCTTGCATCAACAGTATCCGCAAGATTTCCCATTTCTATTGGAAAGTGTGGCGCAAGGCGGCTTGGGCCGTTACTCGATTTTAATGGCTTGCCCTAGCGCGGTTTTGCAGCTCAATCCTGAACAGTCTCCGGACACTTTTGTCGAAGCGGCGCAGCAAGCAATGGCGAGCACTCAGACTACCCAATTGGTTGTGCAACTTGAGGGAGATGAATCGCTCTGGCCTCCTCAAAATTCTGCTTTATTGCAGCAGGAAGCGCAAAATCTACCCTTTAAAGGGGGGTGGTTTGCTTATTTTAGTTACGATTATGCACAAGTGGTTGAGCCGACTTTGCAGCTTCCTAAGGCGCGATTTCCCCTTGCGAACCTGACCCGTTGCCACGCAGCCGTTATCTGCGATCACCAAACCAACCAAATGTGGTTGGTGGCAGAAGCCGAACATGCGCAATGGTTAGAGAGAATGCACCGCCAGTTGGGTGATTTACCCCAAATGAGCGACATACCTAAAATTGAATTACAGCAGCTTGGCGAGGAGCCGGAACAGAAATACTTAGACGGCGTGCAAAGCATCAAAGAATACATTCTGGCCGGAGATGTCTTCCAAGTGAATCTCTCTCGCTTATGGCAAGCCCGCTTGCATCCAGAACACAATTATCATCACGTTTATCAAGCCTTGCGCATGAATAATCCAGCGCCTTTTGCGGCCTTAGCGTGTTTGCGAGATGCCCAAGGTGCGCCTTGGCAAATTCTCAGTTCCTCTCCCGAACGCTTGGTGCGTTTTGATGGCGAATGGGTTGAGACCCGTCCGATTGCTGGCACCCGTCCACGCAGTCTGGATGATGCTGCGGATCGTGCCTTAATGGCGGAGCTGATTGCTCATCCAAAAGAACGCGCTGAGCATATTATGCTCATTGATTTAGAGCGTAATGACCTAGGCCGTATTTGTCAGAAAGGTACGGTTGAAGTGAATGAATTGATGGTAGTTGAATCTTACCAGCACGTTCATCACATAGTTTCGAATGTACGCGGTCGGCTTGCCGAGGGCTTGAATCCATTAGACATTGTGCACGCTCTTTTTCCGGGTGGAACCATTACCGGTTGCCCAAAAGTTCGTTGTATGCAAATTGTGGGTGAGTTGGAGCAGATGCCGCGGGAAGCCTATACCGGTTCTTTGGGGTATATCAATTTGGATGGAACGCTCGATTTGAATATCTTGATTCGCAGCTTTGTTCATGTAGCGGATGCTGAGCAGAATCTTTTGCAGTTTCGTGCCGGTGCAGGAATCGTTGCCGATTCGCAGCCCGATTTTGAACTGACGGAAACACGGCACAAGGCAAGAGGCTTGTTGCGAGCGTTTGCTGGACAGCAAAACGCATAGGTTGTTAGGATGCAAACTGTTTTTACCTGGGTGAACGGTCAGCGTACCGATCAGATCCATGTTTTTGATCGTGGTTTTAGTTACGGTGATGGTTTTTTTTCGACGCTTCTGGTGCGCAATCGACAGGTATTAAATTGGCCTGCGCATCAGAAACGCTTGCTGAGTCACGCTCAAGTCTTGCGATTCATGGTGCCAAGTGACGCTACACTTTTAGCTACCATTCGTGCAACTTTTGCCCAGCTGCCTGCTGATTGGCAAGCGGGTTCTTTGGCATTGAAATTGATTTTCAGCCGTGGTGAAGGCGGGCGGGGCTATCTTCCCCCGTTAGAACCCCAACCAACGTGGGTTGTGCAGTGGTCACTTGCCCCTCAAACTTCTTCTGAACCGCTTCACCTCCATCTTTGCCAAACTCAAGCGAGTATTCACGGCCAATTGGCTGGGCTCAAACATTTAAATCGTTTAGAGAACGTATTGGCACGTCAAGAATTGGCCGATAAAGGATGGCAAGAAGGGCTTATGCAAAATGCTTTTGGGGATGTGATTAGTGCTACGCAAGCGAATTTATTTGCCCTGAATGGCCAAACGATTTTTACGCCTAAGCTGGATCAAAGCGGAATTGCTGGCTGCGTTCGTCAGCAATTGGCAAACCTGTTACCAAACTTGGGGTGGCATTGGCGAGAGCGGAAATTGCAAACCGCAGATTTACCAGAGATGGAGGCGCTTTTTCTCAGCAACTCGCTGCGCGGAATTCAAGTGGTCTCTCATCTGAGTTTGTCCCCAGAGCAGACCATCGCCTTTGAGACGCAAAGCGTGAACTCTATTCATGAGGCATGGGAAAACTGGCAAAGTCAAAACGGTCTGGATTTATAGAAAGCGAGGCAAAATTGTTAAGAGTTTTTTCACTGGGTGTGGTGGTACTGACCGGTTTAGTGCTTTGGGTGCTTTGGCACAATTGGCTGGATTTTAAACAGCAACCTATTTCGCAATTGTCTGAACCATTAGTTCTACAGATTGAGAAAGGAGCAAGTGCTACACAGATTGCGCAGCAGCTGCATCAGCAAGGGTTTATGGCCAAACCGCAATGGTTTGTTTGGTATTTACGTTATCAAAATCAACATCATCTTTTAAAAGCGGGTGAGTTTCGGCTTTCCCCAGATTTAACGGTTGATCAGCTGATTGCGGAGTTAATTAAAGGCGAGTCGGTTTACTATCCGGCAACCTTAGTGGCCGGGCAAACTTTTACACAGATGCTTAAGCAGTTACAAACCCACGAAAAATTAGCACGTGAATTGGATTTGCAAGATATTCCCGCCCTTAAGTTGAAATTAGGGGTTGAAGGGGAGAGCGATTCTGAATATCCCTATGCGCTTTTTGAAGGACGTTTTTTGCCGGAAACCTATTTTTTTACCAAAGGCGAAAGCGATTTACAGATTTTATTAAGAGCCAAGGCCGCGATGGAGCAAACCCTAAACCAGAGTTGGTCAAATCGCCAACCGGATTTGCCCTTGCAAAGTGCGCAACAGGCGCTGGTGCTAGCATCGATTGTTGAAAAGGAGACCGGGCTTGCGGCTGAACGTCCTTTGATTGCTGGCGTTTTTGTCAATCGCTTACGTCAAGGCATGCGCTTACAGACCGATCCAACGGTGATCTATGGCGCGGGGGCGGATTACGATGGCAATATTCGCCGTCGAGACTTAAATGCAAAAAACGCCTATAACACCTATCAAATTGAGGGTTTGCCTCCTACGCCCATTGCGATGCCTTCTAAAGAAGCCATTGAAGCGGTACTTAATCCACAGACAACCGATGCCCTCTTTTTTGTGGCTAAAGGCGGTGGCGCGCATCAGTTTTCTGTCACCTTAGAAGAGCACAATCGTGCCGTTAAACACTATCTTTTGCAACAATAGGATGCATATGCAAACAGAGCAAGGCAAGTTCATCACCCTTGAGGGCTCGGAAGGTGCGGGTAAATCGACTAACTTGGTTTTTATCGCCGAAACACTCCGGCAAACTGGCAAAACCGTGATCACCACCCGCGAACCGGGCGGCAGTGAAATTGGCGAGAAAATTCGCGCTCTTTTACTTGACCCGCAAAACAGCGCTATGCATGCCGATACGGAGTTGCTTTTGATGTTTGCTGCGCGAGCGCAGCATTTGCAGCAGACCATTTTGCCGGCTTTAAAGCAAGGTATCTGGGTGATTTCGGACCGCTTTACCGATGCTTCCTATGCTTACCAAGGGGCGGCACGTGGCTTGGGGTTTGAGCGGATTGCCCCCTTAGAATCTTGGGTGCAGGGCCAGTTTGCCCCGGACTTGACCCTAGTGTTTGATTTGCCGATTGAGGTAGGTATGGTGCGTGTTGCTGCCCGCGCAGGTCGTGTGGACCGTTTTGAGCAGGAGCAGAGCGCTTTTTTTGCTAAGGTGCGTGAGGCCTATTTGCAACGAGCCCAACTGAGTTTGCAACGGTATTGCGTATTGAATGCCGCACAACCTCTTGAGGTGGTTCAGCAGCAAATTCGTGAGCAGCTGCGGCTGCGTTTGGGTTGTTAAAATGGCTTTACCAAGTCTTCCAGCGGTTTTAGAACCCTTACCTTGGTTACATCCCGCTTGGCAACAATGGTTATCGCGCCGTATGCGCTTAGGCCATGCCTATCTTTTGCCTGCAGCAGAAGGCATTGCAGTAGAGCAATTAGTTTTGGCGATGAGCGCACAAATGCTTTGTCAAATGCCGAGTGCTCAAGGAGGCTGTGGCCGCTGCGTCGGTTGTCATTTATTTGCAGCGCAACAGCATCCCGATTTTTACCACTTGCATCCTTTAGAAGAGAAAAAAGAGGTGGGAGTGGATCAAGTTCGTGCGTTAATTCAACGTTTAAACGAAACATCGCATCAAGGTGGCTATAAGGTGATTTGGATTGAAGCGGTGGAACACCTTAATCTGAGTGCCTTCAATGCCCTTTTAAAAACGCTTGAAGAGCCGGCAAACCAGACGCTTTTTTTACTCAGCTGCCAGCAGACAGCTCGGCTTCCAGCGACGATCAGAAGTCGATGTCAGCAGCTCTCTATTGGGCTGCCGGATTTCAATTCGGCCATACTCTGGTTGCAACAGCAGCGTCCTCAGTTTGATCATGCTCTGTTAAAACGCGCCTTGCGTTTAAATTGGGGCGCGCCCTTGGCGGCACAGGCATGGCTTGATCAAGGCCGGCTGCAAGAATACCGTCAATGGCAAGAGGGGTTAAAAGCGTTGCACGAGGGAAGAAAAACGCCGTCTAAAGTCGCCGCTCCTTGGTTAAAGTGGCCACAACCCGAACGCCTGTTTGACTATTTTTATCACTGGGTTCTGAGCGAATTACGCCGCGAGACTTATGCGAATTGCCCTGCGAACAAGACGATTTTGCAAAGACTGCTGCAGTTTGAAAAGCAGTTACAACGGGCCAAAACGCTTTGGCAAGGAAATGCCAATAAGGAGTTGGTTGCCGAGAATTTATTGCAGGTCTGGCTCAGCGCTCAATCCCCAAATGTGCCAGCTACGATGACGATTTTTCACAGTGTGCTTAACCGAGGCGACCTATAGATGATTATTGATTCCCACTGCCATTTAAATATCTTGCCGGAATCCCTCGGTGGGATGGAAAAAGTTTTAGCGCAAGCCAAGACTTTGGGGGTTGAGCGAATGCTTTGCATTGCGATTGGCCCAGATAAGTGGTCAGAAATTCTGTCGTTAACCGAACGCTATGAGCAGGTTTATGCCGCGATTGGTGTGCACCCTTGTGAGCCTCCAGAAGTGGTTGTCAGCGATGCGCAACTGCTTGCCGCCGCCTCACATCCAAAGGTATTGGCGATTGGCGAGATTGGTTTAGACTATTTTCATTTTGACCCGCAACAACAATCCATGGATTGGCAGCAGGCGCGTTTTCGACAGCAAATTCGGATTGCCAAACAGCTCAAAAAGCCAATTATTATTCATAATCGTCATTCTACAGAGGATTGTTTGCGGTTATTGACCGAAGAAAATGCCCAAGAAGTGGGAGGAATTATGCACTGCTTTGTTGAGGATTTGGCTGTGGCAGAGCAGGCGATGGCATTAGGGTTTTATCTCTCCTTTTCCGGGATTTTGACCTTTAAAAATGCAACTGATGTGAAAGCGGTGGTTCAAGCGCTTCCGCTGGAACGCATCTTGGTTGAAACCGATTCCCCTTACCTAGCTCCAGTTCCTTATCGCGGAAAAGTCAATCAACCTGCTTATACCTATTATGTTGTTCAAGAAATTGCCGATTTGAAACAGCTGCCGTTTGAGGTTGTTGCCCAGGCAACCACCGATAACTTTAACCGTTTATTTGGTACCCATTTTTAAAAGAAGTGCCTGTTTTAGCGGGCATCTCATGCGATTAAAAGATTAAAAGAGGAAGCGATTCAGGCTCCTTCCTCTTAAGCGAATCAAAGCGTTTCAGCTCGTCTTAGCCTTGTTAAAGTTTTTCACTGCGAAAACAGGCACTCTCTGTTAATGGGACACCACGCCATCAGAACCATTGAACGCGGCATTTCCTTTGTGGCTGTTGTGTTGATCCTCAACCCGCAAAGCCTCCAAGGCCACATGCGGATTGATGTCAAAGCTAAAGGCAATCAACTCTGGCCACTCTTCATTGATTTTCTGTAAGTGCGAAGATTTCATGGTGCTGCTACCATTTAAAAAACGATAAAGGGCACTTTGGGTAATGCCGGCAACTTCTGCGACGCGTTTTTTGGTGATGCCTTTCCACTCAATATAGAATTTCACTCTTTCGTGAAGTTTCATCTCGTGACTCCTTGCTAGAGATAAATGCTAAGAAGACACAGAACAAAGTAAATTCCTTCCAGTATTGAAAAATTGAACCCTAGACTTCTGTTTTGCGTGTCGGAACCTTTTGGAGCCGACAAATACAGCACTGACATCTTAAACCCAATTTTTCTCAACCAATCCACAAGGTTTTACTTAGAACACCTTCGTTGAAGTCTTTTTGACTCACCGCTAAGACGGTGAGGGGACAAGCATCTTGGAAGTTTGTTCCTTGCAATCGCTCACGCAAGCTAAGGAAACCTATTCTGTGCCTTTTTCAGTCGGTGTTGAAGACCCATACCAGAACTCCCGCAACAAAGCTTTTTAAGCAAATGGCTGTTTAGAGAAACCTCTGACATAGAATGCAAACACTTCTTAATCGTATTGTTGTGCGTAGAGTATTTTTGGGTACACAGTAGGGCGGCAAAAGCATAAAACCGAACCTTTGCCCTATCTTTGCCTAAGTTTACACCCGCTAAATGGGGTAAAATAACGCAAAAAATACATACTTAGTTTAACAAAAATAATCTTTTTCGTTTAGACGCGCCATTATAACGAAAAACTTCACAGGGCTTAATCCTTGCCAGCGAAATTTATGAATAAATACTGAGTTGTCTCGTTCCTAGATAGAAAAAGCATCAATAGCGGTTCAATGCAGAGGTCAATCAAGCAGGAAATTCGACAAGCACTAGAGTTACAGTCGAGAAGGCGTCTTCAAGGCACAAAATGTTTCCAAACGAGGTTTACAGAAAAAATCAGATTGCCTGATTTTATTTGAGTATTTATGCACTCGATGTGTTGAAGCGTGATGTTGTGAACCTGTACTTTTTTCAAAGCGGAAAAAAAGCTGAGCGAACGCAGAGTAATTGAAAAGTCAAAAAAGAAGTCTTATACGTTTTACAGGGTTTGGTTGTCTTTACAAAAGATGGGATCAATGTCAAAACAGTAAGCAATCATTTCCGGCCAATGTTGATTCAACTCATCCCAATGATGTGCATTGAGCGAGTCTTTTCCGGTAAGAAAATCTTCTAAATCTGTTAGTGAGATCGCTGTTGTTTCGCTGATTTCTTGCAAGCTGAGTTGTCTGAGTTGCATAAATTGACGCATTTTTGTCATAAGTTGCATAGCGACCTCCGTGTCTGTTTTTTGGTGTTTTGGCCGATGAAGGAACCTTTGAGTAGAATGAAGTTCTATCTACGTTAAGCGTTTTTAGTACGCTTAAGGTGCATTTTACCCAGTTCGTACAACTGCTTATTTTGGTCGAATTGTAACCTAAAATCCATGAATAAATATAAAAAACTCATAATGACACCACTTTTCCCTGTTTTAAATCATCTTCTGGTCAGGCTTTTTCGACACTGGTTTTACCGTTTCTATACTCAACTGGCGATAGATTACGATTCGCAGCACAAAGCCTAACCAAATTGTGATAGCGCATTTAGGAAAACCAGAACACATTTCATCAATAAACTTCTCCAGAGTAACCCTTTATTTTCAAGTGCTTACTAACTAATCATGACTCAGTTAAAGTTTTAAGACGCCGTAATCACTGATATCAGACCAATGCCGGTGGTTTTGATGAGATAGTGATCACGAATACTGACAATAATAGAAGCTTTAAGATTGATGATATTCGAGCAGCAGTGATCGTCGATACTTCTCCTCTGCTAAACGGAACGCTGGTTGACGGTATCGTAGAAGGTATTGCCTATTCAACCTCCTCCGGTTTAACTGGCTTTACGGATAAAAACGGTGGCTTTAACTATTATCAAGGGGATCAAATTACCTTTTCAATTGGTAACGTCGTTTTGGGATCATTTGATTTCGATGCCGCTGCTGATGGCAATGTTTTCTTACAAGAAATAGCTGGTACAAGTCTGCAAGATGTTAATGACGAATATGTCGAAAACATGGCTGTATTGCTACAAACTTTAGATGCCAATGGCAATGCCTATGACGGCATTAGTATTACGCCTGAAATGCATGCTTTGTTTAGCGGTAACAGTTTTGATTTGAGCACGATCAGTGGAGATCAACTGGCACAAATTCTGGTAGAAAATGGGTTTACTCCAATATCAGAAGACAGTGCAATGCAACACGTTCAAGACATGATTGTTGGCTATACGGATCTGGAAGACGGTGATTTTGATATGCGCATCGTTGATGCAGAATCTGACGATGGAATGCTTGATTATGCCGGATTTGATTTTGATATGACGGATGAATCTGCCGAAGACATCATTAATATCCAGATTCAAGACCTGGTTGATACAGAGGGTTCTGGTGCGATTGAGTTGGCCTCTGAATCAGACGCGTTTGATTCTCCAGAAGAGGTTACACAAGACCTGCTTGCCCAAAGTGGACAAGCGGACATTGCTGCTAATACCTCTGGTACGGTGCCGGATCAAGTTATGGAATCAGACGCATCATCAGGGATGGATGCCACAATGAAAGAAATCATAGACAACTTAGTCCATGGTAACGGTGACAAAAACATTTAAAAACAGTTCTTTTTTTAAGTGAACCTTAGCCTCGGTAAATCCGAGGCTTTTTATTTTATGGGTTTAATTTTATGCAGCTATCCGGTAGTGACGTAAGCGTCCGGTGAATCCCTCTTACCGAACACACTTATCTGTGAATAATTAGGTGTCCACGCAATTTTAATGGACACCTAATTTATGAACACACTCAGCATTGCTCAAAATCTTCTCGTTGCAAAGCAGCCCAGAAAACGTTATTCCACTGAATTTAAGCGCCAAATCTTAAAAGCTTGTTATCAGCCCAATACTTCCATCGCTCAAGTGGCTCGAGAGCATGGCTTGAATGCGAATCTGATTCACAATTGGAAACGGGCTTTAAAAACATCGTAACCGTCCGGTGATCACCGGACGGTTACGGCCAATTTCACTTTACCACTACAATTAAAACGCAACTCAATTTACGCCCACGAAAATGTTTAGGCTACAAACAACCT
>JAFGXP010000035.1 GCA_016936535.1 Thiotrichales bacterium | reverse complement strand
CGATTATGGTGCGGGTATTTTTGTTTTCATACCGTTTGGACCGATGTGTTTACTTGGATTGAAGAAAAAATAGAGGGTCAGCCAAATAAGCGTCAAAAGCTTGATGCTGCCCCAATCAGCTGGGAAAAGATTCGGATTAAACTTCCTAAGCATTTTGCTTGGTTATTGATTGGGTTTGCCACATCCTTCAGTTTTGTTGCTTACTTTACCGATGCGCTAGACCTTTGGGCACGGTTATTTCGCTTTGAATGGGGCAGTGTCGAGACGGGCGTGATTGTCGGTCTTGGATTGGCAACCTATTTTTTTGCGGGTTTCCTGCGTGAACAAACCTGTATTGGTTTTTGTCCTTATGCTCGTATTCAAGGCGCGATGATTGATACCCAAACCGTGGTTCCAACTTACGACCAAGATCGCGGTGAACCGCGTGGCCGAGTTAAGCGTGTAAAACCCGGCGAAGCTTCGGCTGAGCTTGGCGATTGTATCGACTGTAATCTCTGTGTCGCAGTCTGTCCAACCGGCGTGGATATTCGGCGTGGTCAGCAGTTCGGCTGTATTACTTGCGGGCTTTGTATTGATGCCTGTGATTCGGTAATGGACAAATTGAAAAAACCTCGCGGTTTGATTCGCTACGCTTCCTTACAGGAATTTACCGGCAAAACCTTGCCGGCCATTTGGAAGCGCCCGAGGGTCTTGGTTTATTCGGCGATTATGGCATTTGCGGCAGGGGCAATCTTGTTTGGCTTAGCAACCATGTCACCGCTTGACGTTAAGGCGCTGCATGAGCGCTCGCCTTTATTTGTGCAGATGAGTGATGGCTCCATTCAAAATAAGTGGACCCTGAAGATTGTGAACAAGGGTTCTGAGGTCTTACGTGCCAAAATTACCGTTCAATCCGCTGCGCCGTCGATGCAGTACGATGTGAGTGATACCTTACAAGTTCAACCTGGTACGGTCGGTTCTACCACTTTGCTGGTTAAAATTCCTCGCAAAGAGGTGGATGCACAAAATATGCCGTTGAAAATTGTGGTTGAAGATTTGCAGAACCCAGCCGTGCGTGCGGTCTATGACAGCGCATTCATTGGGCCAAAACCTCGATAAAAATCAACTAATAAGCGGTAAGGGTTTTGTCAGTTCTCCTGGTAAAACCCCGTTATAATGAGCCCTTTTAGGGCTTTTTCTGCATAAGGAGTCTAGCCATGACACAAGCCAAAAAAGAGACGCGTGACTGGAGTAATGTCTGGAAGAACCCGTTTGTTATCGCTTGGTTCGTAATTTTGTCCGTGGTCTTAGCCGTAAACTTTTTTATGGTTAGTATGGCAATTGTCACCAGCCCAGGTTTGGTGGTTGAGGATTTTTACGAGCAAGGTAAAAACATGGATAAAATCCTGGCCGCGCAAAAGAAAATGGAAAAACTGGGCTGGCAGTTGGAAATTGATTTACCTATCTTAAGTGAAGGAAAATCCCAAACGGTTACTCTGAAGGTTAAGGATAAAAGCGGAAGCCCTTTGCCGATGGACCAAGCGATTCTTTATTATTACCGTCCTTCCGACCGCAAACTCGATGGGCAAGTTGCTTTGTCGGCGACCGCTGAACAGGGTGTCTATCAGGCGCAATTGAGTTTGCCGTTAAAAGGGAAATGGGATCTGGTGATGGAAGTCAATCAAGGCGAACAGGTGTACAACGTGGGTCGCTCAATAATGGTGCAGGATCCAGAATAAACCGATAAGGGAATCAAAATATGGCGCAGAGCTGTTTTCACTGTGGGCAAGCTATTCCGGAAGGCGATCAGGTTCTGCGACCGATTGATGGGAAAACACAAGCATTCTGTTGTCAGGGTTGTGCCTCGGTTTGCGAAGTGATTTATGAATCCGGATTGCAGAGTTTTTATCAACGCACACCCGAAGGTGAGTTGCTATCGCCCCCACCCGCTCCCAACAAAGATATCGAATTCTTGGATTACGATGAGGTGCAAGAGGCCTATGTTTCTTCGTTAGGCACGGTCCGTGAAATCACCTTGATGTCAGAAGCCATTCACTGTGCCGCTTGTGTGTGGTTGATAGAACATACCCTAGCCAAGATGGATGGTATCTTGATGGCGCGGGTGAATTTCACCAATAAACAACTTAAATTACGTTGGGATAACTCTCAACTCAAGCTCTCTGAGATTATTCAAAAGCTCAACAGCATTGGTTACGATGCCACCCCTTATGATGCTTCGGTTAGTGAAGCAGCCGCGCGCAAAGCCAATCGAGACCTACTCTATCGCTTGGGATTTGCCGGTTTTGCCATGATGAATGTCATGTGGTTTTCGATTGCGCTCTATAGCGGGGCCAACCAAGACCCGGAATATCGCAGTTATTTCCATTGGATTCAATTGGCCATCGCCACCGTTACCTTAGCTTATTCAGGTCAGCCGTTTTTTAAAGGGGCTTGGGTTGCGCTGAAAGGAAGAACCGTTGGCATGGATGTGTCAATCAGTTTGGGAATGCTGACCACTTACTTCTATTCGCTATGGGTTACTTTGCATCCGGAAAATGTTGGCGATGTGTATTTTGATACCTTAATCGACTTTATGTTTTTGCTACTCATTGGTCGATACCTAGAAGCCATTTCCAAAAACAAAGCGGTCGATGCGACTCGGCGGTTGATGGAGCTGCAACCAAAGGTGGCTCGGTGCTGGCAAGATGGACAAGAGCAGGTGGTTCCGGTTCGGAGCTTAACACCTGGGATGGAGATTCTGGTGAAGCCGGGGGAAAAGTTTCCGGTAGATGGCGTGGTATTAGTTGGTGAGGGCTTGGTCAATGAGTCGATGCTCAGCGGGGAAGCGCGTGAAATCAGCAAGTTTCCTGGAGCGAAAGTTGCCGCTGGTACCTTGAATCTGGATGGCAGTTTGCACATACAGGTTGAGGCTATTTTGCAAAACACACAGCTTGGTCGAATTGTGCATATGGTTGAAGATGCGCAAGGATCGAAAGCACCGATTCAATGCACGGCTGATAAAATCATGCCTTGGTTTGTTACCGCAACCCTGAGCTTGGCTGCATTCAGTTTTGTGTTTTGGTTTTTTCAGGCAGGGTTGGCGTTTGCGATTACCACAGCCACCGCAGTGCTGATTATTACTTGTCCCTGCGCCTTTGGCTTGGCAACCCCAATGGCGATTGCGGTGGCGTCGGGTGTATCGGCTCGGCATGGTATTTTGGTGAAAAACGGTACGGTGCTTGAGATTTTGCGGGATATGGATCATTTTGTTTTTGATAAAACGGGTACCTTGACTAAAGGAACCATGCGCTTGGCAGAAAGCCGTTGGGCCGATATTCCTGAGCTGGAGCAGACAGAGGCATACCGAGCGGTCGCTGCCATTGAACAGCGTTCGGAGCATGCTTTGGGACGCGCTTTGCTGGAATCGATTTGCCAACAGTTAAGATGTAAACCCCATGATTTGCCAGAGGCTTCCAATTTTAGAGCTTTGCCGGGTAAGGGCGTTTTTGGTCATGTATCTGGTAACGATTGGCACATTGGTACGGCCAAGTGGTTGCAACAAGAAGGCATGGTTTTACCGCAAGCGTTGATTCAGGCGACCGAACAGCAGGCGCAATTGGCTCAAACTGCGGTTTGGGTTGCCAAAGCAGGAGAGGTGCAAGGCGTTCTGTTTTTAGAAGATGAAATCCGTGAAGATGCGCTGGCCTTGATTGAGCGTTTAAAAGCGCGTGGCAAACAAGTCACGCTGCTCAGTGGCGATTTACAGCTCGTTGCGCAGCGGGTTGCAGATCAACTCGGTGGGATGCACGTGTTGGCGGAAGTGTTGCCGGCGGATAAAAATCTTCAAATTCAGCGTTTGCAACAGCAAGGGCAAAAGGTGGTGATGATTGGTGATGGCGTCAATGATGCTCCGGCTTTGGTGCGCGCCGATGTTGGGATTGCCTTGGGTTCAGGCACCGATGTGTCGATGGACAGTGCGGATATTGTGTTAATGAATAATCAACTCTTATCGGTCGATACTGCGGTGGCGCTCTCGGAACGAACGCTGAAAACCATTAAGCAAAATATTGCCAGTTCGATTGCCTATAACCTGATTATGGTGCCTTTGGCCGTATCCGGTGCTTTAACGCCATTGATTGCAGCGATTACCATGCCATTAAGCAGTTTGGTGGTGATTGGCAATGCCGCACGGATTCGAGGGTTTTTTAGTGAGAAGGCGATGCGCCAACGTCAAGCCAAGGCGGCACGCAAATAGGAGGCTGTCATGGAAGTGATTTATGTATTGATACCGCTGGTATTGATTTTTGGTTTTTTAGTGGTGATTGCTTTTATTTGGATGGCAAAAAAAGGTTTTTTTGAAGATCTCGATGGCCAAGCGCAGCGAATTCTTATGGATGATGATTTGCCGGCACGGCCTCAACCAGAGGCAAGCCGCCACGAAAGCGAACCTAGCCCAGAAAAAAACACCACCAACTAGCGCGTTCGATAGTTTCTTTTAGTTGCCGTTGGCGTGCGTCACAAACGCCAACTGCTCCGTCATCGCCTTTTCAGCCCAATAGGCACCGGCTGGAATCAAACGATTCGCCAGATGAAACTCGTGCGACTGGCAAATATTGACTGGAATCTCAATCAAAATATCCGGTGGGTTGCCGGCCAGTTGATAGCGTGTCAGCGTATCCTGCATGGTATTGAACATTCCAATCATGATGTCCGACAGGGATAAAGGATTGGGTTGCGAATTCGGTTCTGGCGTTTCCGCAGCAAACCATTGCTGTAAGCCTTGAACAAAGCGAGTAATAGGTGAGTTCTGATCGTCCGCAAGGGCTGAGTCGATATCAGAGGCGGCCGCGTCACCCAACGGATGCTGCACCGCTCGGCCAGACAAACTGACGGCGACAGTGATTTGACGGGCTTCGATCGACGCCGGAGGCACAGGTAATGGATTGAGGATGCCGCCATCAACTAGGACTCGGCCTTGCGTTACTAAGGGAGTAAAGATGCCCGGTACCGAAATTGAGGCACGAATCGCATCGACTAAATCGCCTTGACTGATCCACACCTCTTTTTGCGCCAAAATGTCGGTGGAAACCGCGCTGAATGGAATGGGAAGCTGTTCTATCGCTTGGTGGCCGACCCATTGTCTTAGCTGTTCCATGATCTTGTCGCCCTTGACAAAACCTTTACGACTGTCTAGGGAAAGATCCAAAAATCGCAATACATCTAAGCGACGGATTTGTCGTACCCATGTCTCATATTCCTCCAATTTGCCTGCTGCATAGATGCCGCCAATCAGTGCGCCCATCGAACAACCGGTAATTTGCGTAATGGAAAACCCCTGAGCCTGCAAATAATGAATCACCCCAATGTGCGCCAGACCGCGAGCCCCGCCCGAACCTAACACTAAATGAATATTGGGGTGAGAAAAGTCTGTCATCTGTTACGATTTACCTGGTTTTGTCGGGTCTAGAAAATGGCCTTTTAGCGCGGGGCAGAAGCTGGGGTGGCATACTGCAAGGCTTCGGGTCCTTCTGGATCTAAAATCATTTCTAGCCCCAGTTTGGTGAAGAATAGGTGTTCAAGCCCATCGGATTGAATTTCACGGTAATCGGGTTGACCGAAACGCATTTCAATCGCGCGCTCGGTAAGATTGTTGCGTGGCAGCAGAGTTAAACTGGTGATGGGTAACTGCATAAATTCCAACTTATCGGCATTAAACAATTCCAATTCTCGGCCTCCGCTGCCGGCCATGGTCATTTTTTTACCATTTTCAAACGCCGCTTGCATTCGCGCCTCTGGGACCGCAATTTTAAGGGCTAAGGCCGCTTTGATTGAACCGATGTACACCACCGGAAAGTAGGCTTCGACCGATTTATTGCTTTGATCCCAATCGGAAAAAAGTTTGATTTCTAAATCCTTACCGTAGAGAAGGCTCGCATCTTCAACAGTCGATTGGCCGATGGTTAATCCCAGCGCATGCAGCTGTCCCTGTTCGTCAAAATAAGCGTTCCAGGGTAATTGTTGTTCGTTGATGGCTTCACGCTGCGGCTGCAGCAGCAAAATTAAGAGGAAGCCGAGGAGTGAACCCGCCAGCACGACCCAAAACATTGGCAGTGGACGTTTTTTGTTGATTTGAAGCGGTTTCATGATGATTCAGAATCCTTGCTGACGGTCGTTGATGCGGCGGTCTTTGCTTCGTTGTCACCTTGGCCCAATTCCACATTGGCGTTAGCGTTACGTGGGGCAAAGCGAACAATTTTGGCGTCAATAATGCCTTTGCCGGCTTCATAAACCGAAATCCCCGTTTGCATAAACGTCACCAGCACGGCGACAAAAATGACCACGGCAGCAAAACGGATGGTAATGATTTCACCCAGTTTGGTTTGTTGACCATCGGTGGAAAAATTATTCATGCTAAAGCCGCCAGGAAAGAGCGCATCAAATAGCAGATAGAGTAAAACCATCAACAGTGCTAAAGCATAACTAAACAGTAAAATCCGTCCGCGTCGCCACGCTAAGGTCCAATGCGCTGCAACAAACCAGCTGTCGGCTTGTTGTGCTTGCTGCTTTCGATGATAGAGATAGGCAATGACCAGACTGGAGAGCAGAGGCACGAGCAGCAAGGCAAAGGTATTGCCGATTTCCAGCACAATCATCGAGACAAATAAATGGGTAAGGATGATGTTGATATTAAAAATATGATGCGGTGTTTTGGCCGCATGGGTTTCCTGGGCACTCACTTGATAATGCATTGTCAGGCTCTCAATATGACAAACAAACGCCTATTGTGCCGTAAATAGGTTAAAAACTCTGTAAAAATTGTGACAGTTCGGTTTTGAGTTGCTCGGACTCGACTTTGAGCGGTGGTAGCAGGGCAACAATGTTTTCATTGATGACACCCTGTTTGGCACTTTCTTCTAGGGCCGCACACAGTATCGGCAGTTTGCTTGCGCCAATATTTGCAGAGCTGCCCTTAAGCGTATGGGCGTGTAACTGTACCCCATCGGCATCTTGAATTTGAATTGATAATTCAATTTGTCCGATGAGTTCTGGCATGGTTGCTAAAAAAGCATGCAAAATCTCTTGCAAGTCATCCCCCAGAATTTCGTGCAGTAACGCAAGGTTATTGGTATCAATCGAGGAAAGGTTCGACATAGCGTCCGAGGTAGCGTTCGACGTAGCGTTCGACATAACAGGCTCCTATTGAGCGATGCGTTGAGGGGAGGTCACATTGGGGGCTTCCCTTTCGGTTAACCAAGCAAAAAAGGCTTCGGCAGGCATTGGCTTTCCAAATTTATACCCTTGAAAAATATGACAGCCCTTTGCTTGAAGAAAATCTTGTTGTGCTTGAGTCTCAATGCCCTCGGCAATCACTTCTAAGCCCAAAGCGTGTGCCATGGCAATAATGGTGCTGACAATCGTTTGCCCAGCCGATGTTTGAAGATTGATGACAAATGAGCGGTCAATTTTAAGGGTATCAATCGGAAAACTTTGTAAATAAGCCAGCGACGAATAGCCTGTGCCAAAATCGTCAATCGAGATGGAGGCCCCCAGCGCTTTTAAACTTTTCAGTTGCTGTTTGGTGCGGCTTGGATCACTCATCGCTAGGCTTTCAGTAATTTCTAAATCGACCAGTTTTGCCGGGAGTTCCGTATTGGCCAAAACCATCTGCAAATCTTGCATTAAGTTGTTTTGATTAAATTGGCGGCCTGAGAGATTAATTCCAATGCGCAGCGGGAAACCAGCCAAATACCAGCGATTTGCTTGTTCTACCGCGTGCTGCATGACTTGCTGACCAAGATCACCAATTAAACCAATGGTCTCCGCTAAGGGAATAAACAGTGAAGGGGGGATTTGTCCCAGTTCGGGATGATGCCAGCGGATAAGCGCTTCGGCACCACAAGGCTTTAGGGTTTGGGCATCGACTTGCGGTTGGTAATAGACTTCCATCTGGGCTTTTTTCAAGGCAGTGCGCAGCGCATTTTCCAGTATCAGGTTTTGGCTGTTGCCTTGGTTCATTTGTGTGGAAAAATACCACGTCTGATTGCCGCCTTGTTGTTTGGCGTGTTCGCGGGCAAGGTGGGCTTGATTGATCAGTGCCTCAGCCTGGGTGCCATCTTGAGGGGCGAGGCTGATTCCAATACTGAAGCTGAGAAAATGCTCTTGTTGTTCCAGAATAAAGGGTTGTTGTAAATGGGTTTGCAAGCGTTTTAGCAAAGACGTGAGTTCATCAAGCGCCTGTAAATTTCGAATGACCAAGCAAAACTCGTCACTGCTCAAGCGTGCTACATAATCGCCTTCACGCAGCAAATGTTTCAGGCGTTGCGCCAAGGCTTGCAGCAGACGATCTCCATAGGATTGACCATGATGATGATTGAGTTGCTTAAAGCGGTCTATATCGAGAACAAGCACCGCGCAAAGACTTTGTGAGTTTTGCTGCAAATGCCGACTTAAGGTTTCCAAAGCATGATTTCGGTTCGGCAAGCCAGTGAGCGCATCATGGTGATTTTGATAGGCAATAAGGGATTCGGCTTGATGCAGGCGACTGAGATCCTGCACAGAACCGCTAATTTTACGCAAGGCGCCTTGGTGATCAAATTCCGCTTGGCCTAAAAACTCAATATAGCGTGTGCTGCCATCGTGGACGGTGACGCGACAGCTGCCCTGCAACTGGCTTTGGCCCTTCGAGAGTTCGCTGAGCAGACGGTGAATCATCGGCTTATCTTCAAATTTGACCCGACTGAGGAAGCCCTCTAGATTGAGTTCGCTGTCGAAAGGCACATCAAAGAGCACAAAGGTGGCATCTGAACCTGTGATTCGGTCGTTTAGCACGTCCCATTCCCAATAACCCAGCTTGGCTAAGGTTTGCACGAAATCCAGTGCAGTTTGTCGCTGCCAAAGGGCCTCTTCAATTTGCGCCGCACGCAGCGCATATTTAATACGTTGCGTCAGCAGGTGCCAGTGAATGGGTTTGGTGATAAAGTCAGTCGCACCCGCTTCAAAAGCGCGGTCAATGGATTCGACGTCGTCCAATGCGGTTAACATCAAGATGGGCACCGAGTGTTCGGTCTCAAATTGGCGAATTGCACGGGTCGCGGCATACCCGTCCATTACCGGCATGGTCACATCCATTAAGACCAGTTGCGGACGCTGTTGCATGTACAAACTCAAGCCTTCGCGGCCATTGCTTGCAGATAAAATCGGATAGCCGGCGCTGCTTAATACTTTGCTCAGCAGCAATCGAGTGACCGAGTCATCGTCCACAATCAGCAAGGTGGCGGGTTGAATGGACATGGTGCAATTCCTTCGCATCAGTGAGGTGAATGGAGTCTACAGTTCTAGCCAGAAGGTTACTGGCCCGGTGTTGCAGAGGCTAACCTGCATATCGGCTGCAAACGCGCCTGTTTCAACCTTGGGATAATGAGCGCTTAAGAGTGCAACCCATTGATCAAACCATTGTTGAGCCTGTTGTGGCGGAGCACAAGAAGAAAAATTCGGTCTTAAACCGTTTCGGGTATCAGCCGCTAGGGTGAATTGCGGCACAATTAAGACGCCACCCCCCACTTGTTGTACGTTAAGGTTCATTTTTCCGTGCTCATCGGCAAACAGACGGTAATGCAGAAGTTTATGAGCCATTTTTTGTATTTTTTCTGCACTGTCTCCGATCTGAAATCCGGTCAACACGACCATCCCTTGTTCAATCGCACCGAGTGTCTGGCCTTGCACTTCAACGCGACCGTAACGGACTCGTTGTAACAAACAGATCACATCGCCTCCAGTGCTTCCGCAAAACGATCGGTCGCGTCAACCAATGCTCGGCAAATTTCTGGCTCATAAGCGCTGTGACCGGCGTGATTGCAAATCCACAAATCTGCCTGCGGTAGATGTTCCGCCAACGCGAACGCTTGGTTGACTGGGCAAACCATATCATATCGGCCGTGAATAATTTGAGTGGGTAGGTGTTGAATGAGGCGACAATGGCGCAAAATTTGATTGTCTTCAATAAAAGCATGGTGACGGAAATAATGACATTCAATCCGTGCCATCGCTAAGGCGTGGAAAGGATCTGCAAAATGATTGACCAACTGAGTGTCGGTCTGCAAAGTGCTGGTACGGCCTTCCCAAATCGACCAAGCTTCTGCGGCACGCATCCGCGCAATTTCATCGTGACTGGTCAGTAATTGATAATAAGCCTCAACCATTTGGCCGCGTTGGTCTGGTGCGACCGGTGCAATAAAATCGGCCCAGTATTCAGGGTAAAAACGGTCGGCACCTTGCTGATAAAACCAATGAATATCTTCATCTCGGCATAAAAAGATACCGCGCAAAATCAAACCTAGACTGCGCTCGGGGTAAGTTTGAGCATAGAGTAGGGCAAGCGTTGAACCCCAAGAACCGCCAAACAATACCCATTGGTCCACGCCCAATAAGCGCCGAATCTTTTCCATGTCTTCAATCAAATGCGCGCTGGTGTTATTGGTTAAGCAAGCATGAGGACGAGATTGGCCGCAGCCGCGCTGGTCGAACAAAATGATGCGGTAGGCTTCGGGATTAAAAAAGCGTCGGTGCGTCGGGCTGTAGCCACCGCCTGGGCCACCGTGAATAAAAACGATGGGGATGCCTTGCGGATTGCCGCACTCTTCAACATGCAAGGTGTGCAAACTGTCTACTTGCACACTGTGTTGTGCATAGGGCTCGATTGGGGGGTAGAAGACATTGTTGTTCACGATTTTCTCTCCAGTGGAATGCCCCTAGTTTACCCAAATGACATACGCTTGGAGCATAAAAAAACCGCCTTGAGTGGCGGTTTAAGAGGTTGGCACGAGGCCAACCAGGTAGCAGAAAGGGGATTAGCTTCGAGAAGCGCGTTTACGCTCGTTTTCGGTAAGGAATTTTTTACGTAAACGAATGCTTTTCGGCGTGACTTCAACCAATTCATCATCATCAATGAATTCCAAAGCCTGCTCCAAAGAGAAACGGATAGGAGGGGTCAGAATCAGAGCTTCGTCTGTACCAGACGCGCGCATATTGGTCAGTTGCTTGCCTTTAAGCGGGTTAACCGAAAGATCGTTTGAACGGCTGTGCAAACCAATTACCATGCCTTCATAGACCTCATCACCGTGACCAATGTATAAACGGCCGCGTTCTTGCAGGTTAAAGAGAGAATAAGCCAGCGCTTTACCGGTATCAATCGAAATCAAGACACCATTGTTTCGCTCGCCAACTGAGCCGCTGAATTTTGGACCATAATGCGAGAAGCTAGAGAAAATCAAGCCTTCACCCTGGGTTGCCGTCATGAACTCGGTACGGAAGCCAATTAAGCCACGTGACGGAATAATAAAGTCAATACGAACGCGTCCGTGTCCGTCCGGTACCATGTCTTGCATTTCGGCTTTGCGCAAGCCAAGTTTTTCCATAATCGTGCCTTGTGATTCTTCTGGAACATCTACGGTTAGGGTTTCATAGGGCTCTTGGATTTCACCGTCAATTTCACGGAAGATAACTTCCGGACGTGAAATGCCCATTTCAAAGCCTTCACGACGCATGGTTTCAATCAATACTGAAAGGTGAAGTTCGCCACGGCCAGAGACGCGGAAACGGTTGGCGTCTTCGGTATCTTCCACACGCAAGGCTACGTTGGTAAGCAATTCTTTATCCAAACGCTCGCGGATTTGGCGTGACGTCAGCAGTTTGCCTTCGCGGCCAACAAAAGGAGAGTCGTTTACTTGGAAGGTCATGCTGACGGTGGGTTGGTCAACCGAAACCGGCGTCAGGGCTTCTGGATTGTTTGGATCGCAAAGTGTATCGGAAATGTTGAGTGGGTCAAAACCGGTAAAGGCCACAATATCACCAGCTTGAGCTTGATCAACATTAATGCGGTCTAGACCGTGGTAGCCAAGCAACTCGGCAATTTTGCCACGGCGTGTTTGCCCGTTGGCATCGACAATGGTCACGGCCATGCCCGCTTTAGCGGTACCGCGCTTGATACGCCCTGTGCCAATAACCCCTTTATAAGTATCGTAATCAAGGGAAATACATTGCAATTGTAGGGGCCCGTCCACATCCACTTCCGGAGCAGGAACCTTGTCCAACACAGTCTGAAAGATGGGGGTCATATCGCCTTCGCGAACACTGTCGTCAAAACCGGCAAAACCGTTTAGACCGGAAGCGTAAATAACGTTGAAGTCCATCTGCTCATCGGTCGCGCCCAGGCGGTCAAACAAGTCAAATGTTTGATCTAAAACCCAATCCGGACGCGCACCAGGACGGTCAATTTTGTTAATGACAACAATCGGTTTTAAGCCTTGACGCAGAGCCTTCTCAGTCACAAAGCGGGTTTGCGGCATCGGGCCTTCAACGGAGTCAACAAGCAGGAGTACTGAGTCAACCATAGACAGAATTCGTTCAACTTCACCACCAAAGTCAGCGTGGCCTGGGGTGTCAACGATGTTAATTCGGTGGCCGTTCCAGTTGATGGCGGTGTTTTTTGAAAGAATGGTAATGCCACGCTCTTTTTCGAGATCATTGGAGTCCATTACCCGCTCGCCTACGTCTTTTCGTTGGTCAAGGGTGCCAGATTGGCGCAAAAGTTGATCAACCAAAGTGGTTTTACCATGGTCAACGTGAGCAATAATGGCGATATTGCGGATATTTTGGGTTGTCATCGAACAGTTACTCTTCAGTTTTGGAATGGATTAGCGCCAAGCAGAATGGATTACTTCGTAAAAAAGAAAGGGCCGAGGGCGGCTCAGGGCTAAGAATTTGAAAAACAAAGTATTATAGAGAATTTGTGGCTAATTATCGACCATCAAAATCCAAACTCGGCTGATTTTTATTGCGCTATAAAGTTTTTGAGGGGATTTTGCCGACCAAACAGGGTGAAGCCACTCCGTTGCATCGGCATTTAATGGCCGGAGAGAATTATTTCATAGCGGCACGATAACTGCCGTTATGAGCGATAAACGATTGCAAAATTCCATAAGCGAGGGTGCCTAGCAGTAAACCGATTAAGCTGAAAACCGCGCCAATTTTGCCTTCAGCGATCATGGCGGGAATCGTACCCGGACAGGCTGCCGTCATGGCCCAACCAATCCCAAACAAAAAAGCTCCGGCAATCAAACCTTGTTGATAGGGTTTTTTAACAAAATCCACTTCGGTACCTGTGGCTAAGGCATTAATGTGCAGTTTTTTGAGCATGAAAACGCCCAGCATGGCGACGATAACGGCAGTGCCAATCACCTTGAGCAGTTGCAAATCTTCAAATAAAAAGAGTTTGACGTGAAAATCAAAAGTAGTGGCTCCTGCGCGACTCATGAGAAAGCCAAACATTACGCCCATCAATAATCCTAAAATATTGATGCGATAAGCGTGCACGAAGTTCATCAGAGTCAAGGCGCTGCTTTTGAGCAGGGGCAGTTCGTGTGAAACTTTGGACATTGAAAACTCCAAAAAGTTTAGGTGTTGAATAGCAGTTGCGTGGTCAGTAAGGCGCTGCCAAAAAAGACGGCACCGGCTAATAAACTTGGTGGGTTGAGCATGGCACCGCCAACAAGAGCGTGTCCAGTTGTACAGGCACCGGCTAGGCGAGCCCCAAAGCCAAGCAACATACCGCCAAACATCAACCAAATGGCTTTTGCCGCATCGGACTGCGGCAGAATTTGTTCGTACATTCCCATATCGAAACTCATCTGCCAAGCCCCTTTGGATGTCAGCGCGGCAAGCAGGCCGCCGAGCGGAATGCCGACCAAGAACCACAGCTTTATATTGCTTTTGGTCGCGTACTCCCCTTCATGGTAATAGCGGACTTTTTTGCACAAAAGTCCACACACATTACCATAGCCGGTTGAGCAGCCCGCAGGTTTGCCAATAAGCCAAAAATGCAATACCACAAACAAACCGATGGCCAACCCCGCCAGCCATCCCGACCAAACTGTTACTTCCATATGTCCCCCCTGTTGTGCATTGAATAAGGCGTCTTTGAGCGGCTATTTTCAAAGTAATTGCGCAAGTGGTCAAAGTAAGCTTTTTACTGGGTCGATAAGCTAAGTTTATTCCGGATAAAACAATTTTTGGAAAGGTGCTTTTGCAGCGAATTAAGCTCGAAAAAGAGGTGGCTTACCCCTTTTATGGGATGAAATTCGGTTCAGATTGGATCGTCGATGGAGCTAGGTTGTTTGAATTAAGCGCATCTGTTTTACGTCTTCAAAACGTATCTCTGGAATAGCAGCGGCAAAAACCGGTAAGCCGAGTTGCCGTAAATAGGCAATCCGATGTCGTCCCTGTCGAATCCGCAAACGCCCGTGCAGTTGTTCTGCTTCAAAGCAAACGGCGGGTATTTGTCGATTCTGGATAAGATGTTGTTGCCAACGTTCGATTTTTTGTTGATGTTGCGCCAGCTCAGTTTGATAGGCTTCGGCATTTGCGCAGCATTCTCGGGGAAACTGCGAAAGTATTTCTGGCACATAGTTGCATAAATCTTTTTGCCAATAAGCGTCCCATGCCGCCAGATTAATTAAGCAATGTTGATAGCTTATCTCGGGTACAAGGTCGCCACTGGCGATGAACTCGATGGTGACCTCTTGATGGGTTTGGGTGCGAGAGGAATACTGCCACAAAACCTCAGACTTATTGCACGGGGTCTGTTGCCAAGCTAAATTTTTCATGGTTTTGATAGGTTGCTAATGGATGCGATGAACACTATTCTAACGGAGAGGCTACCTGTAAAAGCAAGCGGTTGCCAAGCCAATTTTCTTGGCGTCAAGAGTGATAAAGGAGATTAAAATGGAACTTTCCAATCTTTCTGCAAATGCGATGGTCGGCATGGCTTTGGCTCAGCAACAGGCCGCGGTACAGGAACAAGTTGGTGTGGCGATGCTGAAAAAATCCATCGACACGCAATCGCAAAATGCGATGGCATTGATTTCGAGTGTGCAGCCAGCCACGTCATCTACTCATTTACCGAGTCATCTCGGGCAAAACATCAATACGAAAGCTTAACGAATTTATTGGATTCTAGAACCTAAATATGTCGAAGTTGAACACATTAAATACTTGGCCGCAGATTGTAAAAATCTATGGCTTATCCACCTTTGTACTGCTCGCTCTGATGAGTTTAATGCTGCTGTTACCAGCGGAGACCAGTCGCTATTGGTTGCGTGAAGGTGGGCTTATCGAAACGGTTTCTGCCCTCAGCTATTTAGGGGTGATCGCTTACGTATTTTGGGTGTTCAAACCGCACTTTTGGCGACGTTATCATTACCTGCTGATTTTGCTACTGATGTTCTGTTTTCGAGAATTGGATTTTGACAAACGATTCACTGAGGTCGGTATATTAAAGAGTCAGTTTTTGCTTTCGCAACAGGTTCCGCTGATGCAGAAATTGCTTGGTGGCTTGGTTTTGCTCATCTTAATTTACAGTACGGCGCGTGCTTTATTTACGCACGGCTTACGGGTAATCCAAGACAGTCTGCGGCCGACCGTTCAGTCGGTTGGGGTTTTGCTTGGCGTTGCCGCCATAGTTGTTTCAAAAACATTGGATGGACTCGAGCGCAAATTGCAGGGTCTAGGGTTTGAAGTAAATAACTGGTTAACCCAAAACGCGAGTGCCTTTGAAGAAATTATTGAGCTTTTTATACCGCTGTATTTTTTATTGGCGTTCTGGGGGTTTGCAAAAATGGCACATAATCAGTCTTGGCTTAGAAAGACGGTAAGCTAACCGCCTTTCCCTCGCCATCTCTCATCTTTATTTCATTGGCGGTGCGTCATAGTCTTCGGGCTCATCGCTATAAACGCACACATTCCATTTGGCAACCAATCCGGTTTCCGCTTCACATTGCTCAGTAAAAAAACGGACGATTTCTTGCCTTTGGCAATGTGCATTAAATGCAGCTTCATCCCGCCACACTTCATTGAATACAATTGGAAAACTTTGCCCATCGGCGTTTGGATTTGAGACTAATCGAGTCACTCGATAGTGAAGACAACCGTCTTCTCTGAGGGTATTAGGCTCTAATGCTTGTAACAGGCGAAAGACTTCACGCTCTTTACCCGGTTTAGGCAAAAATTGTGCAAGGCAATAAAGGTGTTTAGACATGGTCACTTCCTTGTTTTAATGAGAGTAAAGTCGGGGAGGGATGGTACATAAAAGCAAATTAAGGGCGATTTATCCGCATCTCTTGCTGCCGCATTGGCATGGCATCGATTTTCGCATAAATAAAATTGAAATCGAGCACCTCTGAACGCTCTTTGATGCCACCATCCTTACCAATTAACAGCACGCGATCTTCAGCAAACGCATAGTGTTGCTGCAGATGAGCGGCAAAATCACTGCCTAAAACGCCCGTAAAATTACTGCTTACCGGTGACTGATCCACAATAAACCAATAAATATGCCGTTCTTCTATCTGTGCTTGATGCTCCTGAAGCAGACTCTGCCACGTTTTTGCATCGGCACCGGCGCGAATTAGCAAAATTCGATTCTGCCATAAAAAAGGAGTGAGATTTTCCACGCCCTTACTTTGAGAATCGCGATTCGATTCTGTTGGCGTAGCGCTGGCGTTTGTGCTGATCAACCCAAACCACACCAAGCTAAAGAGAAGAGTACGCCCATTCATTTTGCCCTCCAATTATGGTTCTTTTGGTTCGGGCTTTTATTTTAAGCATAAAAAAAGCCTCAAATGAGGCTTTGTTGCAGGGGCAAGTCGTCTGCGTTATACGGCGCTGCCGAAAGTGAAGCTCAGTGCAGAGTAGATCATGGCTAAAACGCCCATGGGTACTCCAGTAGAAAGCAGGTTTACGCTGAAAAATCCACCCATACGGTTCTTATCTTTTTGTTTGTTGCGAAGGTTCATTTGATGCTCCTTATAAAATTATTTAATCTCAAAAGCGATTGTACAGGAATTAATGCCAAAGTATAGAAAAATTTTATTAAATAAAAAATAATTTTATGAATTAGGTGGAGATGCGCTTATTTGGTGGATATTTTACGCTAATTAATTGATTGTAATGGCTAAAATCTTCAAGTTCAATAGGCGTTAAGATGAAATTTAAATGACAGACCCTCAGCTTATTCGGCTGATTTTTAAGGAAAGTATGTCAAGTTTAATTTTATTAAGATAAAAAATATTTGTGAGCTCGCTGTTGAGTACGCCTTAAAAACAAAACGGCTGAGCTTTTGAACTCCAGAACCGCCTTATGGTAAGAAAGGGTTCTTATCTTAAACCGAGTAAAGTGGACGAGTGGTATTCAGCAGTCGGAGCAGGAGTCGTAGAAGAAGGAAAGTTACCGTACCGAAAGAAAAAAATCGGTAGAACACGCGTCGATTAAAGGAGCCACCGATTCAACGTCGGCGCAAGCCAAAGGAAATGGGCAAACTCGTCTTCCCGTTCAGATTATTGACAGGAACGTACCCAAATCCAGTTTTGAGTATCGACACCGATTTCGGCCGCCTTATCTGAATAGGCTTGGCACTGAGCTTTGGATGGGTTGGGGGTGCGCGCCAAAATCCAAGCGTAATCGGTGTTTGGCCCAATAACTAAACTCATGGAGTAGGCTTGGTCCAGCATCGCGATATGGTAGCCGCCATAAAAAGGCCCAAAGAATGAGACCTTTAAGGCCCCGCGATTCTCACTGCCCGTAAAGTAGGCCTTGCCCTCAGCTAGGCTGATTTGTCCATTTTTATCAACACCTTGGTTGATTACTCGTACACCGCCATCTTCGCGTAGCGAATAGGTCGCCGTTACGTCGGTTAAACCGCGTTCAAAGGAGTGGTCTAGGCGAGCGATTTCATACCATTTTCCCAAGTATTGGTTTAGCTCGAAAGGGCTAACTGGTTCGACCTTGTCTGGCACATCTGTACAACTTGTAAGCGTTAGAATCGAGACAGCAACTGCAAGAGAAGGTAACCAATTACGCAACGACATCGTTTGAGCATCCTAAAAGGGTTAAAAGCATGAAAAGGGTGACATCAATAAAATAGCACAAGAAGCCGATGAGTTCGCTTGTAAAATTCGGTTCAAAATGATTAAGCCAAGCCAATTAAACCAAGCCGAATCGAGCGGTATCCATGGTGACAGTTTAGGTCTTTTTAACCAGGGTTTTATGGGATGATGGGCGCCTTATTTCTGATTGATTCCAAAGGAGCCTATGTGGCGCTCAAACCGACCGTTTATAAATTTAAAATTTCGCTCTCCGACCTGAACCGCTCGCATTTCGATGCGGTCGGTTTAACCGTGGCCAAACACCCGTCGGAAAACGACGAGCGTATGATGGCTCGGCTGCTGGCATATTGCATCAATGCCCAAGACGGCTTGGATTTTGGCGCGGGCTTAAGCGATGTCGATGAACCGGCGATTTCGTTGACCACCTTGGACGATCAGCGGGTTTTGTGGATTGATGTCGGCGAGCCGAGCGTGGAACGCCTTAAAAAGGCGACGCGCAAAGGGCGGCAGACCAAAGTCTACAGTTTTAATAGCAAATCCGATGTCTGGTGGCAGCAGGGCGAGTCGCAGTTTCGCCAGTTCAATGCCGACTTCTATCGTTTTAACTGGGAAGAGATTCAAACCTTTGCCGCGCTTTTAGAGCGCACCATGGATTTCTCGGTGACGCTCAGCGGTAATTCCGCTTATATTGCGACCGCGAAAGGCGAATGCGAAGTGCATTGGGCGACTTTGCAAGAGAACCACAGCCGTTAAGGAGATAAAAAATGAGCGAAAAATCCCCCGACGCAGCCGCCAACAAGCCTGCCAATAAGTCTGCCCAAACGCCGCTTGAGAAGCCTCGAGCGAAAGCGCCCAGTTCTGCAAAGCCACGACTCGAACAGAGCGCCACCCAGCGCAATAATCCGTTGCACGGCATCACTTTGCAAACGATTGTCAGCGAGCTGCACGACTATTACGGCGGCTGGCAAGGTTTGGCGAAAAAAGCGCCGTTGAACTGTTTTAAAAACAACCCGACGGTGAAATCCGCCTTGACGTTCTTGCGCAAAACGCCTTGGGCGCGGGAGAAGGTCGAGCAACTTTATCTGTTTACCCAGCGCGAGATCCAGCGTGGTCAGCGTAATAAACCGCGTTCGCCAGTGCCGCCAAAAGATTAAGTCTTGGCGGATGCCGCAGACTGGCGCAAAGCGGTTTTGCGGTGTTGATTACGGCCGTGAATCACCAAGCCGATGCCGCCGAGCATCAGCAGCGCGGAGACGATAAAACGCAAGGTAACCGGCTCGGCTAAGAGCCAACTCGCGCCCGCCGCTGCTAATAACGGTACCGAAAGTTGTGAGGCCGAGGCCATGCTCGAAGAGAGTTGGGTTAAGGCTTTGTACCACAAAATATAGCCCAAGCCCGAGGTGACCGCGCCGGAAAACAGCGCCAAGGCGATGCCTTCGGCACTGAGGTGCAGATTGGGCAGCCAGAGCAGACTGAACAGTGTCGCCAAGGCGACCATCGGCAGGGTGCGGTAAAAGTTAAAAGCGGTATCGCGCAGCGGGTTTTTGGATTGACGCCCGTGCAGGCTGTACATCGCCCAAGTGTAAGACGAAATCACCACCATCACCAAACCCCACCAAGACGGCGTGCTCAGTTTTGGGTACATCAGATACAGTAAGCCTAACAACGCTAAGCCAACGCCAATCCATTCTGCTTTATGCAATCTTTCGCCTTGGCGCACCGCATAGCCGATCATGGTTAGCTGCACCACCACCGCTAAAATCAAAGCGCCGTTGGCGGTACTGATGGCGACATAGCCGTACGAAAAAGTAATGGCGTAGATAAAGAGATACACGGCCGAGCGCCAGCTGCCGTGGCGAGTTTGCGTGAGCGTCGCGGCATGCTTGGCTTGAAAACGGCTCATCCACCCCATCACCAAAAACAGCATGGCTGCGGCCGAGCCGAGACGTAAATTGGTAAAACTCACCGGGTCGATAAGTTGGCCGTCCAGCGCCCAGCGGCAGACAATCGCATTGGTCGCAAACGCGAGCATTGACAACACGGTGAATAGGGCGGTTTGCCATAGGGCAGTTCGAGTTAGATGCGGCATGGAAAATCTCAAGAAACGACCGAGGCAGTCGCGTGCGCTATTTTAAGAGTTGTGCCGCGCGAAGCGAGGAAAATCTTGCTCGCGGTTGAACGATTGCATCAGCTGACAATTTCGCTTGAGCGGTGATTAGTGCGGTAGCGCGAAATCGTAAATCACCACTTTTGACGTCAGGGGCAAGAGCAGTTCCTGCACCGCCTGTTTATGCAGCGGATTTTGCAGGTAGGCGTGCATCGCCTCGACACTGGCAAAACTCATAATAATCCCGACATCATAGCTGCTATCGACAATCGGCCGAGGGCTGGCGAGCAGAGTTCCTGCTTGAACGGAGAGGACACCGGGAATGGCTTCCAGTTTTTTCGAGCCCGCAATCAACTGCGCGCGCGCGGCGTGATTGCCGGCCTCTTGTAACCAGCAAATGACCACATGAAATACTTTAGCCTCGGGTTCGCCCGCCTGCGCAGGCGCCTGGATTGCCAGCATTAACATGAGCGCAAGGAGGCTTTTCGGTATCCATTGAGTAGACGTTTTCATCGCTTCACCTTGTATTTAAAGTAAGGATTTTTCCCAGGTGACATAGTCGCCGTGGCGCATGGCGCTTGCCAGTAAATCCAGTAGCGGCTGGCCGCGATGCGACATACTCACCGAATCGTCATCCCAACTGTCGCCCGATTGTGCCGATGCGGTTTTGATCGCTTGGCTCAAGCGGTTAAACGCCTGTTCGACTTCGTCATCGGTCAAGGCCCCGGGCACCACTTCGCTGTGCTCCATCAGACGAATCATGTTCAATGCGACTTGATCAAGCATCATGATATCCGCATGGTGTTTGGTTCTAAAAACAATCATTATTGACTCCTGCTTCATTCGCCATGGCTGAGAAGGCTATGGTACTTGGTATACTTCACCGGAATACAGTAAATTTCATTGTGCTTTGACACAATGATTCATTCAGAATGACTCGATGGCCGATGCATCAAAGACATTTGCAACGAATCGCGAAGGCAAAACGTTACAGGCTCCGGCTTCCGGCTTTCCGGCTCCTCGCTTGGCCATGACCTCAACCGATAGGAAATCATTTGTGAGCACTTTAGCCCAATTGCAATCCGGCGCGTTAAACGGCGCGCCCCGTATTCAAATTTCTGACAACCTTACGGAATTTCCGGCCGAACTCTATCAACAGGTCGATACGCTGGAAATCTTGGATCTGTCCAATAATCAGCTTGCCGAACTGCCGGATGATCTGCATCGTTTTAAAAAGCTAAAGATACTTTTCTGTTCATTAAATCCGTTTAAAGAGTTACCGACCGTGCTGGGGCAGTGCGAAAACCTAGAGATGGTTGGTTTTAAAAGTTGCCAGATTGAACATGTATCTGAGCAGGCGCTACCGCCAAAACTGCGTTGGCTGATTTTGACCGATAACCAAATCGCTCAACTGCCGGACTGTTTTGATAAAACGCCTAATCTGCAAAAATTGTCGCTGGCGTGTAACCAACTGACGGCTTTGCCGGCTACCTTGGCGCACTGTTCGCGCTTAGAATTAATTCGTGTTTCCGCCAACCAGCTGGCTGAATTTCCCGATGTGCTGACTAAAATGCCCAGTCTTGCGTGGTGTGCCTATGCGGGTAATCCATTTTGCCAAGGCGCAATTCAGCAGGGGGAGGATGATGAATTGTTGCTTTCCGAACTCGGAGCCTTTGAGTTAAAAGAACTGTTGGGCGAGGGCGCTTCCGGACATATCTATCTGGCGGAAGAACTGCATAGCGGCACAGAAAAGGCGGTCAAAGTTTTTAAGGGCGATGTCACCAGTGACGGTTATCCCGAAGACGAAATGCGCGCTTGTATTACTGCGGGCAGTCATCCAAATTTAGTCAAAGTGGAAGCGAAAATTAAGGCCGAAAAACTCGGTCTGGTCATGGAATTGATTCCGAGCCATTATCAAAATCTCGGCTTGCCGCCAAGTCTGCAATCCTGCACCCGCGACCAGTTTGCCGAGGAATTCCGTTTATCGCAAACCATGCTGATTCACCTGTTACAACAAGCGACTTCCGCACTGAATCACTTGCATCAACAAGGTTTGGTGCATGGCGATTTCTATGCGCATAATGTGTTGATTGATAAAGAAGGGCATCTCTTGCTCGGCGACTTTG
>JAFGXP010000034.1 GCA_016936535.1 Thiotrichales bacterium | reverse complement strand
GTTAAAAAAGGCGTGCCCTTGCCTTTGGGTGGGGTGCATAATCAACGCTCTTTGGTGGCGTTGGACAATTTGGTGGATTTTATTGCTGTGTGTGCCGATAGCGCACGCTCGCCCAAAGCGGCCAATGAGGTGTTTTTGATTTCGGACGGTGAGGATGTATCTACAACGGAATTGTTGCGCAAGGTCGCCAAAGCCTATAAGGTTAAATCGCGTTTATTGCCGGTGCCGGTTGGGTTGATGCGTTTTGCCGCCAAACTATTGGGTAAAGGTGCGGTGGCCGACCGCTTGTTGGGTAATTTGCAGGTGGATAGTTCCAAAGCGCGAGATTTACTGGGCTGGCAGCCGGTAGTGACGATGGATGAGGCGCTGGAGAAAATGGCTAATTTTTAATTCTGCACGTTGAATGTATTTCTAAACAAGGGAGCATATATGCCAACGATAAGTATGTTTTATGGCATTGTGGTGATGATGTTTTTTAGGGACAATAAGCAACATAGTACGCCGCATATTCATGTCCGGTATCAAGAAGCTAAAGCCGTTATATCAATACCAGAGGGAGAATTATTGGATGGCGAGTTTCCTAAAAAGCAATTACGTCTTGTGCAAGCATGGGTCGAAATTCATGCTGATGAATTAATGGCGGATTGGGCTTTGGCAATTGAAGGTGAGCCGATTTATAAAATTGATCCTTTGAAGTAAACAGGGGAGGTTTTATGTTGTTAGATGTTATCGATTTTGAGATTTTGTCGGAGTATAAGGTAAAGCTTGTTTTTGAGAATAATGAGCAGAAAATCTTTGATGTGTCGACGATTTTTCACGAAAAGCCGTTTGAAGTTTTGCAAGATTATCATTATTTCAAGCAAGCTCGAATTGAATATGGCACGTTGAGTTGGCCAAACGAGATTGATATTGCCCCAGAAACCCTTTATTTGGAAAGTACGGCTGCTTAAATGTCCTGGATACAAGGGTTGATTTTAGTGGGTAGGGATGCCGGATTCTATCCGGCATTTTTTATTGCAAAGGTCTCATTAAGGTTTTTAAAACAGAGGTGAGGATGGAAAGAGACATTCGCTGGCAGCAACGTTATCAAAATTATTTAAAAGCCTTAGGTCAGTTGTCTGGTGCCTTAAGCAAATACGATGAAACGGCTGAGGCGTTGATTAAAGAAGGGATTCTGCAACGTTTTGAATTTACCCACGAACTTGCCTGGAAGGTCATGAAGGATTATTTAGAGTACGAAGGTCATCAAGGTCTTACGGGCTCTCGTTCTGCTAGTCGATTGGCATTTCTTTGGGGCTTGTGGATGAAGGTCAGGTATGGATGGATATGATTGAAAGCCGAAATCGTACCGTGTATACCTATGATGAACGCGTTTTGGAGCAAGAGTTTGCTAAGGTTCAGAATAACTATGCACCTGCACTTAAACAGTTTGCGCAGAAAATGCAGGAATTTTTATGATGTTTGGCTTGCCCGATCAAACGAGGCTTGCGATGCAGAGGGTGTTTGCAGGTTATCCGGAAATCCAAAAAGTGGTGATCTATGGTTCACGTGCCAAAGGAAATTATCGTCCAGGTTCGGATATCGACTTAACCCTATTGGGTGAAGCCATCGATAACACGATATTGAGCAAGGTGTTGGTTGATTTGGATGATTTAAATACACCTTATTTGATGGACGTATCCATTTTCAATCAACTTAGCTCTTCGGACTTGATTGGGCATATTCAGCGAGTTGGTCAGGTTTTTTATGATCGGGAGGCATTCAGTGCTATCGAAAAGGTTTGTGAAGGGGATGTGGTTTGATTAGATTGTTAGATATTTTGTTTTCATTGTTTGGCCTCGTTGCGGGCTTTCCGGTGTTGTTGGTTCTATTTATCATCGGCTTGTTTGATACCGGTTCGCCGTTGTTTAGGCAGGAGCGTGTAGGGAGGCATCAAAAGCCGTTTACGCTAGTGAAGTTTCGCACCATGAAAAAGGATACCGCTTCGGTGGCCACGCATTTGGCGAGCGCGTCATCCATTACTAAATTTGGTGCGTTTTTGCGCAAAACCAAGCTGGACGAGTTGCCGCAGTTGTGGAATGTGCTAAAGGGCGAAATGAGTTTGGTGGGGCCAAGACCCGGCCTGTTCAATCAGGCGGAGTTGACGGCGGCGCGTGAAAAACACGGCGTTTTTGCGGTACGCCCGGGAATTACCGGTTTGGCGCAGGTGAGTGAAATTGATATGTCTACGCCGGAGTTGTTGGCCGAGACCGATGCGCAGATGATTCGCGAGATGAATCTGACCAACTATTTTAAATACATTTTTATGACGGTGCTGGGTAAAGGTGCCGGTGATCGAGTGAAATCTTAAATGATGCCAATCACACAGTCGTTGTTGTCGCTTTCGCGTGTGCAAAAACGCGCTATCTCTATTGCCATTGATGTGCTTGGGTTGTGGTTTGCGGCCGTGCTGGCAATTTGGCTGCGTTTTGGCGAGTCGGTGTTTCCCATTACCGATTATGTGGCGGCGATTGTTTTGCTGCCGCTCATGGCGTTACCGGTATTTATTGTTCAAGGGTTGTACCGCGCAATTATTCGTTATATTGGCTATAAGTTTGCCATTACGGTTTTAACGGCGGTTTCGACCGTATTTGTATTGTGGGCGGCAGCCATTTATATGCTTGATTTGCGCTTTCCGCGCTCGGCAATTGTGATTGCCTGGCTGCTAAGCCTGTTTTACATTGCGGCGACACGCCTGGCAGCAAGGTGGTTGTTGGCTGAATATCGTCCACCCATTAAGAAACTGCGACGCCGCAAGGTGGTTATTTTTGGTGCCGGCGATGCAGGAAAGCAGCTCTTGAATGTGATGAACAAACTCAATCGTATTCAAGTGGTGGCGTTTTTGGATGATGACGCGAATTTACACAATCATGAAATCGGTTCAACCCCTATTTATGCACGTAATGCGTTAGGTCGATTGATTGAAAAACAGCACATTACGCAAGTGTATTTGGCCATTACGTCCTTGTCCGCCTCCAAGCGTAAACAGATTTTGGATTGGCTGGAAGATTATCCGGTTAAGGTCATGACGCTGCCGGCGATGGATGAGATTATCTCCGGCAAAGTGTCGTTCTCTGATATTCGTGAAGTGGAAATTGAGGATTTGCTTGGCCGCGACCCGGTGCCGCCCCAGCCGGAGTTGCTGACGCAATGCATTACCGACAAAGTGGTGATGGTGACCGGTGCGGGCGGTTCTATTGGCTCGGAGTTGTGCCGTAAAGTGTTGCGCCAATCGCCCAAGGCGCTGATTTTGTATGAGTTGAGCGAATACGCGCTTTACAGTATTGAGCAGGAATTGAAAAAATCCGATAACCTGGGGCAAATCCGCCTAATTGCCATGCTGGGCAGCGTACTCAATGAAACCAAATTGCGCCGTATCTTTGAACAATATGGCGTGCAGACCGTGTACCACGCGGCGGCTTACAAACATGTGCCGATGGTGGAACACAATATTCAGGAAGGCATTGTCAATAACGCTTTTGGCACTCACACCTGCGCAAAGGTGGCAGCGGAATGCGGCGTGCAGAATTTTGTACTCATTTCAACCGATAAAGCGGTGCGTCCTACCAATGTGATGGGGGCGAGCAAGCGTTTGGCGGAGATGGCCTTGCAGGCGCTGCAAGTGGAGTTTCCGGCAACGCGTTTTGTGATGGTGCGTTTTGGCAATGTGCTGGGTTCGTCGGGTTCGGTGATTCCGCTGTTTAGAAAACAGATTGCCGACGGCGGGCCGGTCACGGTCACCCATAAGGAGATTACGCGTTATTTTATGACGATTCCCGAAGCGGCGTCTTTGGTGGTGCAGGCCGGCTCCATGGGGCAGGGCGGAGATGTGTTTGTATTGGATATGGGCGAGCCAGTCAAAATCGATGCACTGGCACGCAAGGTTATTAAATTATCCGGTTTGGAGGTGATGGACGAAACCGGCAATGGCGACATTGAAATCCGCTATACCGGCTTGCGTCCGGGCGAGAAGCTTTATGAAGAACTGCTGATTGGCGACAATGTGGATGGTACCGAACACCCGCGCATTATGAAAGCGCACGAGGCGTTTGAAGATTATGCCACGTTGATGCAACATTTTGCCGAGCTTGAAGCGGCTTTGGAACGCTTTGATTATGAAGCCGTTTTGCAGGTGTTGGCAAAGGTAGTTTCCGGTTTCAATCACACATCCAGCGTAGTGGACTATTTGTGTAATAGTCATAAAGACGTAAAACAAGCATAAATTTTTTGAGTAAAATAGTGCCCATTTTCATCCAAGTGATGCGGATATGATGCGCTGCGTCATTTGTGAACTTTTAACGGTTTTAATGCGTTGTGAATAGACGTTTTGGGGTTTTGAGTGCGATTAAATAGACACGTTTTGTTGGGTTTGACATTGTTGTTGGCATTTTCAACAGGCCAGGTAGCAGCCGCTGTGCCGGATATACAGGCGTTGCAATCTATGCCTGAAAGCGAACGGCAGGCGATTCTGGAAAAGCTGGCTGGCAGAGAAGGGGCTGTGTTAAACCGAACGGTACCGACAGTGGTAGATTCTGTGCAAAAAATCTATTTGCCCGAACAGGGGTATGTGCTGTCTGAAGAAGATTACCAGTTATATCGTCAGCCGCGTCAAGAAAAAGCCGAGACAGAAGCGGTTAATCCAATTAAAAGTGAACTACCGGTTTTTCAACAAGGCGTAAGCACGCCGTTTCCGGCCATGCAAGGAATGCAAGGCGGTGTGATGCAGCGGGCGGAGATTTCAACAGAAACAGGCGCTCAAAAAACACCTGAAGACAAGACGACCGAGGACGCTGTTTCGAGTCAAACCCGCTTAAATGAGATTTTGCGGGGTAAATTTATGGAAGGTGCTTTAAATGAAGTGGTGCTACCTTATGGCGCGCAGTTATTCGCCGGTTTGCCGACTACCTTTGCGCCAGTAAATGAAGTGCCTGTGCCGACCGACTATGTGCTGGGCGTGGGTGACCAGATTATTGTGTCGCTGTTTGGCACTAAAACTCAAACCCTGCAGTTGGTGATTGATCGCAATGGCCAGGTGGTTTTGCCTGAGGTGGGTCCAGTTAATTTGGCGGGCATGCGCTTTAGTGAAGCTAAGGCACTGTTGCTGCAAAAGGTGCAGGCGCTGGGCGTGGGCGTAAATGCCTACGTGAATATGGGCGAGTTGCGTTCGTTCCGCGTGTTTGTGTTGGGGGAATCGAGAGCGCCCGGTTCCTATCTGGTAAGCGGCATGGCGACCTTGTCGCACGCTTTGTACGTCAGCGGCGGCCTCAGCAAGTCGGGTTCTTACCGCCATGTGCAGTTGAAGCGCAACGGTAAGTTGGTTAAAACATTGGATTTGTATGACTTTTTGCTAAAAGGCGACACCTCTAACGATGTACGTTTACAGCCCGGCGATACCATTTTTATTCCCAAGGTCGGATCGCAGGTGGTGGTTGCCGGTGAGGTAACTCGCCCGGCTTCGTATGAGTTAAATCAACAAACTACACTTAAGCAGTTGCTGGGCTTGTCGGGGTTAAAGCCGAATGCATTGCAGCAGAAAATTCGTTTGTCGCGTATTCAGGAAAACGGCAGCCGTAAATGGTTTGATTTTGACTTAAACCGTACCGAGGATGCCAATCGGGTGGTATTAAGTGGCGATCAGATTTTGGTAGAGCCAGTTAAAACTATGCTCGATAAGGCAATTAAGCTGAAAGGTGCGGTGGCAAGAGAAGCAGAATACGAATGGCGCTCCGGCTTGACGGTGGCCGATTTGTTACCAAGTGAGGCTTGGTTTAAAAAGGATGCCGATATTGAAAACATGGTTTTGGTTAGACAGGCCGGTATTTCTGAGGATTACCGTTTTATTCGGTTGAACTGGAAAGAGCAAACTACCGGCAACGCCATGCCACTGGAACCGCGTGACCAGCTCTGGGTCTTATCAAAAACAGATGGCAACAGCCGTGAGCAGGCTCTGGCACAGTTTGCCCAATGGGTTCAGGAGCAGAGCCAACAGGATCAAATGCCGGGAAGCGTTCAGGCACTGGGCGAATTGAGGTTTGCCGGCAGTTATCCGTTAACCGAGCAGATGCGCGTGACCGACTTGATTGCCTTGGCCGGTGGTTTAAATGCTTCGGCCATGACTAAACAGGCGGAAATTTTCAGATATAAGCTCGTGAACGGAGAGCAGAAAGAGGTGCAGCGTTTGGTGATTAACCTTGCCGATGCACTGGTCGGACAAACCGCACAAAATATTACGCTGCAACCGGGTGATGCCTTGATGGTTAAGCAAGTGTCGGACTGGTCGGATTCAACCCGCCAAATTGTTATTAAAGGCGAAGTGCGTTTCCCCGGAACCTATGTCATTGAATCGGGCGACACTTTGGAGAGCGTATTGAAACGTGCAGGCGGTTTTACGCAATGGGCAGAGCCTAGAAATGCGGTCTTCACGCGTAAGGCGTTGAAAGAGAAGGAGCAGCGCGAATTGTCGATGCTGGCTGATGAATTGGAAAAAAACTTGTTGATGGCGTTAAAAAGCGATGCGCCGATTTTGGAAAAAGACACCGGCGCTTCAATTGCACAGATGGGGCAGTCGCTGATTACCAAAATTAAGAATACGCCTGCGTTAGGGCGCTTGGTTATCGGCCTGACGCCCGAAAACGAAGAGCGTTACCAGTCAAGCATGAATCTGGAAATTCGTGACGGCGATGAGTTATTTGTGCCTAAGCGCTCCTCTGAGGTGGTGGTGATGGGTGAGGTGGCGCGAACCGCTTCTCTGCTTTACCAGCCCTCTTTAAGCGTCGAGGCTTATTTGGAAAATGCCGGCGGTATTACGAAGCGCGCAGATGATGGGGCGATTTACATCGTCCACGGGGATGGTTCTATCGAAACCTACAGCGGCGGCCTGTTCTCATCGTTTGATAACCTAAAAGTTCAGCCTGGCGACACCATTGTGGTGCCGATGGATATCGAGCGAATGAACGCCCTGTTTACCTGGACATCGATCACTAAGGTGCTTTCAAACTTTGCGATTACGGCGGCTACGCTGAATACGATTGGGGTGTGGTAAGCGATGCAGGAGATAAATTTGCAGAAATCCGCAGAAGCAAAACCGGCGCAAGCCGATAACTCTCAGACTGCCCACCATTCGGTCTGTTTGGATAAAGAGGCGTTGGAGATGTTGCTGAAAGGGCAAGTTGTCCGCAGTGATATAGCGGATGATGAAATCGATCTGGCCGAACTTTGGCGCGGATTGGTGAAGCGTAAAGCGCTTATCTTTACCATGACCTTTTTAGTGACGTTAGCGGCCGCGGTGGCGGCCTTGAATATGACGCCAAAATACGAATCCAAAGTCTTATTGGCACCGGTTGGCGAGGGTGATTCTACCGCGGGTCTAATGGCAAAATACGGCGGTTTGGCGAGTTTGGCGGGAATTTCGCTTCCTTCTTCCAAAGACGGTGTAAGCAAGGTGGCAGAGGCCAAGGCGATTCTGACGTCGTATCAGTTTTTATCGGAATATATTGCCAAGCACAATCTCAAGCCGGTGCTGTTTGCCTCCCGGTGGGATAGCGATGCACAAATGTGGCGCAAAACGGAGGAAAGTTTAATCACAAACGCTAAAATGGCAGCGTTTGAGGCGATGACCTTTAGAGATGGCATCTCGCCTGCCGATAAAGCGCAGGCCAATGCCTCCGGCGAACCGAGCATGCAGGAAGCAGTCAAACAATTCAAAGAGTTGGTGCAGATTTCCGAAGAAAAAGACAGTGGTATGGTCTCGGTCAAAGTGACTTGGTCGGATGCGGTTCAAGCCCAGTTCTGGGCGAATGATCTAGTGCATGAGGTGGATCAGCTCCTGCGTGAAAAAGCCATTAAAGCGTCCGAAAACGTAATTGCTTATCTGCAGGAAAAGCTGCCGACCATGCAGTTGGCGGATATTCGCAATATGGCGCTCTCCTTGATTGAGCAAGAGATGAAAAAGGTCACCTTTGCACGCGTGCATCCCGAGTATGTCTATAAGGTGATTGACCCGGCAATTGTCGCCGACCAGCCCGCCAGCCCCAAAAAGGCGCTGATGGTGGCGGTCGGTTTTGTATTGGGTTTGATGCTGTCGATTTTTATGGCGTTGATTCTGAATGTCCGTAGCGGTTCATCCGTAACCGAGAAAGATTAAGCCGGGTTGGTGTTGAATCGCTTTATGAGACATTTGGCTAACGTAATCGCCTTTGGCGTGGCCTGTTCATTTTTGTTGTTGCAGGGTTGTTCTTCGTTGGATGCCAAGCAATACCGTATAGTGAACTTGGCGCTGGAATCTCCTCTGCATGAACAGATTTTAGTTGAGCTTAAGCTTGAAAGGCTGCTTAATGAAACTGAACAGGCCAGGGGGTTGATGTTTGTAGCCAAGCTGGCGGAAAACGAAGGTGTGCTGCTGGAATACCCGAAAGAAGCGCGCCGTGGTATCTGGATGAAGAATATGCTGATACCGATTGATGCCATTTTTGTGAATGAAAAGGGCCATGTGGTGGCCATGTTCAGCGAGATTGAGCCTTGTCCGCTCACTGAGAAATGTCCTATCTATGCGGCGGAGAAGACACAATATATTATTGAAACCGCGGCCGGGTTTATCAAGACGCACGGACTTCAAACCAAGCATACCCGCATCGTATTTGATTAGATGAACTCAAGGCCATGAAAAAAATAGATATTTTGAGAGAAAAACCTAACGAAATCGGGTAACATTCTGCTAAGGATTACTATTGCCTGTTATTGGTAATGGTATGTAATTGATGTGTTTTTTACGTTTAATGTAATAAAAAGGTGATGGGATATGAAAACTAAAAATGTACTTTCTGTTTTGTTTGCGGCGGCACTAACGCTGTCTAGTGGTGCTTCTTACGCTCAAGCGGCTGGTGCGGGTGCTCCAGGTGCTGGTGCAGGTGCTCCAGGTGGTGCTGGTGCTGGTGCTGGTGCTGGTGGTGCTGGAGCAGGTGCAGCAGCGGGTGCTGGTGCAGCCGGTGCGGCTGCTGCAGGTGGCATTGGAATCGGTGCAGGCGCAATTGCAGCGGGTGTAGTAGTAGCCGGAGTTGCTGTTGCGGCTTTACGTGACGACAATAAAAACACCACAACCACCACTGCTAAGTAAGCTTTTGCTTGTTTATTCACAAAAGCCGCAATTTCTGCGGCTTTTTTCATGCCTATGAAATTTTTAATTTTCCTTCTATTTTCTCTGTCGGTTCTTTTATTGCCGGCCTGTTCTGTTGTGTCTGATAAGCAGAATAGTGAAAAAAATGTATCGACCGATGCGGTCGCCAAATTGTGGTCCATAGCCCGCCCTCAAGTTGAGGCATTTGATGATAGAAATGCCGCACAAAGCTTGAAATATGCATCGCTTAAAGTGGATGTTGATGGCGGCGGGTTGGGAACAATGGTTTTGGCTATGCACACCTCTTTGGGGCAGCAATGGCACAGTGCCGACGGTTTTAGTTTGACGACCTTTGACGGACGCTTTTCACAGTTCTATGTGCCAGGTTTGGACCTGTCACGCATCGAAATCAGTCCGCTGTTTGCCAATTACAATTTTCGTGCCGCACATTGTTTTAAAGCTGTTAAGGCTGCTTTTGAAGTAGACAATGATACCGCTCATCGCTTTAAGGTTTTGGGGCAAGCTGTTTTGGCTTTTGAAGGTGTTGTGCAGCGGGAATACTGGGGACAGCCTGCAACCATGTTGCATTTTACCGAGTCGGTATCAATCAAGACGTTGGGTTTTGAGCATACCAATCATTATTGGGTGTTGCCGGACTCTTATTATGTTTGGGAGTCTGAACAGCAGTGGTGGCCTACCGCGCCTTTGACCTATTATCAGGTTCTCAAGCCCTGGAAAGAGGTTTTATATCCATGAGTTTTGTAAAACCTGCCCTTCTAAAAAGTAAGCACCGAATAAAGGTTGGCCTTTATGTCGGTTTGTTAATGTGCTTACTCCCCGTCTTCTCTCAAGCCGTTGAAGGGTTTACAGTGACATTTAAAGGCTGCGTTCAGAAGCAGGGCAGTTTTGCCGTCGAACATCCTCAACGATTATTTGATTTATTTCAGTTTGCCAATGTTGAACGGTGTGCCTATGTTCCCGGCGTATCTTGGTTGGTTGACGCAAAGAAACCAGAACAAGAAAAACTTAAAAAAGCACTTCTTGATGACCTGACAACGTTGCATAAATATGCGGACAGCGAAGAGCTGAAGCTGCATTTACGCTTGTTAAAAGATCAGGTGGAAGCGATGCCTGTGACGGGGCGTTATGCGCCGTTTGATGCCGATGCTTTTAGGGTGGCGGTGCGCCCTCTTAAAAACCGCTTGGTTGTAAGTGATAGTACCTTTTTGTTTCCTAAAATTCCGCAACGTATTCACTTTTGGGGATTTGAGCAGGCGGATATGGCATTTTTTTCCGCATCATCTTTAACGGATTATTGGGGTAAAAATGGTTTGAAACCATTTTATGAAAAGGGCTGGGTATATGTGGTGCATGCCAACGGCGCTGTTGAGCATCAACGGGTGGGTTATTGGGCGTATGAGTCACATTATCCTTCACCGGGAAGTTGGATTGTTGCCCCGCTAAAACCGGCGGTGTTTAACGCTTCGGATGGTCAGGTGGAGTCGGAGACATTTCATAAAAAACTCACGCAATGGTTGGCGACACAGGTGATTTACCCATGAGGACGTATTCTGCCATTTCCGTTTTGTGTTTGGCTTTTGGCACGTTTTTGAATACGTGCCAAGCTGAAACATTAAAGCAGACTCAATCGGTATCCGGTGGTGTCGGTTTGATTGAAAACCCAACTGCACGCATGAATCAGGACGGCGAATGGGGGGTTCACCTGTCCCACATTTATCCCTATAACCGCTATGTTGTCTTTGGACAACCCTTGCCTTGGTTGGAAGTCTTATTTAAATATACGGATATTGAGAATCGAACGTATGGCGGTACTTTGACTCAGGGGTATAAAGATAAGTCCGTCGATATCAAGGCACGTTTGTGGGAAGAGGATTATTACTGGCCTGAAGTTTCCGTGGGTATTCGTGATGTGGGCGGCACAGGTCTGTTCTCGGCGGAATATCTGGTAGCGAGCAAGCAGTGGGGGCGCTGGGATCTTTCGTTAGGTTTAGGTTGGGGATATATGGCCAGCCGCGGAGATTTTGCAAACCCCTTAGCTGAACTTTTTGATGCCTATAAATCGCGTGAAACGGATACCGGCAAAGGCGGTACCATTGACCCTACTGTTTTTTTTGCAGGCGAAAAAATGTCGCTTTTTGCAGGCACGAGTTACCATTTTGAAGATTGGCCGTTGGTGTTGAAAATGGAATACGATGCCAATGACTATCAAAATGAACCCAAGGGGAACGTGTTTGAGCAGGTGTCACCTTTTAATATCGGTATGGTCTATTCGCCAGCCAATGGGTTGGATGTGCATCTGGGTTATGCCAGAGGCAATCAGGTAATGTTGGGTGTGACGTTACGCACGAATGTTAGCGAAAGTAAGGCGCTAAAAGTATTGGATACAAAACCGGAGATGGTTGATTGGCAAAGACCTCAAACCAGCAAAGTGGAAAGTTGGCAAAAACTTTCACAGGATGTTTGCGATCAGTCCGGCTTCTGTTCAACAGCGATTTATTTGGAGGATAAGGCGATTACGTTAGTGGGCGATCAAACCACCTATATCGCTAAGGCAAAAGGGATTGGGCGCGCTTCCAGGGTTTTGACCAATCGACTTGATCCGTCACTAGAAACGTTTAATTTCATCGAGCGCAATAATGGCTTGGACGTGAACACGGTTTCAATTGACCGCGATAAGTTCCATCGTGCTGTATCGTTAGAAATTGAAGCTGGTGAAGTGCTTGATTCTACGCAATTCAATGAATTTGATAAGTTGCCACAAGAAAATAAAGTTTATGAAGAGCCGCTTAAGGCCCTTAGATACAATGTCACACCGACTTTCTCGGGCAGTTATGGTGGACCGGAGGCTTTCCTGTTGTACCAAGTATCCTTATTGGGTAGTGGGAGTTATCACATTACAGATAAAACCTGGCTATCCGGAGCCATCGACGTTGGTTTGATAGATAACTACGATCTATTTATTTATTCCAGTGCTTC
>JAFGXP010000033.1 GCA_016936535.1 Thiotrichales bacterium | reverse complement strand
TTCAAGATGTCTTTATGTCATCTCTTCTCTTTATGTCATCTCTTCTTTATGTCTGATTCAATCAAAACCCAAGCAAGCCTTGGGTTTTTTTATGTCCAGCTATGCCTTTACTCCTCTTTTACGCTGTATTTGAACGAAAAAAACCCGTCAGAGACGGGTAAGCGGGTGTTTTGTGTTGTAAACGGATCGAGAGAGATTTTGCTCTGCACAAGCCCATTTAAACGGATTTTTTAGGCTTAGTTATCCGATTTTAGACGGTTAATGCCCAGCATTTTCATAATGTACTTCTGATAAATCGGTTCAGAATTACCGGCTTTCATATTACGGATAAAGTATTTTTCAAAGGCGATTTTCGCTAGGTGAACCCATTTGCCTTTTTTCGCCCAAGTTAAATTGCGGGGTGGAATTTGAGGCAAGGCGACAAAAGCCGCACCAGAGTCACCCATATCCGCCAAACAAACCGTGTTCCAAGTCGGCTCTTCACAAGGATCCTGCCCTTTTAAATTGGCTTCTATATTGTGACAAATTGCGGTCACCATGGATTCAATCATCAAACCGGTTTTGGGTGTACCGCAGGGAACAGGACAGGTTGTATCAACGGGTGGAATGGCGATTCCCACACCAAGCGCATAGATGTTTTTATAAGTTGGATTACGGCTGTATTGATCGACCTTTACAAAGCCACGGGGGTTAACCAAAGGGCCACCCATTTTGCTAGGATCGGCATCGACCTGCTCACACAAAAATTTAGAACCTTTAAACGCCGGCAACATCATGGAATATTTAAACGGCAGCTGATGCTGTTTAATCACATTACCTTGTAGGTCGTGCTCATCCACATATTGAATGCCATCTTCGATTTTGGTCGTTTTTGCATTACAAATCCAATGAATATGACGGCTGCGCATTTCCCCTTCCATTAAACCTTTGGAATCGCCCACGCCATTTAATCCTAAATGACCAATGTAGGGTTCAGCTGTGACAAACGTCATTGGTACTTTGTTGCGGATTTTACGTTTGCGAAGATCGGTTTCCATAATCATGGCAAACTCATAGGCTGGGCCAAAACAAGAGGCCCCTTGTACTGCACCCACGACAATCGGTCCTGGGTCTTGGCAAAACGCTTCCCACTGCTCATAGGCTTCTGCAGCATGTGGAGTGGTACAAACCGAAACAGTATTCCCGCCATGGCTTTTTGGTCCAAATCCCGGGATTTCATCAAAGGCTAATGCAGGGCCGGTTGCCAAAATTAAATAGTCATACGCCAACTGAGTCCCGTCTTGTAGCGTGATGTGATTCTGTTCCGGTTCAATTTTGGTACAGGTTTGATGATAGAACTCAATGCCCTTACGGCTTAAATGCGGCTCCAATTTAAAGGAGATATCTTCTGGTTTGCGCCATCCGACGGCGACCCAGGGATTGGAAGGAACAAAACTGAACTCTTCTACGGCGTTGACTACTTTTACCGTATGGCCGCGATCTAAATGTTTACGAATGTCATAGGCCATGGGTAAACCACCGGTGCTCGACCCCACAATTACAACTGTTGCCATGCTAACCTCTTTTAGTTATTTTTCTGTTTTAAGTAAAGACCTGTGGCACGGCAAGCAAATGGCCGATGCCACAAAAGCAGCATGAATAGTGATGGATTTGCATCGAAAATAGAAATAAAAATTTTCAATAAGGCGAGTGGAACTCGTGTCATTTCTTTATTTATGGGGAATTTTTGGGTGAGAGCGTCGGTTTTGCCAAAAGAATTGGCAGCCACAACAAGACTAAGAAAGTCACAGACCAGAGCCCAAACAGACCCAGCCAAGCAAAGCCCTGCAGCACTGGGTCTGAATGAAATAACAACAATCCAAGCATCACGCTTTGTAGGCAGGTGGTTATCCAGATTGGTCGCCCAACACTGGCCATTGCATAGCGCACGGCCGCAGCAGACTGGCCAAATACGCTGCGTTGGGCTCGGACAAAGCGGCTAAAAAAATGCACCGCTTCATCGACCACCAACCCCATCATCAATAAGGAGCTAAGAACCCAATCTGAATGGATTAGCCAATCTGTCGGCAGAAGCCGACCCAAGCTTAGCGCAAGTAACCATGCTAATGTGACTAACCAAAGCGCCATTCCAACCCAAATCATCCGCCGCCAATAGAGTTGAAACAGTAAAGCAAATACACCAAGCAAAAGAATAAAAGAACTTTGCCACCAAAGTGGCCAATGCACGCTCAACAACAGCACAAATCCGGCCAATGACAACACAATCAGCACCTTGCGCCAGCGCGGTTGAATGTTCAAAAACCTCATCAAAGAACGTAACCCTTCTCGATCTCGGCTATTGCCAACCCGAAACTCCAAAAAATAGCGTAATAAGATTAGCGGTAGAAACGTGAGTAACAAAAAACCATTCAGCAACGCGCCTAAGAGAACAATCCAGGCAATCGTTTCCCACGCCGGATTCAGCCAAGCAGCGACAGCAAATCCAACCACTGTCGTCAGGTTAGAAAGCCATATTGGTTGTAAATTCAGTTTTAAGGCTTCGGCAAGTGCATCAAATTGGAAGAGGCCGCGCGCCATTTCTTTTAGCAACGTATTCAGCAGATGCACCAGATTGGCGCTGGTCATCATCATGACAACCAGCAGTGGCAGAATGCCTTGCTCTGGTAAAGATAAACTCAACCACCCCATCAAGCCAAACAACAATAACAGCGTGCTGCTCATTAAACAGAACAACACCAAAGCCGTGCGCAAGGATTCCGCCTGCCAAGCAAAAAGCAGGCTACTGAGTAAAAGAGCCACAAACAACCAAATAGCATGTGGCAGCAAGGCCGACCAGTCAAAGGTAAAAAGTCCCAACAACATCAGGCAGGCCAATGCCACAAAGCGTCGCCCTAAAGCCGCTAGATTGTGACTTAATAACTGCACCCAATTAAAAGCCCAATTTCCCATTTATTCCTCATTTTCTCTTGGCAAAATGCACTCAATGGTGCAAAACAAACAGCGGACAAGCCAGCAGGGGTAGTTTAGAATGTGGCCTTTTGATGCAAACGCTTTTGGAGCAGTGAAGTTCGCGCATGGCTAAACAATCCCTCGATTTTTACCCGCTTGGCCCGTTTCGTTTACAGGGGCAACACTCGATTACTAGCCCACTCAACCTGAGTGCCAGCTCGCTTTTTGTCTGTCAACTGCAACGGCAACAGCCGTTTTGTTTGGTCGTTGCAAACGACTCGCAGCAAGCCAACCTATTACAGGAACAAATTGGCTATTTCTTGCAAAACAAAGTCCAGGTGCCGCTTTTGCGTTTGCCAGAGTGGGAAACCTTACCCTATGACCAATTTGCCCCGCACCAAGACCTGATTTCCGAACGCTTAAAAACACTGTACCGCCTCTCACAAATCCAAGAAGGGATTCTGATTGTCAGCGCCAATCAGCTCAGCCAGCCGCTCATACCCAAGTCGTATTTAGCGCGTCATACCTTTTTATGTAAAACGGGGGATCGCATCCAACCAGAACGTTTGATTGAGCAGCTTTCTGGTTCTGGGTACCAGCGTGTCAGCCAAGTAATGGAGCATGGCGACTACAGCGTTCGTGGCGGCCTGATTGATCTGTTTCCAATGGGTTCCAAAACGCCCTTCCGTTTAGATTTGCTTGACGATGAAATTGAAACCATCCGCAGCTTTGATCCCGAAACGCAACGCACGCTTGAGCAGATAAACGCCATACAATTGCTGCCGGCCAGAGAGTTTAACCTGAGCCCAGAGGAAATTGACCTTTTTAAACAGCAATTTCGACTCTATTTTGGTGATGAAGCGCGAAATACTCGGGTGTACCAACAAGTCGCACAAGGCGATGCTTCCGGCGGCTTAGAATACTATTTGCCGTTTTTTCATCCGCATCTAAGCGCACTGAGCGATCATTTACCCGCCGAAACGGTCGTAATTGATTTTGAAAAAATCGACGTGGCGATTGAGCAAAACCACAAAGAATATCAAGAGCGCTACCAAGTTGGACAGTACAACCGCGATTACCCGCTCATTAAACCCAATGATTTGCTGCTTAGCTATCCAGAGGTGATGAGCGGTCTTAAGGCTTTTCATCGCATTAGTATTCCCAGCCAAATGCCCGCCAAGCCGAACCATCTTTTTAACATCCAACCCTTACCAGATATTCGAGTGGACCGCCACAGTGAGGCGCCCCTCAAACCGTTAAATGCCTTTCTGCATGGCTTATCGGTACCGGTAGTGTTCTGTACAGAATCAACGGGTCGTCGCGAAACCCTTTTGGCCATTTTGCAAAAGCATTTAGACGCTTCTCAAGTCTCGCCGCCCACCCTCTGTGCCGATTGGCAAGAATATGAACAATGGTTAAGCGGCCAACCTGCTGGGGCAATCGCTAAACCCCTGCCCAGCGCGATGCTCGTTGCGCCCTTGGAGTCGTCGCTTTACGTTGAAAATTTTTGCCTGATTACCGAAGCGGACCTCTTTGGTAAAGCCGTCTTACAAAAACGACGGCGCGTTCGCAAAAACAGCGATTTCGACAGTGCGATTGCCAGCCTTGTTGAGTTAGATGTTGGCAGTCCGATTGTTCATCTGGACCACGGCGTCGGTCGATATCTTGGCTTAGAGTCAATGGAACTGCGCGGAGTGGCACATGAATTTCTAAAAATCGAATATGCCGAGGCCGCCATGTTGTATGTCCCGGTCAGCTCACTGCATTTAATCAGCCGCTACAGCGGGGCAACGCCGGAAAGTGCGCCCTTGCATAAACTGGGCAGCGATAAATGGGAAAAAGCCAAACTCAAGGCAGCACAAAAAGCCCATGATGTGGCCGCCGAGCTGCTGGATATTTATGCACAAAGGGCTGCTCGCAAAGGCTACGGCTTTAACATCGATGAAGCGGCTTACGCCCAATTCTGCTCCGCCTTTCCATTTGAAGAAACCCCCGATCAATACTTGGCGATTGAATCGGTGTTAGCCGATATGCGTTCGCCCAAACCCATGGATCGTTTGGTTTGCGGTGACGTTGGATTTGGTAAAACCGAAGTCGCCATGCGCGCGGCCTTTATTGCTGCGCATGATGGACATCAGGTAGCCGTTTTAGTACCCACGACCCTTTTAGCACAACAACATTTGGAAAATTTCCGAAATCGCTTTGCGGATTGGCCGATTCGTATCGAAGCGCTTTCCCGCTTTCAAAGTACCAATGAACAAAAAAATACCTTGGCCGATTTGGCCGAAGGTAAGGTCGATATTGTGATTGGCACACACAAGCTGCTGCAAAAAGAGGTGCGCTATCACAATATTGGGCTGATTATTATTGATGAAGAACACCGTTTTGGCGTGCGTCATAAAGAGCAATTGAAAAAGGTGCGTGCTGAAGTCGATGTGCTGACCATGACGGCCACCCCAATTCCTCGTACCTTAAATATGGCTATGAATGATCTGCGTGATCTGTCGATTATCGCCACCGCGCCGGCCAAGCGCTTAGCGGTACAAACCTTTGTTCAGCAGTGGGAACCGCAAACCGTGCGCGAAGCCTGTCTGCGTGAAATTCGCCGAGGCGGCCAAGTGTATCTGCTGTTTAACCAAGTCGATCGAATTGAGTACATGACTCAGCAGATGCAAGAATTGATTCCCGAGGCCAAAATTACCTTTGCCCACGGGCAAATGAACGAAAAACAACTGGAAACTGTGATGGAAGATTTTTACCATCGTCGGTTTAATATCCTGGTTTGTACCACCATTATTGAAACCGGTATCGATATTCCAACGGCCAACACCATTTTGATTCACCGTGCCGATAAGTTTGGTTTGGCGCAGCTACATCAATTGCGTGGACGGGTGGGTCGTTCACATCACCGAGCCTATGCCTATCTCTTTACCGGCGACCCGGCCAGCCTGACAAAAGATGCCGAAAAACGTCTGTCTGCCATTAGCAAGCACAATACGCTAGGAGCCGGTTTTATGTTAGCCAGTCACGATTTAGAAATTCGCGGCGCCGGAGAACTACTCGGTTCCGGACAGTCGGGGCAAATACAAGAGGTCGGCTTTGGCCTTTACAGTGAAATCTTAGAGCGTTCGGTTAAGGCCTTAAAGTCGGGTAAACAGCCGGAATTAAACACTCAGTTGTATCATGGTTGCGAAGTCGATTTGGATGAAGCGGCGCTGATTCCCGAAGACTACCTACCCGATGTGCACAGTCGCTTGGTTCTGTACAAACGACTCGCCAGCGCCGAAAGCGCGGATGCGCTCTACGAGCTTGAGGTGGAAATGATTGACCGTTTTGGTCTCTTGCCAGAAGCAGCCAAGAACCTACTCGCCGTGACCGAAATCAAATTGTTGGCAGAACCCCTTGGCATTATCAAAATTGATGGATCTGAGGCCATGCTGCGTGTGGTGTTTAATCAAGCGCCCGCGATTGACCCCCTCAAATTAATTGAACTGATTCAACGTCATCCGAAAAAATATCAATTGAAAGGGCAAAGCGAATTGAAGTTTTTCGATACAATGCCCACACTTGAATCGCGCGTTAAAGCGCTTAAACAGCTGATTAAACGGATAAGTCTTGCATGAATTACCTTCCCACTGCCCCGCTCTCTCGCCGAGCCAAGCTTAGCCGCTGGTTCGCCGCTTCGCTCTTGGCGATAACAAGCATGCTCCTTGGCAATTTGGCCTATGCTGAAGCTCGTTACCAAGTTGAAGTAATTGTTTTTGAGCACTTAGGGACGAAAGGCTGGGGGGAAGAAAACTGGCGTCCCAATCTGTCTCCAATCAGCACGCAAAATACCACGGCTGATAATCAATTCAACCGTGCTCCACTGTTTTTACGCCCAGAAAGTCTTCAGATGAGTGATTTAGCTCGCAAGATGCAAACCGGTTATCGGGTTATTTATCACCAGAGCTGGTCGCAAAATGCCCCAAACCGCGCCAATGGCCCAAAAGTATTGGTTGACCATTACCAGGGTAATAGTTATTTGTCTGGCACGATCGGTCTTTATAAAACCCGTTTTGCCCATCTTGATATGAACTTAACCCTAGCGCGCACCCTTCCCAATTCAGTACGGGCGGATTTTGCTGCTCGGCAGGGAATCCCCGAATCCCAACTCCCTGACCAGTGGCGTTTTCAGCTCAAAGAAAAACGAAAAATGGCCAATGGCGAGTTGCACTATTTCGATCATCCGCTTTTCGGTGCTCTGGTGCGGATTCAGGCTCGATAAGGTTTTCAATCATTGGAATGACTGTTTTAGGCTAACCATTGTGATGCCAAAACGGTGAGTCCAAAGTTGGAGTACTGGCGCTGGCCTGATTTTTAGCACGCATGGGCCCAGCCTCATAGCCTAAGCGCCCCGCTTCAATGGCCAGTCGAAACGCCTTAGCCATTTTTTGCGGTTGTTGTGCCTGCGCCACTGCAGTATTGAGCAAAATACCATCAACGCCTAACTCCATCGCCTGCAGGGCATGAGATGGCAGGCCAATTCCAGAGTCAATAATCATCGTGATTTCGGGAAAGCGATCGCGAATGGCTTGCAGAGCATAAGGATTCAGCAAGCCTTTACCGGTTCCAATTGGCGAACCCCAGGGCATAATCACTTTACAGCCCAACTCAACCAGATGGCGTGCAATTACCACATCATCTGTGCAATAAGGTAATACCTTAAAGCCGTCTTGCAATAAAATCTCCGTGGCTCTGACTAAATCAATCGGATCAGGTTGCAGATTAAAATCATCACCGACTAATTCCAGCTTAATCCAATCGGTCTGAAACAGCTCTCGGCTCATTTTTGCCAGCGTCACAGCTTCCTTAACGGAATGGCAGCCCGCCGTATTCGGCAGCAGTTTTAAGCCCAGCGAACGAATCAAGTTCCAGAAAATCTCGCCGCCCGCCTGCTGAGGATTCTGTCGGCTTAAAGAGAGAGTAACCACTTCCGCACCTGATGCAATGATGCTTTCCTGCATGATTTGTGGCGAAGGATAGAGCGCACTGCCAATCATCAGACGGCTGTTCAGTAAGGTGCCATAAATATCCAACATCAAAAAGCTCCTGAT
>JAFGXP010000003.1 GCA_016936535.1 Thiotrichales bacterium | reverse complement strand
TGAATTGATCAACCCAATCGCGATGTCAGAAGGTTTACGTTTCGCGATTCGTGAAGGCGGACGTACAGTTGGTGCGGGCGTTGTTGCTAAGATTCTTGAGTGATTCTTTGCCCAATCGACTTTAGCTTAGGCTAAAAAAGTACGAGAAAAAGGGAGCTTTGGCTCCCTTTTTTATTCGCTGCTAAATAGTTGTTTTTAAAAAAAATGCTGATATAATTCACGACCTTAGTTTGCAAGCAAATTTTGACTTGTTTTTCTAGTGATTAATTTGAGAGAAATGTTATGGCGACTCAAAACATTCGTATTCGCTTAAAGGCGTTCGATCACCGCTTGATCGATCAGTCTGCACGTGAAATTACGGAAACTGCTAAGCGTACTGGCGCTCAGGTTCGCGGACCTATTCCAATGCCGACGCGCAAAGAGCGTTTTACAATTTTGATCTCTCCACACGTCAACAAGGACGCTCGTGATCAGTACGAACTTCGTACGCACAAGCGCATGCTAGACATCGTTGATCCAACGGATAAAACCGTTGACGCTTTGATGAAGCTAGACCTTGCAGCCGGTGTAGATGTTCAATTGGAACTGCGTTAATTTAACGCGCAACGTTAGTCATCAATCGTAATGACTGGCACTTTGATAATAATGAGGTTAATGATATGAGTATTGGTATCATTGGTAAAAAAATCGGAATGACTCGTGTTTTTAACGATGAAGGTGTTTCGACTCCGGTTACTGTGGTTCAAGTTGAACCTAACCGCATCACCCAAATCAAAACACTGGAAACTGACGGTTATACAGCCATCCAAGTTACCACCGGTTCTGTGCATGCAGGCCGCATTAATAAGCCTGCTGCAGGTCATTTTGCGAAAGCGGGTGTCGAAGCAGGGACTGGACTATGGGAATTCCGTGCGAATGCAGAGGAAGTTGCTGGTCTAGAAGTTGGTTCTGAAATGACAGTCGAGCGTTTTTCCGACATTCCTGTTGTTGATGTTACTGGCACGACAAAAGGTAAGGGTTTCCAAGGCGGGATTAAGCGTCACAACTTTGGTATGCAAGATGCTACCCACGGTAACTCTGTGTCTCACCGTTCAAACGGTTCTATCGGTCAAAACCAAACTCCAGGTCGCGTCTTCAAAGGTAAGAAGATGTCTGGACATATGGGTAATGTCCGTCAAACAACACTGAACTTAGATGTAGTCAAAGTGGATGTCGAAAATGGTCTATTACTGATCAAAGGCGCAATCCCAGGTGCTAATAACGGTACAGTTATTGTTCGTAAAGCTGTGAAGTAAGGTGAGCACGATGGATTTAAAATTAATTGAATTAGCAACGGGTAAAGAAAACGGAACCGTTTCGGTTTCTGACGCTCTTTTCGGTGTTGACTTTAATGAAGCTTTGGTTCACCAAGTGGTAACAGCGTACATGAACGCTGGCCGTTCTGGAACCAAAGGTCAGAAAAACCGCGCTGCAGTAAGTGGTGGTGGTGCCAAGCCTTGGCGTCAAAAAGGTTCAGGCCGTGCGCGTGCCGGTACGACTCGTAGCCCGATTTGGGTTGGCGGTGGTCGTGCATTCCCTGGCCACAACCGTGATTTCTCTCAAAAAGTAAATAAGAAAATGTATCGCGGTGCGATGTGTTCAATTATTGCCGAACTTAACCGTTCTGGTCGCTTGATTGTGGTTGATGATTTCAAAGTGGACGCGCCAAAAACGAAAGAATTCAAAGCAAAACTTGCTCAACTTAATGTTTCGGATGCGTTAATTGTGACCGAAGGTTTTGATGAATACTTGTATTTGTCTGCGCGTAACCTATATGCAGCGGACGTTTGTGATGCAGCTTCTATCGATCCAGTTAGTCTGATTGGCTTCCAAAATGTCGTGATGACTCAAGGTGCAGTGAAGCAACTAGAGGAGCAGTTCGCATGAACCAAGAACGTATTCTAACTGTATTGGTTGCGCCACACGTTTCTGAAAAAGCGGCTGTAATGGCTGATGCTTCAGAACAGTATGTGTTCAAAGTCGTTCCCGATGCGACCAAAACCGAAGTTAAAGCCGCTGTTGAAAGCCTATTTGGCGTAAAAGTCCAGTCGGTCAACATGATTAACATTAAGGGTAAGCGCAAAGTCTTTAAAGGTCGTGCTGGTAAGCGTAATGGTGTGCGTAAAGCCATCGTACGTTTAGTGGCAGGCCAAGAAATTGACTTTGCGGCTGCTGAGTAAGGAGTTCAAAGATGGCAATTGTCAAAAAGTCCAAACCGACTTCTCCAGGTCGCCGCTTTGTAGTAAGCGTTGTTGAGCCTACTCTACATAAAGGCAAACCACACGCTGCCTTACTTGAGAAGAAAAACAAAAACGGTGGTCGTAACAACCTAGGTCGCATTACCGTGCGTCATCAAGGTGGCGGTCACAAGCAGTTCTACCGTATGGTCGATTTCAAACGTGATAAAGATGGTGTTCCAGGCGTAATTGAGCGTTTGGAATATGATCCAAACCGTACTGCGCACATTGCACTTGTCAAGTATGCCGATGGCGCTCGTGCTTACATTCTTGCAGCAAAAAATTTGCAAGCAGGTGATCCAGTAGAGTCAGGTGCTCATGTTTCAATCAAAGTCGGTAATGCACTGCCTTTGCGTAACATTCCTGTAGGTACCATTGTTCACAACGTTGAAATGCGTCCTGGTAAAGGCGGGCAGATTGCACGCTCTGCTGGCGCTTCAGTTTCGATCGCTGGTAAAGATGGTGCTTATGTGTTGGTTAAGTTGCGTTCTGGCGAGTTGCGTAAAATTCACGCAGATTGCAAAGCAACTATCGGTGAAGTAGGTAATTCAGAACACAGCCTTCGCAAGCTTGGTAAGGCTGGTGCACAGCGTTGGCGCGGTATTCGTCCGACTGTTCGTGGTACGGCAATGAACCCGGTTGATCACCCGCATGGTGGTGGTGAGGGTCGTACTCGCGGTAAGCACCCAGTAACGCCATGGGGTGTTGCAACCAAAGGTAAGAAGACTCGTAACAACAAGCGTACTGATAACATGATCGTACGCCGTCGTCACAGCAAGTAATAAGGAAGGACACTGATGCCACGTTCAGTTAAAAAAGGACCTTTTGTTGATCATCACTTGTACAAAAAAGTGATCGAGGCACAAGAATCTGGTAATAAGCGTCCAATCAAAACCTGGTCAAGACGCTCAATGATTCTTCCAGATATGATTGGTCTAACCATTGCCGTACATAACGGTAAAGAACACATTCCAGTTTATGTTTCTGAAAACATGGTTGGCCACAAACTGGGTGAATTTTCGATGACTCGTTATTACCGCGGCCACGCTGCGGATAAGAAAGCGAAACGTTAATAGGAGCTGGTAATGCAAGTAAATGCTACACATAAATTTGCGCGTATCTCTCCACAAAAAGCGCGTTTAGTCGCTGACTTAATCCGTGGAAAGAGCGTAGAGCAAGCGGTAAATATCCTTGCCTTTAGCGATAAAAAAGCGGGTGCATTGTTTAAGCAAGTGCTTAACTCTGCAATCGCTAACGCTGAAAACAATCATGGTTTGGATATTGATGAACTTACCGTTACTGCAGCCTTCGTAAACGAAGGACCGGTACTCAAGCGTATGCGCGCTCGTGCTAAAGGTCGTGGTAACCGTATCGTTAAACGTACAAGTCACCTTACCGTGACTGTCGGCGATAAATAAGGAGAATCAGAATGGGTCAAAAGGTTAATCCGGTCGGGATTCGTCTTGGTATTACGAGAGATTGGAATTCTCGCTGGTACGCGAATAGTAAAAACTATTCTGATTTTCTAATCAGCGATGTTCAAATCCGTAACGAGTTGCTAAAAAAATTAGCGCACGCTTCGGTTTCTCAGATCAATATTGAACGCGTAGCAAACGGCGTACGCGTAACCGTTCACACAGCTCGTCCAGGTGTGGTGATCGGTAAGAAAGGTGAAGATATTGAAAAGCTAAAGCAGTCTATCTCTGCGATGACGGGCTTGCCAGTTAATATCAACATCGAAGAAATTAAAAAGCCAGAGTTGGATGCAAAATTGGTTGCCGAGTCAATTGCTCAGCAGCTTGAAAAGCGTATTCAGTTCCGTCGTGCGATGAAACGTGCGGTTGGCAATGCAATGCGTTTAGGCGCGGAAGGGATTAAAGTGAACGTTTCTGGCCGTTTAAACGGTGCGGATATTGCGCGTGCCGAATGGTACCGTGAAGGTCGCGTTCCTTTACACACGTTCCGTGCAGATATTGATTATGCAACTTTTGAAGCAGATACCACTTACGGCAAAATCGGCGTTAAAGTTTGGATTTTCAAAGGCGAGAAGCTAGGTAAGCTTGCTCTTGATAATGACGCTTCTAAGGGCAAAAAAGGCCGTAAATAAAAGGATAACTCACTATGTTAATGCCTAAACGTACAAAATTTAGAAAAGTACAAAAAGGTCGTAACCGTGGTCTGGCGCAAGTCGGAAACAAAGTTAGCTTTGGTGATTTCGGTCTTAAGGCTCTAGAGCGCGGTCGCATGACTTCACGTCAAATCGAAGCTGGTCGTCGTGTGATGACACGTCACATTAAACGTGGCGGTAAGATTTGGATTCGTGTATTCCCTGACAAACCAATTACAAACAAACCGCTTGAAGTTCGTATGGGTAAAGGTAAAGGTTCCGTTGAGTACTGGGTTGCACAAATCCAGCCGGGCCGCGTCCTATATGAAATCCAAGGTGTCGAAGAGAAGCTAGCTCAGGAAGCGTTCGCGTTGGCTGCCGCTAAGCTACCATTCAAGACACAAGTTGTAACTAGAACGGTGATGTAACATGACTGCGAAAGAACTAAACGAGAAGTCAGTTGAAGAACTTCGTAATGAATTGCTTGCGCTACGCAAAGAGCAATTTAACCTAAGAATGCAACATTCAACTGGTCAGTTGTCTAACTCTGCGGCTTTAAAAAAAGTACGTCGTACTATCGCACGAGTAAAAACCATCATTCGTCAAAAAGTGAGTAAGTGAGATGGCTGATCAAGAGAATAAATCCCGTACCCTTCAAGGTGTGGTAGTGAGTAACAAAATGACCGACTCTATCGTGGTTAAAGTTGCCCGTTTTATCAAACACCCTAAGTACAAAAAATTCGTTAAGAAATCTTCTAAAGTAATGGCGCATGATGCCGGCAATACTTGTGATATCGGCGACACGGTTACCATTTTGGAAACTACGCCAATTTCTAAAAACAAGTCTTGGACTTTAGTTCAAATCAACGAAAAAGTGAAAATTTAATTTTCATTAGTAATTGCGTGATTTAGCTGGTATAATTCGCGCAATTTCCAAAACGCCACCTTTGAGACGCAAGCCAAATTGGAACTGCACTCTTCGGTGGCTTTTGTGCTACTTGTAATTTTTAGTTTATGGATGGAGTCCCACCATGATTCAGATGCAAACAGTGCTTGAAGTTGCTGATAACAGCGGAGCACGTGTCGTCCAATGCATTAAGGTGCTTGGCGGTTCACACCGTCGATACGCCAGTGTTGGTGACGTTATTAAAGTGAGCGTTAAAGAAGCTGCACCACGTGGAAAAGTGAAGAAAGGTGATGTATACAACGCAGTTGTAGTACGTACCGCGAAAGGGATTCGTCGTTCAGACGGTTCTCTGATTAAATTCGATGGCAATGCGGCAGTTATTCTAAACAATAAGCATGAACCAATCGGAACGCGTATCTTCGGACCAGTGACTCGTGAACTTCGTAATGAGAAGTTTATGAAAATTGTTTCATTAGCTCCTGAAGTTCTATAAGGAAGAAGTAATGAATCGTTTGAAAAAAGGTGACGAGGTAATCGTCATTGCCGGTAAAGACAAAGGAAAGCGCGGGTCGATTTCTTCTGTGTTGGCAAACGGAAAAGTATTAGTCGATGGTATTAATCTAGTGAAAAAACACACTAAAGCGAACCCAATGAGTGGTGTGCAAGGTGGCGTGGTTTCAAAAGAGATGCCAATCGATTCGTCAAATGTGGCTCTAGTCAATCCTGAAACCAACAAAGCTGATCGCGTTGGCTTCCGTGTTGATGGTGAAACTAAGGTCCGTTTCTTTAAATCCACTGGTAAAGCGGTTGACGCTTAATAAAGGGTAGAGAAATGGCAAGACTACAATCTTATTATAAAGAGCAAGTTGTTCCTAAATTGATGGAGCAGTTTGGTTACAAATCTCCGATGGAAGTCCCAAAGATTCAAAAAATCACCATTAACATGGGTGTGGGCGAAGCAATCGGTGACAAAAAACTTTTAGACAACGCTGTGGCGGATATGGAAGCGATTTCTGGTCAGAAAGCAGTTCGCACCATTGCTCGTAAGTCAGTTGCAAGCTTTAAAGTGCGCGAAGGTTATCCTTTGGGTTGTAAAGTGACGCTTCGTGGCGAGCGTATGTATGAGTTCCTAGATCGTCTAGTCAATATCGCGCTTCCTCGCGTACGTGACTTCCGTGGCGTTAACGCTAAAGGGTTTGACGGTCGTGGTAACTACTCAATGGGTCTAAAAGAGCAAATTATTTTCCCTGAAATCGAATTTGAAAAAGTAGATAAAGTGCGTGGTATGGATATCAACTTCGCGACTTCTGCTAAGACAAACGATGAAGCGAAAGCGCTTTTAGAAGCCTTTAATTTCCCATTTAAGAAATAAGAGGAACGTTGAATGGCTAAGCTATCGATGATTGCTCGCGAAACCAAACGCACCAAATTGGTAGAGAAGTTTGCTGCCAAGCGCGCTGAGCTCAAAAAAATTATCTCTGATCCTAACAGCGACTATGACGCGCGTATGGATGCAGTAGATGCACTAAGCAAATTACCACGTGATGGTTCTCCAGTTCGTCAGCAACGTCGCTGTCGTATTACTGGCCGTCCACACGGTGTGTATAGAAAGTTTGGATTATCGCGTAACATGTTGCGTCAATTGGCGATGCAAGGCGATGTTCCTGGATTAAGAAAAGCTAGTTGGTAAGGATAAATATCTATGAGTATGTCTGATCCAATCGCTGATATGTTAACGCGTATCCGTAACGGTCAATTGGCTGGTCACGCTAGCGTGGTTATGCCTTCTTCAAAAGTTAAAGCAGCGGTTGCTAAAGTATTAACGGATGAAGGTTATGTTGCCTCTTTCAGCGTAAGTGAAAATGGCGGAAAGCCTGAATTGTCAATCGATCTTAAATATTTCGAAGGCAAGCCGGTAATCGAAATGGTAAAGCGTGTAAGCCGTCCTGGTCTGCGCGTTTACAAAAACAAAGACGAGTTACCTAAAGTTATTGGCGGTCTTGGTATCGCTGTTATTTCAACATCAAAGGGTATTATGACTGACCACCAAGCACGTTCTGCTGGAATTGGTGGCGAAGTTGTTTGCTACGTAGCATAAGGATTTAAATTATGTCTAGAATTGCAAAGGCTGCTGTTAACCTACCTGCTGGCGTTGAAGTGAAAGTAGAGGGTAATACAGTTACCGTTAAAGGTGCAAAAGCGTCACTAAGCCAGACGTTCAACAAAGCAGTGAAAATTGCAGTTGATGATGGCAAGGTTGTCTGCGCACCAAATGAAGGTTTTGCGGATGGTTGGGCACAAGCTGGTACAGCTCGTGCAACCATCAATAACATGGTTATTGGTGTAACGAACGGTTTTGAAAAACGCCTACAGTTAGTGGGTGTTGGTTACCGTGCGGCCGCTCAAGGCAAAGTGTTGAACCTGACTTTAGGTTTTTCACACCCTGTTGAGCACGCAATCCCAGAAGGGATTACCGTTGAAACTCCAACGCAAACAGAAATTGTTGTAAAAGGCGCGAACAAACAAGTTGTTGGCCAAGTAGCTGCGGAAATCCGTGGTTACCGCCCACCTGAACCTTATAAAGGTAAGGGTGTGAAGTACTCTGATGAGCGCATTTTACGTAAAGAAGCTAAGAAGAAATAAGGCTGGAAGTAAGTATGGATAAGAAATCAGCCCGTCTTCGTAGAGCTAAGAAAACTCGTGCCAAGATTGCAGAATTAAAAATGGCTCGTCTGTGTGTACACCGTACTACTCAGCACATTTATGCCCAAGTTATTTCTGCCGATGGTCTAACGGTTGTTGCTTCTAGCTCTACTGTACAAGCGGATGTTAAATCTCAAATCAGCAATGGCTCTAACAAAACTGCAGCGGCAGTCGTTGGTAAAGCGGTTGCAGAAAAAGCCAAAGCGGCTGGCGTTACTAAGGTGGCTTTTGACCGTTCTGGTTTCAAGTACCATGGTCGTGTTCAACAGTTAGCTGAGTCAGCCCGTGAAAACGGTCTTGAATTTTAAAGGAAGGAAAATATGTCTTCACATGAATTACAAGACGGCCAAGATGGTCTGATCGAAAAACTGGTTGGTATCCGCCGTGTTGCTAAAGTGGTTAAGGGTGGTCGTATTTTTGCATTCTCTGCATTAGCCGTTGTAGGTGATGGAGAAGGTAAAGTTGGCTATGGCAGTGGTAAAGCGAACGAAGTTCCTGTTGCAATTAAAAAAGCCATGGAAAAAGCACGCCGCAATATGAAATCGGTGTCATTGAATAATGGCACTATCCAGTACCCAATTAACTATAAGCAAGGTGCAGCAAACATTGTTATGCTTCCTGCTTCTGAGGGTACTGGGGTTATTGCCGGTGGTGCGATGCGTGCTGTTCTGGAAGCGGCTGGGGTTCACAACGTACTTTGTAAGTGTGTTGGTACTACGCGTCCAGTAAACGTAGTTCGTTCAACCGTGAATGCTTTGACCTCAATCAGCAGCCCTGAGCGTATTGCCGCTAAGCGTGGCAAGACACTTCAAGAAATTGTAGGTGAGTAAGATGTCAGATAAAAAAATCAAATTGACGTTGGTAAAAAGCCCAATTGGGCGTTTACCAGCGCACAAATCGTGCGTATCTGGTCTTGGTCTAAGAAGAATGCACCAAACTGTAAGCGTTATTGATACTCCTGCTAACCGTGGTATGGTCAATAAGGTTTCCTATTTGCTTAAAGTTGAGGAAGCATAAGATGCAACTAAATACTTTAAAACCAGCGGATGGCGCTAAAAAAGTTGCGAAACGCGTAGGTCGTGGTCAGGGTTCTGGCTTAGGTAAAATGGGTGGTCGCGGTCATAAGGGACAGAAGTCTCGTTCTGGCGGTATGCCTCGTATCGGCTTTGAAGGTGGTCAGATGCCTTTGCAAAGACGTCTTCCTAAAGTTGGTTTTACTTCACGTAAAGCTGAGTTTGTTACGGAAGTGCGTTTAGACACCCTTTGTAAGCTTGATGCGGAAGTGATTGATATTGCTACTCTCAAGGCAGCAGATTTGATCGGCGAAAAAATCAAAGAAGTGAAAATTGTGAACTCAGGTGAACTGACGAAAGCAGTTAAAACTTCTGGTCTACGTTCAACTGCTTCTGCAAAAGCTGCGATTGAAGCGGCTGGCGGCACTGTAGAAGCGTAATGATGAACAGTTCAATTGCATCAACTGGAATGAGCAGCTTAAAAAACAAAATTCTTTTTGTTCTCGGGGCAATTATTGTTTACCGTCTGGGCACGCACGTTCCTGTTCCGTCAATTGATCCGATTGCCTTAGCAGCGATGTTCGAACAGCAAAAGGGTACCATTCTAGACATGTTTAACATGTTCTCAGGTGGTGCCCTTGAGCGTTTATCCATCTTCGCTTTAGGGATTATGCCTTACATCTCAGCTGCAATTATTATGCAGCTTCTGACGGTTGTTTCACCTAAGTTGGAACAGCTCAAGAAAGAGGGTGAACAAGGTCGTCGCAAAATTACTCAGTACACTCGCCAGGGAACGGTAGTACTTGCGACATTCCAAGCTTTAGGCGTCGCGATTGCTCTCGAATCTCAAAACATCAATGGTATGCCGGTGGTTATTGATCCGGGCTTTTTATTCAAGCTCACTGCGGTTGTGACCTTGGTTTCAGGTACCGTTTTCTTGATGTGGTTGGGTGAACAAATTACCGAGCGTGGTATCGGTAACGGTATTTCACTCATTATTTTTGCAGGGATTGTTGCAGGTCTGCCAAGTGCTCTTGGTGGTACATTTGAGCAGGTAAATACAGGTGCGCTTCATGCGATTACGGTATTTGTCCTCTTAGCCTTGATTGCTGCAGTTATTGCGTTTGTGGTTTTTGTTGAGCGTGGCCAACGCCGTATTCCCGTGCACTATGCGCAAAAAATGCGCGGACGTCGCCTGTACGGTGGTCAGGAGTCGCATTTACCGCTTAAATTAAACATGGCGGGTGTTATTCCCCCAATCTTCGCGTCCAGTATTATTCTGTTCCCAGCAACCATTGGTGGTTGGTTTGGTTCGGCAGAAGGGATGGGTTGGTTAAAAGATATTGCGACCACCTTATCTCCGGGACAACCTTTGTATGTCCTGCTTTATGCGATTGCAATTATTTTCTTCTGCTTCTTTTATACGGCAATTGTTTTTAATCCGAATGAAACAGCAGAAAACCTAAGAAAATCCGGCGCCTATCTTCCGGGGATTCGTCCTGGTGCGCAAACTGCGCGTCATATTGACGGAATTATGGGGCGTTTAACTTTGGCAGGGGCTATCTACATTACGGCGGTGTGCCTGCTACCGGAATTCTTAATTCTTTACTGGAACGTTCCTTTCTATTTTGGGGGAACTTCATTGTTGATCATTGTTATTGTGGTTATGGATTTTATGACCGCAATTCAAGCTCAACTGCAATCAAGCCAATATGAAGGCATGATGAAGAAGGCAAAATTAAAAGGTAGATAACCCACGGTTTTTTATCTGGTTTTTAAAATGAAAGGCGTGTATAATCGCACGCTTTTCGGTAGATGGAATTATAGGGAGCGTCTAAATGGCTCGTATTGCCGGCGTAAACATTCCAGTAAACAAGCACATTGTTATTGGATTGACTTCGATCTACGGGATTGGTTCAACTTCTGCGAAAAAGATTTGCGAAGCTACAGGTATTGAGCCATCTGCGAAAGTTCGAGAACTAACTGAAGAACAGTTAGAAGCACTTCGTAATGAAGTGACGAATTACACGATTGAAGGTGATCTTCGTCGTGAAGTTTCAATGAACATCAAGCGTTTGATGGACATGGGTTGCTATCGTGGTATTCGTCACCGTCGTAGTCTACCTCTGCGTGGACAACGTACCAAAACTAATGCACGTACTCGTAAAGGCCCAATTAAGCCTATTAAACGATAATGCATAAGCGAGATTAGATATGGCAAAAGCAAATTCGCGTGTTAAAAAGAAAGTTAAACAGGTTGTGACCGATGCCGTTGCGCACATTCACGCCAGCTTCAACAACACGATTGTAACAATTACAGACCGTCAAGGTAATGCACTTTCTTGGGCAACATCTGGTGGCAGTGGTTTCCGTGGTTCTCGTAAGAGTACTCCGTTCGCTGCACAGGTTGCTGCTGAAAAAGCAGGGCAGTTGGCTCATGAGTACGGTGTTAAGAACGTCGATGTATTGGTAAAAGGTCCAGGTCCTGGCCGTGATTCTGCAGTACGCGGTCTTAACAGTGCAGGGTTCAAGATTACATCAATTTCTGATGTAACTCCGATTCCTCACAATGGATGCCGCCCACCTAAGAAACGTCGCGTTTAATATTTGAGGTAATCATGGCTAGATATATTGGTCCAAAGTGTAAACTTGCCCGCCGTGAAGGGACTGACCTATTTTTGAAAAGCGGTGTGCGCAGCATCGAATCAAAATGTAAGATTGATCAGTTGCCTGGTGTACACGGTGCAGGACGTAAAAAGGTTACCGAATACGGTACTCAGTTACGTGAAAAACAAAAAGTGCGTCGTATGTACGGCGTACTAGAAAAGAAATTCCGTCTTTACTATAAAGAAGCTGATCGTCGTAAAGGTTCAACCGGTGTAAACCTGTTGCAGATCCTTGAAAGTCGTTTAGACAATGTTGTTTACCGTATGGGCTTTGCAGCCACTCGTGCAGAGGCGCGTCAGTTGGTTTCTCACAAGTCTGTTTTGGTAAATGGCAGTGCAGTCAACATTCCGTCTTATGAAGTGTCTGCAGGTGATGTGATTTCTATTCGTGAGAAGTCTCGCAACCAAACTCGTATTGCTTCTGCTCTTGAAATGAAAGCACAGGCTGGTTTGGTAAGCTGGGTTGAAGTGGATGGCAAAGCGTTCCAAGGTACATTCAAAAATGTTCCAGATCGTTCTGACTTGTCTTCTGATATCCAAGAAAACTTGATTGTAGAGCTTTACTCTAAGTAATAGAAACGGAGATCACCTCTGATGCAAGAGATGTTAGAACAGTTGTTGACACCACGTATGGTCGATATTCAACGTCTAACGCCTTTCCATAGTCGTGTAACGCTAGAGCCGCTTGAACGCGGCTTTGGCCACACTCTAGGGAATGCGTTGCGTCGTATTTTGTTGTCCTCTATGCCGGGTGCGGCGATCGTAGAAGCCCAGATTGATGGTGTTTTACACGAATACTCATCGATTGAAGGGGTAAGAGAAGATGTCTTAGAAATACTCTTAAACCTTAAAGAGGTGGCGGTCAAATTAAACGCAACCAATAGTGCTCGTTTGACCTTGAATAAAAAAGGTCCAGCTGTTGTTCGTGCTTCTGATATTGCGCTCAACCATGATGTTGAAATTGCAAACCCAGATCACATCATCGCTCACCTCTCGGATGGAGCGGAGTTGAATATGACTTTGCGCGTCGAGACTGGCATGGGCTATCGTGCGGCGCAAACGGATAATGACAGCCAAGTTGGTGTTTTGCGTTTAGACGCAAGTTTTTCTCCGGTTCATACGGTGAGCTATGAAGTTCAGAACGCGCGTGTTGAACAGCGTACTGACCTTGATAAATTGATTTTTGATGTGATGACGGATGGAACTTTAGATCCTGAAAATGCCATCAAGCAAGCCGCAACCGTTCTGCACCTTCAGTTGAATGCTTTTGTTGATCTTAAGCACAAGGAAGTGGCAGCGCCTCAGGAAGAAGAAAATGAGTTTGATCCTATTTTCTTACAACCTGTGGATGATTTAGAGTTAACGGTTCGTTCCGCTAACTGTCTAAAAGCAGAACAAATTTACTATATCGGTGATCTTGTCCAGCGCGCTGAACCGCAGTTGCTGAAGACGCCGAACCTTGGCAAAAAATCGCTGCAAGAGATCAAAGATGTTCTTGCGCAAAGAGGTTTAAGCTTGGGTACCAAACTGGAAAACTGGCCGCCAGCAAGTCTGGTGAGCAAAGAATCTTAATATAAGGAAGCTATCATGCGTCATGGTAAATCAGGTCGTAAGTTAAATCGTAACAGTGCGCACCGTAAGGCAATGTTTAAAAACATGTCTGCTTCACTTATCGAACATGAAGTAATCCGTACCACGGTTGCTAAGGCGAAAGAACTGCGTTCAGTTGCAGAGCCTTTGATTACACTGGCTAAAGTTGACAGTGTTCACAACCGCCGTACTGCCTTTGCTCGTTTAGGTGATAAAGCAGCAGTAGGTAAATTATTCACCGATCTTGGTCCACGTTTTCAAGGTCGTCCAGGTGGGTACATCCGCATTTTAAAATGTGGTTACCGTCCTGGTGATAATGCGCCTATGGCTATTGTTGAGTTGGTTGACCGTGCGGTTGCCGACAACAGTGCTGCCGCTGAGTAATCAGCAGAAAAAAGCCGGCTAGTCCGGCTTTTTTTTCGTTCAAAGATATTGTTTAAGGCTGATGTCACTTTATTTTGATACTCATGCTCATCTTCTCTTGGCTTCTGATGTTCAGCTTGCCGCAATCGACTATCCTATTTTAAATGTTACGACCCAACCAGCTGAGTGGCCTTTAGCTAACAACCTGGCCCAGCGTTTTCCATTTGCTAAAACGGCTTATGGCATTCATCCATGGTTTGCTCAAAATGCTACTGATCAAGATTTAGATTTGCTTGAGGATTGGATTCAACGCGTGCCACCCTGTGCAATTGGTGAGATTGGTTTAGATTTTCGCCCTGTTTTTCATGGAACCGAAAAAGCCCAATTGTCCGTATTTGAGCATCAGTTAAAACTTGCACAAGCTTACAAATTACCGATATCGGTGCATGTGCTCAAGGCGCACCAACACCTTCTCTCTTGTTTATCAGACTATTCGGTTCGTGGTGTTATTCATGGTTTAGGTGCAGAGGTTCCTTTAGTTGCGCGTTATTTGAAATTGGGTTTTAAGATTGGCATTAATGCTACTCTTTGCCGAGAAAATGCTCGCCGTTATCAGCAAATGGTTCAATCTTTTGGAATGGAGCATTGGGTTTTAGAAACCGATTTTCCCAATGTTGTTTTACCGAGCTCGCAAATGGCAGCGCTGAGCGATTTAGCGGAAATTGCTTTATGTCTTTCCCGTCTAACCGATTTGAGTGTGGATGAAGTGTTGCAACACTGTCGCTATAATGCCGAACAGGTGTTTGGTTGAGCTTACTTGGCAAAGGAGTCGTAGATGGATCCCCTTTTTGAACGCAGTTTATTGGTATTTGACCCAGAAGCGATGGCACGCTTGGCTTCTGCTCATGTTTTGGTAGCTGGAGTGGGCGGTGTCGGTGGTTTTGTGTGCGAGGCGCTTGCCCGTGCCGGCATCGGTGAATTGACCCTGATTGATCATGACAACGTGAGTGCCTCGAATAAAAATCGTCAAATCATTGCGTTAAACAGTACCTTAGCTCGCAATAAAGCCGAGGTCATGGCCGAACGGATTGCGGATATTAATCCGGCCTGCAAGGTTCATATAAGTAAACAGTTTATCCGTCCCGAAGATATGGAGGCTTTACTTGCCCCTGGTTTTGATTATGTGGTGGACGCCATTGACAGTCTTAACTGTAAGGCCGCTTTCGTAATCACCGCGAAACAGCTGGGTTTAAAAGTGGTCTCTAGCATGGGGGCCGGACGGCGCATTGATCCCTCTAAAATCCAGCTCGCGGACATTTCAAAGACGCATGGCTGCGCTTTAGCGCGAAATATGCGGCAACGACTTAAAAAGCAGCGCATCGAAAAAGGGGTGATGACGGTTTTCTCAAGCGAAATTCCGAACGCCCCCGGGCCGATGGAAGCAATCGAAGGCGCACGCGGCCGAGTAGTAAACGGTACTGCAAGTTACATGCCAGGGATTTTTGGCCTAATGTTGGCCGGTTATGTCATTACTGACTTGGCCAGCCGTTCAGGGAGTTAAGGCGTTAAAGGGTCGCAGGCAGCAGTTTTTTCAGATAGCGACCGGTATGTGATTCTGGCTCCAGGCTAATGGCTTCAGGTGTACCTTGTGCAATAATTTGTCCGCCACCGGAGCCGCCTTCTGGGCCAAGATCAACCACCCAATCCGCCGTTTTAATGACATCCAAATTGTGTTCAATGATCACAATGCTATTACCATGCTCACGCAGTTGATGGATCACTTTAAGCAGCAGTTCAATATCATGGAAATGCAAACCTGTTGTCGGTTCATCAAGTATATACAGTGTGTTGCCGGTATCGCGTTTCGAGAGCTCCTTAGCAAGCTTTACGCGCTGGGCCTCGCCTCCCGATAAGGTTGTCGCACTCTGTCCGAGTTTGATGTAGCCAAGACCCACCTCAATCAATGTTTGTAATTTTCGTGCGAGGACGGGAATCGCATCAAAGAACGCTCGGGCGTCTTCAATGGTCATCTGCAAAATATCATGTATGTTTTTGCCCTTATACTGCACCTGCAAGGTTTCGCGGTTATAGCGTTGGCCTTGACAAACATCGCACGGCACATAGACATCGGGAAGGAAATGCATTTCCACCCTTAGAACGCCATCTCCCTGACAGGCTTCACATCGTCCTCCTTTCACATTGAAACTGAACCGGCCCGGAGTATAGCCACGAGTCCGTGCTTCTGGAGTTGCTGCCAGGAGTTCTCGAATGGGCGTGAATAAACCTGTGTAGGTAGCGGGATTTGAGCGAGGCGTTCGACCGATAGCGCTCTGGTCGATGTTAACGGCTTTATCCAAATGTTCGAAGCCTTGATGACTATGGTAAGGCGCAGGAGTGTGAGCCGCTTTGTTGAGAAGATTGGCGGCAAGTTTCGATAGTGTGCCATTAATTAAGGTGGATTTCCCGGAACCGGAAACACCGGTAATGCAGGTCAGTAACCCTAAGGGGATGCTTAAATCGACCTTTTGTAGGTTGTTGCCATGTGCACCGTAAAGTTTAAGCCATTTTTCCGAGGGCGCACGGCGTTCGCTTGGAATCGCGATTTGCCGAGCGCCTTTGAGAAACTGACCGGTTAGCGATCTTGGGTTGTCGATAATTTGTTGCGGCGTGCCTTGAGCCATGATACGACCGCCATGAATTCCCGCCCCTGGCCCTATGTCGAGTACAAAGTCTGCTGCGCGGATGGCATCTTCATCATGCTCAACCACAATGACAGTATTACCGAGGTCGCGCAGATGCGTCAGGGTTGCTAATAAGCGGTCATTGTCGCGCTGGTGCAAACCAATTGAGGGTTCATCGAGTACATACATGACACCGACCAAGCCGGCACCGATTTGTGATGCCAGACGAATTCGTTGTGCTTCGCCTCCGGATAAGGTATCGGCACTGCGACCTAGACTGAGGTAGTTGAGCCCAACATTCACCAAAAAGCTTAGGCGTTGATGCACTTCTTTTATGATTTTAGCGGCGATTTCACCTTTAGAGCCTGGCAGTTGCAGGCGACTAAACACTTGATGCAGCTCTCCAACAGGAAGCTCACTTAATTGGGGCAGCGTGTGCTCTTGAATGAAGACATGGCGTGCCACTTCATTGAGGCGGGTGCCATGACAACTTGGGCAAGGCTTGCTGCTGCGATATTTCTGCAACTCCTCACGCACTGCGCCGCTTTCGGTTTCTGCAAAACGCCGTTCCATGTTTGGAATAACGCCTTCAAAGCGACGCACTTCGCTGTATTTACCGTGTGGTAAGGGCAGAACTTGTCGCCCAGAGCCCTGCAAAATAACCTGCTGATGTGCAGGGCTGAGAGCCTGCCAGGGTGTTTCAATATCGAACTGATAAAAATCCGCCACCGCTTTGAGCAAATCATAATAGTACTTGTGACGGCGGTCCCAGCCACGAATCGCGCCGCCTGCCAGGCTCAAATCTGGGTGCGTGATGATTTTTTCTACTTCAAAACTTTCTTTTACGCCAAGGCCGTCACAGCTTGGACAGGCTCCGTGCGGATTGTTAAAAGAAAACAGGCGGGGTTCGAGCTCTGGAACCGAATAACCACAATGCGGGCAGGCGAATTTTTCAGAAAACAAGAGCGCAAAATCTTGTTCTGCGTCCATTGGTACAACCTGTGCCAAGCCATCGGCCAAGCGTAGGGCGGTTTCAAAAGACTCTGCTAAGCGTTGTTTGAGATCGGGTCTGACTTTGAAACGATCGATTATGACTTCTATCGTGTGTTTTTTGTTTTTATCGAGCTGAATCCGGCCATCAAGCTCAAAAATTTCGCCATTAATGCGGGCACGAATAAACCCTTGTGCTTGCAGTTCAGAAAGTAAGATTTGATGCTCGCCCTTCTTTCCTCGCACGACCGGCGCTAAGAGTAAACATTTGCTGCCTTCGGGCAATGAAAGCGTGTGGTCAACCATTTGACTCACGGTTTGCGCTTGCAGGTCACAACCGTGTGTGGGGCAACGCGGGGTTCCAACGCGGGCAAACAACAAGCGAAGATAATCGTGGATTTCGGTCACGGTCCCAACGGTAGAACGTGGGTTGTGGGTAGTGGATTTTTGTTCAATTGAAATTGCCGGCGAAAGGCCTTCAATGTGATCCACATCGGGCTTTTCCATAACCGATAAAAATTGTCGGGCATAAGCAGAAAGCGATTCCACATAGCGACGTTGACCTTCGGCATAGATGGTATCAAAAGCCAAGGAGGACTTGCCTGAACCGGAGAGACCGGTAATCACCACCAATTTATCGCGCGGAATCTTGACGTCGATGTTTTTTAAGTTGTGGGTTCTGGCCCCGCGAATCACAATCTCTTCTAGCATCTCGGCTCCCGTCTAACGGCGACAAAAGTGGGAATTATAGCAAACAAGCCCGCACGACAAGTGTGGCGGAGTCTTGCGTTCTTATGGCTTTTACAAAGCGCAAGCTTGTTTTGAGTCGATATTAAGGTGTCTGAAACGGAATCAAGAGGGTGCCTCGTACCGTAATCATGACATCTGAGCTACCGGAAGCTAAGGCAACGTCGGCCATCATTGGTGCAGCCGCCTCGTACGCCATATTCATACGGACAAGCGGTTGGGCACGAGCCGGTTCTACCGAGGTTTGTTCCAATCGGTAGTGATTGGCTTTGAAGGCTTCAGCGATTTCAGCCGCTTGGGTTTGGTAAGCCTTTAGGGCTTGGTTCAAGAGTTGTTGGCTCAGCGCAGCACGTTTTCGATCGGATAAGGCAAATTGCAAATTTTGATACACCAAAGTGTTCTGAAGAGCGCCGAGTACTTGGCTGCTTAAGGCCAAATCAAAAATCTCAATTTCTAGACTTTGTTGACCGCGCCAGTGAGTAATTTGCCCCTGTTTATTTGAGATGGGCTGAATTTGATAATTTCCGGTCTGGTGTAACAGCTGATCCTTGCTGAGCCCGAGATTTTCTAAGGATTGCAAAGCTTGATGCATCTGTTGATTGATCTGCTCAATGACATTCTGCGAGCTTTTTCCCTCTTGCAAGCTAACAAAACTGAGTTTTAGCAGATCGTTTTCCGCCTTAAGTTGCTCACTGACTTGAAAGTGAATGCGATGACCGGCGATGGTTTCCTCGGCTTTTAGCGAAAAACTCAAAAGACTGAGTAGGACGATGAGCGTTAAAAGCCTTAAACGATGAGAAAAGGGCAGAAAAGCGAGCAAGGGCATAATAGCCTCCTGATTCTAAGAAAAAAAGAGCCTGAAAACAGCTTGGAAAGCGGTTAACAACGGCTTCTGATTATAGCGTTGGTCGGCCTTAGGCGGTGTTATAATCATGCACTTTCAAATGTCTCTTCTCGTTTATAGAGAAATTTTGCGCAGACTGTACAAGCAAGCGCGAGAGGGGACATACAACTTTCACTGCTTGGATTGCAGTTTAAACAAAGGCAATGTTGTTATGGCCATTCCAGAACCTAATGCGATGAGCCCATTGGAGCGAAAAGCGGCTTTTTCGATCGCAGGAATTTTTTCCACGCGTATGCTCGGTTTGTTTATGATTTTCCCGGTATTTGCGCTCTTTGCCGAGCAAGAATTCGCCAATATTACCGGCACACAAATTGGCATTGCCATTGGTATCTATGGTTTAACTCAGGCACTACTGCAAATTCCGTTTGGGAGCTTATCGGACAAATTTGGACGCAAACCGATGATTATTGTCGGCATGTTAATTTTTATGCTTGGCTCCATTATTTGTGCGCTTGCGGACTCCATCGAGATGATGATTCTAGGCCGAGCCTTACAAGGCATGGGTGCCGTAGCGGCGGTCTTGATGGCTTCGGTGGCCGATTTGGTGCGAGAGCAATACCGACTCAGAGCCATGTCGATTGTGGGTATCACAATCGGGCTGTCTTTTACGCTGTCTTTGGTTGCGGGCCCTTTGCTCGGAGCTTGGATTGGTGTACGCGGTATCTTTTGGGTGATCGCGCTTCTGGCATTGCTTGGAATTTTACTGGTGGTGTTTGCCTTACCCAAAATTGAGCAGCAGAGTTTTCAGCGCGAAGCCCAAACCGATACCAGTCAATTTGGTGATATTTTGCGAAATGGTCAGCTGTTGCGTTTGGATTTAGGCGTGTTTGTTTTGCATGCCATCTTAACCGCCATGTTTGTGGTGATGCCGCTGATGTTAAGAGATTCTGCGGGATTAGCGGCAGTCGATCATTGGCATATTTATTTACCAGTAATGTTGCTTTCCTTTGCCTTAATGGTGCCGTTTATTATTCAAGCCGAAAGTCGAGGGCGAATGAAACCCATCTTTGTGGGAGCGATTGCCGCCATTACCTTAATGCAAGTCGCTTTTCTCAGTTTAGAACAAAGTTTTTGGATGCTTTTCGCATTATTGTTGATTTTCTTTGTGGCATTTAACCTGCTTGAAGCCTCCCTTCCCTCGCTTGTGGTTAAGCTATCGCCTGCCGATAAAAAAGGCACCGCCAGTGGTGTTTATTCCACCAGCCAATTTATTGGTGCGGCTTTAGGAGGGACACTTGGCGGCTATTTCTACCAGCATTATGGTTATAATGGGGTCTTTATTTTGACTTCGGCGCTCGGACTGATTTGGTTGCTGACAGCGGTTACCATGCAAAAACCTCTGCCGTTAAGTATTGCTTCTGTTCCGGTTGGCCCGATCACCGAGCCAGAAGTGGCCGAGCTGGTGCAACTGCTGAGTGCCTATGACGGGGTCTATGAGGTGATTATTCGTCTTGATGAACAGCGCGCTTATTTTAAAATTGACCGTAAACAGGTCAATGAAGTGAGCCTAATTGAATACATTGAACACAGTTCGCAATCCTTGAGAAACAGAGAGAGTACACAGCTATGCGAGGCGTAAATAAAGTTATCCTAGTCGGCACCCTTGGCCAAGATCCCGATGTGAAATATGCCGCTAATGGCAACGCGATTGCCAATATCAGTGTGGCGACCAGCGAAGAATGGAACGATAAACAAACTGGACAAAAGCAGCAAAAAACGGAATGGCACCGAGTCGCCATTTTTGGAAAGCTTGCCGAAATCGCTGGACAATACCTTAAAAAAGGCTCACAGGTTTACCTAGAAGGCAAGCTGCAAACCCGGAAATGGCAAGATCAAAATGGCCAAGACCGATACACCACTGAGATTGTGATTAGCGGATACGATGGGCAGATGCAGATGTTGGGCGGACGTCAAGGCGGCAGCGACACCACTTTTGATAATAGCAGTTATGGACAAAATAACTACGCTAATGCCGCGCCGATGGGGCAGGCGATGAATCCTGGGATGAACCCATCGATGCCGATGAACGCGGGTGCCATGTCAGGTGGTATGGGGCAAAAAATGGTACCGCCCATGGGACAGAAGCCGTATCCTGACCATGCGCAGAATCCGGTTCCCCCAATGGGTGGCAATCGTCCGGTGCAATCGGCTCCAGCCTATACCCCAAATGATTTTGACGATGATGATGTACCTTTCTAAAACATACCTGTTAATTTTCGGTATTTGAATATTTTATTGATGAATCCTTTTTTATTGCGATCTAAGTTTTTAAGCGGCTTTTGAAGTGCATCTAGAGATTTGATTTTTAAAGGTTTATTGCTTGAGTTCGGCTTATTACCTGAATAAAACACCGCGGGTGTTGATCAACGCAGGATGCTCAATTAGCTTTTTCTTATGTCTTTATAAAAATTTTATTAATGACTTATCATAAAATTATGTTATGTTTATTAAGTGCCGATAAGCACACGTTTTTTTGTAGAGACCTTTATTGTGTAGGGGGCTGTTCGATTGAGCAGCCCCTTTTTTTTATCCAGTTACACCCAAATGAGAATGCACTCAAGTTATTTTGATCGATGCCGTTAAGGACATGATAGGAATTTCAGGAGAAAAAATATGAGTAAGTTGACTCAGCCAGTTGCCTCGGGAGTGGATTATCTGTTTCGACAGATGGAACGTCAGGAACAACGAAATTCAGATCGCAAAGAACAGTTGAGTGTTGCGCTGCGTGAGGTTGAGTTTGCGGAAATTGAGCGATTTTTCCGGCAGATTAAAACACAAAATATTTTTCTGTTTACGGTTGGACTCAATGGCAAGCCGGAGTCCACCATCTTATCGAAAGCGGTGTTTAGCATGAATCATCTGGTTAAAGTTTATTACAGCACCAGTTTTGATGAATCGCAGAGTGGATATTTGCGGATTACACCGGATCGACTCACGCAACAGATTTTAGTGGAGCGGATTCATGGAATGTATGCTGAGCCAGAGCGGCTTTATCAAAGCGTGGATCAATGTCATGTGATTCGTTGGATGGTGAAATGGATGATGCCGAGAATGGATTGGCATAAAACTAAATTGGCCAATTTAGACCTATACCGTTTGTTTAGTGATCAGCGTGAAAAACAGCGCCAAGAGCAAGAAGCGCTGTTGGATTCTTAGCATTTTACAACTTTAGTGACGGCGATTAACTGCCAAGTCAGCAAGGGAAAGGAGTGCGCGTTTGTACTCGTTGTCGGGTAGAAAATCAAGCGCATCCTGGGCCAGTTTTGCTTCGCGTTGCGCCATATTGTAGGTGTAGTCAATCGCCCCAGAGTTCAGAATAATTTGGCTGACCGGTTCGATTAAATTCATGCCTTCGGATTCAATCGCGCGCCGCACCAAGGCCTGATCTTCGGCAGTGCCATATTGCATCACATAGATTAACGGTAGAGTCGGTTTGCCCTCGGCCAAATCATCGCCAATATTTTTTCCAAGCTCTTGCGCATCAGCCGTGTAATCGAGTGCGTCGTCAACCAATTGAAAGGCGGCGCCCAGATGACGTCCATAGGCGGCAAAAGCCATTTCTAGTGAAGGTTGTTCCGCTAAAATCGGGCCCATTTGCGTGGCGGCCTCAAACAATTTAGCGGTTTTGCGGTGAATAACTTCCATGTAACGGGCTTCGGTCGTGTCGGCATCGTGCACATTAAGCAGCTGCAACACTTCGCCCTCGGCAATTACGTTTGTGGCGGCTGACATCACTTGCATAATCCGTAAGTTGCCAGGTTCGACCATCATTTCGAAAGAACGCGAATAAAGAAAATCGCCGACCAAGATGCTGGCGGCATTGCCCCAGACTTCGTTGGCGGTTTTATTACCACGGCGCGTGTCGGATTCGTCCACCACATCGTCATGCAACAGAGTGGATGTATGGATAAACTCAATCACGGCAGCCATCAACCGGTGATCTTGGCCTTGATAGTTGCACGCTCGTGCGCACAAAAGGGTTAAAAGCGGGCGTAAGCGTTTACCACCATTGTGAATAATATAGTGTCCAATTTGGTTAATCAGCACCACATCCGAAGCAAGACGAGTCAAAATCAACTGATCTACCGCATGAATATCATCGGCAATTAAGGTTCGGATTTCTTGCAGGGTCATTGGGTTTTTGCTCGCTCTGCGCATAAGAATGAAAGGCGACCATTCTAGTATGAAAGCCTACAGATAGGAAGCTCAAGCCTTGGACTGAAACGGCTTTCCTTTCGTGTGCAAGCGCGATTTCTCGCGGTTTGGGGTCAGCCTCAGCCTTTTACCACAGTTTTTTTTGTTTGTGTTGAATTTATTTTTGACCTGTATATCAAAAGCTTATATAATCCTGCCTTCGCTAAATAGCGGCTTATTAAAAAGAATTTTAGATATCCGGGAGATAGAAATGTACGCAGTTATTAAAACCGGTGGTAAGCAGTATCGAGTTCGTGAAGGTCAAGTACTCCGCATCGAATCTTTGCATGCAGAAGCAGGGGATGCAGTTGAATTTAACGAGGTTTTGATGGTAGGTGAAGGCGCAGACGTTCAAGTTGGCGCGCCATTTGTTGAAGGTGCAAAAGTTGAAGCGACTGTTGAAGGTAACGGCCGTGGTAAAAAAGTCACTATCATCAAATTCCGTCGTCGTAAAAACCGCTCGAAGACTAAGCAAGGCCACCGCCAAAACTACACCGAAGTTAAGATCGGTAAAATTTCCGCTTAAGGGCTTAGCCGTTAAGTTTGCTTAATTTAGACAAGTTTCATTCAAAACGGCAGTGGCTTCTGAATAGGGAGTCGCTCTGTTAACAAAAGGACAATACCATGGCTCACAAGAAGGCAGCAGGTAGTACGAAAAACGGTCGCGATTCCAATTCCAAACGCCTAGGTGTAAAAGCTTACGGCGGTGAAATGGTTTCTGCTGGAAGCATCATTGTGCGTCAACGTGGTACAAAATTCCACGCGGGTGATAATGTTGGTCGCGGTAAAGACGACACCTTATTTGCAACAGCAACCGGCAAGGTCGCTTTCGTTGCAAAAGGCAAGCCAGTTCGTACCTACGTGACGATTGTTGCTGAGTAATTCGTTACCGCAACGCTGTAAGACGCCCCGCTTAGTCGGGGCGTTTTTGTTTTTTGCGACGACACTTCGCTTTGCCGCCTAAGCGACGCTTAGGCTCTGCTAAAATAGCGCCATGATTTTTTACTGAATTTACCGAAGCAGCGCTAGGGCGCTGCCATTAATCGCCAAGAGGATAAAAATGCAATTTGTTGATGAAGCCACGATCTATGTAGAAGCTGGGCGCGGTGGCAATGGTATCGTCAGTTTTCGACGTGAAAAATACATCCCTTTTGGTGGGCCAAACGGTGGCGATGGCGGTGACGGCGGTGATGTAATTTTAAAAGCCGATCGTAATCTAAACACCCTGGTCGATTTCCGCTTTACCAAAAACTATAAGGCGCAAAACGGTCATTCCGGGATGGGACAGCAGAAAACGGGACCCGCCGGCGAAACCTTGGTGATTCCGGTGCCCGTTGGTACGGTCGTATACGATATTGATGCCGAAGAGGTTCTCGGCGATTTGACCGAGCACGAACAGACCTTATTGGTCGCGAAAGGCGGGCGGCATGGTTTAGGCAATGTCCATTTTAAAAGTTCAAAAAACCGTACGCCGCGTCAATGCACGCCAGGGGATGACGGAGAAGATCGAAACTTGCGTTTGGAACTCAAAGTTTTGGCAGATGTTGGTCTGCTTGGGATGCCAAATGCGGGTAAATCCAGTTTAATCAGTGCTGTATCTGCCGCTCGTCCTAAGGTGGCAAATTATCCTTTTACGACCTTATATCCCAATCTGGGTGTGGTCTCGATTTCGCCAGAAACCAGTTTTGTGATTGCCGATATTCCCGGCTTGATTGAAGGCGCGGCGGAAGGTGCCGGATTGGGCATCCAGTTTCTAAAACATTTGGCGCGAACCGGTTTGCTGTTGCACGTTGTGGATATTGCACCAGAGGACGCTTCGGATCCTGCACGAAATATCCAGGTGATTGAGCAGGAGCTTGCTAAGTACTCGGATGAGTTATTAAGTAAAGAGCGCTGGTTGGTCTTAAACAAGACTGATTTGTTGTTGGAAGAGGATGCCGAAGCGGTAAAAACGCATATCTTGCAGCAAACGAATTGGCAAGGGCCAGTCTTTATGATTTCTGCCGCTGAGCGGACAGGCACTCAAGTTTTAATGAATGCGATTTCTCGACAGTTGCGAGAGAACCGCATCGAAGCCCATGAAGCTGAGGATGCGGCTAAGGCTCGTGCGCAAGCAGCGCTGGTTGAAGAAGATTTTGATTTCTAGGTTTGGGTAGGGATAAAACAGATGCGTCGCGAAGCGTTACAAAGCACTCAGCGTTGGGTCGTAAAAATTGGCAGTGCACTCTTAACCAATGATGGCAAAGGCTTAAATCGTGAAGTGCTTGCTCATTGGGTGGAACAGGTTGTTGCTTTAAAAAACAGCGGGAAAGAAGTGGTGATTGTTTCTTCAGGCTCGGTTGCAGAAGGCATGCAGCGTTTAGGCTGGAAAAGTCGGCCTGAAGCCTTGCATGATTTGCAGGCCGCGGCCGCCGTAGGTCAGATGGGCTTGATTCAAGCTTATGAGTCAAAGTTTGCTGATTATGGCATTCATACAGCACAAATTCTGATGACGCACGATGACCTTTCCAACCGCAAACGTTATTTAAATGTGCGCAGTACCATTCAAGCATTGCTGACCTACGGAGTGGTCCCGATTATTAATGAAAACGATACGGTTGTAACCGATGAAATTCGTTTTGGGGATAATGACACGCTTGCTGCCCTGACGGCTAACTTAATTGGTGCCGAAGTTTTGGTGATTATGACCGACCAACAGGGTTTGTATGATGATAACCCGCGCACCAACCCACAAGCCAAGTTGATTCATGAAGCCCAAGTAAGTCGCAAAGATATTGAGGCAATGGCTTCGCCAGAAGGCGGAGCGCTCGGTAAGGGAGGAATGTACACCAAAGTCATGGCGGCTAAGCGTGCGGCACGTTCGGGTACCGCAACCTTAATCGCATCGGGTCGAGAGCCCAATATTTTGGTGAAGTTGGCGGCAGGCGAAAAGGTTGGTACTCTGCTTATTCCTGATTTGGCCCCTATGACCGCGCGCGAGCAGTGGTTGGCTGGCCATTTACAGGCCAAGGGCAAGCTGGTGTTGGATGCCGGAGCGGTCGCGGTTTTAAAAAGTTCGGGAAAAAGTCTGTTGCCGATTGGCGTTAAGCGTCAAGAGGGCAATTTTCAGCGTGGCGAAATGGTGATTTGTGTCGATGAAAACGGCAAGGAAGTCGCACGCGGTCTTGTCAACTACCCTGCAAATGAATCCGTTAAAATCCTGGGGCAGCCGAGTCATCAAATCGCTACTTTATTAGGGTATGTGGCCGATGATTCTCTGGTGCATCGGGATAATCTGGTTTTAAGCGAATAAGGGCGCAGTGAGTGGGGAAGGCTCTTACCCCATTTCGTTGAACGAGAGCTCCCTAGCTCTCGATAATTTCCACTCGGTTACGCCCCTTGGCCTTTGCTTGATAGAGGGCTTGATCGGCTTGGGTGTAAATTTGATGTTCCGATGTCTCAGCCAAATTTTTCGGTATAACATAGGCGCCAATTGACACGCTCAGCCTTAAGTTTTCAGCGGCTTCACTTGGGTTTTGCAAACGCAGATCGGCAATCTGCAAGCGCAGGTTTTCTAAAGTGTGGCTTAGCAAGTTCAGGGGCGGGGCGGGCAGGATAATGGCAAACTCTTCCCCTCCTATTCGAAACCCAAAACTCTGCGGATATTCGCGTAATGTTTTTCTGAGTTGCTCCCCAACTTGACGCAGTGCTTGGTCACCGTAATAGTGACCGTAGCGGTCGTTAAGCCGTTTGAAGTGATCTAAATCAAGCATGACCAGAACTAAGCCATCTTGTATCTTTTGGGCATTATGCAAGCTCTCCGAAAAGACTTTATTGAAGTATCGCCGGTTGTATAGTCCAGTTAATTCATCCTTAATCGCCAGTTTTTCCAGATATTTTTGTGCGGTCATATCTTGGCGGGTGGTCCGCACTTGTTTGAGTTTGCCACGACTGTTCATCTCGGGAACCGCGGTAGCAAGCACCCACAAGTCATCGCCGTTTTTCTTTTGGCCGTGGAGTTCTCCGCGCCACGTTTTGCCTTGCTCTAGCTGTTGCCAGATGGCTTGCGGATCAAAATGGCTCTCATAGCAGTTTTTATGCATTAAAATTTTGTGTGGCTGATTGAGCAGTTCTTTTCGATCAAAACCGGTCAGTTGGCACAGGCTGTCACTTACCCAGATTAAGCGCTGATTGGCATCTGTAATCGAGGCATAGTTCAGTTCGTTAATTGTCGCTAAGTAGCGGTTTAGTTTGGTTTGATAATGCCGTTGAACACCGGCCAAGATGGCAATAAACAAAAAGAGGGCGCTGAGCAAACTGAGCGGCAAAATCAATCGACGATAGTCGTATTCTTGTACCATCCGCAGTTGTAGCCAATCATTATAGATTCGGTTTTTCTCAGAGCTGGGAATCGCATCCAATGCTTTTTGCAAAATCGTTTTGAGTAAGGGCTTATCTAGAGCGGCGCCCATCGCCAATTCAAAACGGGGGCCGATTTGCCCGACCACCTTGAGATTGAAATCGCCAAGCTTTTTCAGCTTGTCGTTAATGGCAGCCAAATTACCAATATAGATTAATGCTTTACCAGACTGGACAGCCGCTATGCCTTGTTCAGTATTTTCGACAAGAATCAGTTGCAGTTCGGGGTAATGTTTACGCAAGTAGTCGTGGGAGGCATAGCCTTTAACCACAGCGATAGGATGTTGTTTGAGTTGACGAATGTCGGGCAGATAGTTCAGTGAGCTTTGTCCCAGCGCAACCATCGGAAACGACAGATAGGGTTCTGTAAAGTGAGCGTAGCGTTGTCGTTCAGCGTTGGGAACGGCGCAGGAGTAAAGGTCCAGTTCGCCCTTTTGCATTTTTTCGACGACCTGTGCCCAGGAAAGATCGGTAACCGGTTGAAAACGAATACCGAGCATTTTCTCAATTTGGGCTAAATAGTCAGCCGCTATCCCTCGATAATGACTGGACTCGTCAATAAACTCAAAGGGTGCCCAGTCAATATCATTGCCAATTCGAATCACTGGATGATCACGCAGAAAAGCCTGTTCCTCTTGCGTTAGGTGAATCGGATAGGGATGAAAAATCATTTTTTCTGGCACAAAAGCCGCAAGTTGGGTTTGGTTGAGGATGCCAAGTGCGTGCATATCATGGACTAAGCTTCGTAATCTTTCGCTTGAAAGATGGCCAATCGGGACAGAGCCGCTCTGGACAAATTCGCCTAAGAGATTGGCTTCAGCCAGTAAGGCACTGCGACTTTTGTTCACCGTAAATTCGCTGAGAAGGTAATCAATAATAATTTGCGGATTTTGTAGTGCATAACGCCAGCCATCCAGCGTGGCTTGTTTAAAAGCTAAGAGTTGGTTTGGCGCTTGTTCTGCGAATGCTTGGCTAGTGAATACGAGATCGCCATAGGCGTTAATGCCGTGGCTTTTTGGATCGATGACCGAATAGGTTTGCCCTAGTTCATTGAGTTGAATGGGTTCATTTGTGCTGTAGGCTGAGTAAAAATCCACCCGTTGATCGATGAAGTCCTTGAGTTGTGTGCTGTGTGCTAAGGCTTCAATTTCATTGAGACGGATGCCAGCTTTATGCAATAGGGCAAGAATTTCATAATTGTTGGCGAGCATAATTTTTTTACCGGCTAATTCGCGTAATGAAGCAATCGGTTTATGGCCGATAAGCACATTGGGCGAATATTGCAGGGACGGAAACAGCAGCTTAATCGGTTTTCCATTCACAAAATCTCGAAGCAAGAGCGTACTGTCCACCCCGATTTGATAGTCGCCATTTACCACTTGGTCAACAATTGATTGGCCGTTCCAAGCATGTATCTCAACATCTAGACCTGCCGCCTGATATAACCCCAATTTTTGGGCGGCATAAAACCCAGCATACTCATACTGGTGATGCCAGTTCAAGAGCACTTTAATTGGCAAGGGTGATTGGAGAGGTGCTTGCGCGAACGCCATCAGCGGTGCGCTCGACCAAAACCAAAGTAGTAAGCAAAGCCACCATAAAAACCCATCGCGGCGTAAAAAAAGAGCCAAAGTATTTTCTCCATAAGCGAGCCGCTGACTCACCCTGTTCGGGTGGGCAGAGAAGGGAAATTGCGCTAACCATTGTATGTGGTGTTGAGTAAATCTACTTAATTTATCGCAATTGAACACGCTTTGGAATGCCTTTTTTAGACTTCAAAATTTTGCGGATAACGTCATGTTTTTGGTTTTGTGATGCTTTTTGTCAGTCCACCTCTTGAAAAAAATTTTAATAACCTCATAGGGTTGACAGGGAAAAGCGGATGCTTACAATGATTAGCACTCTAAGCTTAAGAGTGCTAAATTTTAGATAGGCGTTGGTCGTCTGAGCAGTGAGAGACGGCTAGCGTAACGGGTATAACACCCTTTAACAGGTAAACTTTTGAACTTTCACTTTTTAGGGAGAAACCTATGAACATTAAACCTTTGCAAGACCGAGTTGTGATTCGCCGTGTAGAAGAGAAAAAGCAAACCGAAAGTGGAATTTTGCTTCCAGGAACGGCGCAAGAGAAGCAGAACATGGGCGAAGTGGTTGCTGTAGGCCCTGGCCGTGCAGCAGATACGGGTGCCATTATCGCTATGACCGTGAAGGTTGGTGACAAAGTTATGTTCGGGCAGTACTCAGGTCAAGAGGTTAAAGACGACAAAGGCCAGCTGCTTATGATTATGCGCGAAGACGATATTGTCGCGATTATTGAATAATAGGCCGAGCCTTTTTTCATATTCTCATCATTTTCAGTCAAGATCTTAAAGTTTAAAAAAAGGAAGTTTCAAAATGGCAAAAGATGTACGTTTTGGTTTAGATGCGCGCGAAAAAATGGTTGAAGGGATTAACATCCTAGCCGATGCAGTGAAAGTCACCTTGGGTCCAAAAGGTCGCAACGTTGTTTTAGAAAAAGCGTTTGGCGCACCCACTGTCACAAAAGACGGTGTTTCCGTAGCCCGTGAAATTGAACTAGAAGATAAGTTTATGAACATGGGCGCGCAAATGGTCAAGCAAGTTTCTTCGCAAACCAATGACATTGCTGGAGATGGCACCACGACAGCAACCGTTTTAGCGCAAGCGATTGTGCGTGAAGGCATGAAAGCCGTTGCTGCAGGCATGAACCCAATGGATCTTAACCGTGGTATTCATAAAGCGGTTGAAGCGGTGGTAGAAGAAATTAAAGCAATGGCTCAGCCTTGTAATACCAAAGCTTCGTGGGCGCAAGTCGGTACGATTTCGGCTAACTCCGATTCAAAAATCGGCCAGATGATTGCTGAAGCAATGGAAAAAGTCAGCATTGAAGGCGTGATTACCGTAGAAGAAGGTTCTTCTTTAGACGACGAATTGGTTGTTGTAGAAGGGATGGAATTTGAGCGCGGTTACCTATCGCCTTACTTCACCACCAACCAAGACAAGATGGTTGCTGAACTCGACAACCCGTATATTTTGTTGCATGACAAAAAAATCTCTAACATCCGTGAATTAATGCCTGCTTTGGAAGCGGTTTCTAAGTCGGGTCGTCCGTTGTTGATTATTGCGGAAGATGTTGATGGTGAAGCACTGGCAACGCTCGTCATTAACAATATGCGCGGTATTTTGAAAGTGGCGGCTGTGAAGGCCCCAGGTTTCGGTGAACGCCGTAAAGCGATGTTGCAGGACATGGCCGTACTGACCGGTGGCACCTTGATTTCGGATGAAGTCGGCCTGACACTAGAGAATGTTACCCTAGACATGTTGGGACAAACCAAGTCGGCTGTGATTGGCAAAGACTCGACCAAGTTGATTGATGGCAAGGGCGCTAAAGAAGATATTGATGCTCGTTGCGCGCAAATTAAGTCACAAATTGCTTCCAGTACATCAGATTATGACAAAGAGAAGTTGCAGGAGCGTTTGGCGAAATTAGCCGGTGGGGTTGCGGTATTGAAGTTGGGTGCGGCAACAGAAATGGAAATGAAAGAGAAAAAAGACCGTGTGGACGATGCGTTGCATGCAACCCGCGCAGCGGTTCAAGAAGGGATTGTTCCTGGCGGTGGAGTGGCATTAGTGCGCGCTTCTTCTAAGGTATCGGTTAAGGGTGAGAATGATGACCAGAATGTTGGGATTCAGATTGCGCTGCGTTCAATGCAAGAACCGATGCGTCAAATTGCTTCAAACTGTGGTCTAGAAGGGTCAGTCATTGTCAATAAGGTGATGGAAGGCTCCGGTAACTACGGTTTTGATGCCGCGAAAGAAGAGTATGTGGATATGCTAGAAGCGGGCATTATTGACCCAGCTAAGGTAACCCGCAGCGCCTTGCAAAACGCCGCTTCTGTTGCTGGTTTGGTCTTAACAACTGGTGCAGCGATTGCCGATTTACCGAAGAAAGACGATGGCGCGAATGCGGCAGCGGGCATGGGCGGCATGGGCGGAATGATGTAGTCTCCCGCCTAAAGTAAGTCGTTAAGCCAATTGGCTTTGGCGGTAACACTAAGAACCCAGAATGTCATTATTCTGGGTTTTTTTATGCCTAAAATCCAAGACCGGATTTTGTTGACTGGGCAGGCTTAGGTCAGCGCAAAGCGGTTTTCGCACGTTTTATCCAGCGGGGAAGCATGAGTAAAACAAAGAGTAGAAAATAGATTGCCGGCCAAAAGTAATCGGCCTTTACCAATAAACCATAATGCAAGATAGCCAAAAAAGTGATTGGGTAAATCAGCTGATGCAGCGATTTCCAGTGTTGTTTTAAGCGGCGTTGCCATTTTTGCGTTGAGGTTATCGCAAGGGGCAATAACAGTAACAGCGCCAGCATGCCAATCAAGATAAAGGGTCGGGTAGCAATATCCTCAAACGTCTCTTCTAAGTTCATCCCCATTTCAAAAACAAAATAAAAGCTGAGGTGCAGCAATGCGTAAAAAAAGGCACTCAGTCCTAAAATGCGCCGTACCAGATGGCTGGGAATCGGCCAGCGCATCGCTAGAGCATATTGCAAAGGACTTATGGCAAGGGTAAGGAGTAGGAATATCAGTGCCCAATTGCCACTATTATGCTCAAGCGTTTCTAAGGGATTAGCGCCAAGACCATCGGTTAGAAAGGCATGTCCTAGGAGTGCCGCTGGCACAAGGCAAAGTAGACTCAGTAAGCTGAGTTTTAAGGAGAGTGGCATTTTAGTAAAACTTTTTTAAGTCCATGCCGCGATACAGGTCAGCGACTTCCTCTGCATAGCCATTAAACATTAACGTTTTTTGTTTGAGCAGCGAGCCCAGCGGCCGTTCTCGGGCTTGCGACCATCGGGGGTGCGGTACTTGTGGATTGACGTTCGAGTAGAAGCCGTATTCACTGGGGGTAGCTTGCATCCAAGAAGAGGTCGGCTGTTGATCGGTTAGTCGAATCTGTACAATCGATTTGGCACTTTTAAATCCGTATTTCCACGGAACAACCAAGCGAATGGGCGCCCCATTCTGATTGGCCAGCGGCTCGCCGTACAGGCCGGTGGCCATTAAGGTGAGTGGATGCATCGCCTCATCCATACGCAACCCTTCTCGGTAAGGCCAATCCAAAATATCAAAGCGCTGTCCAGGTAAGTTTTTACGATCCAGTAGGCTGACGAATTCGACATATTTTGCTTTACTGGTGGGTTCCACTTTGTCGAGCAAGGCTTTTAGAGGAAAGCCAATCCACGGTACAACCATCGACCATCCCTCTACGCAGCGAAAGCGATAGACTCGTTCTTCTTGTTGCAGCGCCAAGAGATCGTCCATATCAAAAAGGCGCGGTTTGGCACATTCGCCGAGCACTTCCACTTGCCAATTGTCGGTTTTTAGTCGGTTCGCGTTGCGCAATGGATCGGATTTATCGGTGCCTAGTTCGTAAAAGTTGTTGTAACTCAGTACGTGTTCTTTATCGGTGAGTTTTAATTTGCGCGCCTCACCTTCGGCCGGTTGAAAAGGAAAGTTACTCGCTAAAGCGCTGAGCGGCGGAGCGACGGCCAGGAGTCCTGTGGCTTGTAGAAATCGGCGGCGATTGAAAAAAAGAGCTTTGGGGGTAATGTCTTGCACTTTGGGGGCGGTCATTTTTCGATCCTTTTGTTGCGAGCTGGGCTTGATCGGTTTAAGAACAAATTACAATTCTTACCATAACGTGCTTTACAGGCCTTGCCTAGCAGCGAGCCCTTGAATAAAAATGACAGTTCGTTGCGGCAAGCTGTATCAGTCTTAACAGAAGTTTCATCATCTCATTCTCTTGAGTGTCAGCGAAACGGTGGTTAAAACGGTAGAATAAGCGCACTTTTGACGGTTTATTCAATTTACGGTTGCAAAGGATAGAAAGATGCAAAAAATAAAAATCGGTATTGTCGGCGGCACAGGTTATACAGGGGTTGAATTATTGCGAATTTTGGCGTTTCACCCTTACGCCGAGGTGGCAATGATTACGTCGCGCAGTGAAGACGGCGTAGCAGTGGCGGATATGTATCCTAATCTGCGCGGACACTACACTCTTAAGTTTAGTGTGCCGCAAGCTGACCAATTAAAAACCTGTGATCTGGTCTTTTTTGCAACTCCGCATGGCGTCGCGATGAGCATGGCGGCTGAATTAGTTGCAGCCGGTGTCAAATTGATTGATTTGGCCGCCGATTTTCGTATTGAAGACTTGGCGGTTTGGTCGAAATGGTATGGTATGGAGCACACCGAAGGCGCTTTGTTTGATCGTGTAGCCTATGGATTGCCAGAATACTATCGTTCACAAATCAAAAAAGCTCAAATTATTGCCAACCCGGGTTGTTATCCAACCAGTACGTTACTGGGGTTGATGCCGCTACTGAAAGCCGGGGTGATTGATGCTTCAAAGGTGATTGTGGATGGTAAATCAGGGGTCAGTGGGGCAGGTCGAGGCGCAAAGGTAGCCATGCTGGGCGCGGAAATGTCAGAGAGCTTCAAGGCTTATGGCGTAGAGGGTCATCGCCATTTGCCAGAAATGAAAGAGAAGCTGACTCAAGTAAGTGGTCAAAATGTCGGCTTAACGTTTGTCCCGCACCTACTGCCGATGATTCGCGGCATGGAAAACTCGATTTATGCCACCTTAACGGAGGATTTGAGCCAAGCGCAATTGCAGAACTTGTTTGAAGAGGCTTATCAAGATGAACCTTTTGTCGATGTGATGCCGGCGGGCAGTCTGCCGGAGACGCGAATGGTAAAAGGTTCCAATATGTGTCGTTTGGCCGTGTATCGTCCGCAGGGCAGTTCGCAAGTTGTCGTCACTTCGGTCATTGATAACCTGGTTAAGGGCGCGGCCGGTCAGGCGGTTCAAAATATGAACTTGTTGTTTGGCTTGGAAGAAACCTGTGGTTTGACCCAAGTTGCTTTGATGCCTTAAGACCCGTCAAAGGTATAAAAGCAATTCGCCCCCTTTTAGCGGTTTTACATCGCAAAGATAGGCGGCGTTTTGCATTTCAGCCATTTCCAGCAAGACGCATTCCGCAAGGGGTTTTGCTATAATGCTTTTCTAATTTGCGTTTGCAATGACATCAGAAGGAATCCGCAATGACCGATACAGCAGTCCCTTTAGTTTTTACCGAAGCTGCAGCTTCTAAGGTTAATGGTCTGATTGAAGATGAACAAAACCCTAATTTGAAATTACGGGTTTACATTACCGGCGGGGGCTGCTCGGGTTTCTCCTATGGTTTTACTTTCGATGAGACTCAAGCGGAAGACGATACGGTGGTGGTAAAAGATGGGGTGACCTTGTTGGTCGATCCCATGAGCTTCCAATATTTGGTTGGGGCGAAAATTGATTATCTTGAAGATTTACAAGGCGCACGCTTTGTCATCGAAAACCCCAACGCAACCACTACCTGCGGTTGTGGCTCTTCTTTTAGCGTATAACTGAGGCGCCTACGCCAAACATTTAGGGCAGCTTATGCAATATATTCCCGGTTTAGCAGGGGTTCCGGCAACGGAATCGCAAATTTCTTTTATTGATGGTCAAAATGGTGTTTTGACTTATCGCGGCTATGACATTCAAGAGTTGGCGGAAAACTCCTCATTTGAAGAAACTACCCTTCTTTTGTTGTTTGGTGAGTTACCAACGGTCGATGAGCTGCAGCGTTTTGACCAGCGATTACGCGACAACCGTAAGGTTAAATTTAACATTCGTGAAATCATGCGTAATTTGCCGAGCAGTACCCATCCGATGCATATGTTGCAAGTGGTGGTTGCCAGTCTTGCCAGTTTCTATCCCAGCACCGAATATATGAAAGGCGCGACAGAAAACCAAGAATACATCAATGATGTGACAGTGAAAATCATTGCGCATATGGGAACCTTAGTGGCGATGTGGGAGCATATGCGTAATGGATATGATCCCATTGAACCGCGTAAGGATTTAACCTATGCCGAAAACTTTTTATACATGGTGAATGGCGAAGAGCCGGATCCAGACTGGGCGCGCCTGTTGGATGCGTGTTTGGTGTTACATGCTGAACACACCATTAATGCCTCAACTTTTACCACGATGGTCACCGGTTCAACACTGGCAAATCCCTGTTCAGTAATCTCTTCGGCGATTGCATCCTTGTCCGGACCCTTGCATGGCGGAGCCAATCAAAAAGTGATTGAGATGTTGGATGAGATTGGTTCGCCTGAGAATGCCCGTGCTTATATCGAAGCACGCTTAGCCAAGAAAAAAGTGATTTGGGGCATGGGTCATCGAGAGTACAAAACCAAAGATCCGCGTGCGACCATTTTGCAAAAAATGTCTGCTGAAGTTTTGAAAAAGAAAAGTGATGCCGGTCGGTTAAGCAAATCTTTTGAAGTTGCGATGGAAGTCGAGCGCGTTTGCGAAGAGTTGCTTGGTCATAAGGGCGTGTACCCAAACGTGGATTTCTATTCCGGTATTTTGTACAAAGAGATGGGGTTTGATGCGGGCTTATTTACCCCAATTTTTGCGGTTGCGCGTTCTGCTGGTTGGATGGCTCATTGGCGCGAACAGTTACAAAACAATCGAATTTTCCGCCCGACACAGATTTACACCGGCCAAGGTAAAGCCTGTTACTTACCTCTGGATCAGCGCAGTCGTTAAGAAGGTTTTTTTGACAAAGCTCCCCAATAAAAAAAGCCCATTTTCGGGCTTTTTTTGTAATCAAACCTTTTCGTAAAATGCTTTTTAGAAAGGGCAACCCATGGCTTTGGCATTTTGTTGTACGGTTTCTCGCTCAATTTGGTCGGCGTCAGCGTGAAATTGATCACGTTCATACCAGCCTTGCGTGTGTTCTAGAATCAGTTGTGCCAACATTTGTGTGTGATCTTCACGGTCGTTTAAGCATTTGATATAGCTGAATTTTTCTCCACCCGCATGCTCAAAATACTCGCGGTTTTCTTCGTCAATTTCTTCGATTGTTTCCAAGCAGTCCGCTGAAAATCCTGGGCAAATCACTTGAATGTCTTTAATTCCTTGGCTGGGTAAAGCCTTCATCGTCTCATCTGTATAAGGCTTAATCCATTCCTCGCGGCCAAATAAGGATTGAAAGGTGACCTTATAATCTTCTTTGCCCAGACCGAGTTCTTGTGCCACTAATCGTGAGGTGACATGGCATTCGCAATGGTACGGATCACCATTGTCTAAATAGCGCTGGGGAACACCGTGATAAGACATAACCAGCAGCTGTGGCTTGCCATGAACAGCTTGATGTTCGCGAATGCTGTTCGCTAAAGCTTTGATGTATCCCGGATGGCGATGATAGTGGTTGATAAAGCGCAGCTCCGGAATCCAACGCCAAGTTTGCAATTCGGCACTCACGGCATCAAAGGTAGAAGCGGTAGTCGCTGCCGCATATTGAGGGTAAAGCGGTAAAACGACGATGCGTTGGCAGCCTTTTTCATGCAGTTCCCGTAGGGCGCTGGCAATAGACGGGTTGCCATAACGCATTGCTAACGCAAACTCAACTCGGCCTTTAAAATGGGGACTGAGTGCTTTTTTTACGCCCTCTAATTGCCGTTCTGTAATCTTGAGTAAGGGTGCACCTGGACCTTCAGAGTCCCAAACACTGGCATAGGCTTCAGCAGATTTGGCGGGGCGAATGTTTAAAATAATGCCATTCAAAATCAGTTTCCATAACCATCGCGCTGGCGGCGGCTCCACAACTCGAGGATCTTCTAAAAACTCTTTGAGATAGGGGCGAAGTGCTTGTTTGGTCGGTGCATCAGGCGTTCCAAGATTGGTCAGCAAGACTCCAACGGCACTTGACTCGCCGTGCGCAAATTGTGCTCTTCCGTAATAATGCATAGGTTTCTCCTCTGATTGAGCGGCTTTTGATTGTATAGCTTTTGTATAAAACAACAAGCGCCAATTTTGCTTAATTCAGTCGAGTTTAGGTTTGTTAGGCTCAAATTAAGCTTAAAAAAAAGCCCGGAAAAAACCCGGGCAGTTTTTGGGTCACTTAGGATTACTCTTCGTCTTCGCCAAGTTTCAGTTTTTTCGCACGTTTTGCGATATCGGGATCAACCGAGAAAGCAAAAGCAATCATTTCTGGCCAAACTTCATTAATTTTTTCAATATTAGACGATTTCATGGTGCTGGTACCGTTTAGGAAACGGAAGAAAGCGCTCGGCGTGATACCGGCGACTTCAGCAACGCGATGTTTAATAATGCCTTTGTATTCAATATAGTATTTTAAGCGTTCATTGAACTTCATGGGTGAGCTCCTGGAGTCATTTACCTTATAAAAATCAACTGTTTGGTTGAATTAACAAGGTTGCTTCGTTTATTAAGTTCCTTTTTATCAAAAGATTTTCGCTTGATTTAAAGGCGTTTTTTTATTTATTTTTTATATTTTTTGACATTTAATTGTCATTTTTTTGAAAAGACTTTCTTGCAGATACTGCAAGAAAGGGCTCTTTATGAGGCGTATATTATATAATCTTTTTTTATAAAACAAGAAAATGGCCAAAAAAATACTTGATTTTTTGATTTAACTATCGTGATGATAGAAAAAATAAATCCCTTTGGTTTTTTATTCTTGAATTACAGGTTGATTGTTGCATTTTTTGCATGAATCAACGGGGGTGAATTGGGCTTACAAAAAAAGCGTTAATGGTGACGCGTTTTCAACGCGAATCTTTCTCTGGTTACAAGCGGAGCAACTTGCGTTGAATAGGCATTTAAAGTACCGATATACGCTTTTCGTTCAAACCCCGCGATTGAACTGAATTGTCGTTAAGTACGATCATCAGTGCATTAATTATTGTATAAGAAAATGGTTTTTTGTATAGGTTTTTTACACGGATGTTCAAGCTTATTGATTGCCTTGAGTCGGGATGAGCTCAAAGGTATCCAGTCAATGACCAGAAAAAAAGCAAAATAGGCGCTAAGAAAGCCCTAAATAAATCGATGTTGAGGGGAGTAGAGACCTGCTTTGCCTTGATGAATGACTTTTGTAATTCGCTAAATATTAAGTTTCATCGGATGCGAACTAGAGCGGGTGCATATATATGGCTTGGGCCTGCAAGGTGGGGCGGGCATGGGCGTAGTGAGGCTTAATGCTTATTTAAAATTAGTTTTTTGTGATGAAAATGCAACACCTTAAGATGCAAAAATAGAGGGCATTAGTTTGAAATCAGACGACGGCGAATAAAGCGAATAATAAGAAAAACGCCTAGGGCCAGCCATGGATACATCACAAATTGAAGCGTTGAGAACAGGGCACTATAAGTGCCGCTTAAGTGCTCAAGGTTCTCCACATTCAATTGCCCATTTTCGGCATTTAGCAAGGCACTGATTGCCACACCAAAAACAATAATGGCCAAACCGAGTCCACCCTGCCAAAAAATTTTGCTCCAAATGTCCATGCTCTTATTCCTTAGGCTTTTGTTTGTTTTGCAGGGCTTGTACTTCGTTGCAGCTACGGGTAAAACGCTGCTGTAATTGTTCAGGCGTCAATTTTCCGAAAGTTTCGTTAAGTGACTGATGTACTTGCTTGAGTTCGATTAAAGCTTGATTTTTGCCGTTAATCCCAGCCGCGATAACAATTAATGCATTTGCCGCAGTCAGTTGTTTTGCTTGAGCGGCTAGGTCGTTACGTTCCGAAAGCAGGGCACATTCAGCAATCAGTGAAATTTTTTCTTGTATTGCGACGGGCATCTCTTCGATCTTCAAGCCTGCAAAGTTTTGATCAATTGGCTTTTGAAGATCAAGACAAAGCCTATTGAACAGTTTTTGTTTACTGGTCAGAGGGTAGACTGAAAATGTTTGCTCTAAAACCTGTATTCTCTGCTCTGCCTGTTGTTTCGCTTGGGCTGAATTTGGCGCGATTTTAGCGGTTTGTAAGACTTGGATAAGTGCTTGGCTAAATTCATTTTTTTGGGTATTTGAACTGAGCGCAGCGCAGAGCGCATAGCGTTGTAATTCAGGCGAATGCGAATTTGTCGCCTGAGCATAAACGGTTTGGCTGGTAAATAAGCTCAAACTCAAATAGCCGATATAGGTCGCTAAGTTGAGGAAAAAACGCATCAATTTATCTCCCGAGTGGCATCCGTTTGGATTGGGTTAAAAGCATTTTCGATTGTACTCGATTCTGAATGGGTGTATAAGCGCTTGCGGGTGGAAAGTGTTTTTAGAAGTACTTTTAATTGGGTTAATGCGGCATTGAATAACGATGGTTTTGGTGCTTTCAAACAAAAAAAGCGAGCTTTAAGGGCTCGCTTTTTGATCTCACACCTAGGGAGATAAATGGCTTACAAAAGGCCACCTAATAGGCCATCGCCGCCTAACAAGCCGCCAAGTAGGCCGTCGCCACCCAACAAGCCACCTAACAAGCCGCTTGAACCGGTAGAAGCAGAAGCCGATGCGGAAACGTCAACAGACGTATCTGCAGAACCACCGCCTAGCAAACCACCTAATAAACCGCCGTCATCACCACCTAAAAGATCGCCAAGGTTTAGAAGACCACCTTCGCCGCCACCCAATAAGCCGCCTAATAGACCGCCACCACCAAGTAGCCCGCCTAATAGGCCGTCGCCACCCAATAGGTCGCCAACAATTGGTAGATTATCCAGCAGACCGGTAACGGTACCGACCAATCCAGTAACAACACCATTTTCACCAATCAGGGTGCTTAAAACACCGCCAACTACGCCATCTTCGCTGAGTAGTCCGCCAACTAAACCATCACTGCCCAACAAGTTGCCAACGATCGGTAGGCCGCCCAAAAGCCCGCCTTCTCCACCGCCTAACAAGCCGCCAAGCAAACCACCCTCACCGCCGAGTAAGCCACCGAGTAAACCGCCTTCGCCACCGAGCAAGCCGCCCAATAGACCATCGCCACCTTCACCGCCGCCCAATAGGTCGCCAACGATAGGAAGATTGTTGACGAGACCACCAACGGTACCTAATAGACCGCCAACTAATCCATCCGGTGCTAAGAGGCTTGGAACTAGACCGCCTGGTCCAGTGATACCCCCTAATAGGTTGTTATCAAGGGTTTCAACAAGGCTTAGTACATCACCTACCACTGGCAGGCTGGTAACCGTTTCGACCACGTCATTGATTAGAGTTCCACCTGGTAAAACCGAGTGAAGTGTAGAGGTAACAAATTTAATGTCTTCACCAACAAGGGGAAGGCCGTGCAAGGTATTGATCAGTGGACCAACGGTATCACCAATAAGTGGCAGTTTTTTAAGGGTTCCAACGATCGCAGCAACGCCGTCGTCAGAGTTGAATTCTGATGCTGGTGGGGTTTCTAGACCCAATAGAGATACAAGCATGATGACTCCTAGAATTTAAGGGATTAACGCTTTGCGCTAAAAGTGTAAAAAAATAACTTTGCTTTGCCGTCATCGCATAAGTTGACGTGAAAATTTGCAATTTTCTATAGAAGCTGAAGACAAAAATACCCCAAAACCTAGGGTAAGGCAAGCTTACTGGGCAAAAAAGATGGATTATTTTTTAATCAAAAGGAAAAATAGAACATAAAATACCACTAATTTGTTTTATTGTGTATAAAAGTATTCATTTAGTTAATTATAATGCATTATTGCTTATTACGATTTTATATAGTGAAAAAAAAGCATTAATAATTTTCTGTTTTTTGTTGCTTTTGAAAGTGACATACTTAAAATAAAGACCGTAAACAATTTCTTTAACTTGTTTTAAGTAGCTAGAAAAGTTCATTGTTTATTATGCTTCGTATATTTTGATTGCCCGTCTTATGACGGGTTTTTTTTGTTCTGAGTTTGGCATTTTCTGGGGTTTGGTTTTCGAAATGCTGATTAGAACGAGATGGATTAAGACAGCGACGCTCATGATTTGTTCGGGGTAAAAGGTGAGTTGTCTAATGTATTTCTGGCAAGGGGCAGGCGCTTTGTTTAAGCGTTTGGACAAGGCTTTGTTCCAGTAGAGGACGAAGCCGATTTTTTTCGGTTGGGGTTTTGGCAAGGTAGAAGGCTTGTACGATGGCATTGAGTTGAGTCAGTGCCAAAACCGCACATACACCTTTTAAAGTATGGATTTCACGATCAAACTCTGCAGAATCGCTGGCGAGTGCGGCATGATGAGTCGTGAAGTCTTGGTAACTTTGCTGCAGTTGTTCTAATAAGTTTTGACGGGTGCTGGAAGATGGGTAGCGCTCCTGAAGCGCGTTGTAATCAATCAAAGGCAAGGTTTCATAGTCTATTTTTTCGTTCGATATTTTTTCAAGTTCATTTTTTTCGATTGTGGTGGGCGCGTTAGGTGCATCAGCTGCAAGGTAGCGGCTGAGTAGAGGTTCTAGTTTTTGCAAAGTCAGCGGTTTACTCAGGTGTTCATTCATGCCAGCGGCTTCACATACCGCCAAATCGCTCTCCATCACGGCGGCACTCAAGGCAATAATCGGTGTGTCGGCATCAAACTCCCGAATGGTGCGCGCCGCTTCAAAACCGTCCATAACCGGCATCTGTAGATCCATAAGGATTAAGGCGTGGGTCTGGGTTTTAGCGAGGCGTACGGCTTCCTCACCATTTTCGGCTTCTTGCACTTCAAGGCCAAATTGCTCTAGAAAATCCCGTACGACAAAGCGATTAATTGCATTGTCTTCAACCACTAAAACTCGTCCTTTAAATTGCGGAAATGCTTTGGTAGGGTTTTTTTCAAGCCGAAGGGGTTCGAGGATGGCTTGACACAGTTTTTGACTGATTAAGGGTTTTCGAATCGAGTGCACATGGGGTTGTAACGTCAGCGAGACTTCCCCTCCCGCATCAAGACGGGGTTTGCCAATCAGAAATAGTGAAGTGTAGGGCGGGCATAAAGCAACCAAAATTTCCAACTCATCATTGCTAAGCGAAATCGGCTCTAGGAGCACGGCTTGAAAGAAATCGGATTGCAATCGTTTTTGACACTCAGAGTAGGTATTGCAAAATTGTAATTCCAGATTGGCACGGGCCAGTACGGCCGCTAAATTTTCGGCCTCGTCAGTGCGTGTCAACCAAGCAAGTACCATAGATTTTGTCAAAGGTTTTGCCAAAGGTTTAGTCGTTGATTTGAGCGGAGGTGGGGTCTGTAGCGCCACCGTAAACCCAAAGCGGCAGCCGGCTTGATAATCCTCATCAAGCCAGATTTCTCCCCCCATTTGTTCGACCAATTGTTTACTGATAGTCAGGCCTAGGCCGGTACCACCATATTTTCGGGTGTTGGAGGTTTCGGCTTGTGAAAAAGGCTTAAAGAGTTTAGAGCGATGTTCAGGGGCAATCCCGATGCCGGTGTCGCTGATGGTTGCTTCGATCATCCACACTTTTTCATGTTGCGCACGCGAGCGAATTTCCAGCTTGATTTCGCCGTTTGCGGTGAATTTCAGTGCATTGCCCAGCAAGTTATTAAAAATCTGCGAGAGACGTAAAGGGTCGCCAATCCAGCGATCTGGTAGGCTGGGTTCGACCAAAAAAACCAGTTCCAGCGCTTTATTTTCGGCTTCAATTGAGAAAAGGTCGGCCAGGTTATCGAGTAAATCACTCAAGGTAAAATCGGTGGCCTCCAGCTGAACTTTGCCCGCTTCGACTTTGGTGTAGTCAAGGATGTCATTCAAAAGATTCATCAATGCTTTAGAGGTTCGAGCCGATTTTTCCACGTATTCTTGCTGGATGGGATTCAGTGGTGTGCGCTGTAATAACTGATTCAAGCCGATAATGCCGTTGAGAGGCGTACGAATTTCGTGTGACATATTGGCTAAGAAATAACTCTTTGCTCGGTTGGCCTTTTCGGCAGTCACTTTCGCTTGTATCAGCTCTTCTTGTAGTTGTTTAATCGTGCTGATATCTTGCACGGTTCCTTGAGCTTGCAGAAGCTCTCCTTGTTCGTTACGGGTAAAGGTTGCTCTTTCTAAAATGTGCTTACTGCGACCATCTGCCATTTGAATCCGATGTTCCAGTTGAAATAATCGGTTGTCATTTTTGGCTTTATGAAAGGTTTGACGAACCTTCTTACGCTCATCCGGATGGCTAAAAAAGAAAAAGTCATCAAAGTTAGGTTCATAGGCCAGTGGGTTTTTTTCAAAGATGGTGTACATCTCTAGAGACCAATGCATCTTTCGACTGGCGAATTGATAGCTCCAACTGCCAAGTTTACCGAGACTTTGTGCCTGGATTAAACGAGAACTCTGCTCCTCAAGCCGTTTTTGAATCACTTTGAAATCACTGATGTCGTGCAAAATAACATACAGCAGTTCACGTTGTGCGCCCTGAATGCGTCGAATTTTGACTAAAAAATCCTTGGTATCGCCGTGGTGGTTAAGCAAAACCGTTTCAAAAGAAATGGCATCGGTTTTGGTGAGTTTTTTGAGTTGTTGACGCAAACTTTTACTTTTTATCGGGCTGTCAAGTTGTGCAAGTGTCAGGCTGCGTGCCTGCTGTGGTTCCAGATCGAGCATCTTGCAAAACGTTTGATTGAATTCAACCAGCGCTAAGCTCACTGCATCCAGCAGTAAAATGCCATCTAATGACTGTTCAAACAGGTTGTAGTATTTATTTTCAAACTCATCATGTCGCTCTTGCAGTAAAAGTTGCGGCCGTAAATCGGTAGCGCTCAGTACCAAACCATTCGCTTGCTGATTTTCGTCTTGTTTGATAAACAAGGACAAGAGTACCGGAATGGTGCCGTTTTCCCGCGTGCGTAAATGGCTGTTAAAAGCACGAACCGGTTGACGCTCAATAATTTTGAGTAGGCTTTTAAAGCTTAAGGGGGGCGTGTTTTCGTTGATTTCTAACCGAAATTTCTGTGCATAGCCAATAAAGTCCCTGGCTTGTAATAGGCTCATTAGACTTAACTTGCCAACGACCTTATCGGTAAAGTAAAAAAGCTGTTGAGCGGCCGCGCGATTGAAATGGGTGATGATGCCGTTTTGATCGCAGGTGATTAAAATGCTGTCGATGGTGTTAAACAGCATCTGTTGTTCTTGCGTAAGGCGCTGCGCAGTCAATTCATGTAATTTGCGCTCGGTGATGTCGCTGAGCGTGCCGATAACTCGGGTGGGTCGTTGATCTGGGTTGGTACCGAGAATCAGTCCATGCTCGTGCAACCAGCGTATCGAATTGGGTGCTTTTGGATTGAGCAGTCGGTAGTCAATTTGGTAGCTGCTAAATTCTCCCTGCAAGAGTGCATGATAGAGTTTTCGCAATCGGCCTTGATCTTCTGGATGAACTTGTTGCAGCCACTTTTGCCGTTCGCATTGCGGTTGCCCCTCGTCAAAGTCCAACAGAACCCTCAGCGGAGGAGATAAGCTGAGCAGGTCGGTATTGATTTGCCATTCCCAAAAGCCGGCACCGTCGTTTAGCAGGGCCAGTTTCCAGCGATTTTCTTGTTCTTGCAGCTGTTGTCGAAAGGCTTGGCGGTCGGTAATTTCGTAAGCGCTACCGTGACAGATCCGTTGCAGATTGAGGTTTACCGAAAAATGATAGTGAATTTGCCAAATTTGCCGATGCATTACGCCTTGCAATTCAATTTCGAATTGACCTTCGCTTGCCAAGTTCGCCTGTTCAAACTGGTTGGCTAAATTTTGGAAGGCTTTAGCGAGAGTCGGCGGCAGTTGTAACAGCAGGGTTAAGGGCAGAGTCGGTTTTTGATGAAGAAATGGCCAAAGCTGTTGTAAGGTTGAATCAAAATGCAGCTGCTGTTGGGTTAAATTCATCTGCCAGAGTCCGACTTGGGCTTGGGCCCGGGCGCGCTGAAACTGTAAGCGCGATTGCTGCAATTGCCGCCACTGCTGATAGATAAAGCTTAAGGTTAACCAGATACCCAGTACCAGGAGCGCCAAGCTGAGGGCCGCAGTGAACAACCAATGCCAATTTTTTTGCTGGTCAACACTGGGCAAAGCCTGAGGCGAAATTTGCAAAATCAAAACAAATTTTTGCGTAATCGGAAGGGCAAAGTGCACGCCAATCCACTCTTGGTTCTGCACCTGAGTGCGTTGCTCTAAGGCTTCTAAGAGGGAAATGGTTTGCGCACTCAGGCCTTTTTCTTGCGCCTCAGCCAGCAGGTTGGGAGTGAGTTCCAATAGCTGAGCATGATAGAGGGGAGAGTGGAGTAGGGGGGTGAGTAAGTCTTCAATAAACCAGTCGATTTGCAAAAAGCCTTTGAGTTCTGAAGAATGCGTCTGCCACTGACTCAACGTTTGCAGTTGCCACTGCTGTTCTGTGCCATCAAGTGTTTGCGCTTGCGAGTTGAGTCGCGTTAAAACGGCATTTTCATTAAGGTTTTGCGCCAAAGTCGGTATTAAAGGATTGCGCTCACTTTGCGCTAAGGCAAAGAATGGGTTGGCTTCTGGACGATGGCGGCGTAAATGCAATAACGTTTGGCCTTGTACGTCCAGCAAGCGTAGATGTTTAATCCGTGGATTGCTGTCCACCAAGGTGAGCAAGAGCGATTGCAATTCCTGCTCGGCACTCTCTTTGGGTGTGAGCTGGTTGAGAAGTCGGTTCTGGTGTAAGACCTGATGCAAGCGAGTGGCTTTTTGTACCACCCGTTGAAGCTGGTTTTCGCTCTGCTGAATTTGCTCCAACGCCTGTTTGCTGAGCATCTCCAAAGCGCTATGCGTAAAAAACAGATGGTGCACGCTATAGAGCGTGCCAAACGCGAACGTTAGTAGGCTGAAAAACAGTAGACCGGTTTTCCAAGTGAGGGAACGGGTTTGCGGCATGATTCCTTCGGCAGCAAGAGGGTGATTGGACCGAATTTTACCACAGCCATCGGGTTAACGCGGGTAGGCAACGCCAGTGCCACCGAGTCCACAATACCCCTGCGGATGTTTTTGCAGATAGTCCTGATGGTACTCTTCAGCGCGATTATAGTGATGCAGTGCTGCAATCTCCGTGGTGATTTTCCCCCAGCCAGCCTCATTCAATGCGCGTTGATAGTGCGCAAGGGTTTCATGGGCAATCGTTTCTTGTTCTGGCGTTTGAAAGTAGATAGCGCTGCGATAATTACTGCCAACATCATTGCCTTGTCGATCGCCCTGAGTCGGATTATGGTTTTCCCAAAAGTGTGCCAGTAGGGTTGTCAAAGAGACTTGCGTCGGATCAAAATACACCCGAACCACTTCGGCGTGATTACGCTCATTGCTTAAGCCTAATTGGCGCGCTTTTTCAACACTTAAAACCGTTTGATAATCGGTAATAGGTCGTTCGCCATTTGCATAACCGGATTCCACATCGTGCACGCCAGGAATTTGGCTCATCCGTTTTTCTGCGCCCCAAAAGCAGCCCATTCCCAAGACAATATCAGCTAAATAAAGAGTGGACATGATGGATGCTTCCCTTATTGCGCTTGTTGCAGGCGTTGCAGATCACTCAATATTTCTGCTACGTGCTGCTGAGGGTCAACATTGCGGTAAATGCGCGCAATTTTGCCTTCTGGATTAATAATAAAACTGTGACGACGGGCAAACTTAATTACCCCTAGGTTTAATACCGCATCATATTGCGCAGCGACCTCCGCTTTCTCGTCGGCCAATAAACTAAAAGGCAGTTTGTACTTCTCTGCAAACTCGCGATGGCTTGCACTGGAATCGACACTGACCCCCAGAATCACCGCTTGTTGGGCAATGATTTGGTTGATGTTATCGCGAAAGCTACAGGCTTCGGTGGTGCAGCCGGGGGTGTCATTTTTTGGGTAAAAATACAGAACCACCCATTTGCCACGCTGTTCGTCTAGGCTAACGGTTTGTTGATGCTGGTCGTTCAAGCGAAAAGACGGTGCAAAATCGCCTTCCTTAAGTGCCGCTTGGCTGCTGCTGGCAAATAACAAGCCAACACAATAAAGCGTACTCAGCGATAATTTTTTCCAAAGTGACATAGCAGACTCCTAGAGGGATGAAGGTGAGTAGGGCACAAAATTAAGCCGATGGCGTCTAAGCAGATACCAAGCCAAGAGTTTAAGTGCAATTGGAAGGCCTGCATATAAAAAAAGCAGCAAGTATTGTGTTGACCACTGAGCATTTTGCACCCAATCCAGCAGTGGAAAGCTTAGGCCAACTGCCAGAGCGAGTGCGAATTTGGTGAGCATTCCCCATAAGCCAAACAAGAGTCCGGCATGGCGATTGGATGAATGACGCAGCTGTTGACTGAGGTCGGCTTGAATCGAGGTTGGCATAGCCACATCTACCCCTAAGCTGAGGCCCGTCAGAATGCAAATCAGTAAAAAGCCTTGCCAGTTTCCTGGATCCAGCCAAAAGACGCCGCTAAAAGTCACGCAGGCCAGAAGCATCGAGGCTTGCCATGTTTGGTGTTTCCCAAAGTGCCGAGCCAGCCAAATCCAGCCCGGCAAAGCGAGAATGCCTGAGAGGAAATACGCCACTAAAAACAAGCCAATCTGTGCTTCAAGCTGCAGATAGTTGCCGACAAACAGGATAAAAATGGTCGCAGGCAGGGCATTGGCAAAGTTGTTAATGAAATAACTGGGCATAATTGCAAAAACTTGGCGTTCTTGCTGCCATAGCCTAATCAACGCGCGCCAAGCCGACTCTGCGGTTTTTGGCTCGGCTGCTTTGGGCATATTGTCTTCAGGTTGAATGGCCCACAAAAAGAGAACGGCTAAGGGGAGCGAAATCGCTAATAAACTGAAGCTCAAAGTGTAAAAAGCGTTTTCGGTTGGCAAATAGCCCAAGAGTGCAGGTAGAAGAACAATCGCTAAGACGCCCGCGATGGCAAAGGCTTCGCGGTAGCCAGCAAGGAGTGTTTTTAAGGTTGACTGGGTGCTGATTTCTGCTTGCATGGCTTGATGAGGAACCTGCACCAACGTCCAGCCAAGATAGGTCAGAAAGCTCCAGAATATCAGCGAGTAAAAATCAAAATTCTGGTTGGGGAAGAACAATTGATAAGTACCGACTAACAATAAGATCGCACCCATCGCAATTTGCCAAGGACGCGGCATTCGATTTTGGAAGCGGTCGCTGTACCAACCAATGAGCGGGTCCGTCACAACATCCAATAAACGGGCGGCCAAAAGTGCAGAACCAATAACGGTTAAGCTGATTCCCAGAGTTTGGTGATAAAAATTGGGCAGGTACAAGTAAAGCGGAATACCCAGTAATGCCGTTGGAAAACCCATCCAACCGTAGAAAAATGCATTTCGATGGCCGAGCCGATTGAAGGTGCGCGCCATCTCAGTGGTTCACTTTTGGGTGCCAATTTTTGGGGAGCGCAATTTTTCGTTCCAACCAACGCAACAAGCCGCCAATCACGGGGAGAGATTGGTAAATGGCTTTAGCCGGATCCCAAAAATCAATATGTGATTGCACCAAACCGTCTTCGTCAAAAGTGATTTTGCTTACCCCTTTGAAGTGGTGCAGTTGATGATTTCTTCGATAAGTAAATTTCCAATAGATGTAGCCTTGCGTTTCAGCACTCAATGCAAAATCAAGCACGCTAAATTGCGGTTGTTGCACGGTGGCAAACATATGTGAAAACAAGCGAAGGGTTTCGGCCTTTCCATAGAGTTGATTGAATGGATCTTCAAAATACACCGTTTCGGCAAGTAAAGGAGCAAGGTCGCTGGATACTGACTGCGGCGTCAAGGTCGCAAAAACTTGGCAGTATGCTTGCAAGCTTGTTAGCAGAGGTGAAGGGGTGTTCATGATTCACAGCATCCTTTTGGTTAGCCATAAACTAAGGGATTTTGGGAGTCGTTTAAGGATGGCTAAGGTGGTGGCTAACGCAAATGGAAAGCGCAATTCAAAACGGCGGCTTGGCGCGAACATCCATTGACTAATTCGTTCGGCCGCCTCTTCAGGTGGCATTAACCCTGGCATATTAAAGGTATTTTTTGCGGTTAGCCGTGTTTTAACAAAGCCGTGATTGATGACTTGTAATTGAATTTTCTGTTGCGCCAGCTCGGGTTGCAACGACTCGGCTAAATTTAGCAGAGCCGCTTTAGGAGCCGAGTAGCCGCCGCCATAAGGCAATCCAAAATCGGCAGACAGACTGATGTTCCAAATCCAGCGCATGGGCTTGGCAGTTTGGCGTTGCAGGCTTTCCAGCTCAATCATTAATTTAACGGCTCCTAGATAATTGACCTGATTCATCGCGGTAAACGCCGAAAGCTCCCACTCTGTCGTGCGCATTGCCGAATAGAGTCCTGCATTATAAAACCAAATATCAATGCCGTTTCCCAGCACCCAAGCCTGTTGACACAAGGCCTGGACCGTGTCGGCCTGCACATCGCCGTCCAGTAGGTGTAAGCGTGGAATTTCTAGATTGTGTTGTGCCTGTAAAGCCAAAAGCTCAGCTGATTGGCAGGCGTTTCGGGCCGTTGCAATCACACAGTGGCCTTGATCTAGAAGCCGCTCGGTTAGCGCCAGTCCAATTCCTTGAGAAGCGCCGACTAACCAAATGGTTAGAGGGGAATCATTTGATGCCATTGAACGCTCCTTTCGTTACAAATTCTAGACAAACGTTATACGCGATTTGAATCCAAATTGGATGCAAATCCGTTTTTAAGTTGTGCATAAAAAATAACGAATACGGTTGAAAATTGGAAATTTTGGGTGATTTGACCCGGATTTCGTTTTTATTTAGCCCTATTTGTATAATAAATTTGATTTTTTGTAAAGGTTTTTGTATAACTTTACCGACGGAACTCGCAGAGACATGACCTCGATGGAAACACAAAACAAAATCAGTGAACAATCCACAGTGAAAAGAGTGGCAGTAATTGGCAGTGGTATTAGTGGATTAGCCAGCGCTTGGTTTTTGGCACAGCACCACCAAGTCACGTTGTTTGAAAAAAACACCAAGCTCGGTGGGCATACCAATACCCGTATGTTACAGGTAGAAGGGCAAAAACAAGCGGTAGATAGCGGCTTTATTGTGTTTAATCGCCCGAACTATCCGCACCTTAGCGCAATGTTTAAACACCTTAACATTGACACAGAAAATACCGAAATGAGTTTTTCTGTGTCGGTTGATCAGGGTGCCTTAGAGTATTCAGGCAATAATCTCAACACCTTGTTTGCTCAGCGGCGCAACCTGCTTTCTGTTGCCCACTGGAAGATGATTAAAGAGATTTTGCGATTTAATCGTCAAGCTAAAAAAGACTTATTTTCGTCCGCAGAGCTCTCGCAAAGTTTGGGTGAGTATCTTGACCAACATGGTTTCAGCATGCGGATGCGAAACGTTTATTTATTGCCGATGGCTGCAGCTATCTGGTCTTGCCCAGTATCCACCATGATGGCATTCCCCGTTGCCAGCTTTTTGCGTTTTTTTGAAAATCACGGACTGCTCAATGTGGAAGACCGGCCGCAGTGGGAAACCGTCAGTGGCGGTGCGCAGAAGTACATTGATGCTATCTTGCAGCAGGCGCGTTTTTTAGTGGTTTTTGAAGGTGTGCAAAAGGTTAGCCCAACCAGCCAAGGTTTGATGGTTGAAACGGACTGCACGACCCAAGAGTTTGATGAAGTGGTTTTTGCTAGTCATGGGGATCAAACTTGGCAGTTGCTCGATCCCGCGTTACGTCAAGAGTTTCCGTTTATGCAGGATTTCAAGTACCAAGAAAATATCGCTTACGTGCATACGGATTTGGCGTTGATGCCGAAACGGAAGCTTGCTTGGGCCAGTTGGAACTATTTACGAGATTCGCACACCGAAGAGAAAAATGTGGCGGTGACTTACTGGATGAATCGACTGCAGAATTTGCCCCAAAAAACGCCAATTTTGGTGACATTAAACCCTTTTGAGCCGCCCAAGCCGGCCCTGACGTTTGAAAAAATTGTGTACCAGCATCCGGTGTTTGATGAGGCAGCGATGGCCGCGCAAAAAGCGTTGAATTTGGTGCAAGGCAAAGCGCATTGTTGGTTTGCCGGCGCTTATACCGGTTATGGATTTCATGAAGATGGTTTGCGTAGTGCGGTTGACCTAGCCCGTCGTTGGCAAATTTCGTTACCGTGGGAGGGGAAAAAAAATGATGTCAACGTTTGAACCTACTCCTTCGGCCATCTATCTGGGCTCGGTGATGCACCAGCGTTTTTTTCCGATGCAATACCGTTTTAACTACGGCGTAATGAGCTTGCGAATCAATGTCGATCAGTTCGCTCAAGAGCTTAAGCAACTGGGCCGATTTGCGCCCTTGTCTTTTAACCGAGCTAACCTTTTCAGTGTTTATTGGAAGGATTTTGGGGCGCGAGATGGAAAGGCGTGGCGTCCTTGGCTTGAGCAGTTGTTAGCACAATACGGTGTTACGGAATCACCTGCACGCATTGAATTGGTTTGTTCGCCACGTTTTATGGGTGTGGTGTTTAATCCCTTAGCCATGTGGTATGCCTACGATGCCAGCAATCAACTGATTGCCGTGGTGGGGGAAGTCAGTAATACCTTTGGCCAATGGCATCATTATGTTTTGGTTCAGGGTGGAGCTCCCTTGTGTGCTGAGTCGGACAAGTTGCAAGCGCAAGCGCGCAAGGTTTTTCATGTTTCGCCGTTTATCGACATGGATTGCCAATATCAATTTCGTCTAAAAACGCCGCAAGAGCGCTTGCAAATTGGCATTTATCAATCGCAACAGGGGCGCCCGATGTTGGTCGCAACTCAAGTGGCAAAAGCCTATCCTCTTGCGGTTAAACAACTCTATCAAGCTGCCTTGGCTTTGCCTTTTAATAGCCTAAAGGTGTTGCTGATGATTCATTGGTGGGCACTCAAAATTTGGTTGAAGGGCGGGAAATTTCATCGCACGCCTAAAGAACTGGCCGATGTCCGCTACTCACATTCGGAGATGCACATATGTTAAGAAATGGTTCAAACAGTCGATCATTTTGGGGAGCGATGCTCGAACGTTGCGTTGCCCCTTCTTGGGTCAAATATGCTTTGGCGAAGTTGCCTTTTTCGCAGATTCAATTTGGCAGCCTCACCCTGAGTTATCACGACGAGAACGTGCGTTTTGATGGCCCGCACCCAGGTCCACACGCCGAACTGATTTTGAATCAGCCCTTGCGCGCTTTGTGGTTGATTAAAACCCAAGGTGAGCTTGGATTTGTTCAGGCCTATCATGAGGGGGCGCTGGATACCACCTCCCTCTACCATTTGTTGACCTTAGCCCATCTAAATGAGGCGGTGCTTGCTCCAATGCTTGCCAACAAGATTGGTGCTTTGCGTCACCTTTGGCAGCACCGTAAGCGACACAACTCTCTTACGAACAGCCAACGTAATATCTCTTATCACTACGACTTGGGCAACGATTTTTACGCACTTTGGCTGGATTCGAGCATGACTTATTCCAGTGCACTTTTCGAATCGGATAACGCCCGTTTATCGGAAGCGCAAGCGGCTAAAAATCAGCGCATTTTGCAACAGTTGGATTTAAAAGGTGGTGAACGTTTGCTGGAAATCGGCTGTGGTTGGGGCGGTTTTATGCAACAAACTTTAGAGCAGAAAGAGAATCTACAGATTAAAGGGTTAACCTTGTCCACCGAACAGCGCAGTTATGCGTTGCAGCGTTTACAGGGATTTGCTCCTGAGCGCTATGAAGTTGCGTTTCAAGATTACCGTCTGGAACAAGCACAGTATGATCACATTGTTTCGATTGAAATGTTTGAAGCGGTTGGTAAAGAGTATTGGCAAAGCTATTTTGAAACCCTAAAGCAATCGCTCAAGGCTCAGGGAAAAGTGGTGTTGCAGATTATCACTATTGATGAAGCCAAAGCTGAAACGTACCAATCCAGCGTGGATTTTATTCAGGCTTATATTTTCCCGGGCGGTTTGTTACCAAGCTGTGCTCAATTAGAAAGCCTCGCGCAAGCACATGGCTTCGTGATTCAAAATCAGTTGGATTTTGGCCCAGATTATGCCAAGACCTGTCAACTTTGGAAACAGCGTTTTAATCAACAAAGCGATCGCTTGAATGAAATGGGCTACGACACCCATTTCCAGCGGATTTGGAACTATTACCTCGACTACTGCACAGTCGGTTTTGAGAGTGGCCAGATTTCTGTAAAACAACTGACGTTGGTTCATCAATAGGAGAAAACAATGCGTGCCACCTGTTTTTTTACGAAAGCGGCCGCTCGCTGCCGATCCATTCGATTGTTCGCGGTTTTGTTTGCTAGTTTGGCTACACTCAGCGGTTGCAGCACGGTTCAGGTTGAAGACTATGCTCAACAAGAGCCTAAACTGGATATTTTTGAGTATTTTGCCGGAACCACTTATGCCCAAGGTCAGTTTCAAAATCGTAGCGGGCAGGTCATACGGCGTTTTTCCGTCAAAATTACCGGCACTGTCCGAGGTCAACAATTGGAGTTGGATGAGCATTTTGTTTATGACGATGGTGAAAAACAACGGCGGGTTTGGACGATTGATGACCTTGGCAAAGGTCAATATAGCGGGCGGGCGGCAGATGTGATTGGCGAGGCAAAAGGTCTTAGCGCCGGCAATGCCTTGCAGTGGCAGTATGTTCTGGATTTGCCTTACCAAGACGGAACCATTGCTGTCAAATTTAACGATTGGATGTGGTTGCAAAATGCCAACACCATGTTTAATCGGGCAACGGTGAGTAAGTTTGGTTTTACCGTGGGTGAGGTTACTTTGTTTTTCAGCAAAACACCGCTGGAATAAGATCAACGAGATGTTTAAGGAAACGAACATGAAAAATAAGCCATCTTTTTGGTCTGCCATTCCTAGGGCGTTGCTTCTTGGACTCGTTAGTCTTCCCGCTCTCGCGTCCAGCTCGGAGTTAACGTTGCGCGCTGAAGCCACCGCGACCTGGCTGTTTATTGATGTTTACAAGGCGGCTCTCTATGCACCCGAAAAGGTAGGGTCTCAGCAACTCTTGCAAGAGACAACACCGCTGAATCTTGAGTTGTGTTATTTGCGTGCTATCAGTAAAGAACAATTTGTTGAGGCCGCATCTAAAGCACTTCCGGAGGATTTGAGTCCCGAATTGAAAGCGGCGGTTCAGGGTTTGCATCAGGCTTATCAAAATGTTGAGCCAAACGATTGCTATCAGTTGCGGTATGAACCGCAGCAAGGTGTGCAATTAAGTTTGAATCAACAGCCCTTGTTTCAAACTGCGACAGCAGGGTTCAAGCAACTGTATTTTGGAGTTTGGTTGGGGCCGAATGCCTTATCAGAAAAGGTTCGCGATCAGCTGCTGACTGAAGTCGATAAACCGGTTTCAAATGCACGCTAATTAAGTGATTTATTCAAAGGTCATGGGCTTATTGCGTTAGATATTGTTGAAAAAATAATCTAAACCTACGCAGAGCCGAAACGTGATAAAGCATTGTCTGCGCATTCTGTGCGGGTTTCTGTGCCGATGGTGAAATTAGGAGAGTGAAAATGTCGAAAACGACGTTGGTTTGGTTACAAAGGGAGCTGCGCCTTTCGCATCTGCCTGCATTGCAGAAAGCGATTGCCGAATCGAGCCAAGTGGCAGTGGTTTATTTCCATGATCCCAAAAGAGTGATTGGTGAGGCGAACACCGCTTGGTTGTCACATAGTTTGGCGAACTTGCGTCGCCAACTCTATGCACGCGGTGCGGATTTGTTTATTTTTTCTGGCGATTTTCCTGAGCAGTTTTCGCTCGCGTTGAGCGAGATTAAACCACAACAGGTCTATTACAGTTTTCAAGTAGGGCAACCTTTTACGGAAATGCAAGATTTGGCGCTTAACCTTTGCCAAGAGCATAAGGTTGCGCTGCAACCGTTCTACTCCGAATTTTGGTTTGATCCTGGTCAGCTGTTAAACCAGCAACATCGTCCTTATGTTGTGTTTACGCCTTTTTATAAAGCGGCAATTGGCAAAATTGATACCTTAGAACCCTTACAGGAATCGGTGGTATCTTGTGACGACGATTGGGCAAAGTTGCGCTGGCGTGAACGTTTACCTGCGCACTATTTTCAATTGCCGCCAAGCTTAAGTGAGCTGCAAGATAAGCCGTGGGTTAAAAAAATTATGCAATATTGGCAAGTTGGCGAAACCGCTGCGTGGGAGCGTCTGCGCAGCTTTGCCGATCATCAACTCAACGGCTACGCGGATGAACGGGATTTCCCAGCCTTGGATGCGACCAGTCGCTTGGCACCGCATTTGCATTTTGGTGAGATTTCAAGCCGAATGTTGCACTTTGAGTTGTTGTCTCTGCAGCAAACACACCCTAAGCTTAATGCGCAAACCTGGTTACGCCAATTACTCTGGCGCGAGTTTGCACGGCATTTACTTTGGTTTTTTCCTTATACCGAAACTGCACCGTTCCAAGAAAAGTTTGCAGGCTTGAGTTGGCAGAACGAAGATTCCGTCTTACACCAGTGGCAAACCGGGCAAACGGGGATTCCTATTATTGATGCGGGTATGCGTGAGCTGTGGGAAACCGGTTTTATGCACAACCGGCTGCGGATGTTGGTGGCGTCACTCTTAACCAAGGATTTAGGACAGAGTTGGTTGCTGGGACAGGAGTGGTTTGCCAAAACTCTAGTTGATGCTGACCCGGCAAATAACACCATGGGTTGGCAATGGGTAGCCGGTTGCGGTGTGGATGCCGCACCCTATTACCGCCTTTTCAATCCTTTACGTCAAAGTGAAAAGTTTGATCCTCAAGGAACCTACATTCGTAAATGGGTGCCGGAGTTACGCAATCTTTCCTGTAAGGCGATTCATGCGCCTTGGCTCTACCCACAAGAGTGTGCGTTAAAAGGCATTACCCTAGGGCGAACCTATCCGTTCCCAATGGTGGATTTGATGCGCAGTCGTCACAGTCACATGGCGCGCGTTCAGGAGTTAAAACACGCTTAGTACGCTTTTTTTCGAGTGGCAACGAAAGCCGATTCCGTCGTAGGTTTGGGTGATTAATCGCTTTTTGGTCAGGGAAACTCAAGGTTTCCCTGCGGCCATGATTGCGTCCTGTGCCGTTCTTGTCTAAGATAGTCGCAAATTGTTATCCAAAGAGTTCAACAACGCTTATGCAGCAAACTCTATATCCGATTCGAGAAGTCTCGCGCCTAACCGGCATTAATGCGATTACCTTGCGCGCATGGGAACGTCGTTATGGTCTGGTCGAACCTGTTCGTACTGAAAGCGGACATCGTTTGTACACCGATGAGCATATCGAAGTCATTAAACGCGCGGTCGAATTAACTCGGCAGGGCGTGGCGATTAGCCAAGTCAAATCCGTGCTTCAAACATCGCCCTTGCCAACGCGCGTCAATCATGAATTGGATGATTTGCATCAACGGTTAGATCAGGCCTTGCAGACCTTAAGCGCACTTGAGTTGCAGGCAGTATTGGATAGGCTTTTTGTTGAACTGGATGAGTATTCGGTTTTCTCGCTTTTAGCGCAGCAAGAGTTGGTTGAGATGCCTGCGGAACAGAGGGTTTTGTGGCAATCTTTGCTGCTTCCAAGGCTCTATTCACGTTTGCGTTTTATGCAACAACGGATGTATGCATTGAAATCTCAAGCACCTTCCGCGGTTTATCTGTTACGCAGCCCCTTGGTGCCTTCACCGATTGCCGAGGTGCTCTGTGCACTGTGGTTGATGCAGCTTGGCGTCCAGCCCCTGCTGGCTGGAGCCGAATCTTTACCAGCTGCCAGTCAAATGAAGCGGTTAAATTGCACGGGTATGCTCTTGCTGGTTCAGCAAGACCTGTCTGAATTTGGTTTAGAGAATGATCGGCTTGAGGCGTATTCTGCCTTGGAAAACGTGCTAATCTCGATCCAACCGAACCCATCCGTAACCAGTCAACCAATTCAGTGGCAAAGCAAGACATTCGGTCAGCTGTTTGGCGAAGCTGTGCCACCTCAGTGGGCGCTCTTTCACTGAGGTTTTAGAGATGCATTTAAGACACGATTAAAGTGGTAACGACAAGTCGTTCTGCTAATTCGTAGTGTCTTTTATCGCGGCCTTAAGCTCTGCAATCTCGGCTTGCGCTTGTTGGAGCGCTTGACGTAACTCAACCTGTTCGGTCACATCTTTTTGAATGCCAATATAGTAAGTAATCTGGTCATGCTCATCGTAAAAAGGTGTAACACTGAGTTCATTCCAGAAAATGGAACCGTCTTTACGATAATTTTTCAGAATGGTACGAACCGGTTCAGTTGCTTCGATGGCACTGCGAATTTGTCGAACCGAGTCTTGTTGTGTGTCTTCGCCTTGTAAAAAACGACAATCTTGATACAGGATTTCATCGGAATGATAGCCCGTGAGTTTTTCAAATGCGGGATTGACATAAATTAAGATGGTGTCTTCCCCTTCTTTTTCCGCCACCACTATGCCATCTTGTGCTTGTTCTACCAGTTGTAAGAGAAGTGCGTTACGCAGTTTTGGATCTTTCATAAAGTCACCGTTTTCGAGGTTGGCTCCATTGTAGCCAAGCACTAAAACAGCGGCAACTATTTCCTTAACCCATTTAACAAGTCAGGTGCGGGTCGGTTTTTTTCCAGTTTTTTTGCCAGCATTTGATGATATGATTTGCCCAAAATTCACCAGAGGAAATTTGTGATGAGTGTGTTGCCAAGCCATTTGAAATATGCCGATACCCACGAATGGGTTTACATTGATGACGATGGTCTCGCCGTTGTCGGTATTACGGATTTTGCTCAAGAAGCCTTGGGTGAATTGATGAGTGTCACACCACCAGAGCTGGGCATTGATGTCACTCAAGGTGATGAGGTGATGTCACTGGAGTCGGTAAAATCGGCTTCGGATATTTTTGCTCCCTTGAGTGGCGAGATTGTGGCGTACAACGAAGCGCTGGATGATGAGCCCGAACGGATTAACGATGAGCCCTACGATGGCGGCTGGCTGTTTAAAATCCAACCACATGATCTGTCTGAGCTTGAAAATCTGTTTAACGACGAAGAGTATCAGGCGCAAATCGACGCTGAATAATCGATTCTTACCCCTCTAAAAAGAAGAGGCTGACAAAAAGAAGAAATGCATTGAACGGTGCGGCTTCCCCTTTTTGTTAAGTCTCTTCTTTCGTTTTTACCTTTCCCTATGAGATTGCCCGATGTTAGCCAGCCTACGCTTAAAAAATAATGAAGACCGCCGCATTAAACAAGGACACCTTTGGGTGTTCAGTAATGAAGTGGATACCGAGGCAACGCCTCTCAAGAATTTTGCAGCGGGGCAGGTTGTGTTAATCGAAGCAAGCAATGGTAAGCCTCTAGGCGTTGGTTATGTCAACCCCAATACGTTGATTTGTGCTCGCTTGCTCAGCCGTGATCCAAAGGTCGAGTTGAATCTGAAATTTTTGAAAAAGCGCATTCAGGCCGCGCAGGCGCTGCGTGAGTTGACCTATGCCGAGCCCTATTATCGTTTGGTCTTTGCAGAGGCAGATGGTTTGCCGGGCTTAGTGGTTGACCGATTTGGCGATGTTTTCTCGGTACAAATCAGTACAGCGGGAATGGAAGCAGTAAAAGAACTGATTGTACAAGTGTTGCAAAATTTGTATCACCCTCAGGCGATTGTTTTTAAAAACCAATTGTCTGCGCGTGAACTGGAAGGCTTAGCCTTGTACGAAGAAGTGCTGGGTGAACTGCCAGAGTCTTTATTGATTCAAGAAAACGGGACGCAGTTTGCCATTCCTGTACAGGGCGGACAAAAAACCGGCTGGTTTTATGATCATCGTCAGTCGCGTGCCCGCTTACAGCAGTTGGTGCAAGGAAAGCGGGTGCTGGACGTGTTTAGCTATTTAGGAGGCTGGGGCTTGGCAGCAGCAACCGCTGGAGCTGCAGAGGTAACTTGTGTCGATGCTTCGGAAAGCGCATTGGATGGGGTGGACGTTAATGCTGCGCTAAATGGTGTGAGTGACAAGGTAGTAACCATTCAAGGCAATGCGTTTGATGTACTCAGCGCCTTACGCGCAGAAGTGCAAAAATTTGATGTGGTGATTGTGGATCCCCCCGCGTTTATCAAACGCAAAAAAGATTTCAAGCAAGGGTTTGAGGCTTATAAGCGAATTAATGAGTTAGCGATGCGCGTATTGGAAAAAGATGGCATTTTGGTTTCCGCTTCGTGTTCACACCATTTAACGCGTGATCAATTGCTGTCCGCGGTGCAACAGGCCGCGCGCCATATTGATCGTCAAGCGCAGCTGTTTGATCAGGGTCATCAAGCGCCGGATCACCCAGTTCACCCGGCCATTCCAGAGAGCGAATACATTAAAACGCTCTTTTTTAAAGTTGGCCCGAGCTGGTAAGGTTGCATAAGGATGTCTGCTTCTTTTGCGCCTCGTCCCTTGATTCAGTTTGCCCAGCACTCTGTTTTGGACTTACGCCAGAAGCAATTGGCAAAGTTCTGTTATTGGGAAGATTTTGATCAGGTCCTTTGGGTGGATCCCCGTAGCGTGTTTCCCGATCTTGCGGTTTTTTCATTGCCCAGCTGGGATCGGATGATGCTGGATGCCCAACCCATTCCAGATTATCCGGCATTCCTCAAACCATTTGACTGGCCCAAAAATGCCCAGCTGGATCCTTGGTTAAAACAGATTCCGCGTTGGGTTCAGGATTCGTGTCGATTGTTTCCAAATCAACAATTGCGTCTACTGCATTTTTGCGCCAAATACCCTCAGCTATTTGAATTATTAGATCAGTCGCCGGTCTTGGCGTGGCGATTGGTTAGCCATGGTTTAACCGAACCGGAAATTGTGGCCTTGTTGAGTGGCAATCGAGCCAATATCGTGCAGCAGCTGGGTTGGCCAGGAAAGGAACAGACGGTTAAACTTTTGCGCAATTTGCGTCTGCGTTTTGTGAATACTCAGATTGCGCAGCAGATTGAAACCTGCATTATTGATCCACGGCGATTAGACGGCTTGCAATCATTGCCGCGAATTAATTCAATGGCGCTGGCGTTGGCCGCCGCCTTTCCACAGTGGATTGGCAGCCGATTGCACCGTGCCTTGGCGCAGCTGCCTTGCCGACCTTTACAGTGTCAGGCGCTGGTGGCTTTATTGGAAGATTGTGTGGAGTTTTTTACGCTCACTGATCAACCACAGCGATTGCAGCAGGTGGGGGATTGCCGTTATCTCAGTGAAGTAGAAACCTTATATCGAGATGCCTTGTCGCAATCGTTCGCTCACCTACCCACGCCCTTGTTTGACCAACAGGCGCTCAGTTTCCATCCTCAACGGATTGAAGACTCGGCCATGTGTTTAGGGTTAAGTATGGTAACGCAGCAGCCTTGGTGGCTAATGGATCTGGCCGATCATTCCCTAAGTTTGGTGGCTTGGTGTGACCCTTCGGCATCGCCAAACGCGGGGCCTGAACAACCCAATGAGCCCGCCATTTGGGTAGCCTTGGTTCGGCTGCCGAGCTCAGGTGCGGTTGGACAAATTCTCAAGCTGCGGGGTCGCAATCAAGCCTTAGCGCAAGCCAAGCAACTCAGTGAGTTGCATCTTTGGCTGGCACAACAGGGCAATCAGAATGGTGTTGAACAGCCTTAGGCTTTGTCGGCTTTCTTGATGACTTTCTCTAAGCCGAGCAGGTCGTCATAGGTTTCGCGGCGACGGACAAGATGGTCGCTGGTGCCGTCCACCATGACTTCAGCGGCACGTGGCCGAGTATTGTAGTTGGAGGCCATGGTAAAACCGTAGGCTCCGGCCGATTTCACGGCCAGCAAATCGCCCTGCTGCAGATTCAAGGTTCGATTTTTACCAAGAAAATCGCCAGTTTCGCAGACCGGTCCAACCAAATCCCATTGGGCTTGATGACCATCTTGACGCGGTGTGACCGCCACAATATCCATGTAGGATTGGTAAAGCGCCGGACGAATCAAATCGTTCATCGCGGCATCAATAATGGCAAAATTCTTGTGTTCAGTTGGTTTTAAGAACTCAACGTGAGTCAGTAATACGCCTGCGTTGCCTGCAATGGCTCGTCCTGGCTCAATAATCACCTCAATACTGGAATCTTGAAGCTGGTCTAAGAGAGCTTGAATATAATCCGGAATGGCTGGAGGGGTTTCATCCGTGTAGGTGATGCCTAAGCCACCACCCAAATCAAGATGGTGGATGGCAATCCCCAAGTCGGCAAGGGTTTGTTTGAGTTTCAGCACGCGTTGGAGGGCATCAACAAAAGGCGTGATTTGCGTTAATTGCGAGCCAATATGACAGTCAATGCCAATGGGTGCAATATGGCTGTAAGTTGCGGCTTTTTGGTAGAGTTCTGGTGCCGTATTGATGTCCACACCAAATTTATTGTCTTTTAAGCCAGTGGAAATATAAGGATGGGTTTGTGCATCAACGTCCGGATTGACTCGAATCGATACGGGAGCAATCTTGTTCATTTGTTGCGCAACCTGTTGAATTCGATCCAGCTCGGCATGGGATTCGACATTAAAACAGCGAATACCCACTTCCAGGGCGCGCGCAATTTCAGCAGGTTGCTTGGCCACGCCCGAAAAAACGACCTTGGCCGGATCTCCTCCGGCACGCAACACCCGTTCTAATTCGCCTTGCGACACAATATCAAATCCAGCACCAAGCTCGGCTAAAACATTTAATACGGCAAGATTTGAGTTGGTTTTAACGGCATAACAGACTAAGTGAGGTTGCGAACCGAAGGCTTGGTCGAAAGCTTGCCAATGGGTTTCTAGGGCCGCCCGAGAGTAAACATATAAAGGCGTGCCATAGTCTTTGGCCAAGCGGCTTAAGGGCACGGATTCTGCATGTAAAGTGCCGTTGTAATACTCGAAAAACTCGGGATGGGTGTCGGTCATGGTCGGTCCTAAAAATGGTCAAACAAAAAACGTTATGGGTGAGCCGTGCGGCTGGCCGTTTCTTCGGTGGCAGGCGGCGTTTGGCTGTGTTGCGGCAGCACCAAATCACTTTTTTTACCGCAGCCGCTTAATACGAGACTCAGCGCGAGCAATACAGACAGCGGTAACCCCTTGTCAAGCCAGAGTGGGCGTAGAGGGCCAATCGATTGCGCACGCGCTTTAGCGGAAAATCCAGTTGAGGCGTTCAGATCAAACATTGCGGAGCCTTTTGCCAATCAAATGGCGACTATTCTAACAGAAAGCCGGCTTGGCACAGAATCCCAGATTGTGTATTCTTTGCCGAGTTGAATCAGTTCATGCCGGGTCTTGCCGGTGAAAAAGAAACAATAAAGGATGGATGGGTGTTTGCAGGCTTAAAACAGACGCCGCCCGTGGTGGTTGAGCCACCGGGACCGGCAAACAAGGTAGTGATTTGGTTACATGGATTGGGCGCGGATGGATATGATTTTGCTGATATTGTGCCGCAATTGGGTTTGGGCGCGCAGCATGGTATTCGATTCATCTTTCCGCATGCACCGATTATGCCGGTCAGCCTCAATGGCGGAATGCAGATGCACGCTTGGTATGATATTCGAAGTTTGGATCTCCTTAATGAGGTGGATGCGGCCGGCATCCGCGTGGCCTGTTATCAGGTTTATGAACTGATTGAGCAACTCGTTCGTCAAGGCTGGGCGTCGTCTAACATTGTTTTAGCCGGGTTTTCGCAAGGTGGAGTGATTGCGTTGCATGCTGCGCTTAGCGGCCAATTTGAGTTAGCCGGTGTTATTGCTTTGTCCACCTACTGTCCTATGGCGGAGCAGTTTTATTTACATCGCGACCTGCCAATTTTAATGATGCACGGCAGCGCCGATCCGGTCGTTTCTCTGGCGATTGGCATGGCTTCAAAAGCGTCTTTAGAAAAAGGGGGGTATGAGATTGATTGGCGTACCTATCCTATGGCGCATCAAGTTTGTGCTCAACAACTCGGTGAGATTGGACGCTGGTTGCTGGAATTGGACACGGAGCCAAAGTAGAGAGATAGGCACCCAGCCAAGGAGCTAAGCCATGCTAAACAGTCGGCGTTTTTTTCGTTTTGATCTTTCGATTCCTTTTTTGTTGTTGACGCAATCTGACTGGCAAAAAGCGTTTACCGTTCTGCATACGCAAGAAATGCAGCAAGAGCAGCTTGAATTACAACATCAAGGAGCGGCATTAAAACGCAGCTTGGCTCATCTTGCTGAAAGGGGCGCGGCACTCTACCCCCTGTTGGCCATGTTGGATCAACGTCTGGAATATTATGCTTGGTTACTGGGATTCATCTGGCAGCAGCAAGACCCGCTCAAGCATCCAGAATACCGTTTTCGAGGGCGAGAAGACGCAAAACGCTTGCCGCCACAAGCGCAACAAGATTCGCCGACATTGCATTTACTTGCCGGTTTGTATGCCGCTTTAGATCAGCGCTTACAGCGGTTGCGTGCCGATTTAGAGCATGCACTCCCTCTTAGCGAACCCTTACCGTTATGGACATTCAGTGATGACTCTAATGCAGAGTTTTCAGCGGATTTTTATGTCAGCAACCTAGCAGAATTGGCGACAAAAGGGGTTGCGGTTGCGGCTATTTTGCAAAGTTTGATTGATCGTTATAACTTACTGAGTCGGATACAGACACGCTTGGCGGCTTGTTATCATCCATTGAACTGTTCAGCGGCTTGGCCACAAACAGAGCTTAATTTGAGTATGGGTGGGTTGGCGTTCACCTCGACACAGACTTATCCGTTATTTCAAGAGGTTTGGGTCAGGTTGGGTTTAGATGCAGCGATAAGCGTGAAAGGAAAAGTTCTCTATTGCCGTTCACTACCTGTTCATCAGGGTAAAGCGATGCTTTATCGAGTCGCGATTGAATTGGCCTTACCGTCAAGTAGCGTTCAGCAGCGCATAGAAGGTTTTATGCAGCAACAAGAGTTGAACCAAGCGATTCAGCGCGTCCCTCAGGTTGCGCCTTGGCCGATGGTTTGAATCGCGATCGGAAATGGTCGTCCGTATTGGCGCCGTTCCAGCCATTGATATTGAAGTTGACTGGCGCATTGTTTGCAACCTCCCGTTTGGCATTGCCCTGAAATGGGTTGAATGTGTCCTTGGCGAATTAAGGGTGCGATGAGCCATTGCGCCGTGTCTTCACTTAAATCAAAACGATGGCAGAGGTCAGATAAGCTGGCGCGACCTTGAGTGCGTATATAGCGTTTGACATCGAGCAAAATCATTCAGGTTTTTTCCTTTTTTGAGTTGCCAGTGGTGAGTAGGTTCGATTCCAAGCTGGGTGGCGTCCCACTGCGCGCAGCAGCGTCCATAGCAAAGCAAATAACAGGGTAAAGAGACCAAGCCAAAAAGCGCTGCTCTCAGGGTGTTGGTTGAAGGTCGCGGTTTGATAGAAGCTCACCGCCACGGCATAGCCTAAAAATAAACTCCAACCTCCGCTGGCTAAGGCCCAACGCCAGCCCAGTTCTTGTTTGATCGCAGCAAAGGTTGCGACGCAAGGGAAGTAGAGCAAGATCAGCAATAAATAGGCGTAGGCGCCGACGCTGCCATCAAATGCCGTCACCATCTTATCAAGGGTTGAGAGACTTACGCCTTGGGTTTCGGCCACCAGATGTTGGTTGGCAACGGATTCGATTGCCGCCAGTCCAAGGGGGTCGATTAAGCTGGACCCAAGTTGCCTCAGATTTTCAGGAACGGTTTGCGCAGCCGCGCTCAGACGCTGCCACAGGTTAAAAGTCTCGGGCGCAGCGGGTACGGCTTGCTGGTAAAGGGCGTCGAGAGAGCCAACCACCACCTCTTTAGCGAGTAAACCGGTGAAGAGTCCAACGGTTGCCGGCCAGTTTTCTTCGCGAATTCCGAGCGGTTCGACAATCGGCGTGGCACTTTGAGCCAGCACACTTAGCACTGAGCTCTCTTGGTTGGTATGGCCAAATTGTCCATCGGTTCCTAAGCTATTGAGAAGATTGAGCACGAGAACCACCAAAACAATAACCTTGCCGGCATTGACAATAAAACTGCGCAAGCGATTGCGGCTATTTATCAGCACATTCATTAAAGTGGGCTTATGGTAAATCGGCAGTTCCATCAACAAAGGCTGAGCTTCATCACGAATCAGTGTCTGTTTCAGCAGCCAAGCGGTGAGAACAGCGGCCAGAATGCCAATCACATAAAGTGAAAACACCATTAGAGCGGCGTGCGTTTCAAAAAATGCGCTCGCAAACAAAACGTACACCGTTAAACGTGCGCTACATGACATATAAGGTGTCATCATCACCGTACGAATACGGTCGGCTGGCGAAGGTAGAATCCGACTTGCCATCACAGCGGGGATATTGCAGCCAAAGCCAATGACTAAGGGAACAAAGGCCTGACCCGATAAACCCAAACGGCGCATGAACTGGTCCATCATTAAGGCCGCGCGTTGCATATAGCCGGTGTCTTCTAGAAGCGATAACAGCAGGTAAAGTGCACCAATCACCGGAATAAAGGTGGCCACAACATGAAGGCCGCCGCCAAGACCTTCGGCGAGCAGATGGCTGAGCCAATCGGGCGCTCCGATTTGATGCAGGAGTACTTTGGGACCATCGACAAACAGCGCTTGTGCGCTCAGGTCAAACCAATCGATAAACAGATTGCCAATCGCAATTGAGCCGGCGAACAACAGGTACATAACCACAAAGAAAATCGGCAGGCCCCAAATGGGATGCAAAACCCAATGATCAATGGCATCGGTAGTGCTGCGGGTAAACCGATCGGTATGCATTTGACTTGCCTGGGCGGCATCGTGAGCAAATTGGAAGTAAAGATCGGCACTAATGAGAGCCAAATCTTCTTGGTAGAGGGTTTCCAAGCGCTGCTTTTCTTGTTGAAAAGCGCTTTGCACTGTCTGCGGAGCCAGATTAGGTTCCAGTAAATATTGTAAAGTTTGCCAGCAGGAAGCCGTGTGGTTCAGTGCGAGAAGGGGGATTTGCTGGTTTAAGTTCTGTAGGCTATCTTGTAAAGGCTCTGGCAGGGTAAATTGCAAGGTATTTTGCGGGGGGTGCGCTTGCGCCAGTTGTCGCTTGAGTTGCTCAATCCCTTTGTTGTGATACGCCGAAATGGCGACAACCGGGCACTTAAGTTGTGCGGCGAGCTTATCGACATCGACGGCTAAATGATGTTCTGGCAAAAGGTCCATTCGGTTCAAAACAAGAATAACCGGCAGGCCCATGTGCAACAGCTGGGCAGTTAGAAACAGTTGTCGCTCCAAACAGGTGGCATCGACCACGTTCAGAATCCAATCCACAGATTGCGCTTGCAAAAAATCGCAGGCAATTTTTTCATCCAAACCAGAGGGATGCGCTGGGTTGAGGCTATAAACACCGGGCAAATCGGTGAGATGATAACGATGTTCTTTGAGTTTAAAAGATCCCGTTTTTTGTTCAACTGTTACGCCTGGCCAATTGCCCGTGGTTTGCTGAGCACCGGTTAAGCGGTTGAACAGAGTGGTTTTACCGCAATTTGGGTTGCCAATCAGTGCAATTTTGCAGACCGAGGCCTGAGCGCTCACGAACGTCTTTCCACTTCAATTTGACGCGCAATCTGCTGATCCAGTGCAAAGCGACTGCCATCTACATTGACCACGAAATTGCTGCCACGCGTGACAAGTAACTCGACAACACTGTGGGTATGAAAACCGAGGTTCACTAAACGCATTTTTAAGGCCAGTTCACCGCACAGTTGGGTAATTTGAACAATTTGTCCGGTGGCACAATCGGAAAGTCGCATGGGATCCGCCTTTAGATAAAATAAAACTTAATAAGAATAATTTTTATTGCCTATTTTAGGCGGTCAAGGTGTAAAGCTCAATCTAGCAGTGTGGATTAACTTTGAAAAAAGCCTGAACGGAAGGAAAGAAAAGTAGAGGATATTCGCATTTTAGAATGGGTTGTGCACCACAAAACGCACAAAGTCTTTAATTAACCTGAGATGCCCTTTAAGCGCAAGCGCCCTTGGTAATCAATTCAATAGGGCCCTAGTATTTTAAGGCAATTCCTTTATGGTCGTTTTTATGGCAAAAGACTCCCTTCGTTGTACCTACTAACAAGTAAAGGGAGTCCCTTATTGCTTAGCTCTGTGGGATGAGCGGCCTGCCCAAAGTCGGAATTTCCATTATTTTCTGCGAATTTGGTAAAGCGCGACCTCACCTAAAAGATTAGGAGCAAGACGCATTGCCAGAGTGCTGTTGTGTTGGCGGTTCACAACCGTGCGCGCTACCACTTCAATCTGTTTTTGTGCACAAAGTTTTTCAAAATCTTGGAAAGTACACATATGAATATTCGGTGTGTCATACCAGTGATAAGGCAGGGTTTCGGTTTCAGGCATTTGTCCGCGCAACAGTAATTGGGCGCGATTACGCCAATGACCAAAGTTTGGGAAGGTAACAATGCAGTTTTTTCCAATGGTCAGCATCTGTTCCAGCAAAATATCGGGGCGGCCAACTACTTGCAACGCCTGAGTCATAATGACATAGTCAAAAGAATGCTGGTCAAAGTAGTAGTTCAGGTCGTAATTATTCAAATCGCTTTGAATGACGTTAATCCCATTTTGCATGGCTAGAATGGTTTTATTGGGGTCGAGTTCCATACCGTAGCCGGTAACTTCATGCCGATCGATTAGGTATCTGAGCAACTGCCCATCCCCACAGCCCAAGTCTAACACGCGGCTCTTTTTCGGAATCCAATCCGCAATCAGTTTAAATTCGGTGGAAATCATAGACGAATCGTTCACGCTTGTTTCTCCAGACAAGTCAGTTCTTCATAGACCCGCTGCATATAATGGCTAAACACGCCTTCATAGTGCGCATTTGGCAACAAAAACGCATCGTGACCGTGTTCGGAAGTCACTTCGGCATAGCTGACATCGGCATCATTATCAAGCAAGGCTTTGACAATTTCATGCGAGCGTTGCGGCGAAAAGCGCCAATCCGAAGTAAAGGCAATGACTAAAAATTTAGCTTGAGCTTGCGCCAAAGCCAGACTGAGATTGTGATCATAATCGGCAGCTGGATCAAAATAATCAAGCGCCTTAGTCATCAGTAAATACGTATTAGCATCAAAGTTTTGCTTGGTCGCAAATTTTTCACCTTGGTAGCGCAAGTAGCTTTCTACCTGAAATTCCACTTCAAAATTATATTGAAGTTTGCCCTCTCGTAATTCGCGACCAAATTTGGAACCCATCATGTCATCGGAAAGATAGGTTAAGTGTCCCAGCATTCGCGCCAGTGCCAAGCCGCGCTTTGGGGTGGTGCCATGCTCCAAAAAGCGCCCTTCATGAAAATCCGGATCGGACATGATTGCGCGTCGCGCCACTTCATTAAAAGCGATATTTTGAGCCGAAAGGCGCGGTGCCGCAGCAATAACAATGGCATGACGCAGTTTTTGCGGAAAATCTATCGCCCATTGCAACACTTGCATGCCGCCCATTGAGCCGCCAATCAGTGCCGCCCATTGTTCAATACCTAAATGTGCACGCAGTCGATCTTGACTCTGCACCCAGTCTTTGCAGGTGACGATGGGAAAGTCTGGGCCATACACTTTGCCGGTGTGCGGATTAAGGGTCGTCGGACCGCTACTGCCACGACAGCCGCCAAGATTATTGGAGCAGACGACAAAAAAACGGTTGGTATCGACCACCTTTCCAGGGCCAATATAGTCGTACCACCACCCCTTTTTGCCTTCCGCATCCACCCCGGCTACATGATGGTCGCCACTGAGTGCATGGCAAATCAGAATCGCGTTTGAGGCTTCTGCATTGAGTTCGCCATAGGTTTCATACACGAGTTCGTATTCAGTTAAGGTCGCGCCACTGATCAGAGGCAGTGGTTCGGTCACTTTAAGGAGTTGGCTTTGCGTGATGGGTTCGGGCGTGTTTGAATTCATACCGCTCCCCCGATCATGCCTTGGGCGATCGCCGTTAAGGAGCCTACGCCGATGATTTGCACCAGTTTAATCGCCAGAATGGCTAGAATCGGAGAAAAATCAAAGCCGCCCGTGGCGGGTAAAAGACGACGAAAAGGTTCGAGTACCGGCTCAGTCAGTTGTTGAAAAAGCACGGTATTCGGATTTGGCTGCGGTGAAACCCAGCTGAGAATGATTTGGATGACAATCAACCAGAACAGCATATCGAGCAGTTGATTGAGAACTTCGAGCGCCACAAACACAGGACCAAAACTGCGATCCGTCAAAACGCCGATGGCGACGACATAACCGCTGTAGAGCACCAAAGCGGTAATGATAGCTGCCCAATCCCAACGTCCACGAGTAGGCAGTAGTTTGTTGGCCGGTGCGCATAAAGGATTGGTGGCTTTGGCGATGAAGGTCACAATTGGATTGCGCCAATCTGCGTAGGTTGCTCGCATCAAAAAGCGCAGCATTAACCCAAACAGAACCAGTCTGACGACAAATTGCAGAAAAAATAGGCCGCCTTGGCCAAGAGGAGTTGTGGCATCCATTAAGCTTCTTCTCCGAGTTGATCTGCTAGGGTTTGTGCGCGTTGGAAAGCGGCTTGCATGGCACCGGCCACCGTTGCGCGCAGGTCTTGTTGTTCAAAATGCGCAATGGCTTGTTCTGTTGTGCCGCCTGGAGAAGTGACCTTGGCGCGCAGGGTAGCGCAGTCTTGATGACTTTCCATGACCATTTTAGCCGCGCCCAACGCGGTTTGCATGGTGAGAAGATGGGCCGATTTGGCATCCAATCCTAGCGTTTGTGCCGCATTTTCCATCGCTTCCATAAACAAAAAGAAATAAGCTGGCCCGCTGCCAGACAGGGCGGTAACCGCATCAATGTGTGTTTCCTGCTCAACCCATAAGGTTAAGCCAGTCGCACGCATAATGTGTTCGGCCTGACTCTTCTGCTCGATGCTGACCTGTTCGTTGGCATAAAGGCCGGTGGCTCCGGTTTGAATGAGCGCTGGCGTATTCGGCATCGTGCGTACAATCGGCAGTTGCCCACCGAGCCAGCGTTGAATATCGGCGGTGCGCACCCCTGCCGCCACCGAAATCACCAAAGGGGAAACCGCTTGGACTTGGCTTTGGATGTGTGCGCAGACTTGACGCAAGATTTGCGGTTTGACCGCCAAGACCACAATATCGGCATGCATCAAAGCCTCATTATTGTCGGCATAGGTAGCGATGGCGAATTGAGCGGTTAGGGCGTTCCGCTGTTCAAGGTTTGGATCCGTGGCCAGGAGATTTTCAGGCGCATAGCCGCTGGCCAATAGACCACCGATCAGACTTTTGGCCATATTGCCGGCGCCGATAAAACAGATTTTTGCGTTCATAGTTTCCGGTCTTTGTGCGTTCAATAAATGGCCAACATTATATGCCATCTGCAAAGAAAAAGCGCCTAGCTTGCCACGTCCTCGGTTCGTCTAGGGAGCGGGATAGGCCCGTTGACCAAACAAGTCGGTGCCAATTCGCACCCAAGTTGCGCCTTGATAAACCGCCGCTTCCAAATCGCCGGACATGCCCATCGAAAGGGTGTCTAACTCGGCTTCGGGAAACTGTTCTTGAAGCTGTGCCAAGTGCTGCTGCATTTGTTCAAAAACAGCGCGTTGTTCCGCAAGGGTTTGGCGAATTTGCGGAATGGCCATGAGTCCGCGTAAACGCAGGTTTGGCAGCTTTAACACCTCGTGACAAGCCTCGGTGAGGGCTTCAGGGGCAAAGCCGGCTTTGCTTGTCTCCTGATCAATATTGACCTCCAATAAGATTTGCAATGCCGGTAAGGTGGCTGGGCGTTGCGCGCTGAGACGTTGTGCTATTTTAAGACGATCTACGCTGTGTACCCAAGCGAAGTGCTCAGCAATTGGCCGTGTTTTATTTGATTGAATGGGGCCGATAAAATGCCACTCCAGTTCTGGCGCTTGGGCGATTTTTTGCAGGGCTTCTTGCAGATAGTTTTCCCCAAAAGCGCCTTGTCCGCAGCGGGCGAGACATAACACATCTTCGATGGGTTTGGTTTTACTGACGGCCAAGAGATGTACCGATTCTGAAGGACGCTGCGCCGCTTGACAGGCGTCGGCAATTCGTTGGCGAACCCGCTGAAAATTCTCAGAGAGAATTTGGCAGTGCGGTGATTCTTGTGCGTGGGTGGTTTGTACGAATGGGGGCATGGACCGCTCCTCTCTCAGGAAAATGGGTTCTTATTTTAGCGAGTCTGCGTATTTCTGCGCGCTTGTTTTATACTGACTGACATTGCAAACCGTTCAGCGAGGCAAAGAATGACAACAATTATTTCCAGCGAACACGATTATCCTTACTCAGAGAAGCTGTCTAAAAAAAACTACTTAGCGACCAAGCATCAACTGCAAATTGAGTTATTAAAGTTGCAGCGCTGGGTCAAAGAGCAAGATCAGCGAGTGTTGCTGCTGTTTGAAGGTCGTGACGCAGCGGGTAAAGGTGGAACCATTAAACGTTTCATGGAGCATCTGAATCCACGAGGTGCTCGCGTTGTCGCATTGGATAAACCCAATGAGCGTGAAAAAAACCAATGGTATTTTCAGCGTTATGTCCCTCATTTGCCGGCTTCCGGTGAAATCGTGCTCTTTGATCGCTCTTGGTACAACCGCGCCGGCGTTGAGCGGGTTATGAATTTTTGCACCCCTGACCAGCATCAATTGTTTATGCGCCAAGCGCCTGAATTTGAACGAATGTTGGTTGAGGATGGGATTTATTTGATTAAATTCTGGTTTTCCGTCAGCCGAAAAGAACAGCTACGGCGGTTTAATGCGCGCAAAGTGGATTTATTAAAACAATGGAAGCTGAGTCCGATTGACTTAGCCTCTCTGGATCGCTGGGACGATTACACCCAAGCCAAAGAAGCGATGTTTTTACACACCAATACTGAGATTGCGCCTTGGACAGTCATTAAATCCAATGATAAAAGTCGAGCGCGTCTGGAAGCGATGCGTTATGTCTTAAATCAACTGCCTTATACGGACAAATCGCTTGCTGCAATTGGTGAAAGCGATCCTTTACTGGTCAGTTCCGGTGCGCACATTTTTGGGGAGGCCTAGTGGAAGTTAGGCGGGTGGGAATCAGCCCAGTAAAGCCATTTATGTGGAAGCCCTTTAAGTAAAATTCGCCCAATGTGGGTATTTGATGACATAGGTGATAACCATGATGAAACTCTCTCAACACGCTTATGAGGTGGTCAACAGTTTTAAACAGAGTTTAGATGAAACCCAGCGCCAAGCCTTGCAAGATGAAAACTTTGAGGAGCTTCAAATGTTGATTGAAGCCGCGATTGGTTCCAGCGTTTCGCGTGCGCTGCACGATTTGGCAAAAGAGCTGGAGCTGCTGGCCAAGAAGACTCGACAGGCAGGGGCTTCGCTTGAAAAAATCGACAAATAAGCGCGGCTTTTTGCCAATCAAAATAGAGGCAAAAAGACCCGGGGGCCTTTCTAATAAATTTTAGCCGCTAATCCAGCGTTTTGGAGCAGGGCTTGACAAGAGAGTGCGGTCTGCGGCGAGACGGCTAAGCGCACTTGCCAGTTGGCTAAAGCGGCGGTTCCGATTTGTGCTGACTGCGCTTGTAGCCAATAGCCTAACATTTCCACGGCGGTCATTTGAGCACAACCGGCGATAAAATTCTGCGAGCTTAAGCGATTGGCAATTTTCCAATCTTCTAATAGAGCGCTTGCCCCAATCGCTTCTGGCGGAGCGGTATTCACCAAGAAACGCGCCGGCTTTATCGCAAAAGCAAACCCCGCATCACTATGCAATAAGACGAGGGTACTGGCTTGGCTTTTCTGCCGTAATTTAGCCAGCGGCAAGATGGGCGCAATTTTTAAGCCTTCCGCCACCAGTAAAAGGGGTTGTTCTGGATTTGGCTCGGACCACTTAGTAACCGCTTGAGCGGACAGAAACCGAACCGCGGACCAATCAAGGTTCGCGTTCGGTTGGCCAAGCAGCTGCCATTGACTGCCATTAACCTGTGCTTGCAAGGCAAACAGTCGCCATTCGATTTCGGGATGCACATCCAGCCGAAAGTCGGCAAACCAAAAGGGCGCCAGGTCTGGTGCTTGCATCGGACTGATGAGGGTTAAGAGCACAAAACCCTGCTGTTGCGGTTGTATCGAGCTGAGCTGAATGGGCAGGTGAAGGTCTGCCATTCCTCAGCCCTCACAACATTGATAGACGGGTCGCCCTTGAAAAAGGGTTTGCACCACGCGGCCCTCAAATTCCCAGCCAACAAAGGGGGTGTTTTTGCCTTCACTGAGAATGATTTCTGGCGTCAGTGTCCAGATTGACTGAGGATCATAAATCACCAAATCTGCTGGACGGCCACTCTGTAAAGAGCCGGTTGGAATACGCAAAATCGACGCAGGGTGATGGGTTACCGCCTTCAGTGCTGTGTCGAGCGGAAGATCGCCTTCTTGCACCAGTTTCATGACCAGCGGTAGAAGGGTTTCCAAGCCAATCATGCCGGGTTTACTTTCCCCAAATGGCAATAATTTATCATCGCGGTGTAAAGGGGTGTGATCACTGACAATCGCATCAATCACGCCATTGCGGACGCCAGCCAGCAACGCGGCACGATCATGGTGGCTACGCAAAGGCGGTGAGAGATGAAACAAACTGTTAAAGCCAAGGAGATCCATTTCACTGAGTAGAAGTTGATGAATCGCCACATCACAAGTCACCGGAAGACCGCGCGCCTTGGCATCCGCAATCATCTCAACCGACTGCGCGCAGGAGAGTTGCGAAAAATGTGCGCGGATTCCTGCTTCCTCAACCAAAATCAAATTGCGCGCCAGCTGTGTGGTTTCCGCCGAGCTGGGAATCGCGGGTAAGCCCAAACGAGAGCTCACCGGGCCATCGTGCGCAACCCCATTGTTTTTCAAATCCTGATCTTCGCAGCGCAACATAATGACGGTATCTAAAGAGGCGGTATATTCCATCGCGTTTTTTAAGGTCAATGCGCTTTGAATCGGGCGATTAGCTTGGCTTAAGGCCACGCAGCCACCTTGAATTAGGGAGTAAATGCCACTGAGTAGCTTGCCTTCTAGGCCTTGCGTCAGCGCGCCGATGGGCATGACATAGGCTGTGGCGGCTTGGCGTGCGCGTCGTTGAATCAGCTCAGTCACTGCTTGCGTATCATTTACCGGATGGGTATCCGGCGGGCAACAGATGGTGGTAACGCCACCGGCTACTGCTGCCCGAGTTTCACTCGCAATTGAGCCGGCATAAACATTGCCGGGTTCGCCAAGACGAGCTTGTAAATCTACCAAGCCGGGTAAAACCCATTTACCGGTCGCGTCAATGGTTTGGTCGGCGCTAAAGGCTTCAGGGGGGTGTTCACCAATGCCTACAATTTGCCCGCGAGAAATATAAAGATTGGTCTGCTGATCTAAGTTTTGGCTGGGGTCGATGACCCGCGCATTTAAAATGGCCAGTCTCATTGCGCTTGCTCCGTAACGGCGGATTGCGCCCGATGGTACGCAAGTTGCTCCGCATTATTCATAATGATTGACATCACCGCCATACGTACCGCAATGCCATAGGTCACCTGTTCTAAAATTACGGATTGAGCACCGTCAGCGACTGCGGAATCGATTTCTACACCACGGTTAATCGGGCCCGGGTGCATGACAATGGCGTCTGGCTTGGCTAAAGCCAAACGCTTTTCGGTGAGTCCATAACGTTTAAAAAACTCTTTTTCGCTAGGAATCAACGCACTTTTCATCCGTTCATTCTGCAGGCGCACCATAATCACCACATCGACGTCTTTTAGCCCCTCTTCAATATTGTGATACACGTGAACGCCCAGCGCTTCTGGGTTTTCTGGGAGCAGGGTTTTGGGACCAATAACCCGGATTTCGCGGGCTTCTAAAATGCTTAAGGCTTGGATTTGCGAGCGAACGACGCGTGAATGAAGAATGTCGCCGATAATCGCAACGGTTAAATCGAAAATATCGCCTTTCTTTTTCCGGATGGTAAACATATCCAGTAGCGCCTGAGTCGGATGAGCGTGCTGTCCATCACCGGCATTTAAGACGTGAACATGCGGGGAAACGTGCTGTGCAAAGAAATGCGCAGCACCACTCTCGGCATGGCGAATCACAAACATATCGGCTTGCATTGCCTGCAAATTCCAGAGGGTGTCGAGCAGGGATTCGCCTTTTTTCGCCGCCGAAGTTTGAATGTCTAAACTCTCGATATCCGCCGAGAGACGTTTTTCTGCGATTTCAAAAGTGGTGCGGGTGCGGGTGCTTGGCTCAAAAAACAGATTCATAATGGTTTTCCCGCGCAGCAAGGGCACCTTTTTGATTTTATGATCCAGCGGGTCGATAAAAGTTTCCGCTGTATCCAGAATTTCTTGTAGGTGATGCTGCTTGAGCCCTTCTAAGGTGAGAAGGTGCTTGAGTTTGCCCATTTCATTCAATTGAATATTTGGCGCGGTTAGGCGTGCTTGCATAAAGATACCTCTTTGGGCTCACAAATCACAACGACAATCGGCATGGAATCCATGCCACAACAAACATACGCCGCCTCAAGGGCGGCGTTCGGCGAATCGATTTAGGTATAGGCTTGCTCACACGATTTGAGTTAGCGCTGTTGGAGCCAGTTTTCCAAAATAATTTGCGCGGCGTGTGCATCCACGGCCTGCAGATTTTTGCCCAGTCGCGCCTCAGCCTCGCGCGAGCTCAGTTGCTCTTCAATCAAAAACAAGCGTTTGTGGAAGCGTCCACTCAGACGCTGGGCAAATTTGCGTGCTGATTGTGTCAGTGCTTGTTCACTGCCGTCTAAGTGCAGAGGCAAGCCAACCACAACCGCAACCGGCTGCCACGTTTCGATGAGTTGCTTCAAATGCGACCAATCCGGAACACCATCGCGACTGCTCACCACTGCTAAAGGCGAAGCCGTTTGCGTCACGGTTTGACCGACGGCCACACCAATTCGTTTGAGACCAAAGTCAAAGCCTAGCAAGGTCCCTTCAAGATCGGGATTAGGCATGTCCAGCCTCGCTACTCAGGAATTCAGGGGCAATGCCGAGTGTCGCCAAGGCAAGTTCCCAGCGTTGTTCAATCGGCGTTTCAAACAGCAGGGTAGGATTGTATGGAATGGTTAGCCAGCTATTTTCGTGCAACTCTTGAGCCAATTGTCCCGGCTCCCAGCCGGCAAATCCTAAGCAAATCAGGAAGTCTTCAGGGGCTTCATCCTGTCCAATGCCTTGCAAAAAATCGTCTGACACCGTCATCGCCAAGCCATCTTTAAGCGAGAGGGAACTTTTCCAGTTGCCCAGTGGGCGGTGCAAAATAAAGCCGCGCTCGGTTTCCACCGGCCCGCCATTCACAATTGGCTGGTCAAGATGAGGATTGCGTTCATTGTAAGGATAGTCGAAATGCTCCAAAAGACTGCGGACATCCAATTGTGCATGGCTCAGATTTATGGCCAGACCCATGCTGCCATGTGCATTGTCCTCGACAATATAAATCACCGATTTGGCAAACCAACTTTGGTCGAGAGAGGGCATGGCCACGAGGAAGTGGTGTTCAAGAGAGTGCATCTGTTTCATAGGCCGGATTATATCAGTTTGACCCGCTTTTCCATCGCTTTTGTTTGCGCGATTTGGTTGTCATAATCAAGGCAGAAGACCTGTTCAATGCCCATTTGTTGGGCAATCTTTTGCCAGCGTTCTGGCCCAGCAATCAATAAAGCCGTCGCTGCCGCATCGGCTGTGGTCGCATCTGGATGAATCACCGTCACCGAGGCGAAGCCATTGGCGGGGTATCCGGTATTGGGGTTGAGAATGTGCGAAAAGCGTTGCCCTTGCCATTCAAAGAAACGCTGGTAAGTTCCCGATGTTACCACGCTTTCATTGTCACCCAATGCTAAGGCTGCTCGTGCTTGACTGGGATGCTGAGGATCGCTAATTGCCACGCGCCAGGGTTGATTTTCGGATTTTGCACCCAGGGCTTTCATATCGCCACCAATGCTTACCAGTGCTTGTTCAATCCCTGCTTGGCGTAAGCTGTCCAGCGCCATGTCTAACGCTAAGCCTTTCGCATTGCCGCCAAAATCCAGTTGCACCTGTGGATTGTGGCTGAGCAATTGGTTGCCTTGAAAATACAGATCTTGAATCGACGGTCGGCTTTGTAGCCAAGAATGGATGGCTGCGGCCGAAGGCGGAGGCCCTTGCCACTGCTCGCCATGAAATCCCCATAGCGCAATCAAGTAGCCGATTCCCGGATCAAAAAGTCCATCGCTTTGTTGGCACAGGCGTTGCGATTTAAGGATGAAGTCACGAACGGAATCGGCCACTTCAATCGGCTGCTGCTGCGCAATCGCTTGGTTTATCCTGCTCAGAATGCCGCCTTTTTCCCAAGCATGCCATTCGTGATGAAATTGCTGAAAATCCCGATTAATTTTACCGATTGCTTGATTGATTTGTGTCTGCTGCGGGTGATACAACTGAATATCAACCTGAGTGCCAAATACCAGAATTTGTGCATGATACGCCTCAGCCGTTCTGCTGCAGGCCGAGAGTGTTGCCGCCAGAGGTGCGGTCAAGGCCGCGGTCAGCAGGGTGCGGCGCGAGAAGAGTGGGCCAAATGGGGTCATGCGGGACGCGTATCCAAATGTTGTTCGAGACAATCAAAAAGTTCACCGGCAATATTCAGGCCAAATTGCGCGTCCAACTCACGAATGCAGGTTGGGCTGGTGACATTGATTTCGGTAATGTAGTCGCCGATGACATCCAAGCCAACAAAATAGAGTCCTTTTGCTTGGAGCTTGGGTTGAATTTGTTGGCATAGCCAACGTTCGCGTTCGGTAATCGGCATGCCAACCCCAGTGCCACCGGCCGCAATATTGCCGCGCGTTTCACCGCTTTTAGGAATGCGTGCAAGGGTGTAATCAATCGGTTTACCGTTTATCAGTAGAATTCGCTTATCACCCAACTGGATTTCTGGTAAATAGCGCTGTGCCATGATGTGATGCTTACCATGATCGGTCATGGTTTCGATAATCACGCTGAGATTAGGGTCGTCTGCTTTGACGCGAAAAATGGAGGCGCCGCCCATAGCGTCTAAAGGTTTAAAAATGGTGTCTTGATGCTCTTCAATAAAAGCACGCAGACGTTGGGCGTTAGCACTGACCAAGGTTGGAGGAATGCAATGGGGAAACCAGCTGGCAAACAATTTTTCATTCGCATCGCGTAAGCTTTGGGGTTTGTTGACGACGAGCACGCCTTGGGCTTCGGCCAGCTCCAGCAGATGTGTGCTGTAGAGGTAATCATTGTTAAATGGCGGATCTTGACGAATCAAAATGATATCCAGCTCGGCTAAAGCCAAAGTTTGTGCCGCGCCGAGTTGATAATAGACTTCCGTTTTCGGCCGGTCCCAAACCTCTAAAGGCCATGTTTGCGCAAAAGGTTGGCCGTTTTCTAAAAACAGATCTTGAGGGCGCATATAGTGCAAAGCGTAACCTCGACGCTGAGCTTCCAGCAGCATGGCAAACGAACTGTCCTTGTGCGGTTTAATGCCCTCAATCGGGTCCATAACAATGCCAAGACGAATCATTTGCACTCCTTTAAGGATAGGTTAGGCGATTTCCAATGGGGGTAATTCCCCTTTGGCATCGGCAATTTCACGGGCGGCCGCTAACAGCGCCAGACGAGCAATGACTCCATACGCATAGAAACGGTTTGGGGCCGCATCCGGTTGCTGGGTCTCATCTGGAATTACGCCAGGCTCGGCAAACGATAAGGGTTGGAAGTGCATCCCAGGTGAATTAAGGTTGTCGGTGGCCTGTTTACCGGTATGAATTCGATAAAAACTGCCGACAACTTGATTGCCGATCATATACACCACCGGCTCGGCGACCGCACCATCTACAGCCTCGTATGTGTAAACACCTTCTTGTACCAGCATTTGTTCAACTTGCAGGCCTTCTTTGACCGAAGCCATTTTATTGCGCTGCTTGCGGTTTAAGTTGAGAACATCGTCCGCGCTTTGCACTGACATAATCGCCATACCGTAAGTCCCGCTGTCAGACTTAACAATCACGAACGGTTTGCAGCCAATCTGATGGGCGTTATAGTATTTTTGCGTGTCGATTAACATTTGGTTAACGGTGTCGGCGAGTTTTTCAAAGCCGATGCGCTCCTTAAAGTTAATCGGGCCACAGGGCACGGAGGTCGGCGTAATCAGCCAAGGGTCAATATCAATGATTTTGGCGAAGGCCGCAGTAACCTCGGAGTAATGCTGAAAATGGTGGTTTTTATAGCGACTGGCCCAGCCTAAATCCAGCGGCGGTAAAAGCGTTTGCTTGATGTTTTCCAGAATGGCCGGACGACCTCCAGAAAGGTCATTGTTCAGCAACACCGCGCAAGGGAAAAAGTCATCCACCCCAACTTGATCTTCATGACGTACCAGCGGTTTGAGGGTCAGCGTATTGCCTGAGGGCAAGGTCACAATCATTGGCGCATCCAAGCCTTCAAGCATCGAGCCGATTTGCACTTCATAACCGGCGGTTTCAATAATGCTCTTTAAGGCAAACAGATTCTCTAAGTAAAAAGTGTTGCGGGTATGGTTTTCGGGAATGATCAAAATGCCATCGGCAATCGGACAGATTTGGGTAATCGCATTTTGGGCAGCATGCACGGCCAAGGAACGTATTTCTGGGTGCAAGTTATTAAAACCGGCAGGAAAGAGATTGGTGTCCACAGGTGCAAGTTTATAGCCGGCATTGCGTAAATCTACTGAAGCATAGAAGGGCGCCGGCGTCTGTTTAAACTGTTTGCGCAACCACGCCTCAATCTGCTGACTGTTCGCCAGTAAATGACTTTCAAGCTCTAAAAGTGGGCCGGTTTGCGCGGTTTGCAGATTGGGGACAGCGGTGTGCGACATGATTTTTCTCTTTGAATGCCGAGCACAGCAGAGCTGTAGCCAAACGGCAGGTTTAATAATCGACGTATTATAGCTAAAAGCCACATGAACGCGCGTGAGCGATAGTGGCTTAAGAGTGAATTTGTGTCATCCGTTTTCTGTAGGCCCAGCTTTGGCCATTCAGATTATTGCCAATCGCCCCAAAGGGCTTGCGCAATCGCCAGCATTGCCGGACCTGCGGTTTCGGTTCTTAAAATGCGTGGCCCGAGTTGTACAGCATTTAAACCTCGGCTTACCGCTAAGGTTACCTCAGCCTCACTCAAGCCGCCTTCTGGTCCAACCAACAGGTGCCACGGTTGGCTGAGGTTGGGCGCAGCGAGTTGCTGTAGCCCGAGTTGAGCGTAGGGATCGCACACCACACCGGCGAGCGGAGTTTCCTGGCTGAAAAAGTCATTAAACGTAAGCAGCGGTAGCAGAGTAGGGACCTTGGCGCGAGATGATTGTTCGCAGGCGCTGATGGCAATACTCTGCCATTGGCTGCGGCGTTTTTCGAGCTTATCACCTTCCAATTTCACTTCACAACGTTCGGTAAACAGCGGCTGAATCGCGCTGACACCGAGTTCGACCGCCTTTTGAATGCTGTAATCCATGCGGTCGCCCCGAGAGATGCCCTGCAGCAATATCGTGTTGAGCGGGGACTCATTTTGCGCCCAACTGACATGGGTGATTTGGATACTGGCTTCGCGTCGGCCATGGCTGTGCAAGATGGCTTCGGCTTGCTGGCCTTGGCCATCAAATAGCTGTAAACGATGTTGGTTCTTAAGGCGCAGTACGGTAAGAACGTAGTGTGCCTGTTCACGCTCCAGTGGGAGTTCGGCTCCGATGGCGTAGTCAGCCGGTAAATAGAGACGAGGAATACGCATTTTAATCTTGGCGCAGGCGCAAAGATTGCGCGATTTGTAACGTGGGTTCGGTGTTGTTCATGCTGTAAAAATGCAAACCTGGAGCGCCGGCATCTAACAGTTGTTGACACAGTTCGGTCACGACATCGCGGCCAAATGCCAAAAGGCCTTCTTTGTCATCCTCAAAAGATTCTAAACGGCAACGCAGCCATCGCGGGACTTCTGCGCCGCAACTTTGGGAAAAACGCAGCAGATTTTCGTAGTTGGTAATCGGCATAATCCCCGGAATAATCGGCAGATCAATACCGTGTTTTTCGCAGTTATCAATGAAATAGCGATAGCTGTCAAAATTGTAAAAGTATTGGGTAATGGCCGAATCTGCACCCTGATCTACTTTGTGTTTGAACCATTTAAGGCCGATAGCGCAGTTGCGTGCTTGCGGGTGAGTTTCTGGATAGGCGGCGATTTCCAGATGAAAGGTGTCACCTTTCTGCTGTCTAATGAAAGCAATCAAATCGCTGGCATATTTAAACTCGCCCGGATCCATCATGCCTGAAGGCAAGTCACCGCGCAGAGCAACGATGCGTTTCACGCCCAAGGCATCGTACTGTTCCAATAAAGCCATCACACTCTCTTGGGTTGCGCCAATGCAGGTCAAATGCGGAGCCGCCTGAAATTCGGTTTGTGTTTGAATAAAACGTACCGTTTCAAGGGTTTTTTCTTGCGTACTGCCGCCGGCACCGTAAGTAACCGACATATATTCCGGCTGCATGGCACCAATTTCTTTGATTACCGTTTTGAGTTTTTCCATGCCTTGGTCGGTGCGCGGTGGGAAAAATTCCAAACTTAATTTTTGTGCGTATTTCTTTTGCGATTGCATAGGACACCTCCTTTGCCAGTCGATCAATACGAAGCTGAAATCAGACAAGCCTGTTTGGGGTGTCTCATTTCAGTCTTTCGTGGCGCGTTTTACAAGCCTGCGTCAGCGCGCAGTGCGTCCGCTTTATCGGTTTTTTCCCACGTAAATTCCGGTAGTTCACGGCCAAAGTGGCCATAAGAAGCGGTTTTTTGGTAAATAGGACGATAGAGGTCAAGCATTGCAATCAGGCCTTTAGGGCGTAAGTCAAAGTGCTCGCGTACCAATTTTTCAATCAGGTTGCTATCGACCTTTTCCGTGCCGAAGGTTTCGATGCTAATCGACGTGGGTTCCGCGACGCCGATAGCATAGGATACTTGGATTTCACACTTGTCAGCTAGGCCGGCGGCAATGATGTTTTTTGCGACATAACGACCGGCGTAAGCAGCAGAGCGATCGACTTTTGAAGGATCCTTACCGGAGAAAGCACCCCCGCCGTGGCGTGCCATCCCGCCATAGGTATCGACAATGATTTTACGTCCAGTCAAGCCTGCATCGCCCACCGGGCCACCGATAACGAAACGGCCGGTTGGATTAATGTGAAATTGTGTGCCTTTGTGCAGCCATTGCGCTGGCAGAACCTCTTTAATAATCTCTTCCATGACCGCTTCGCGCAAGGTGGCGTTGCTGACATCCGGTGCGTGTTGGGTCGATAAAACCACGGCATCAATCGCAACCGGTTTGCCGTCTTGGTAACGTAAAGTAACTTGGCTTTTGGCATCTGGACGCAACCAATCAAGTTGCCCAGATTTACGCACATAGGCTTGGCGTTCCATTAAGCGATGCGCATAAAAGATGGGAGCCGGCATTAAAACGTCGGTTTCGTTGGAGGCGTAGCCAAACATCAAACCCTGATCGCCAGCGCCTTGTTCATGTTCGCTGGTTTCATCCACTCCCATGGCGATTTCCGGGGACTGTTTGCCAATGGAAGAGAGTACCGCGCAGGTATCTCCGTCAAAGCCCAAGTCACCGTGGTTATAGCCAATCTCTTTCACAACCTTACGCACTAATTCTTCTTGGTCAACCCAAGCGTTGGTCGTGATTTCGCCGCCAATCAAGACCATGCCGGTTTTGACAAAGGTTTCGCAAGCCACGCGTGCACGCGGATCTTGCGCCAAAATGGCGTCTAGCATGGCATCGGAAATTTGGTCGGCAATCTTATCCGGATGGCCTTCAGAAACAGATTCAGAGGTAAATACGCGAAATGTGCTCATATGAGTTCCTCGATAACAAATAAGGGAATGTATTGAAAACGAGGTACGGAAAGTGAACGGGGTGCTGTTAGAGGAAGCGCCTCGCTTTAGCCGTACTTAGTAATGCGCCCGCAAGCTGATGTTCAAATCGGCGCTAAATTGTAAAACGGTTCGGATTATCGCATTTTTTGCCGCAGGGCGCAAACGCCCGCCTTATTGGTTTAGGTTTGAGTAAAGATCTGTTGTAGGTTTTTGGGCTGGTCATAGTGATAGCCTTGTGCATAGTGAATGCCAATGGCCTTAAGCCAGTCGCTAATGGCTTGAGTCTCCACAAATTCAGCGACCACCTTGATGTGCATAATCTGACTAATATCGCGGATGGTGCGTACCATCGCGGCATCGACTGGGTCATTTAGGACATCTTGGATAAAAGAGCCATCGATTTTGACAAAATCAATGGGCAGGGTTTTTAACCAAGAGAAGGAAGCGAAACCCGAGCCAAAATCGTCTAAAGCCAGTTTGCAGCCAAAGCTTTTAACCTTATGCAAAAAGTCGATGGTTGCCCTCATCTGACTGATCGCTGCCGTTTCGGTAATTTCAAAACACAGTTTGTGGTTGAGTGGACGGTATTTTTCCAACAGTTGAAGGAGGTTCTCGGTAAAGTGTGCTTGTCCTAAGGATTGGCCAGAAATATTGATGTTTAACAGGTCAATTTTCTGCGCATGGATTTGCAGCCAATTGAGTGCGCGCTCGGCGATGTAAAGATCGAGCTGGCTCATTAAATCAAACCGTTCGGCAGCGGGCAAAAAATGGCTGGGTGGGATGATCTGCCCCTGTTCATCGCGCATCCGCACTAAAATTTCAAAATGCCCTTGTTCGGAATCCATGTTTTGCAAATTGACAATTTGCTGGGCGTACAGCAAAAATTGTTCGTTTTCCAAGCCTTGCTTGATGCGATTTACCCAGTCAATAATTTGCTGATCCTGGGCGAGGCTCTGATTGTCTTCTTGATAGATTTCAATCCGATTGCGTCCCTTGTCTTTTGCCAGGTAACAGGCGATATCGGCTCTTGATAAGATAGTGTTTTTGCTCAAATTGCCGTGAATGGCAGCCACACCGATGCTGCAGCCAACTTGAAAACTCTTGCCATCCCAAAACAACCGGTGATCGGTGATAGTTTGTCGAAGTTGCTCAGCAAACTGGATGATGGCGGTTTGATTTTCGGCACTGGCTAAGATCGCAAACTCATCTCCCCCTAAACGTGACAAAAAGCCGCGCGTTTCTACCCCCTGTTGCAACAGCACGGCAACTTGCTTTAACAGCAGGTCGCCGGCTGTGTGCCCAACGGTATCATTGACAATCTTGAACTGATCTAAATCTAGATAAAGCAAGTAATGTTGCAAAGCGCTGCTGCGATGGCTTAGCTGAATCAATCGTTCCAACTCTTGTTCAAACGCTGAGCGGTTGTAGAGTTCAGTCAGGGCATCATGGTTGGCTTGCCAGTGCAAGCGGTGTTGCAATTTGCGCTCCTCAGTCGCATCGTGAAAAACCATAATCGCCCCGATGACTTGGCCGTTTCGGTCAATAATTGGGGCGGCGGAATTAATCAGAGAAATGGGATTGCCCAAACGGTTTATCAGGATGGTGTCTTTGGCGATGCTGATGGTTTTTTGCAATTCCAACGCTCGTAAAGCTGGGTTTTCGACCGGTTTCTTCTGAACATCGTCAAACAGTTGCATCACTTCATTAATCGAGCGGCCCATGGCTTCTTGTTGGCTCCATGCGGTGAGATGTTGTGCCGCTGGGTTTAAGTAGGTAATCCGGCCTTGTTGATTAATGACGACAACGGCATCCCCAATCGAGCGCAGGGTAATCTCGGCGCGCTCTTTCTCTTCAAAGAGCGCATTTTCTTGTTTTTCCAAGGCTTGGAGCATGGCAGCAAACTGGCGGGTCAATTCCGCCAGTTCGTCTTGTCCATGACTGTCTAAAGTCAGCTGTCTTTGCCCGAGGCGAATCTGCTTGGTGCTTTGAATTAAGCGGGTAATGCGATGGGTTAAATGGTGTCCCATTAAACCGGCAATCAGTGAGCCAATAAGAATTGCCGCAAGGGTGTAAAACACGCCTTCTCGAGTAATCAAGGCAATGCTTTCTTGCGTATGTTGACGGCTTAATTGAATGCGAGCCCAGCCAAGTTGAGTCTGGTTTTTGAAAATCGGTACCGCTAAATCCACCACCTGTGGATTATCAAAATAGACGTATTGGTTTGGCGCAGTCGAGGGTGGTAAATCGACATAAAGCCCAGTTTGGTTCGGTAAGGCTTGGGGTTTGCGATTGTGGTGGTAGGCCAAAATTTTGCCGTGCATATTAAAAAGCATTGCGAAGTTGACGTGCGCTTGCTGTGCTTGGGTTTGCGTCAGTTCGGCCAGGCCGGCCAGATCGTTAGAGAGCATCCAGGGCACGCTGTTGGTCGCCAAGGCTTTGGCAATCCCTTCAGCGGTAACCTGTGATTCCTTGGTTAAAAACTGCTCCTGACGTTGCACCAAATCATAGACAAATAATGACATCAAGAGTGCGTGCAGTAACGCGATGCTCAGAATCAGGCGATTTTTGATTGAGGCAATAGGTGAGGGGAATTTCATTGGGCGCTGCTCGGGTCACGAATTTGACTACGGAAATCGTTTAAGAAGCGTTCGACCGGCTGATAGGTTTGGTCGTTAGCAACCTCAAATTTCGATAAATAAAGGCCATGCAAAATCGCTTGGCCTTGTGGGTGTTGGTGTAATTCGCTGAACACTTTTTGCACCTGCAGAACGAGCGCACGGGGCAGGTCTTTGCGGGCAACCAAGCTGTTATTTGGTAAGGGGTCGGTTTGCCATTGCACGCGTAATTGCCGTTTGATTTCTGGATGTTGCTGCGTCAGCAGCTCCCAAGGTGGCGGCCAAGTCGCACCCGCATCGGCTTCGCCGTGAAGCACATTCATAATTGCTGATTCTTGTGAGCCAACGTAGAGGCTTTGCGTTTGTTTCTGGATATCAAGACCGTGTTGATACAAAAAATATTGCGGCATCATGGTGGCTGCCAAAGCAGTCGGTGCCGGATAGCTAATGGTTTTGCCTTTTAGGTCGCGTACCTCAGTAATGGGGCTATCGGCTCGAACCAGAATAATGCCACGGAAATTGTGATCATCGCCCATTTTGGCAAACACTTGGTAATGTCCGGATTGAATCGCTTGCAGAGTTTGATAAGGATTGGGGAGTGCGAATTCGACTTGGCCTTGCGCCAGCTTTTCTTCAAAGGCAGCGTAATCGCGCGAGGCCTCCAAATGAAAGTGGGCTTGCGGGAGCTGCTGATTAAGGTAGTCCATCAGCGGTTGAAACAGGTCAAATAGGCGCGAGGGGTTGTGCAAAGGATGAACTGCGAAGTGATAGTCATTCAGCGGGTTATTCGATTGGCTGTTGAGCTGCGGATCATAGTTTTGCGCATTGGGTTGAGAGGGCTCGCAACCGGCGACACTCGCTCCTAAGGTGGCCAGTATTGCACGTAGAGCAAGACGGCGTCCTAGTAATCGATTGAAAGGGCGAGAATCGAGCATGAAAGCAGCCAACTTTATGGAAGATGAAGCGAATTATAACAGAGAAAATCGTTTTGCTCAGGAGGGAGGCTAAGCGGTTGCTCGGGTTCCTTACGTACTGCAAGTTTGTAGACGAAAATCGTTTTTGCTCATTGATTTAATTTGCAAAATGGGGAAAATGTACCCCTTTTCCTCTTACAAGGTGAAACCGATGTCACAACAAGCGGCTCCTCTTGTTGGCGTGATTATGGGCTCAAAGTCCGATTGGCCGACGATGCAACATGCAGTGGAAATGTTAGAACTTTTTGGTGTCGCGCATGAGGTGCAGGTGGTTTCTGCCCATCGCACGCCAGACTTGATGTTTCAGTATGCCGAACAAGCCGAAGCGCGTGGTTTGCAAGTGATTATTGCGGGTGCAGGCGGTGCGGCGCATTTACCGGGCATGGTGGCCGCTAAAACCGTGGTACCCGTATTGGGTGTGCCGGTGAAATCGCGAGCCTTAAATGGTCAAGATTCGCTCTTGTCGATTGTACAGATGCCGGGCGGTGTTCCGGTAGGAACCTTGGCCATTGGTGAAGCCGGGGCCAAAAATGCAGGTATTCTGGCGGCGCAGATTGTTGGCAACCAGCTGCCCGAAGTGCGAGCCGCTGTGAATCGCTTCCGCACAGAACAAACGCAAAGTGTGCTGTCGCACCCGGATCCGCGCGAAGCATAAAAGGTTTGAATTAGGTTTAAATTTATGGCAAGCGCTCGCCGTGGGATTGTGTTTAGGCACGCCTGCGGTTTTTTTATTTAGGAGAGAGGCATGACCCCTATCAGTCAAAAAATTGGTGTGCTCGGTGCCGGCCAACTTGGTCGGATGCTGGCTTTGGCCGGTTATCCGTTGGGGCAAAAATTTGCCTTTTATGGGGTCAGTCGCGATGAACCGTCGGCTTTGCTTGGGCATTTGCATTTGCATTCGGATGAGGTAGATAACCTCAAAGAGTTGGTTGAATTTGCCGATGTGATTACGTTTGAAAGTGAGAACACTCAAATTGAGATGGTACGTGAAATCGCCAAAAGCGTGCCGGTTTATCCTAGCGAAAAGTCGCTCTATCACGCCCAGCATCGCGGACGTGAAAAGCAGTTGTTTCAAGATTTAGACATTCCTTGCGCGCCCTTTGTCGTTGTGGATTCTCTGGCCGATCTGCAGCAAGCCGTGCTGGATCTGGGTTTGCCGGCAATTTTAAAAACCACCACTCAAGGTTATGACGGTAAGGGGCAGGTGGTGCTCTCTGCCGAGGCAGGCCCAGAGCAGATTGAGCAAGCGTGGCACCGTCTGGGTGAGCGCGAAGTGATTCTGGAGGGGTTTGTGGATTTTACGCGAGAGTTGTCGATTATCGCGGTGCGCAATGCCGACAACCAGCAGGTGTACTATCCGCTTGTGCAAAACGTCCATCATCAAGGCATTTTGCGCTATACCATTGCACCGGCTCAGCAAATCAGTTCTCTTGTTCAGCAGCAAGCCGAAGCCTATATGCAAAAATTACTCGATCGTTTAGATCATGTCGGAGTCTTGACCTTAGAGTTGTTTGAAACGGCGAATGGGTTGGTGGCCAATGAAATGGCGCCGAGAGTTCATAATTCAGGGCATTGGACGATTGAAGGCGCACAGACCAGCCAGTTTGAAAACCACGTGCGAGCCCTGTGTGGTCTACCCTTGGGGTCGAGTGCGCCAAAACAAAAAATTGCAGCGATGGTTAATATCATTGGCCAGACTGGACCTGTGCATCAGGTTTTACAAATGCCGAACGCACATTTGCATCTTTACGATAAAGCCGAGCGTGCCGATCGTAAATTGGGACACATCACCTTGTTGGCGGACGATCCGCAAAGCCTCTATCAAAGCTTACAGCAGCTTAATGCGTATTTGCCCTAGCCAAGTCGCTTACTCAAAAAAGGCAGCATAGCACTCGGAAGTACTCCGGATTGGCCACAAACTTCGGCCAATTCATCAGCCGCTTGGGCGTGCAAATAAACGGCCAAGCAAGCGGCTTCATAGCCGCTCATTCCTTTTGCGCTCAATGCGCAAATAATCCCCGCTAGTAAATCGCCCATGCCACCAACCGCCATGCCAGGATTGCCCAGTGGGCAAAGTTCTACATCAGTGCCGTTACTGATTAAGCTGCCATTGCCTTTCAAAATAACGATGGCATCAAATTTTTGAGCCAAGCGCTTGACTGAGGCCACTCGGTTAACTTGAATCTGTTCGGTAGTGCAATCCAGTAGGCGCGCGGCTTCAAGGGGGTGCGGAGTCAGAATCCAATGATTTTGCTGCTGGCGCTTACGCTGTCGTTCACACTCAAGTTCAGCGTTTGGCCATTTTGCCAGTAAATTTAAGGCATCGGCGTCAAACACCAGCGTTTGCCCCGCGCTGTGTTGCAAGACGTGCCTTAAAGATTGCTGAGCCCATGAGTCTTGTCCTAGACCGGGCCCTATGGCAATTGCATTGGCTTTGGGTATGAGGGCGATCAGCTCGTCACCTTGCCCCCCTCGGTACTGAATTTCCGGTTGAAGTCCGGTGTAACTGGGGTGTGGTTGATAGGTAAAGACCAAACCCGCGCCGGAATGCAGTGCGCCACTGGCCGCGATTTGCAAAGCACCTTGCATCGCTGTTTGGCCACCAATCAGAAGATTTGTCCCTGTTCGCCCCTTATGATCGGCGGCTGATGAGGCTGGGAAGTGGTTGTGCCAATGAGCGAGTCCGTGTACCGTCACCGCTTGGGTAAATTGCTCGGTTAGGTCGGCAGGGCAGCCCAGATCAAAAAAGTGAATCTGCCCGCAATAGTCTGGCCCTTGGCCGCTGAAATGGCCAAGTTTTTCGCCCAGAAAGCTGCAAGTGTGCCGCGCCTTGAGTACCACGCCAAGAGGGTGGCCGTTGCTGCAGTCTAAACCACTCGGGGAATCCAGTGCCAATACGGGCAGATTTAATCGGTTGAGCTCGGCAAATTGCTGTTGATGTTCTGAACTGAGGGGGCGATTTAAGCCGGTGCCAAAGAGTGCATCGACTAATAGGGCTTGCGGTTTCGGGTTGAAATGTTCAAGCAATTGTGGGCGTAGCCCCAAGGCGTAAGCTTCTTGAAAACAAATTTTGGCATCGCCCTGCAGCGTGTCGGGAGGGCTGGCGAGCCAAATGCGCACGGTTTTTCCGCTGAGTAATGCCCACTGCGCCAGAGCAAAGCCGTCGCCGCCATTGTTGCCGCTGCCGCATAAAATATCGACTTCCTGGCAGGATGGAAATTGTTGTTGTGCACACTGCCAAGCGTGCCATGCCGCACGCTTCATGAGTAAAAGTCCGGGGAGGCCGGCCTGATTTTGTGCCCATTCATCGAGTTGGCGACTCTGTTCAGCGGTCAGTAATCGGCGCGGAGATTGCATAAAAACTCCCAAAAAATCAACGTTACGTTCAGGTTTGGCGTTGCAGGTAAGGATAGAGCGGAGCAAATCCGATTCGGCTTAACAGCAAACCCGTCAGCGCGCCGCTGCTGTTGGCGACCATGTCCATCCACTCAAAAGCGCGTCCAAAACGAGGTTGAATCAATTCGATTAGAATGCCAAAGCCAATCAACAATAGCAAAATCCAGCCGCGTTGCCGAGGGTTATAGGCTTGTGCTAACCAGAGCATAAAGCCGAGATAAGCACTGAAATGATACAGCTTATCGATGTGTGAGAGGGATACCGTCGGCAAATAGGGTGTCAGCACCGACAGATAAAAAATGGCCGCAGCAATCAACCAACCGCCCGCTAACCAGAGATGTCGCATCGAAAGCATCTTTAACATCCTAAAGGAATAAATAGAGTAAGAGCGCGCCTAGGGCAAAGCGGTAGAGCGCAAAAGGGGCCATGCCGATGCGACTAATCCACTGTAAAAACAGTGCAATCACTAAATAAGCCGAAAGTGCGGACAGAACTACGCCTGCAAACATTGCTACCCAATCAACGGCGGTTTTGGCCGCCAGTAAATCTAACCACTTTATCAGGCCCGCCCCGAGAATAATCGGAATGGAGAGTAAGAACGAAAAGCGTGCTGCGGCCTGTGGTGTTAAACCGAGAAAAAGAGCGGCAGTCATGGTGATGCCGGAGCGCGAGGTTCCCGGAATGAGCGCGATCGCTTGTGCAAGGCCGATAATTGCAATATCTTTAAAGCTTAGGCTGTATTCATCACGAATTTTTTTACCTCGCACGTCCGACCACCAGAGCAGTGCGCCAAAAACGATGGTGGTTGCGGCAATGAGCAGTGGGTTGCGTAATGCTTCTTCGATGCCGTTGTTCAAAAACAGCCCAAATGCCAAGGCAGGTAGGGTGGCGAGAATGACCCACCAAGCTAAACGGGAGTTGGAGGTCGGTTGGCGGGTAATCAGTGACTGGCTCCAATCGCGTCCCATCAACCAAAGGTCGCGCCGAAAATAAATCAATACTGCGCTAAGTGTTCCCAGGTGCACCGCCACATCGAAGGCGAGCCCCTGATCCGGCCAGCCGAGCAGTTCTGGCACCAAAATCAGGTGGCCGGAGCTTGAAATTGGGAGAAACTCGGTGATGCCCTGAATCAGGGCAAGAAGCGTTATTTGTAGCCAATCAAGAGCGGTTTCCATCTGTGTTTTCCGTCTACGTTTTCCGTCTAAATAAAGGGGTTAGAGTTGATGGCGCAAATCGCGAACGCTAAAGCCCATTAAACTGTTTTCCAGTTGCTTAGTCAGTGCCATAACCTTAAAGGTTTCGCCCATTTCATCTGGCAAGGTAAGGGTTTTGATTTGTTGAGCGAGGCGAATTTGTTCGGTGATATCGGCATCGGGGTCTATGGCCATGTCTAATAAGCCACTGCCCATTAAAAAATGCGCTTGTGTGGTATAGCCGGCGATTTTAAAGCCAGCATCAAACCCCGCTTCAGCCACGGCTGTAAAGTCAACGTGTGCGGTAATGTCCTGCAAGCCTGGGTAGAAAAAAGGGTTTTGGTGCGCGCGATGTTGGTAGTGACAGCGTAAAGTACCCATGACCCGAGCGGGTTGATAATACTCTTGGCGGCTATAACCGTAATCAATCAGCAGTACTAAACCTTGACTTAAGCTGTCGCTGACGGCTTTGAGCCAAGGACCGATGTTGAGGTTAATTTCCGTTTCGTATCCTAAATCAGACACCTTGCCTAAATGCTTAATCAGTTGGTTTACAAAGCGTTGCATCGAAGGCTCGGTAATCGGTTGGTAATCCCAGTCAAAGCGTTGGCTTTGTTCGTTAAAGGTAACGTAGGCCTGCAAGGCTCGATCCGGTTCAATGCGCAGGCGCTCGAACGGCATGGCATCCAAAAGCTCATTGGCGAGCACAACGGCGCGAATCGGTTGGCTCGGCAGTTTTGATAGCCATGACAACTTGGCAAACAAATGCTGCGGAAGCGTTGATTGCAGGTAAGCTTGCTGCTGCTGCTGTAACTCGGCACTGATTTCAATAATGTAGTAGCGTTCTAGCGGTTGGTTGAGGCGTTCAAGTTCTCGTAGAATATCCCCCGCCATTCGGCCTCGTCCCGCCCCAAATTCGACAATATTGGGTTCGCTTAGTTGTTCTAATGCTTGTTTTGCTTGTCGTGCTAGGCAGCGCGAAAAGATCGGCGACACTTCAGGCGCCGTTATAAAATCGCCTTCGCTGCCAATTTTGGGGAGTGAATTGCTGTAGTAACCCAAGTTTGGGGTATAGAGCACCGCTTCCATAAACTGAGAGAAGCGCATTGGTTGACTACTGCGCTTGAGGTGCGTGCGGATTTTCTGAGTGAGTTGTTCACTGAGTGCTTTGGCATCATCCGTGGGGATGGGGAGTTTTTTTGGGTTGGCCATTTTTTTCGTAAAACTTGTTCAAAATAGCCGCTATTATGCAATAGAAAGGTGCGCGGGTTTGGGCTTTTATGCTCGATAAATCCAGAGGAGTTTAAGATGCAAGTCGGCTTAAAAAAACGGCATGAAAATGAGTGGCTGGTGCAAATAGGTTGCGCCAGTATTCCGTTGGACCACTTTAGTTTGGCGTTATTGGACATTACGCTTGAACATCTGTTGGCGCTGGAGCGCGGAGAACAGCATTCGACTTTGCAAAGTTACCTTAAGCTGGGGTTGCGGCTCAAGCAGCTGAGTGCGGCAGACTTGCAAAAAGGATTACGGGAGGTGGCGAGTGCGGATATCAGCGTATTGTTACGTCTGGCGGCAGATGAAAGTTTAACGCATGCCGTATTGCAAAACAGTGGCGCCATCCTGGCTCGCCAAATTCAAGACGATTTGAAATCACCAGCTTTGCCAAGCGAAGACGAGGCGAAAGCGGCCATACGCCGTTTAATGGAAAAAGTCTTTGAGCTAGAGGCAAAAGGGGTCATTGAGTGGGTCAACGAACAGACCCGTTATATTTAGAGATTGAAGGTATTTAGAGATTGTACGGGTCTTTAAATAAATAATGACTTCACCAAAAACATGAGCATGGCCGAGAGGCGGTTTTTATCCAAGTGGGAGAATGTTATGGAAATTTCTGCAAAGCACGATGATTCCGGTGCGCTGAATTTACTGCTTGGCTCGGTCACGTTTACCCTGCCGTTGTCGGTGGTTGAGCAGTTGTATCAGGCGATTCATCAGGGTTTGAGTTCTGGTGAGGCAAGCAGTCATGCCGCGTTGCAGCACAAGCTCAAAGCCTATCGTGCGCTGGCCGATAAGATGGGGCTGGTCGATGATCGGGTGGTGCAGAAATTTGCACCGATGGTAGCGGCGGAACCCTTGGTCACTTTGGCCCGTCTGGCCAGCAGCGATGCACTTTATCACAAGATTTTGCGTAATTTGTCTCGACAAAATCAGCGCCAGTTTGCAGAGGACTTTGCACAGATGAACCGGATCAGCGAAGCCCATGCCTGCCTCTATATGGAGCAGTTGATTCCATTAATTAAGCAGGCTGCTCAAGAGCAGAAGCAGCTGCAAAATTCACTCTAGGGCACTTCTAAGGTATTTGGGGATTGTTGCGGCGAAGCTGTAACCCCACTGTGCGCGCTTGGGCAACCGCTTGCGGTTTGCCAACTTTGATGTCCAGCTGCAAGATGGCTGGAAACTCGGTAAAGAGCGCTTGGCACAGACTGTCCATTAAGGCTTCTAATAACTCAAAACGACTGGTTGAGACCCAATCGCCGATAAAGTCGGCAACGGCTTTGTAATCCACGGTATCTTCAATGCGGTCGCTACGGGCAGCCGTAAACAAGGGTACGGCCATTTCGACATCAAATATCAACGGTTGCGCTTGCGCTCTTTCCCAGTCATAAATGCCAATGATGGCAGTGGTTTGTAAGCCTTCTATGTAAATAACGTCATGGTCTTGTGTACGCATACAACTCTCTCTTTTATTAGGGTAGATGGATTAATCATGGCTTGTTTTGTACTTCGTTAGGCAAACGAGTAGAATTGTCGCCCAGTTTGTCTTGCCCGCCAAGGGGCATTCATCGTTATAGGAAAGTAAATGGAATTTGGATTTTTTCTCGCTCTGGGTTTGTCTTATTTAATCGGTTCCTTATCCACCGCTATTATTGTTTGCCGCGTGATGGGGTTAGGCGATCCGCGAGAAGGCGGTTCTGGAAATCCGGGGGCGACCAATGTAAAGCGTTTGTATGGTAATAAGGCCGCGGCCATTACCTTAGCGGGCGATTTATTGAAGGGGGTTGTGCCCGTTCTCATCGCCTATGGATTCGGTTTTGCCCCGGATCAGGTTTTTTGGATCGGTTTTGCCGCTTTTATCGGTCATCTCTATCCGGTTTTTTTTGGTTTTCGCGGTGGCAAAGGGGTCGCAACCATGCTTGGTGTGATGCTCGCATTGCATTTTTGGATCGGTTTGGCGGTGGTGGCGACCTGGTTGTTTGTGGCTAAGGTTTTAAAAATTTCGTCCTTATCCGCATTGGTCGCCTCTTTGTTGGCACCTTTTTATTTGTATGGCTTTACCGACCAATCGGCTTGGGTGTGGGGTTCCGCGCTGATGACGTTAATTCTGTTTTGGCGTCATCGTAGTAATATTCGCCGTATTCTGCGGGGCGAAGAGAGTTTGATTAAAAAGGCTTAAATCGGGGCCAGTTCTTCAAGTGACCAGCGCGGTCTTGCACCAAAGGTCAAAGGCTCTTCTTCTCCGGCCAGAAGTCTTTGTGCGCCAGCATAGGCAATCATTGCGCCGTTGTCGGTACAGAATTCTAGGCGAGGGAAATAAACCTCCCCGCGACGTTTGGCCATAAGTTGTTGCAGTTTGGCGCGAATTTCGCGGTTGGCGCTGACGCCGCCAGAAACTACTAAGCGATTTAGCCCCTCTTGATCTAGAGCGCGTTTGCATTTAATGGTGAGAGTATCGGCGACCGCTAATTCAAAAGCACGACAGATGTCCGCCTTGGTTTGTAGGGTCGCGTCACCGGTTTGCAGCGCTTTTTGCCAAGTGTTAAGCGTATAGGTTTTTAAGCCGCTGAAACTGAGGTCTAAACCAGGGCGATCGACCATTGGTCTCGGAAAAGTATAACGGTCGCTACGACCTTGCATAGCCAGTTTGGATACTTCTGGGCCGCCCGGATAACCTAACTCCAAGAGTTTGGCTGTTTTATCAAACGCCTCACCGGCGGCATCGTCCATGGTGTCGCCCAGTAGCTGATAGCGACCAATTCCATCGACACGAATGAGCATGGAATGCCCACCGGAAACCAGTAAGCAGATAAAGGGAAACTGTGGTTTTTCGGTTTCCAACATGGGGGCGAGCAGGTGCCCTTCCATATGATGAACGCCGATGGCGGGGATATTCAAAGCAAACGCAAGGCTGCGTGCCACCGAAGCGCCGGTGAGCAGCGCACCAACTAAACCTGGTCCAGCGGTATAGGCAATGCCCATCAATTCTGGCAAGCTGCGGCCGGCTTCCTTAAAGGTTTGTTGTAACAGGGGAATGAGGCGTTGAATGTGATCGCGCGAGGCCAGTTCCGGAACCACGCCCCCGTAAAGGGCGTGCAGAGCGACTTGGCTATAAAGATGGTGCGCGAGAAGCCCTTGTTCGGTGTCGTATAGCGCTAATCCGGTCTCATCACATGAGCTTTCAATTCCTAATACCAGCATGGGTGTATTCTCTGTTGTCCGTGAAAAGTGGCGCAATTTTAGCAAACTTTGCTGGCGACGGGGGCTGGGGTGCGCTTTCGGCGAGACTTCGCCATCACCTTATTGGCTTTTCTATTAAAAAGGTTTGCAAAAATAGGGTGGTAATTTTATAATTCTGCGTTTTCTACACATCCCCATTTCTTGCGTGGGCGATTGTGTACCCGAATTTACAGAATTTTTTTATAGGTAGCATTATGCCAAGCGTAAAAATCCGTGATACAGAACCTTTTGACGTAGCTCTACGTCGCTTTAAACGTGCTTGTGAAAAAGCAGGCGTCCTAACTGAAACGCGTAAGCGTGAATTCTACGAAAAGCCAACTTGGGCTCGTAAGCGCATGAAAGCAGCCGCTACTAAGCGTCTGGCTAAGCGTTTGGCGCGTGAAAACCGTCGTACGACTCGTCTTTATTAATTGCAAGGACCCGATCTGTGTCAGCATTAAAAGAGCAGCTTACGGCAGAAATGAAAACCTGCATGAAGGCCAAGGACAAAGAGCGCCTTGGCGTGGTTCGTTCCCTTTTGGCCGCCATCAAACAGGTTGAGATCGACAATCAGACCACCTTGGACGATACCGGTGTTCTTGCCATTCTTGATAAGGCAATGAAGCAACGCCGTGATTCTCATCAGCAATTTACCGATGCCGGGCGCATGGATCTTGCTGAGCAAGAGGCCTATGAGATGACGGTGATTCAGGATTTTATGCCGCAAGCCTTGACCGAAACCGAAATTGCTACTCTGATTGAGGCAGCGATGGCGGAGTCAGGTGCAGCTAATATGCAAGACATGGGCAAGGTCATGGCGTTATTAAAGCCGCAGATGCAAGGCCGTGCAGATATGGCGGAAGTTAGCAAGTTGATTAAAGCCAAACTGGGTGCTTAATTAACCGGCAATAAAGCTGTAACCAAGCCTCAACCTATTCTGTTTTTTAGGTTGTTGCGCAAACCCGCGATGGAGTTTCTCTGTCGCGGGTTTTTTCATTTGCGCGGTTTGTGAGGATGGACAGGAAACGGTCAGATAAGCGAACAATGCTTTAAGATGAACGCCGGTGTTTAATGCGGGGGGTAAAGATGCAGGGTGGAAATATCCCAAAATCGTTTATTGATGCGGTCATTGCGCGTGCGGATTTGGTGCAATTGATTGGTCAGCGCGTGCCGCTTAAAAAGGCCGGAACGACCTATAAAGCCTGTTGTCCGTTTCATGGTGAAAAAACCCCTTCATTCAACGTTAACCCTCATAAGCAGTTCTACCATTGCTTTGGATGCGGTGCCAGTGGCGATGCGTTGACCTTTTTAATGGAGTACGACGGCTTGAGTTTTGTCGAGGCCGTTGAAACGCTCGCAGCCCAATTTGGGATGGCGGTTCCGCGCGAGCAGCTCACCGAGCCGCAACGCCAAGCGCAGATTCAACAGCAGGAGAAGCAGCGGGATCTGTTCACGGTAATGGAGATGGCTGCACAGTTTTATCGAACACAATTGCGCGATCACCCGCAGGCGGTGCAAGCCAAGCAGTATTTGCGAAATCGAGGCCTGACTCCGGAAATCGCTAAGTGGTTTAAAATTGGTTTTGCACCCTCCGGCAAAGACCTTCTCTTGAAGGGATTGGGTGCTGACGCCCAACTCTCACCGCAGCTTTTGGAAGCAGGTTTACTCGGCAAAAGTGAAGATGGTCGTGTTTTTGAGCGGTTTCGTGATCGAATTATGTTTCCTATTCGCGATGGACGAGGTCGTTTTATTGCGTTTGGCGGGCGTATTTTAGAGCAGGGACAGCCTAAGTATCTCAACTCGCCAGAAACGCCGATTTTTCATAAAAGTCACACGCTTTATGGCTTGTATGAAATGCGTCAGGCACGGATTGTGCCGCACCAAATTTTAGTCGTTGAAGGCTATATGGATGTGGTCAGCCTTGTGCAATTTGGGGTGCGCAATGTGGTTGCGACCCTGGGTACGGCCACTACACAAGAACATTTAGAGTTGTTGTTTCGTCAGGTCTCAGAAGTGGTGTTTTGCTTTGATGGCGATGCGGCAGGTACTAAAGCGGCATGGAAGGCTTTGGATATCGCGTTGCCGATGGTTCAAAAGGAACGTTCAGCGCGCTTTTTATTTTTGCCGCAGGGTGAGGATCCCGATTCGATGGTTCGCAAAGAGGGTGCGGAAGCCTTTCAGCAGCGGATGAAACAGGCACTGTCCTTGTCGGATTTTTTATTACAAGGGTTAGAGGCCAAGCTCGGCTTCCGTCTGCAAAGTATTGAGGGTAGGCAGCATTATGTCGCATTGGCGGAACCCTACTTAAAAAAGGCGCAAGGCATTTATCAGATGGGTTTGTTGGAAGCTGTAGCGGATCGAGTGGGGATGAAAGATTGGGTTTTGGGGCGGCAATTAGGGATTCGTTCTGGCACAGTAGCGGCGACCAAACATCCTGTTCGAACCAATGCGGCCCCCAAGTTAAAGGTTTTGAGTTTACCGTTGAAAATAGTGCGTTTGCTAGTGCGAGCTCCGCAGTGGAGTCACAGTTTTCCTGAAGCCATTTTACGACGTTTATTAAACCACCCTCAGGCAGACCATCAACTTCTTGGGCGTGCTTTGCAGCAGATGCAGCAAAGCGGTTCCCTAAGCGCTGAGTATTGGCAGGAACTTTGTCAATCTTTGGGATATGACGCTGAGGAGCTCTTGCCGAATAGCCGTGCCAATGCGGATGTTTTGCCACCTTTTTTACAGCAGGAATTAATGGATTATGCACTGGCATTGGCTCAGTCTCTGGAAGCCGAACAGTTAGGTCAAGAGGGTTGGAGTGAGCAAGAAATGGCGCAGTTAGCTGCGCTAAAAAATCGAGAGACGCGTTGAATTAGCAAGGATATTTTTAGCAGATTTGCTATAATATCGAGTTCTGTTTTTCAGCGGATTGCGGCTCATTGGGCCGAACAGAGCGTTTTAGTGTCAATTACAGTCGGGACAAAGCATGACCAAAGTCGAAAGAAAGCAGCAGTTAATTGATTTGATTGAGCGCGCAAAGGAGCTTGGCTACCTTACCTTTGCCGATGTGAACGATGTCTTGCCAGACGATATCGAAGAAGACCAGCTCGGGCAAGTCTTAACCATCTTGAAAGACTTTGGTATTCGCTTATTTGATACCCCACCGGATGAAGATGAGCTGATGGCTGAAGATGGGGGGGCCTTTGACGATGCCGCCGCTGAAGCCGCGATTTCAGCCTTGGCCGAAGTGGACAGTGAATTTGGCCGAACCACCGATCCAGTACGCATGTATATGCGCGAAATGGGTTCGGTGGATCTGTTGACGCGCCATGGCGAGATTGAAATCGCCAAGCGGATTGAATGGGGCATTCGCGATATGCTGGATGCGCTGGCCAAGTACCCTAACTTTGCCAAAAGCATTTTGGATGCCTTTAACAAAATGGACGATGGCGAAGGCAAAACCGCAGATGTAATTCAAGGATTCATTCGCCCTGAAGATTTGGTGGATGTGCCGGTGGAAGAACTTTCGCCAGACAGTGATAACACTGAAGTCAAAGACGATGGCATTGATGAAGAAGAGCTCAACCGCTTCTTGGAAACATTGCGAGATATGCAGAGTCGCGCGCTGACGATGGAAAAAGAGCTCGGCGGCGATGATCCCAAAGTTTTGCAAGCCCGTGAGAAGATTGTTGAGCTGCTGAAAACCGTTAAAATTTCACCGCTGTTTAGCAATGGTTTGATTCGTGATATCAAAAATCGGATTACTGCCATTCGCGAACAGGAGCGGGTGATTGTTGAAATTATTCAACGACGCTTGAAAGTGCCACGCACGGTATTCTTGGAGGAGTTTGTTGGCAAGGAGACAGATTATTCCTTGGTCGATCGTCTGCAGGCGAAGTGCCCAGATTTAGCCTCAAAATTGGAAGATGCACGCCTCGATATTAAACGGGCGCAAAAGCGTTTGGGCATGATTGAAAAAGCTGAACGCATGCCGATTGCGCTTTACAAAGCGGTGTATAAAGACTTAAGCAAAGCCGAAAGTAATACCCGTACGGCCAAGCGTGAGATGATTGAAGCCAACTTGCGTTTGGTTATTTCCATTGCCAAGAAATACACCAATCGTGGTTTGCAATTCCTTGATCTCATCCAGGAAGGCAATATTGGTTTGATGAAAGCGGTGGATAAGTTCGAATATCGTCGTGGTTATAAGTTTTCGACCTATGCCACCTGGTGGATTCGTCAGGCGATTACGCGTTCGATTGCCGACCAAGCGCGCACCATTCGTATTCCAGTGCACATGATTGAAACCATCAATAAACTCAATCGTATTCAGCGTCAATTGCTGCAAAAAATGGGACGTGAACCGACGCCAGAAGAGTTGGCGATTGAGATGGAAATGCCAGAAGATAAGATTCGCAAGGTGATGAAGATTGCCAAGGAACCAATCTCAATGGAAACGCCGATTGGGGATGATGAAGACTCTTCATTAGGCGACTTTATCGAAGACTCGAATATTCTGTCACCGCAAGATGCTGCGGATGCCGAAGGCATGAGCGAAACGGTACGTGAGATGCTGAATACTTTGACGCCACGCGAAGCGAAAGTTTTGCGGATGCGTTTTGGTCTAAGCATGAACACTGATCACACGCTAGAAGAAGTGGGTAAGCAATTTGATGTAACACGCGAGCGTATTCGTCAGATTGAAGCGAAAGCGCTTCGCAAATTGCGTCATCCAAGTCGTGCTGAAAAACTTAAGAGTTTCTTAGATTAAAGATTGCGGGTTGCAAAGGCCTGGGTTCCAATCCTAGGTGCCTTTAAAATCGTAAATAGGATGTAAATCCTTGGCCAGTCTAGCGAGAAATTGCTTCTGGCCTCTTTTCACAGCCGCTATAATGGCGCGCAACTTGACTCACTGAAGTCATTTCCTTTTCGGGCCCTTAGCTCAGTTGGTTAGAGCACACGACTCATAATCGTTAGGTCCAGGGTTCAAGTCCCTGAGGGCCCACCATCTTTTTTAGTTTTCTTTTTCTTGTTTTAATGGTGCGTTAATTAAAATCCGCAAAGGGTTTAGATGTTAACCGCTCGTTTGGTGATTTCAGCTTTCTTATCTGGTTTCGGGTTTGAGGGGTTGAAGCGGTGGTCTTGATTATTTTTTTCTTGATTATTTTGTTGGTAAAAGCATTGCGGTCTTGCAAGTGAGTTTGTATAATCGCCGGCTTAATAATCCTTCCCCCTTATTGCCCGTTAAACAGTAAGTGGACGCCAGCCGCCGGTTGTGCTCCTTGGATTTGGATTACACGTTTATATTAGGAACAAATTATGAAAACATTTGTTGCAAAACCAGCTGAAATCAAACGCGACTGGTATGTTGTTGATGCAGAAGGCAAAACGCTAGGTCGTCTTGCAGCGGAAATCGCGCTACGTCTTCGTGGCAAGCATAAGCCTGAGTACACACCTCACGCAGATTGCGGTGATTACATTGTGGTTGTGAATGCTGAGAAAGTTGCTGTGACCGGCAATAAGCGTAAAGACAAAATGTACCACCATGTGACTGGCTATGTGGGTAACTTGAAATCAACGAACTTTGAAAAGTTGATTGATAAGGCACCCGTTCGTCCAATCGAGTTTGCGGTGAAAGGGATGTTGCCAAAAGGGCCTCTAGGGCGCGCAATGTTCAAAAAGCTGAAAGTGTATGCAGGAATGGAACACCCTCATACTGCCCAACAACCTAAAGCGCTTGATATTTAAGGGGTAACACAAGATGGCAACAGAACAATACTACGGAACAGGTCGTCGTAAAAGCTCAGTCGCACGTGTTTTCCTACGTGCAGGCTCTGGCAAGATGACAGTAAATGGTCGCGATATCACGGAGTACTTTGCTCGTGAAACGGATCTTATGGTAATTAACCAACCGCTTGAAGCCACTGAGAGCAGTGCAAAGTTTGATGCGTTTATCACCGTTGTTGGTGGTGGAACAACAGGTCAAGCTGGCGCCGTTCGCCACGGTCTTTCACGCGCTTTGGTCGCTTTTAGCGAAGAAAATCGTCCAGCACTTCGTGCACGCGGTCTATTAACGCGTGATGCGCGTGAAGTTGAACGTAAAAAAGTCGGTCTACGCAAAGCACGTCGTCGTCCACAGTTCTCAAAACGTTAATCTTTACCGTTATCGTTGCGAATGGAAAACCCGCCTTGTGCGGGTTTTTTGTTTTCTATTGGCCTTGAAAGACAAGGCGCGGATTGTGGTAAATATGCAATGGTTCGCTGAATGTGCAGTGTTTTGTCGGCCAAGAAGTAAAGAATTTTTACAGGCAGCGCCCAGAATACCCAGGTTTAATCGAGCTTGGAGGCGTCGCTGTTGTAAAAAAGCAACACAAAAAAACTTTGTTGTAAAAAAACAAAAAAAAGTTGCGCCTTTACGTCTAACTGCCTATAGTTTGTTCCAAGCCACCCACGATGGGTGCTCAACTCAAAACTCATTGAAGGAATACGAATATGAAAAAGAATCTAATTGCGCTTGCTATCGCTTCTGCAGTTGCTGCACCTGTTGTTATGGCGGATGCGCCAACTCTTTACGGTCAAATCAACGTTGCCGTTGACTCTGTAAATGGTGAAGCTGGATTTATGGATGGTACTGGTACGACTGACCGTGATTCTCGTCTAGGGATCAAGGGTTCTGAAGACCTAGGTAACGGCCTAAAAGCGGTTTACCACATGGAATTTGGTATTAAAGTTGGTGATGCATTGGGTACCATCTCTGGTCGTAACGCAGCAGTTGGCCTATCGGGTGGTTTTGGTACGGTATTGCTAGGCCGTTGGGATTCTCCTCTAAAAATGTCTCAACCTAAGGATTTGTTTGGTGACAGCACCTATGCGGATATTGGCAAAGACACCATGTCTGGTAACCTAGGTTTAAATGGTGACGGCGGTGAGTCACGTTTTGACAACGTTGTTGCTTACGTTTCTCCTTCTTTTGCTGGCATCAAGTTGATTGCAGCGGGCGTAGCTTCTGAAAAAGGTGGTACCACTGCCGATTCTTCTGTTACTGATGCATACTCTGTTGCCTTAACTTACGGTTCTGCTAAGAAAGGTCTATACCTAGCGGCGGCGATGGATCAGGCGGGCGATGAATTTGCTGGTGCAAACAACGAATGGCAACACATTCGTTTCTCTGCACAGTATGCAGCAGCAGGCCTAGTGGTTAACGGTATCTACCAAGAGTTTGATGCAGACATTGCTAATGCAAGAGAAGGTTCAAACATCCAGGTTTCTGCTGGTTACAAAATTGGCAAGCTAATGCCAAAAGTCAAATACTCAATGGTTGATTTTGATGATGCGCGTGATGACGGTTCAGCTTACGGCCTAGGTCTTGACTATGCTCTAGGTAAGAAAACAACTGGTTACATCGAATACGTTGGTTCTGACAAAGAGATGACAGGTTCTGCTGACGACCTAACTGCTCTTTCTGTTGGTATGGTTCACAAGTTCTAATCTCGCCGGCGGAGTGATCCGTCAGTAAGACTGTTTAAGAAAAACCCCGTAAAGCTTGCTTTACGGGGTTTTTGTTTTTCTAGGTAATCTTCTTTCCCACACCAAATACGTGCTAAAGCCTTATAACAAAAATCTATTTATAAATTTCAAAAACGCGTGTTATAAATAGCAAAAACGTAATTTGGTGGTAGTTATGAAGTTGCATAACCTGTCTTTAATGTTCTCGTCTCAAGCAACGGTTCAGCAAACAGGCTATGGGTTATTGTTGTTCGTCATGGTGTTGGGTGCGGTGGCCGCACTTTGGGCTTCAGGCCGTTATGCCCATTTAATCAGCCATTTTCAGTCGCAAGAAAGACAGCTGCGGATTGCAGATTTACAACACGTTAAGCAGCGTTTACTGACTTTTGCGGTTCTGCATCCTGAGTTGTATCAAACCAATAGCAGTTCCAGCTTACAACCCAGTGCCCAAATACCAAGCGCAGGCTATTTTCCTTGTCCCGATTTGGATGGTGATGGTTTTTTGCTAGGCGCGGAAACCCAGTGCGGTAATCCTACCAATCCGAATGCGCCTTTTCCGATGCAAACCGGTTTTGTGCCAGATCCTATGCTGGCCAGTGGTGGTAGTCAGTGCAGTGGCTTAACGCCTTGTATGGGTTTTGTGCCACAAAAAATTGTTAGCCGTGAATTCTATTTTGCCCCAGCAGGGCGCTATTACTACGTTTTGGATGAGCGCTTCAGTTTTCAAAATGGCTATTACAGTAACCAAGGTCAAAAACGTTTTGCCCCGTTTGATTTGCAGGCATTAAAAGGGAATCAGGCGCCAAGACTGCGTCTGAATCAAAGTGGTGGTTATGTTCTTTTGTTGATTGATGCGGGTCTGGATGGCTTGGCTGCGGATAATGCCGATGGGGATTTTCAATTTTTTGATCAGAGCGCATCCCTGTTTGCCGCTAAAGAGGCGGATAAAGTGATTGGTGTGACCTTACAAGAGTGGGCTAATCTAATGCAAGTTCGGGCTTGCCGGCAAAGTTTACGTTTAAGTGGCCAAGGCCTGTTTTCTCAGGTCGATGCGCAGCAAGCACATTGGCTGAATCCATTTGAAGGGCAGAATAACCCTGTCGGTAGCAATTGGCGAGCTCAATGTGATGCGCCTTAAAAGTCTAGGATTCAGTTTGATTGAGGTAACGCTGTTTTTGATTGCGCTCTCGTTGCTGAGTGTTTGGGTGTTGAATGCTTGGCAGTTGGAAAGTGCCCTGAAAGCGCCGCGTCAGGAGCGATTTCAGCAGCTCAAAATTACGGAGGCACTGCAAAGCTTTCTGCAGATTAATTTGTTTTTGCCGTGTCCTGATGTGGATGGGGATGGACGAGAGGATCGGCGTTCTCTAGGTGGTGTTGCTGTATGTCAGGCGCGCGAAGGCGGTTTGCCTTATCTTAATTTGGCCGCGCCAGCGCGTGATGCTTGGGGAAATCCCTATTACTATCGTGTTCATCAGCGTGCGCAAGAGCAGGCTTATATTACCCAAATTTGTGAAACTGCCAGTGTTTTTGGTCGGTCGGGTGCGCGTGGCTTGCAAGATTTGTGGCTGTGTTCAAGCAATAATCAGTTTTATTGTGCCGATCATGCAGGCAGTTCGACCTGTGATTCGGTTTGCGATCAGTCCTGCACGAATTTAATTGATCCGCGCCCTACGCCGTTTATTCATGTGAATCCATTGCATTTAGCACCTTATTTTCATCTCAATACGCCGCCGTTTGGCACTCGAGTAGGCGCTCTGAATTTGCAGATTAGCGATGCGTCAGGACAAAGAGTCGAGGAGGGGGTTGTGGCGCTGGTACTTTCATGGGGGGCAAATGGCGCGCAAGTCAATCGTCAGCAGTGTCAGAGCTTGCTTGAAACCGAGCTAGAGAATTGCGATGGTGACCGCGACTTTATGTTCGCGCCAACGGGAGAGAATCAAGACTACCTGCAATGGGTAACGGTGCATCAAGCCAAGTTGGCTCTTATAAAACGTCAAGCCTTTGATTAGGCATAACTTCTCGTGAACTTTTCCCAAAATAGGCTTTCTTGCCAAAAGCCGTGCTGCACAAATTCTCTATACTGGTAGGACGCTCGAATTTTTAGGCTTTTACCATGTTTTCATTTCGTTCATTTCACTCCATTCACCGTCGTCAACGCCAGCAAGGTATCGCCGTTATGTTGGTGGTGGTGGTGCTAGCCATTATTGCTGCCCTGTGGGTTGCCAGTAAGCAAGGCGTGATTATAGGCAATTTCAAAAACAAGGCAATTGAAAGCGACTTTATTGAATTGCGCCAAGCGCAAGAACGCTTGTTGCAGTTTATGCTCTTAACGCCAGAACTCTATCATGGCGTGGACTTAAATCCCGTGCTTGACATGCCTATTGGGCCTGGATATTTTCCTTGTCCAGATGGCGCGGTGGGCGGTTCCATCAGTACCCCAGCGACGACGGATGGGATTGCCGATTGGGAAACCTGCAGTACCGGCAGCAATCCGGTCGGTGATCCAGTCGGCGATGCGTCGATGCTGCTTTGGGGCTATTTACCGCGCTTGGCACACAATACCAATCCAGCCCAGCCCTTTGCATTCGGTGCTGAGCGTGCACTCTTTTATTTTGTGGATCGCCGTTTTGTGCTGCCCAGCCGAGACTATACCGATAATCAGTTGGTGGCCGGTACGGCCATTAATGAAACCGGTTTGTTCGCTCCCTTAACGCCGCAAACGATTGAAGCAGATGCTTCAGCTGGCGGGGCTTTAACCTTAAATGGCGCAAAGGGATTTATTGCAATTTTGGTCGATCCAGGCAGTGATAATCAGCTCAATGAAGTGGTGCGTAATGGAGCAAACTTCAGTTATATCATTCCCAATTCCAGTATTACTGCAGAAGATCCAACGGTGGATAAGCTTGTGGCGTTAACCTATCAGCAACACTGGTTGCCACTTTTAGCTCGGCGCATTTGTACTGAAAAAGCACGTTACACTAGTAACTACCTAAATTTTATTGATCGCGATAATGCGGATGGGGATGGGGATTTGCAGACTGGTAAAGACCCTGTTTATAGCGGTTATACCGATACCAATGCGGATGGTCTGATTAATCAAGCCGATGTGGATGTCTGGAAGTTGACCAGTAGCTGGTTTTTCTGGAATGAGAGCGGGCATGGTAAAAGCTGGTATGAATGGAGTGGTGTATGTCCGTAATCCCGGTTCAAAGCACCTCGGCTGAACGTGGTTTTAGCCTATTAGAACTGGTGATCGCACTGGTGGTATTAGGTCTTATGGTGATGTTATTTAATGGTTTGTTTAAGCTGATTTTTGACACGGATAAGCGCATCATGCAACTGAACCAGAGTTTGCAAATTCAAGAAGCGATGCAAACTTACATTGCTGTGAATTTTCGTCTGCCTTGTCCAGATAGCAATGGCGATGGTTCGGAAGATGCGAATGGCAGTGCCTGCGCAGTGGCCGCTGGTGGTTTACCTTATAAAGATTTAGGGGTGAAATCGACCGATGCCTGGGGTAACGGCTATTTTTATCAGACCATTGCTGGCGCGACAGATTCCAGTAAAACGACGGCGCTTTGTCAGACTGCAGCGCTATTTGGTCGCACAGGCAATTTAGATTACAGCGGGCTGCATTTGTGTTCCACCACCAATGAAGCCGCCTGCGATGGTGCTGGGATGCACTGTCCTGGTGGCAGCTGGGTAAACGCTGGTGTTGCGCTCAGTGGCAACTATCCTCCCTATGCCACGCTCTATACACCACTCAATGAATCTCTCACCGTGAAAAATGAAGCCAATCAGGAAGAAGATACCGGGGTAGTGGCGGTGATTATTTCATGGGGTGCGAATGGCGATCGAGTCAATGAAACCAACTGCAGTGACGCCAGTCCCGAAGAGTTGGAAAATTGCAATAATGATATCAATAATCTGTTTGTTAAGACGCAAACGGGATTAGATCAAGACTATCTCACGCCAATAACCCTATTCCAAGCCAAAAAAGCGATGATTGCATCAAGGAGATTCAAATGAAGAAGCCCTTATCTTTGGATTTACAACGTGGATTTACCTTGGTCGAAATTGCAATCGTGCTGGCCATTATCGGCATTATTTTTGGTGCTGGCATAACCAGTCTCAGTGCTTATTTGGATAATGCCAAACAGAACCATACGCTAAACAACCTTGAGTTAACCAAGCGCGCGACCTTGGATTACGTCATGGTCAATTATCATATGCCTTGTCCCGATACCGATATTCCGGCTGATGGTCGTGAAAATCGCATTAACAACAAAGCCTGTAGCTCAGCCAAAGGCACCGTGCCCTATATTGATATTGGTCGAACCCTTGCTGATAGCAGTGATGATTACGGCAATGTGTTTGGCTATGGCGTTACCTTAGATGCAACGATTGAAAGCGAGATGATTGCGGTAACCGGAGCCAGCAATGAAGAACTTTACGGTCTGCGTGAACCCAGTTATTTTGCCAATCGGACCGCTGCGCAAGAAGCCGAGGCAAATAAACCTGCCAATGCGCTTATCCCAATTACCCTCCCGTTGTTTGGTTTGGATACACCTCCGACTAGCCAAACCCCCGCCACCACCGACAAAAATTTTACCATTTGTAAAAATACCGCCCCCAGTTGCTCAGCGGCTTCAGCGGCTGCGGATATTGAGGTGACCGATATTCCGGCTGTTATTATGGCTTTCAATGAAAATGGCAGTGGACTCAGTATGAGCGCCTGTAATGATCAGCATTGGAGTGCAAAAGAGGAAGAAAATTGCAACAACGATCTGTATCTGCTAAAAGGTTTCTTCGCCGACGGCGAATATGATGATCAGATAGTGACCATCTCCGCCTACGAAATCAAACAACAGGTGCTTGACCGACTTAGCAATTTTTCACTAGAAAGCCAAGGCCCCAACTATGGCGGCTACGAAGTTATTTATCTGCGTAATGTCGATAATGCCAATGATCTCAACGTGGGTAATGGTGAAAACAACTCGTTTTATATTGGCGCAAAAACTGACGAAAACGGAAATGTACTGGATGCAAATGGGGATGGTATTGCTGATGAGGCTGGGGACTTATCCGCGGTGGTTAACCTTAAAGATGGTGACGACAAGCTCTATTTAGAAGGTAGTGTTGTGGCAGGTGGCAATGCGGATCTTGGGGCAGGTGATGATCGTCTTACCGTTGAAGGTGCGATTATTGGAGTTGTGACACTTGGCACTGGCTCTGATATTGCCGTAGTGGGTAATGGTGTCACGGGTACCTTTGACGCAGGGGATGGCAACGATACGATTGACATTTACGGCACCATTGCACAAGGCGCGGTGGTCTCTTCTGGTGGTAAAGATAATAAAGAGAGCGATAACGATACCTTGACTTTTCACGGCAATGTGATGAACGGAGAGATTGACATGGGCGATGGCAATGACACCATGCGTTTTAGCGCGACTGCAGCGGAGCTAAGTTTTGGCCCTAACGCTTTGGTTGATGGAGAAAGCGGTAATAACACCTTAGAAGTTGAAAACATGACAGTGGCCGAATTTGAAGCGTTGATTGGTGAATCCTATTCAGACAACTCCGGAAAATTCCGTAATTTCAGTACACTGCAAATTAAGGACTAAAAAGTTTGCAAGCTTTGCTATTCCGGCTAAACTAACGTGTTATTAAAATCTATGAAAACCTCAGTTTTTGGAGTGAATCACGTGACTGAACCGGTAAAAATTTTATTAGTGGACGACGATCCTGCGTTGCGTGGCATGGTGGCTTTTGCCCTAGAAGGTGAAGGTTATGCGGTTGATGAAGCCGAGTCGCAAACCACGGCCAAAGCGGCATTTGATCACACCGAATATCCGATTGTCATTTTAGACATGGGCATGCCCCCCAACGAGCACACCACCAAAGAAGGGGTAGATGTGTTGGCATGGTTAGGGATTTACCATCCCATGACGCTCGTGCTGGTCTTGACCGGACAAGAGGCGCAAACCACTTCTTACGAAGTGCTTAAAGAAGGGGCCTTTGACTTTTTAGAAAAGCCGATTGCCGAGGCCGAGCTGTTGCTTGCCGTCAAACGAGCAGTGCTTTTTTACCAACAAAGTCAGAAGTTGCGCAGCGAAGAAGGCATTCAAAAAATGCAAATCAATGCGCCGATGGGCGGCGGTGTCAAACCGGTGCGCAATCAGGCCGAAGAGAAAATGCTGCGTCAAGTTTTGGCCGACACTAACTTCAATGTTCATGAATCGGCGCGGCGCTTAGGCCTTAAGCGCGAAAACGTCTATTATCTGATTAAAAAATACAATATTGAGCGTCCAGAATATGAGCAATAAGCTCACATTTCAGATGCCGATCTGCCCAAGGCCGCTTAGGGGATGAGTGGTGCCGAACTAACCGGCTGGCTGGTGCTCAGCCTGTTACTGTTTCTCACCGCTGCCTTCAGCGGCTATTATCTGCGCCGTACCCGTCAACTCAGTCATGCACTGACCGAACTGCATCAACTTAACCAGCAGGTTGAGCATGATGCCCTCCAATTTTATCGCCATGCTTGGGCGATTCTGCATCAAGTTGGGGTTTACACGATTGCCGCTAAAATCAAGTGGTTTGGTGAAGAAAAAACCATCCAGTTTGGTGAATTGCCTACCCAAAAAAGCGTACTGCTCTATCAGCAAATTGATCACGGTGAAATGGCGCTGGATATTGTGCTGCAAGTCAGTCGTCGCGCTGCGCGGGCCGGTACCCTAGCGAATTTGGTGCTGGAAACCTTTTTTGCCATTCTTGAGCGTGATCTGATGCTCAAAGAGCATCAAGTCAGTGCTACGCAAAAACGGCTTGAACGTTATCAATTGTTTGTACAGCACGAAATTAAAAATATCGCGCAATTTATTGACCTTCTCAATGCGCAAGTGGTCAAAATTGAGCGAGATGAAGACAAGATTCGCCTTGCGGATCGGTTGAAAAAAACCTTGCCGGTGATGGCTGAACGCGCGCAAAAAACCATTCAAAGCATGAAAAACCCCACCTTTAACCCCCAAGCGAGGCAGCATTTTGCCTTAGAGGCTCTGGTGCAACAGGTCATTCAGATGTATGGTCTCAATTGTAAGTTGTTGGGTCAGGCACTGATACAAACTGATCGCGAGCTGTTTTTGGAAGTGCTTAAAAATGTATTGGGAAATTTTCGCGACCACCAATCAGAGAGCGACTTGACGATTTTCATTAAGGATAATCCTCGCCCCAATCAGGTCGAAATCCAAATTCACAGCCGTAAAGTACCTGGCGTGAGCCTGCAACCCGAGCGGATGTTTGAACCTTTCTGGACCACCAGTCACAGTGGCTTGGGTTTAGGATTGTTTTTAGCACGTGAGCTCCTCAAAAAAATTGACGGCGAAATTCAGTTCCAGCAGACCACTCAGCACTTTGGCTTTATCATTCGCCTTCCAAAAACCGTAGATTAACGAATCGTTTCCTTTTTTAAGTAGTCGTTCCGATCGTTTAAAGAGCAATTTAAGGCGGACACAGATTGGTGAGAACTGAGGTGGGGGAGTAAGTAAATTTGCCAAATTTCAGGCGCTGTGCAGATTGATTTTTTTAAAAAATACGGCACCTAGTTCGAACTTAACCTAAAGTAATTTTCCACAATAAACCCTGAACAAATCCTTTCGTAAAGCTTGTAAAGGGCGCGCACGCTGCGTTAAATAGAATCCATGTCGAATGTGGGTGTGCAGGAACCTCGCCACCAAACAGTCAACAAAATTCAACCAAACGCAAAAAAGGAAGTGTGTGATGGACATGAAAAGCTTACAAAAACAACGCCACGCTCAACAGGGTTTTACCCTGGTAGAAATCGCCATTGTACTGGTCATTATCGGCCTATTACTGGGTGGGGTACTGAAAGGGCAAGAGATGATTGATAGTGCAAAAATTAAGTCAGATACCGATACGCTTGTTGCTTTGCAAGCGGCTTCTCATGCTTATAGAGACCGAATAGGTGCCTATCCAGGTTCTCCATACTCGACATCTATTGCCGACGGCGACGATCCTATTGTTGGTAACAAAGGAACCATTACTGCCGATGAATCGTCAACTGTTTATGCGGCTGATGATGGTACATTTTTTGGTGAGTTACTCGGAAAAGGCTTTATTAGTCAAAATACATTTAATGCAGAATATGATACAGGTGCAGTCTTTACTGTTGCTAACGACAACATATTCCCAGCTAAAAATGAAGTGTGTTTAACAGGTATGACGGATGCAGATACAATCGAAGTACTTAGAGGTATTGATGCGAAACTTGATGATGGAAACCTTGGTACGGGGAAAGTTGTAGGGGTTGATGCTAATCCGCCTACAGCTATTGAAGCAGCCGCCCCTGTAGGGATTTGTATGGAAATGTAGTTTTTGCTAAGTTTTGTTTGGTATTTATCCAAAAATTGGTTAATTCTTTCAACATTTTAGTTAAGCAATCCCTATTTAAAAATCTGTGTCATTCTATTTTGATTAATGCAAAAGGAATGACACATTACAAAACCACAATTCGATTTCAATAAATCACTTGAACCGCTTCAATCAGGTAAGAGCCTGACTTGCAAAGAGGGGTATTCACCCCACTCACCAAACACCCCACTTAAACTGAGTATAAGCGTCTATAACGGCTGGCAATGAGCAGCAACTACTGACAATTCCAATATTTTTACCCTTTAAAACTTTGTCCTGTGCCGAGGGTGGGCTGTGTTAAAATAGTGACCCTTAAAATTTAGTGTTATTTCAATTACCTAGCGCAGTGCGGTGCAGAGCGCAGGGATTCAGGGTGAAATTTTGATGGCGCAGCTCTCTTCACGTGAAAGTCCGTTTCAAGGCGGACTCTATGTCATTACCTACGGTTGTCAGATGAATGAATATGATTCGGACAAGATGGCCAGTTTGTTGCAAAAAACCTACGGGCTTGAGTTGGTGCAAGACCCAGAGGAGGCGGATGTAGTGTTAATGAACACCTGTTCGGTGCGCGAAAAGGCTCAGGAAAAAGTGTTTTCCGAGTTAGGACGTTGGAGCAAGTGGAAGGCGGAAAAACCGAACCGAGTGATTGGGGTTGGCGGTTGTGTCGCCTCTCAAGAAGGTGAGGTGATTCGACAACGCGCGCCCAGCGTTGATGTGATTTTTGGCCCCCAAACCCTGCATCGTTTACCGGCGATGATTGATGAAGCCCTGCGGCGTCGCGGAGATGATTCCATCAAAAAGAAACGGGCGGTGATTGATATCTCTTTTCCGGAAATTGAAAAGTTCGATAATTTGCCTGAGCCAGAAGTCAATGGTGTGTCGGCAATGGTCTCGGTGATGGAAGGTTGTTCGAAATATTGCACTTTCTGTGTCGTACCTTACACGCGCGGCGAAGAAGTGAGTCGGCCGTTTGTTGATGTGTTGCAGGAGATTCAAAGCCTAGCCACTCAGGGCGTGCGTGAAGTTAATTTGCTTGGTCAGAATGTCAATGCCTATCGAGGGGTGATGCCGGATGGTGAAATTGCCGATTTGGCGGTGTTGATTCATGCGGTGCGGGCGATCGAAGGGATTGATCGCATTCGTTTTACCACCTCGCATCCAAATGAAATGACCCAGAGCTTGATTGATTGTTATGCAGAAGTGCCGGAGTTGGTCTCGCATCTGCATTTGCCGATTCAGTCCGGTTCCGACCGCGTTTTGGCGATGATGAAACGCAATCACATGGCCTTGGAATATAAAGCGACCATTCGTAAAATCCGCAAGATTCGTCCGCATTTAAGTTTGTCGGGCGATTTTATTATTGGGTTTCCCGGCGAAACCTGTGACGACTTTAAAGAGACACTCAAGCTGGTTGAAGACCTGAATTTCGACCGTTCTTTCAGTTTTATTTTTAGCCCTCGTCCAGGCACGCCTGCGGCTTCTTTGCCCGATGATGAAACGATGGAAAAGAAAAAACGTCGTTTGTATGCGTTGCAAGAGTTGCTCAACAAGCAGACGCAAGCGATTAGCGAAGGTTTGATTGGCTCGGTGCAGCGAATCTTGGTTGAACGCTTGTCGCGCAACAGTTTTACCGAAGTGGCTGGTCGAACTGAGTGCAATCGCGTGGTTAACTTTACCGGTTCGCCTGAGTTAATTGGACAGTTTGTTGAGGTGAAAATCACCGAAGCGCTCAATAATTCTTTGCGTGGAACCTTGGTGGCAACCCCCGAAGCGGCCCGTTTTGCCCAGCAGGGCGAGACGCAGTTTCATGCACTCGCTTAAGCGATAGAGGGCGTGAATCTACGGAGGGTGTGGCCTTGACCCTAATCCGCCATAAAGTGTCTTGTAAATTCGATAAAAACGGCTTTTAATAGCACAAGCGTATTTCATCAATCCTACTCTGCGGTGGCCTTTGGCCGCCGCGTTTTTCTGTTTAGGCCGCGATCTTTGCGGCGGCTATGAGGCTTTGATTTGTCAGCACTGCATCGTCTTCAATTTCGATTAGACCCCGAAGAAAATGAACAGCTGCAAAATTTTTGCGGTTGGCATAATGAACATCTGGCGCAAATTGAATTGCGCTTAGGGGTAGAAATCAATCTACACGGCTTTCAGGTTGCGATTACGGGTTTGGCGGAACGTATCCACAAAGCGCAAGAGGTTGTGCGTCTTTTGTATGCGATGAGCGGTGAAGAGACGCTCGACCCTAAAAAAGTGCATCTGCTGCTGCATGAACGCGGTCATCATCAAGCCCAGACGCTGGATGAGGAGCAGGTGCTGATTAAAACTCGGCGTAAAACCATTAAAACACGTAATAAAAATCAAGCCGATTATATTGCCTCGATTCAAGCACACGATGTTAATTTTGGCATTGGCCCAGCCGGTACCGGTAAAACCTATTTGGCGGTGGCTTGTGCGGTTGAGGCTTTAGAGAACGAGCGCGTGCGACGGATTGTCTTAACCCGTCCAGCGGTTGAGGCAGGTGAAAAACTCGGTTTTTTACCTGGCGACTTAAGCCAAAAAGTTGATCCTTATTTACGTCCTCTGTTTGATGCCCTTTTTGAAATGATGGGATTTGAAACCGTTGAACGCTTGTTAGAAAAAAATGTGATTGAGGTTGCGCCCTTGGCGTTTATGCGTGGACGCACGCTAAATGAATCCTTTATTATTCTGGATGAGGCGCAAAACACCAGCACTGAGCAGATGAAGATGTTTTTAACGCGCATTGGTTTTGGTTCAACGGCGGTGATTACAGGTGACATTACTCAGTGTGATTTGCCTCGACATCAAAAATCGGGGTTGCGTCATGTCATTGAGGTGCTTGAGGGCGTTGAGGGCATAGGCTTTACTTTCTATCAAGCCCAAGACGTGGTGCGCCATCGTTTGGTACAGAAAATTGTTCAAGCCTATGAGCGACATGACCGGCGCGAGACGCAGCGTAAAGAGGCTTTGGCTGCGGCTCGCGCGATTGAGCCATCAACCGGATCAGATTAAGCGGAGAGCGTGAAGATGATGTTAGAGATTGAACTGCAGTGGGCGGTGGCAGAGGAGCCCTTACCCAGTTTAGAGCAGTGCCATCGTTGGGTTGGTGCAGCGCTTCAGGGCGATTTGGCTAAGCAACCGGTTGAGATGGTGGTGCGTATGGTTGATGCCGAAGAGTCGCAGGCGCTTAATCGCGATTATCGCGGCATGGATAAGCCCACAAATGTTCTCTCCTTTCCTTTTGAGCAACCTCCGGGGTTGTTAGAGTTAGGTGAAGAATTGCCCTATCTGGGCGATTTGGTGTTGTGTGTTGAAGTGGTTGCGCGTGAGGCTGCCGAGCAGAATAAATCTTTGGAAGCGCATTGGGCGCACCTGATTGTGCATGGAACCTTGCATTTGCAAGGTTTTGACCATATAGAGGAAGCCGAAGCCGAGGAGATGGAGGCTTTGGAACAACAGATTATGCAGGCCCTGGGGTATCCTGATCCCTATGCAGATGACGAGTAGCTGTTTGCCTTGGCAGTGCAGCGCTGTTTTAACAACCAAAAGGTGAAATGATTGTAATGAGTGACAGTAGTAGCGGCTCTTCGTGGTTAGAGCGTTTAGGAAAGGTGTTTTCTGACGAACCGGAGAGTCGAGAAGATTTGGTTGAATCCCTCAAAGAAGCGCATAACGAGGGGATTATTGACGGTGATGCGCTATTGATGATTGAAGGGGTTTTGGAAGTTTCTGAGTCCCGCGTGCGTGACATTATGGTGCCGCGCCCGCAAATTGAGCTGATTGATGCTGAAGCGTCTCTCGAAACGATTTTAGAAGTGATGTTGCAAAGCTCTCATTCCCGCTACCCAGTGATGGATGACAATAAAATTGTCGGGGTGTTGTTGGCAAAAGACGTCTTCCGCTCCGTGGTGAAAGGGGTGTTGAAAACCAAGGCAGATTTGCAATCCATCTATCGCGAGCCGGTGTTTGTTCCAGAAAGTAAGCGCTTAAATGTGCTGTTGCGCGATTTTAAAGAGAGCCGAAATCACTTGGCATTAGTGGTGGATGAGTATGGCGAGCTGGCAGGCTTGGTCACCATAGAGGATGTCATTGAGCAAATTGTTGGGGATATTGAAGACGAACACGACGAAGAAGAGAGTGACAATATTCAAAAAAGAGCGGGCGAGATTTATTACGTTAATGCGCTCACTTCACTAGAAGAGTTTAATGAGTTTTTCAAATTAACCCTGGATGAAGAGGTATCTGAAACCTTGGGTGGGTATGTCGCTGTGCAGTTCGGGCATGTGCCGGCATTAGACGAAGAGTTGATTTTAGCGTCTTGGGTTATTAAGGTCACCAAAGCCAACGATCGTCGAGTGGAGTGCTTTGAAGTTCGACCTTTTAAAGCCAGTAATGAGGGTTCTGAGCTGCCTGCAGCCTAAAAATCCTTTCTGTAAAGAGGCCAAGCCCAATGCTTGGCTTTTTTTTTGAGCGGCACTGGATGACTAAAGCGGTCGATTCGGTGGATGTCCAACTCGTTATTTTTGATAAAAAGAAGTTTACAGAATGCAACAAAAAAGCACCGCATCCCTTTTTTCCGCTTGGCCAAGGGTTCAAGCATTATGGAATTTTGTGCGCCCGCAGCGCGTTCATCTGGCGGCCTTGGTCGTTGGCGGCTTAGGCGTAATGGGCTTTGCCCCTTTTGGGTATGCACCGGTCATGTTGCTCTCGCTTACGGTCTTGTTTGCTTTTTGGTGGCGCGCACCGAATCCCGTGTCTTCAGCCAAGCTGGGTTTGTGGTATGGACTAGGCTTTTTTGGGGTTGGGGCCAGCTGGTTGTTTTCTAGTATTTATTTCTATGCCGAGGTTCTGTTGCCCTTGGCGCTGCTACTTACCCTAGCTTGGGTGCTTTATCTTACCCTCTTTATTGTGGCCGCGAGCTGGGTGGCAGGGCATCTGAAACGCACACCCGCTTTGACGTTGTTAGGGATTTTTCCAGCGCTTTGGGTGCTTTTTGAGTTGTTTCGCGGCTGGCTCTTTGGTGGCTTTCCGTTTTTATTGAGCGGGGTGAGTCATCTGCATACTTGGCTGGATGGCTATGCACCAGTTTTAGGGGTTTGGGGATTGAGTTGGGCCTTGGCGTTAACGGCTGGCGCTTTGCTTTTATTATGGCAAACGCGCGCTTGGTTGCTCGGCAGTGTCTTGGTTGTGAGTGTGTGGTTGGGAGGTTTGGGTTTACAGCAGGTCCAGTGGGTGACGCCCAACGGCAAGCCGGTGGATATTGCCTTGTTGCAGGGGAATATTCCCCAAGAGCAAAAATGGCAGGCGGATATGTTTGGTCCGACCATGGAGCGGTATATTCAGATGACCCGCTTAAACTTAGATGCCGAGGTGATTGTTTGGCCGGAAACGGCGATTCCAGCCTACTATGATGTGGTAGAGAAGGGGGCGCTGAAAACGTTTATTGCCGATGCACAGCTTTTGCAGAAAGATATTTTGGTTGGCGTGATTGCCGGAGGGCCCCGCAGCGAAAATTATTATAATGCGTTGATTAACCTGAAAGATCCGCAGCAACGTTATTACAAGCATCATCTGGTGCCGTTTAGTGAGTATTTTCCGTTTGACGGAGCCTTTCGGTTCTTGAGTAGCGTCTTTTCGATTCCCTATGCGACTTTCAGCGCCGGTTCGCCTGAGCAGCCGCCCATGACCTTGGGTGGCCGACAAGTGGGTTTAAGTATCTGTTTCGAAATGGCGTTTGGTGAAGAGCTGGCGCGACAGCTCCCGCAAGCGGAATACCTGATTACGGTTTCGAACGACGCTTGGTTTGCTCACACACTGGAGCCTGCGCAACAGGTGCAGGATGTGCAGATGCGCGCCTTGGAATTGGGTCGCGAGATTGCTCGTGCGACCAATACTGGCTATACGTTGGTAGCAGGAGTGGATGGGCAGATTAAAGCTCAGATTCCTGTCTATCAGCAAGGGGTGTTACGAACGCAAGTACAGCCTTACCAAGGCTTAACGCCTTATGCACAATGGCGTCAGCTGCCGATCTTGCTTGCCCTTTTGTTGAGTCTGGGGTTGGCGTTGTTGCTGGCGAGACGTCATGACGCCCGGTCGGATGCCTCTCATGTCGCGTAAAGCGGAAAAGAAAAGGGCCTATTTCGCTTAATGGCGAGTGGAAAAAGCCGGGTGATTCTCTTCCATTGCCGCGGCTAAGCGCAAGCGCAACACGGTGATTTGGGTCGGGTCGGCAAGACTGAGAGCCTTGTCAATCAGCAATTGTTCCAGTGGTTCTAGCTCCATGCGTACAAAATCTGCCGCACCCTGTTCGATATCGGCAAGGTACTCGGCAAGGGTATTGAGGTCGGCGCGCAGATCCTCTTGAACTTGGTGAAACTCTTTTTGAGTCAGTTCCGCTAGATTGTGCTCGGCCTGTTCGGCGCGTTCGATGGCATGGCCTAAACTTTGCCAAGTTTGGTACTCGGCCATGAGCGCCCGTTCTTTGGCGTGATTCAGCAGGGTACGGTAGGCTTTTAGCATCTTGTTCTGGCTCATCATTTTCTCCCAATTTCACTTATTTTTGGCAAGGCTTAAAACTGCCGTGCAAAGGCTTAGCCCGCCTAATATAATACTGAACTTATTCTTTTTTCGACAGCCCGCCTTTTTGACTAGGAGTTTTTATCCTGCAAGGTGGCTAAAACGAACCACAGGAACCTAAAAGACATCACTATGGCAGACGTGCATTATCAACCTCAATCCCTAGAAGCGGCTATTCAGAAAATCTGGCATGAACAAAACACCTTCGTGACCAAAGAGGATGACAGTAAAGAGAAGTTTTATTGTTTGTCCATGTTTCCATACCCCAGCGGCAAGCTGCATATGGGGCATGTGCGCAACTACACGATTGGGGATGTGATTTCACGTTTTCAGCGAATGCAGGGTAAAAATGTTCTCCAGCCGATGGGGTGGGATGCGTTTGGTTTGCCGGCGGAAAATGCCGCGATGCAAAACCATGCAGCTCCGGCAGAATGGACTTATTCCAATATTGATTACATGCGGACTCAGCTTAAATCATTGGGTCTTGGCTTTGATTGGAGCCGCGAAATTGCCACCTGTCATCCCGATTATTACCGTTGGGAACAATGGTTGTTTACCAAATTGATGGAAAAGGGCTTGGTTTATCGCAAGATGTCGCAGGTGAATTGGGACCCGGTGGATCAGTGCGTTCTCGCCAATGAACAGGTTATTGATGGCAAGGGATGGCGTTCAGGTGCACCTGTTGAGCGCAAAGACATTGTGCAGTGGTTTGTGAAAATCACGGATTACGCTGAAGAACTGTTGCAGGATTTGGATCAGTTGGATGGTTGGCCGGAGCAGGTGAAAACCATGCAACGCAACTGGATTGGCAAGTCGTCCGGTTTGGAGATTTCGTTTCCGATTGAAGGGCGCGAAGGACAATTCATTAAGGTTTACACCACGCGTCCGGATACGCTGATGGGGGTCAGTTATTTAGCGGTTGCCACCGATCATCCCGTGAGTCATAAGGCGTCCATTCGTAATCCTGCCTTGGCTGAGTTTATTGAGGCCTGTAGCCATGTTTCTACCGCTGAGGCGGATATTGAAACCATGGAGAAGCAAGGCATGGACACCGGCGTGCGCGTCCTACATCCGCTGACCGGTGAAGTGATTCCGGTGTGGAGTGCCAATTTTGTGTTGATGAGCTACGGCACCGGAGCGGTAATGTCCGTTCCGGCGCACGATCAGCGAGACTACGAATTTGCCCAAAAATATGCCTTGCCGATTAAGCCAGTTATTTTGCCGGAAGGGGCGGACACGGTGGATGTGAGTTCAGCCGCCTTTACCGAAAAGGGGCGTTTATTCAACTCTGGGCCATTTGATGGCCTGCGCTTTGAACAGGCATTGGAAGCGATGGCTGCTGCGCTTTCTGCCAAAGACCTCGGTGAAAAACAGACCAACTACCGTTTGCGTGACTGGGGGGTATCGCGTCAGCGGTACTGGGGTTGTCCAATTCCGGCCATCTATTGTCCTGCGTGCGGAGTAATGCCGGTTCCCGAAGACCAGTTGCCGGTCTTGTTACCGGAGGATTTGGTCCCAGATGGTGCCGGTTCGCCTTTGGCCAAGTTAGAAGAATTTAAAAACTGTGATTGTCCGCAGTGTGGTGGCCGTGCCAAGCGTGAAACCGATACCTTCGATACCTTCTTTGAATCGTCTTGGTATTACGCGCGCTATGCTTCACGCGATTGCAACACGGCCATGCTCGATGCGCGTGCAGACCATTGGTTACCAGTTGATCAATATATTGGCGGGATTGAACACGCGATTCTGCATTTGTTGTATGCCCGCTTCTTCCATAAATTGATGCGCGATCAAGGTTTGGTTCGCAGCGATGAGCCGTTTAAAAAGCTGTTGACCCAAGGTATGGTGTTGGCCAGTAGCTGGTTCAGTGTTGATGCCACTGGCAAGCAGACCTGGTATTCACCATTGGATGTTGAGCCCGTGCTGGACGAAAAAGGCACTATTCTGCATGGTCTGTTAAAAAGCGATGGCCGCCAAGTCCAGTATGGTGGCGTGATAAAGATGTCGAAATCGAAAAACAACGGCATTGATCCGCAGACATTGATTGAACAATACGGTGCCGACACTCTACGCTTATATATTATGTTTGCTGCCCCTCCCGAACAGACCTTAGAGTGGTCGGACAAAGGGGTAGAGGGCTGTTATCGTTTTGTTAATCGGGTTTGGCGCTTGGTGCATAGCCATTGTGAAAGCGGAGTGGTTGCGGCCTACCAAGGTAAGGAACCGCTGAGCAAAGAGGCGCAAGCGTTGCGTTTAAAGGTACATGAAACCCTACAGAAAGTTGGGGATGATATGGGTCGCCGTCAAACCTTTAATACCGCGATTGCCGCCTGTATGGAGTTGCTCAACGAGCTTACCAAGTTTTCGGCCCAAAACGCAATCGAGCGTGCTTTGTTGCAAGAAAGTTTAGAAATTCTGGTGTTGATGCTCTCGCCGATGACTCCGCATTTGTCGCAAGTGTTATGGCAGACGCTGGGGCAATCAGGCCTTGTCGTTGATGTCGCTTGGCCGAAGGTTGATGAAAACGCCTTGGTGAAATCGCAGTTGGCGTTGATGGTACAAGTCAACGGTAAACTGCGTGGCAAAATCGAAGTGGCTGCCGATGCGGATAAGACCTCGATTCTTAGCGCAGCGAAGCATGACGAGGCGATTATGAAGTTTATTGATGGCAAAGTGATGCTGAAAGAAATTTATGTGCCAGGTCGTTTGGTGAACTTGGTGGTGCAAGATTAAGGTCTCAACAGGAAAATTGTCTATGGTTGCGGTACGTTTAAGCTTATTAAGTTTGCTGCTGCTTTGGCAGCTCACCTTACCGGGCTGCAGTTTTCAATTGCGTGATTCGGACAGCATGTCGGATACCGCGCTCCAGCGGATTCAACTGCAAACCGAGCCAGACACGGACAGTGCCATTCAACGCGAGTTGCGTGCACGCTTGCCAGTCGGCGTTGAACTGGAATCGGTGCAGCGCTTTGTTGCAGAGCCTGAAGCCTTAGGACGAGAAGTGACCTTGGTGTTGGGTTCCACCCAGAAAAGTAGTAAGCGCACCGGCGTTTCGCTTTTAGGCGAAACAACGGCTGAATTTATCCGCTGGACCCAGCCCTATCAAATTCTCGATGCACAAGGCAAGGTGTTGGTGCGCGATCAAGCGTTTGCGTATCGTGATCGACGGATTGACCCGCAGGGCCTAATGGCGGCTGAACAAGAGCTTTCGGATTTGAATCGGCAAATGGCGCAGGATTTGGCTCAGCAATTGCTCAGTCGCCTGCGCTATGTTCCTCGTCCGTAACGGGGTAGGATGTGTTACCCGCAGCGGCCTTTCTCAAGCAAGTCTCTATCGCATCGTTTCAAATCGCGCCAATCTTTTTGTTCTATGGAGAAGAGTTACTTTATCTTCGCGATTGTTGGGATGCGTTGCGTGTACGTTTGCAGCAAGAGGGGTTGATTGCAACGGACAGCTTTGATGCGGATGCCAGTTTCGATTGGCAGGTTTTGCAGATGACAACCCAATCAGGTTCGTTGTTTGCCGAACGCCAATATTTGCGTTTAAATTTGCCAAAAGGCAACCCAGGTACCGAAGGCACCGCATTTATTCAGCAATTTTGCGTGCGGGCAAAGAGCAATCCTGACATGGTGTTGCTGTTGTTTTGCGAAAAACTCGACAGCCGCCAATTAAAGAGTAAATGGGTTCAAGTGATTGAAGCGGCTGGTTTGGTGGTGCAGGCAAAAACGATTGAGCGTGCCGCCTTGCCCAATTGGATTTTGCAACGCGCACAAAATTACGGATTGAGTCTCGATGCGGCGGCGGCGGCGCTTTTGGCTGAACGCACTGAAGGTAATTTATTGGCGGCAGACCAAGAGTTAATCAAATTGAGCCTAAGTTTATTGCCGCAAGCAACGCAGCAGATCGGGGCAGAACAGATTGCCAACAGTGTGGTCGATCAAACGCATTATCAGCTGTATGCACTTAGCAGTGCTGTCCTGCAAGGGCAGCGCTTGAATGCTGCGCAAATTCTTCAGCGATTACGCCAAGAAGGGGTGGAATTGTTGGTGGTGCTGTGGCTTTTAAGCAAAGAACTGCGGCTCTTGGCAGAGCTGCAGTTTTGTACCGAGCAGATGCCCTTAGCTCAAGCTTTTAAACAGTGTGAAATTTGGTCGATTAACCAAGGTGATTATCGCCAAGCTCTGGCGCGAGGTTTGGGACAAAATGCCAGCCGGTATCTTGCTCAGGCATTACAGTTGGATGTGCAGAGCAAAGGTCTGGTGCCCAGTTCAGGTGAAGCGGAGCGTTGGTCCGCTCTGCATCAACTCGTCACCCAGATGGCCAGTTAATTTTTACCCAAACCCCAAAAGCAAACCGTTGCTACAGCAGGAACAGACGATGAATATTGAACACTATATGAACCAATTGGGACAGGCGGCGCGTGTTGCATCGCGTGCGCTTTTGCGTGCGCAGAGTGCCCAAAAAAACCGTGCTCTTCTCGAGATCGCCAATCAGATCGAAACCCAAGCTGCTGAACTTCAGGCTGAAAATGCCAAAGATTTGCAAGTCGGTGTGGATAAGGGCATGGATGCGGCTATGCTTGACCGCCTGACATTGAGCGATAAAGCGATTGCCACCATGGCCGAGGGGCTGCGCCAGATTGCCGCTTTACCAGATCCAATTGGGCAAATTAGTGAGATGGCCTATCGTCCTTCAGGGATTCAGGTCGGCAAGATGCGCGTGCCTTTGGGGGTGGTTGGCATTATTTACGAATCGCGGCCGAATGTTACGGTGGATGCGGCGGCCTTGTGCTTAAAGTCGGGCAATGCCGCAATTTTGCGAGGAGGCTCGGAGGCCGCACATTCCAACCAAGCCTTGGCGAAATGCATTGCAGCGGGTTTGCAAGCGGCAGATTTACCGGCGCAGGCCGTGCAAGTCGTTGCTACCACGGATCGTGCTGCCGTCGGCCATCTGATTGCAATGCCACGTTATGTGGATGTGATTATTCCCCGTGGCGGCAAAGGTTTGATTGAGCGGATTAGTCAAGGGGCAAAGGTGCCTGTGATTAAGCACCTAGACGGTATCTGTCACGTTTATATTGATCAGGATGCCGACCGTACTAAGGCCATTGCAGTGGCATTGAATGCGAAAACCCATCGGTATGGGGTGTGTAACGCGATGGAAACGCTACTGATTGCCGAGAGTCGGGCAGCGGAGATTTTGCCGCAATTAGCTTTGCTTTATGCCGAAAAAGGGGTTGAGTTGCGCGGGTGCGCGCAAACCTGTGCGCTGATTGATGCACTGCCGGCTCAGGAAAATGATTGGGCAACCGAATATTTAGCGCCGATCTTGTCGATTCGTGTGGTGAGCGATGTGGACCAGGCGATGGCACACATTGCGCAATACAGCTCTGGACATACTGAAGCGATTATTACTGAAAATCTCAGCACAGCGCGCCGTTTTTTAACGGAGGTCGATTCCAGTTCGGTCATGGTGAATGCCTCGACGCGTTTCGCCGATGGTTTTGAATATGGATTAGGGGCTGAAATTGGCATCAGTACCGATAAATTCCATGCGCGCGGTCCTGTCGGGTTAGAAGGTCTGACCTCGCAAAAATACATTGTTCTAGGCGATGGTCATATTCGTCAATAGGGAGCGGGAAAGATGATTGGGATCTACGGCGGTACTTTTGATCCAATTCATCATGGTCATTTGCGTGCCGCCCTAGAAATCGCCCAGCAACTGGATTTACAGCAGGTGCGTTTTATTCCGTGCGCTCAGCCCGTGCATCGAGCCGCCCCGAACGTCAGTGCCCAGCAACGTTGTGCCATGCTGGAATTAGCGATTGCAGATCAACCTAAATTCGTTCTTGATCGAATTGAGATTGAGCGCGATGGTCCTTCCTATATGGTGACAACCTTGCAAAGTCTGGCCGAAGTCTTTGCCGAGCCAGGAATGGTTTTATTGTTGGGCACCGATGCTTTTGCACAGTTTTGTCGTTGGCATGAATGGCGCAAGATTCTGCAATTGGCCAACTTGGCGGTGATGCACCGTCCGGGAGAAGGGTTGAATTTTATCGGTGAAGAGGCCGCGCTCTTTGCTCAGTGCCGAGTGGCGCGCTTTACGCAACGCAGCGGTCAAATCCTTGATGTGGCGATTACGCAACTGGATATTCGCTCAACACGGATTCGACAACAAATACAACATGGGATTCATCCCGACTACCTCACCCCGCCAGCGGTGGTGCAGTTTATTCAACAGCAGGGGCTTTATCAAAGGATAAGCACGCCTGCGCTTTAGGAGAGCAAAAAGCCAATGGCGATGGATTTACAGCAAATAACCAATTTAGTGGTCAAGACTTTGGATGACAGCAAGGGGCGTGACATTCAAGTGATTGATGTTGAGGGTATCAGCTCTTTTGCCGATGCGATGATTGTCTGCAGTGGTACCTCAACGACGCACGTTCGCGCCCTAGGCTCGCATCTTGAACAAGCCTTTAAAGAGGCAGGTGAGCCAGCTCTGGGCGTTGAGGGCGGGCCTCAACCGGATTGGGTACTGGTCGATTTAGGCAATGTGATTGTTCATATCATGACCGAATCGGCACGCGCGCACTATGCGTTGGAAAAGCTCTGGGATATCAAAGGACAGGCGACCCGTCTGAATAAGCCTGAGGCAACGGATTCTGTGTAAAGATGGTGATCCACTTTATTACCGTGGGCCAGAAAATGCCCAAATGGGTGCAGGAAGGCTATCACGAATACGCCAAGCGTCTGCCTAAAGCCTGCAGCTTGAATTTGATCGAGTTGCCGATGGCGAATCGCGGTAAAAGCAGTTCGGTAGAGAAGATGAAAGCCGATGAAGCCAAACGCATACTGGATGTTCTGCCTAAGGGCGTACGACTGGTGGTGTTGGATGAGCGTGGTCAGCAGGTTACGACCAAGCAATTGGCCGAACAGCTCGATCTCTGGCTGGGCGGTGGACAAGATGTCGCTTTGATTGTTGGCGGGCCAGATGGCTTGCAAGCGGAGCTGATTGACCAAGCGCAATGGAAGTGGGGTTTGTCTCATCTCACGCTGCCGCATCCGATGGTACGAATTTTGGTTGCTGAGCAACTCTACCGTGCTTGGTCATTGCTGAATCATCATCCCTATCATCGCGAGTAGTCTGCGTTTTAGAGATTGCGCGCGATTTTAATTTCAACTCGACGGTTGAGCTGTTGATTGTCTGGCAGCGCTTGGCCGTTGGCCTCTCGGTTTGGCACTTTGGGACGCGTTTGGGCATAACCAATCGCTTTAAGTTTGTTGCCGTCCACGCCTTGTTCTAAAAACACCTGCAATACTTGAATCGCTCGGCTGGAGGACAGCTCCCAGTTCGAGGGGTAGCGTTCCGTTTGTATTGGAATGTCGTCGGTGTGCCCTTCAATTTCAATGGAAAAATCCTGCAAATCAAACGCGCGGATATCGCGTGCCAGATCGGCAATCAGGCGCTGAGAAGACGGTTGCAATTGCGATGAACCCGTGGCAAATAGAATGTGACCGGGCAGATCGATTTTCAGTGAGTCTTTTTCTTGCATTAACGCCTGCTCTGGCAAAATATCGTATTCAATCAAGGTGTTTCTCAGACGCGTGTTTAAGGCTTTGAAAGGCGATTCTATAAGCGGAACTTCCTTTTTTAATAGCCCTTGAGCAATGGCTTCTGAGACGTCGGCAAATTTACTTTGATTGATAATCGACATGGAAAGAATTAAGACAAAAAAGCCTAAAATCAATGTCATGGCATCGGCGTAAGTAATCAGCCATTCATTGCCATCCTCCTCTTCTTTGGATTTTTTTAATGGAGTGGGTTGATAGGGTCTGAGCGGTTCTTGTTCCATCCACGGCGGCTCCGGTTAGCGTTCGGCACGGCGAAATTGATATTTGGGGTGAAGATAAGAGTTCATGGTGTCCTCGATGAGTGTGGGAGAGGCACCTTCGGACAGCAGAACAATGCCCTCACTGAGAATTTGATTGCGTTGCGCTTCTAAATCCTGCTTGTGTTCCAGTTTGCGTGCAGCGGGTTTAAACAGTAAATGCGCCAGTAAAACGCCATATAACGTTGTGAGCAGTGCGACCGCCAAACCGCTGCCAATTTTCGAGGGATCGCCTTCCATGCTGTTAAGCATAATAATCAGACCGACTAAGGTACCAACCATGCCAAAAGCCGGAGCGGTGGTGGCCATGGTGAGAAGTACTTTCGCCGGACGCATATTGCTTTCATAAATGGATTCGCGCGAGTGTTGCAGCAAGCTGTAGAGGTGCGGCCCCTTGTAGCCGGAGAGAAGAAAGACAATAGATTGATTTAAAAAGCTCTGTCCTTCCTCTGGAAGCGTAATTAAGGTTTCCAGTTTTACCAGACCATGCTTACGAATGATTTTTGACCAGTCAATTAAAATACCCACATCTTCATAGAGTTTAATCGGGTTGACCTTGGTACTGACCATCGTAAACAACAATTCTTTGAAAGCGAGCGTCACATAACGCCCATCGTAAGAAATCATTGCCGCAGCGATGGTGCCACCCGTCACCATCAGTAAGCTTGATAAGCTTAAGAACATTAAGTAGTTGTCGGTATTGAGTACAATCGACAGGATAAACAGCCCTAAGCCAAGGGTAAAACCCAGCAGGGCACTGATTGATATGTTCATGCGGTTTTGTGTTCCGAAAAATCTGCCCCTATTCTAAGCGGATTTACGAATAAAACAAAGAAGAGCCCGCAGGTCGCTTTGTATAATGGCCGCCCATTTTTTAGTCAGGATGATTTGTGATGTCCAACCCCCCGGCCTCTGTACCGCAGCATTGGGATATTTTTTGTCAAGTAATTGATAACTATGGTGATATTGGCACGGCTTGGCGCTTAGCGCTGCAATTGCAAAAGGAGATGGGTTGCCATGTGCGCCTGTGGGTGGATGTCTTGGACGCCTTAAAAATGCTGGTTCCAGCCACGGATGTCTCTGCGCAGTGCCAAACCCTGCAGCAGATTGAGGTTAAGCAATGGACGGCCGCTTTTGTCTGTCCTGAAACGCTCGGTGAGGTGGTGATTGAAATGTTTGCGTGTGAGTTGCCTCAAGGGTATTTGCAGGCGATGCAGTCTGCCGCTATCGCACCCATTTGGGTGAATCTTGATTACTTTAGTTGCGAATCTTGGGTGGCCGGTTGTCATGGTTTACCCTCTTTTCATCGCAGTGGTTTAAATAAATGGTTCTATTTTCCGGGGTTTTCACCGATTGGCGGAGGCTTGCTGAGAGAGGCCGATTTACAACAAAAACGAACGGATTTTTGGCAGAGCCCGCAGGCGATTTCGCGCTGGTTAGAAAAGAATTCGCTTGCGCCCGCCCGAGCCAACCATTTCAAAGTTTCGCTGTTTGCCTATGAGAATGCGGCGCTCGCAGATTTATTGACGTATTTAAGCCAATATCCGGTAGAAGTTTATCTGCCCGAGGGAAAGTTAGCGCATAGTTTGCGCCAGCAAGCGCCCTTTGTGAATCTGCAAGTAGGGCAAAGTTTGGACTTTGGTTTGCTTAGAGTGCACCTGATTGCGTTTCTACCTCAGCAAGAGTTTGATGGTCTTTTAAGGTATTGTGATTTGAACTTTGTGCGTGGCGAGGAGTCTTTAACGCGCGCCATTTGGGCGGCTAAGCCCTTTGTTTGGCATATTTACCCAACCGAAGATCAGGCGCATTGGCCGAAACTGGAGGCCTTTTTGACGGAGTACGATTTGCCCGAAAATATCGCGGAGGTAACTCGTGACTGGAACCGTCAACAGCTGAATCAAGCTCACCTAGAACAACTCTTTAATGATTTGCTGGCGACGAATTCGCCATGTCAAAGTCGAGTGTTTGCGTTGAGTGAGCAACGCGCCGCCGAGCCAAGCTTAGTCAAACAGTTAACAAGCTTTATTCAAACGAAAAAAGAGTGTTAAAATATCGCGCTTTTAATTTTTTTGGAAACCATGCAATGAAAATAGCACAAGAATTCCGCGCCGGTAATGTGATGATGTTAAACGATCAGCCAATGATCGTTCTGAAAGCTGAGTTTAGCAAATCTGGTCGTAATGCCGCAGTTGTAAAACTGAAACTGAAAAACCTTTTGAGCGGCGCCGGTACCGAAACCGTTGTTAAAGCCGATGATAAATTTGAACAGATTATCCTCGAACAGAAAGACTGTACCTACAGCTACTTTGCTGACCCGCTCTATGTGTTTATGGATGATGAGTACAATCAGTACGAAATTGAAAAAGAGAACCTTGGTGATACCGTGAACTATATTGAAGACGGGATGCAAGATGTTTCTGTGGTCACTTTCTATAATGGCAAGCCGATTACGGTTGAGTTGCCGAACATTATTGTTCGCCAAGTTATTTACACTGAAATGGCGGTGCGTGGCGATACCTCCGGTAAAGTGATGAAGCCTGCAAAAATTTCTACTGGTCATGAATTGATGGTCCCTGCGTTTATCGAAACCGATGAGATGATTGAAATCGATACGCGTACTGGCGAATTCCGTAAGCGCGCTTAATCCATCGGGCTCATCGTGCTTTAGAATCGTAAAAAACCGACCTTGTGGTCGGTTTTTTATTGTCGTTGACTTTTGCAATCGGCTATGGATAATACCGTTTCTTATTTTTAAAACCTTGTCTTGTTGTCTTGGCAAGGTCTGAACCACAAGTAGCCATCCCGGTTGTAAGTGAACAAGGGATGTTGTGTTAATTGTTAATGATAGGTCTACGGATCGTTAACACGTAAAACCACACTGGAGTAATTACAATGGCAAACTCAGTACAAGCGGTCAAACGCGCTCGTCAAGCGGAACTTCACCGTCAACATAACACTGCACAACGCTCAGATATGCGTACCGCTGTCAAAAAAGTGATTGCAGCAATTGCTTCTGGCGATCAAGCAAAAGCTAATGAGCTGTTTCGTGTTGCACAATCTAAATTAGATGGTATGGCACGCAAAGGCATTATCCACAAGAACAAGGCGTCTCGTACCAAGAGCCGTATCAATGCGCGTATTAAAGCAATGGCGTCTTAAGTAACGTTGCTTGTTTTAAGTTCAGTGCAAAAAGCCGGGTTTACCCGGCTTTTTTATGCGTGCTCTATCGACATGAGCCGGATAAATTACGACTAAACGGGGCAGACCATCTTTCCAAGTTCTTCGGTTAATTTCAGGTTTTCCGAGTAATCGACCGGACAGTCAATTAAGACCACACACTGATCGCGAATCGCCTGTTGTAAGGTGGGTAGCAATTGTGCGGCGCTTTCAATTCGATATCCCTTAGCACCAAAAGCGTCTGCTAATTTCAGAAAATCCGGATTGGTGAAGTCAATATGACTTTCACGGCCAAACTGATTTTGTTGTTTCCAGCGAATTAAACCGTAGCTGGCGTCGTTCCAGATCAGCACAATCAACGCTAATTTGAGGCGTACAGCCGTTTCCAGTTCCTGTACATTCATCAGAAAACCCGCATCGCCCGTCACCGCGACCGCAACCTGGTCGGGTTTAGCGAGTTTGGCTGCAATGGCTCCGGGCAAAGCGATGCCCATGGCGGCAAAACCATTGGAAATTAAACAGGTGTTTGGCGCCAAGGTTTGATAAAGACGAGCAATCCACATTTTATGCGCGCCAACATCGGAAATAATAATGTCCTGCGGCGCGAGGGCTTGGCGTAAGTCATATAGAATTTTTTGGGGTTTTAATGGAAAGCCGATGTCGTGGTCATGCTGGTGCAGATGTTTTTCAACCTCACGTTTTACCGGCAGATAAGGGCTATTTGGATGGGGTTGGCAAAGCCGACTTAACGCCTCTAGGGCTTGAGCAATGTCACCGACTAAACCGGCTTGGACAATGTAATGCTCATCGACTTCTGCAGGTTTACTATCCAGGTGCACAATGTGGCAGCGAGCTTGCGGGTTCCAGATCTGCGGTGGATACTCTACTACGTCATAACCAATGCAAATGACCAGATCGGCTTGGTCAATGCCGCAGGCAATATAGTCGTGCGCCTGCAAACCAATGGTACCCAGAGAGTAAGGGCTACTGCACGGAATGGCGCCCTTCGCCATAAAAGTGGTGGCAACCGGTATATTGAACTGCTCGGCAAATTGATGGAGCGCGGCGCTGGCTTGGCGGCGAATCACCCCATTACCAGCCAGAATAATCGGATAGCGAGCTTGGTTGATCAATTCGGCCGCTTGTTGAACTTTTTGTGGGTGTGGAAAAGGGGGCAAGGGGCTTTGTCTTTTGAGAGGCTGCTTTTCAACGGGCATTTCGGCGATGTTCTCGGGAAAATCGATAAAACAGCATCCAGGCTTTTCGGCCTCGGCGACCTTGAAGGCTTTACGCACCACTTCTGGGATAACTTCTGGACTGAGAATCTGGGTGCTGAATTGGGTAATCGGTTCAAAAAGATTGACCAAATCCAAGACTTGGTGGCTTTCTTTATGCAAACGCCGCGTACTGGCTTGCCCAGCAATCGCAACGAGGGGCGCGCGGTCCATGTTTGCGTCGGCGACTCCGGTGACAAGGTTGGTTGCGCCTGGCCCAAGCGTCGCTAGGCAGACGCCGGCTTTGCCCGTTAATCGGCCGTAAACATCGGCCATAAAAGCAGCACCCTGTTCGTGGCGGGTCAAAACAAATTGAATTGGGCTGTCTAAAAGTGCATCCATCAGGTCAAGATTTTCCTCTCCTGGAATTCCAAAAATGTACTGCACTTCTTCATTTTCTAAACAGCGAATAAACAGTTCTGCGGCCTTCATGGATGGATTCCTTGCTGAGCGATGTGTCTGGCCTTAGTTTCCCATGAAAAGTCGGTATAAGAAACCCTTGGCAGAATCCTTTTAAAAAGAGAAGTTGCTCCGAGGGAAAGGGCGGCTGTTTGTTACAATAAGCGCCTGAAAAAACGGCAAATAACCAGCCAAAATATAAAAGGATAAGGGCGGTGAAACGAATTTTAAAAGCGGCCGCAACCGTGGGAGCCATGACGCTGCTCTCGCGAATTTTAGGGTTTGTCCGTGATATGGTGATTGCGCGCTATTTTGGCGCTTCTGCGGGAGCGGATGCGTTTTTTGTGGCGTTTAAAATCCCTAACTTTTTTCGTCGTCTGTTTGCCGAAGGGGCTTTTTCTCAGGCGTTTGTCCCAGTTTTAGCGGAAGCCAAAGAGCAACGCGGTCATGCGGCGGTACAGCAGCTTGTGAATGCCATCAGTTTTCGTTTGGGTGGGATTCTGCTGTTGCTGACAGCCTTTGGGGTGTTTGGGTCTTCTTTGTGGATGTGGGTTTTTGCGCCAGGCTTTGCCGATGATCCCGAAAAGTTTCAATTGGCCGCAGATATGTTGGCGATTACGTTTCCCTATCTGTTATTGATTTCCTTGGTGGCTTTTTCATCCGCGATTATGAATACCTATAATCGTTTTGCCGTGCCGGCTTTTACGCCTGTTTTTTTGAATTTGGTTCTGATTGTCTTTGCCATCGCGGTTTCGCCTCATCTTGATATTCCCGTCATGGCTCTGGCGTGGGGCGTGCTGGTTGCCGGTGTGGTACAGCTGCTGTTTCATCTGCCTTTTTTGTATAAGTTGAATTTGCTACCGCATCCCTCTCGCAAATCCGATCCTGGTGTGAGTGAAGTGAAGCGCTTAATGCTGCCCGCGCTCTTTGGGGTGTCGGTGGCGCAAATTAATTTGTTGGTGGATACCATCTTGGCGTCGTTTTTGGTAACAGGTTCGGTTTCGTGGCTTTACTATTCCGATCGCCTGATGGAGTTTCCGTTAGGGGTGTTTGGTGTGGCATTGGCGACGGTTGTGTTGCCTGGTCTATCAAAAAAAGCCGCCAACTCCGATTGGCAAGGCTTTGAACAGGATCTGGATTTTGCCTTGCGCTTGGTGTTTTTGATTGGCGTGCCGGCCATGTTGGGGTTATTGCTCTTGGCTCAGCCTTTGTTGGTGACATTGTTTTTTTATGGCGCTTTTACCGCGCAAGATGTCCAGATGTCGAGTTTGAGTTTAATGGCTTACTCTTTTGGTTTGCTTGGTTTTATTCTGGTAAAGATTTTGGCACCTGCCTTTTACGCGCGAAAGGAAATGAAGACGCCTGTCAAGGTGGCAGTGGTCGCTTTGCTGACGAACATTGTCTTGAATCTGCTTTTGATCGGTCCCTTTGCTCATGTGGGCTTGGCTGCAGCAACCTCGATTTCAGCCTTTGTGAACGCCGGTCTTCTTTATTGGTATCTACGCCGTCAGCAGGTGTTTACGCCAAGCCAGGGTTGGGGCAAACTTATTCTGCAAATTGGTCTGGCAACGGCCTTGATGGCGGGAGGATTAGTGTGGCTTTCGCCAACTCCGCAAACTTGGCTTACGTTGGATGCATGGAGCAGGGTGCTTTGGTTGATGAGTTTGATTTTGGGCGCCATCAGTCTTTATTTGCTCAGTTTATGGCTTTTGGGGTTTTCACCGAAACGGTTTGCAGGTACCCGTCGGCACTGATTCGGTAAAAAGAGAAGGTTAAGTCGCCGACAAGTCCGCATGACTTTACCGCACGCCTTACGCTATAATCTGCCCCTTGTTGTCAAGGTGGTAGCCAAGCTTTTTGTCATGCAACTGATTCGCGGACTGCACAATATTTCACGTTTTCGCGGCCGCTTAGCCGAGGGCTGTGTTTTAACGATTGGTAACTTTGATGGTATCCATCTTGGGCATCTGCAGGTATTGCAATATTTAGCACAAAAAGCGCAAAAGTTGCAGCTTCCAAGTGTGGTGATGGTGTTTGAACCCTTGCCGATCGAATATTTTGCCCCCAAACAAGCGCCAGTACGATTAATGAATCTGCGCGAAAAATTGCAAGCCTTTGAGCAGACACAGATTGATTTTGTGCTTTGTGTCCGATTCGACGAAGCCTTTGCTAGCCTAAGCGCGGCTGAGTTTGTTGAACGGGTATTGGTCAAGGGAATGGCGGTGAAGCATCTCGTGATTGGCGATGATTTTCGCTTTGGCCAGGGCCGTCGTGGCGATTTTACGTTTTTGCAGCAGCAGGGCGCAGAACTCGGGTTTGCCGTGACCGAGATGCCAACTTTTTATCTTGAAGGCGCTCGCGTTAGCAGTACTCGGATTCGTCAGCAATTAGCGTTGCCGAATTTAGATGAGGTCGCCAAATTGTTGGGTACGCCTTTCGCGTTCAGTGGACGAGTAATTCACGGTCAAAAGCTGGGTCGCACCTTGGGGTTTCCAACGCTGAACTTAAATCCTAAGCGGTTGCAGATGCCGGTACAAGGTGTGTTCGCAGTGCAAGTCGCAGGATTGAAAACTCAACCGGTGCTTGGTGTGGCCAATATCGGATTAAGGCCGACCGTAGCGGGATTACAGCCGTCCATCGAAGTGCATTTATTTGATTGGTCGCAAGACGTGTATGGCCGCCATGTCAGTGTTCGGTTATGCCATTTTATTCGCGCGGAGCAGCGCTTTGCGAATTTAGCTGCGTTGCAGAGTCAGATTCGTTTGGATGTGGCTCAAGCGCGTGAATTTTTTGTCGAACATGACACCACCTTACCCTGAAGACCCGAAACCTTAAGCCCAATTTTAGAATTTAATGCGCAACGCACCCACGCTTTAGAGAGTAACGCATGAGCACAGAGAAGCAGAATAACCAGACCCCGGATTACAAAGCCAGCTTGAATTTGCCGGAAACCGATTTTCCAATGCGCGGGAATTTGCCTGAACGCGAGCCTGAACAGGTCGCCGCTTGGTTGGCGCAAAATCTTTATCAAACGGTGCGCCAGCAGATGGCGGGTCGCCCGAAGTTCATTTTGCATGATGGGCCACCCTATGCGAATGGAAATATTCATATCGGTCATGCTGTGAATAAAGTGCTCAAAGATATGATTGTCAAATCCAAAGGGTTGAGTGGGTTTGATGCGCCTTTTGTCCCGGGGTGGGATTGTCATGGGTTGCCGATTGAGCTGAATGTCGAAAAACAAAAAGGCAAGGTCGGTCAGGCGATTTCAGCCTCCGATTTTCGCCAAGCTTGTCGTGACTATGCCCAATCGCAAGTCGAAGCGCAAATGGCCGATTTCCAACGTCTTGGCGTGATGGCAGATTGGCAAGAGCCTTATTTGACCAAAGATTTTAAGTTTGAAGCGGACGAAATTCGTGCGCTGGGGCAAATCATTGCCAATGGACATCTGATTAAGGGCACTAAACCGGTCTATTGGTCGGTGGGCGGTCGTTCTGCCTTAGCGGAAGCTGAGGTGGAATACGAAATGAAGCGCTCTAAATCAATTGATGTGCGTTTTAAGGTTGTGGATGAAGCGGCCTTCTTCCAACGCTGTCATCATGTTGAAGACCATACCGGCGAAGGTCCGATTTCGGTGGTTATTTGGACAACGACGCCATGGACCTTGCCTGCCAACCAAGCAGTCGCGATTAACCCTGAGTTAGAGTATGCCTTAGTGCAGGTTCAGGGTGAGCAGGGACCCGAACGCTTATTTTTAGCGCAAGCAATGCTTAAAGATGCCGTGGCTCGTTGGGGCTTTGAGTCTTATCAGGTCTTGGCTTATGGCCGCGGCGAGCAGTTTGAGCTTTTGCGTTTGCATCATCCATTTTATGCTCGGATTGTGCCGTTGATTTTGGGTGATCACGTGACTACCGAAGCCGGCACCGGTTGTGTGCATACTGCGCCGGGTCACGGTGTGGAGGATTTTGCGGTAGGCCAGAAGTATCAGTTGGAGGTTGATTGCCCAGTGGATGGTGCGGGCAATTATGTTGAGGGCACGCCAATTTTTGCGGGTGAAAATGTTCTCAGTGTCGATGACCACGTATTGGAAGTTCTGAAAGAGCACCACGCCTTGCTTCATATTGAAGTGATCCAACACAGTTATCCCCACTGTTGGCGGACGAAAACCCCACTCATTTTTCGAGCCACACCACAGTGGTTTATCTCGATGGAAGCCGCAGGCTTGCGTGACTCGGCTTTGGCCGCAATTCGGCAAGTCAATTGGGTGCCGGAATGGGGACAAAACCGCATTGAAGGCATGATCGAGGGGCGGCCGGATTGGTGTATTTCCCGCCAGCGCTTCTGGGGGGTGCCGATTCCTATTTTTATTCATAAAGTAAGCGGCGATATGCATCCGCGCACCCTGGAAATTTTGCACCAGGTTGCCGATCGGGTTGAACAACATTCGATTGACGCTTGGTATGATTTAGACCCAAGTGAAATGCTTGGCGAACAAGCGCAAGAATATGAAAAAGTGACGGACATTCTGGATGTTTGGTTTGATTCCGGAATCAGTCATCAGACGGTTTTGAAGACACGAGCCGAACTGCAAGCACCTGCAGATTTGTATCTGGAAGGTTCCGATCAACATCGTGGTTGGTTCCAGTCTTCCCTACTGACCGCCTTGGCGACCGATGGTCAAGCCCCCTACAAACAGGTGCTAACCCACGGCTTTACCGTCGATAAAGATGGCAAGAAAATGTCCAAATCCAAAGGAAATGTTGTGGCACCACAAGACATTTCCAACAAATATGGAGCGGATATTCTGCGCTTGTGGATTGCTGCCGCGGATTATCGTTATGAAATGACGGTTTCAGAAGAGATTATTAGCCGCACTGCCGATGCTTATCGTCGTATTCGTAATACAGCGCGTTTTTTATTGGCCAACTTGAATGGTTTTAATCCAGCAACGGACATGGTTCCCTACGCTCAACTGCTTCCCCTCGATCAGTGGGTTCTTGGTCATGCGGCACAACTGCAAAACGAAATTGTGGCGGCTTACGACAGTTATAACTTCCATGCAATTTCGCAAGCGGTGACAAATTTCTGTTCGGTAGAGTTGGGTTCGTTTTATTTGGATGTGATTAAAGATCGTCAATACACCTGCAAAGCCGATGGGTTACCGAGACGTTCAGCGCAAACAGCGCTTTATCATCTGGTTGAGGCGATGACGCGTTGGATTGCCCCAATTCTCAGTTTTACGGCCGAGGAAATCTGGTGTTACCTTCCTGGAGAGCGCGCCTCGACCGTGTTTGTGGCTCAGTGGTATTCAGGATTGACTGCTCTGGACGAAACACAGGCCATGAATTCAAGCTATTGGACGCAAATGATGGCGGTACGATCTGCGGTAGCCAAGCAATTGGAAACGTTGCGCAATGCCAAAGTGATTAAAGGTTCACTTACCGCCGAAGTCACCTTATTTGCAGAGGCAACTCTATACGCACAATTGCAGCAATTAGGAGACGAACTGCGTTTTGTCTTGATTACTTCAGGTGCGCAAGTCAAGCCGGTTATGGAAAAGACCCCGGCTGCGGTGGCTTCCGACTTAGAGGGATTGTGGCTAGAAGCACAAGCAACCGAACAACCGAAATGTGCGCGTTGTTGGCACCATCGTCCTGAAGTGGGGGCGATTGAAGGTCATGAAACCCTTTGCCAGCGTTGTGTGGACAATGTGGCGGGTGAGGGTGAAATTCGTCATTTCGCCTAGCCTAATTTGGGGAGACCTATCTGCACGCAAACGCTTCTCTACTGAGAATGAGGCCACATCTTTTGAGTGGCCTTGTTCCATCTCTGTTTAATTAAGGAAAACCGAATGTCCTATCGCACCAGTGCACTCAACACCCTTTGGATTGCTTTCTTGGTTATCTTTGTTGATCAAGTGACAAAGTTTGTAGCTTTAAGCAGTTTACAGCTCGGCGAGCCGGTGGCGGTCATGCCTTATTTAAATTGGACACTGGCTTTTAATTATGGCGCTGCCTTTAGCTTTCTGGCGGATATGGGCGGTTGGCAGCGTTGGTTTTTTGTTAGTTTAGCCGTGGGGATGAGTGCCTTCATGCTGTGGTGGCTCAACCGTTTGCCCAAGGCATTGACTTGGGAAACTGTGAGTTTGAATCTGGTATTAGGCGGCGCTATAGGGAATTTGATTGATCGAGTATGGCAAGGTAAGGTCACGGATTTCATCGATTTTTACCTTGGTAGCTGGCATTACGCGACTTTTAATATTGCCGATATGGCAATTACAATCGGGGCAATTGCCTTGGTGATAAACGAGCTTTTCGCCAAAAAAACACAAACAACGCCCTAGGTCTGAGTTGAGAACTGGGTAGGTGCATAAGCATTTACTAATACCATAAAACGCTTAAATTCTAAGCCCTTAGCGCCGATTAAGGGATAAGTTCTTTTGGATTGATGCTTGAAAATGACTGTATTTTTTGAGTGTGAATAAGTTATAAAATTGTCAGTCAATATAAAAGTAAATTAAAAAGCATATTTAAAAGGTATTTCAAGGTATTTAAGTTCAGTGCAAAAATGCATTAGAATTAGCTTAAAGAAATTTTTCCTATCAACTGATAAAAAATTGTGATAAGAATTTACTTTACGTAAGTTCTTGAAAGGAAAGGGTTATTTTTTATAAACTCTCTTTACAGTCAGAAATTTTCAATTATTTGCAATTTAGGTGTAGAGAATATTTACCGCCTTCGGTAAGATTGGCACGTCATTTTAAAAAAGCAAGCACATAAATAGAACAGCTTGTAACAAGACTATGACTCATAATCAAAATATTCGGAGTATCGATACGATGGCACTAGATCTACTTAATGCAGGTAAAACAGAATCTGCAGACGCACTTTTCTCTGTTGTAAACATTTTAAACACAAAACTTTTAACTGGTTTTAATAACTCAGTTGCGCCTAACGGCGGCCCGCTTGAGGGAGCAAATACATCAAACCTAATGGACATCATCGGGTTTGTTAAAAAGCTACCAGCAGGCGCACAAGTAATTGATTTAGTTCACGATGTAGTTCCTGGTCCTGCATTGGTTGATGGTCCTGTTGGTCTTCTTAAATCACTGCCTTTGTTTTCAGCATTGCTACCTGCAATCAACGAGAAAACCACTGAAGGTGAACTGGGTGGTGATGCGTTGCAGGCTGTTGTTGATATCGCCCGCGCTTTCCCAGTAACGGAAGATGTGGTTAACCTGTTCATCAAAACCTTCGTTGTTGACAATGGGGTTGCAGGTCCACTTAAGCCAGTAACCGATTTACTGCATGAAATTTCTCTTGGTGGTAACTTGTTGGCTGGTACCATTCCTCCAGGAAGTTTATTGGCTTCTGAAAGCACTGAAACAACACGTATCGCTGCAGACGGCACAGTAACGCCTCGCGCTGGTTTAGATTCACTAGATGTCGTTGTTGGTTTTGCAAAGTCATTGCCAGTTGTGGGTGATGTTGTTGCAACAGTCATTCCAGATATCTTCCCGAAAGCGCTTGGGATTGAACCAATTGCTGCAATCACCATGCCTTTAGCAGGCATTGCTCACAACGTATTACCTGCTTATGAAGTGACAGATTTCCTAATTGGACCAAACGGAGTGATTGGTTCAGCTATCGGTGGTCTAGGTGGCGGTTCTTCAGGACTAGGTCTGGATGGTTTGCTTTCTGTAGGTGATCTACTTGGTGGCGGCTTGCTAGGCGGTGACTTGCTAGGTGGCGATCTACTTGGCGGTGATTTGCTAGGTGGTGATTTGCTAGGTGGCGACTTACTTGGTGGTGATTTGCTAGGCGGACTGTTGGATCTTGACGGTCTTCTAGGTGGTCTATCTCTAGGTGGTTCTGCATCTGGCGATGGCCAGGCTTCAGCAACCGCAGGCTTAGGCAACCTATTGTCTTTAGATCTTTTAGGTGATCTAACCGGTGGTTTGAATCTACTAGGCTAATTTAGTTTTAGAAGATAATTCTGCTTAAAAAAGCACCCATTTGGGTGCTTTTTTTATGCCTAAAGATTTTGCGATCCAAAGAAAGGTGTGGCGTCTTAGCGTGGGAATTGTCCTTAAGGACAGTATCCTAGTCTTCTTCTTTCACGTATCATGCTAGTAAATTTTCTTTACTTGGCGCGCCCTGCTGCGTGCCCATTTACAATCAAGCGCACTTTGTTTGGCAGAAGCCTCAAACAAGTTCAGCGTTAGAAGGGCAAAGGATAAGAGCATGCAAATTGCAGTTGTGGAGTCTCTTCAAGGAACAGTCAGTGTTGTGTCGGCAGACAGTATGCGTTCTGCGCAGCCACTGCAGACGCTTGCTTTAAATGAGTTGCTGGTGACTGGCGACAACGCTACTTGTCAGCTCCGTCTTGAAGATGGCTCGCTTTTAGTCATAGGTGCGAATGCTCAGCTTTTGCTGAATGAAGATTTAGCGAATTTGGCCTTGGATCCAGAAACCGAGGCAAGCGTTCAAACTCATAGCTTTATTCGGGCAGTGGTTGAGTTGGCTTTGGCCGATTCCGAAAGTGAAATGAGTCAGTTACTGCATAGCTTAACCGAACGCTTGAATCAAAGCTGGAACGAAAATCCGTTTCATGAAATGACGCTTCTTGAAGAGCATCAGTTGTATTTGAGCGAGTTTGAGCAGGCATTGAATGCTCAAGATTTATTGGCAAAAGGCTTAAATGCCGAGGCGAGCTCACCGACTCTGACTTTAGAAGAAGCGATGTTAGGTGAAGTGTTGCGACCGCAAGCAGAACCTGTTCAAGCGGTATCAACCTCTTTGGATAAGCAAGGATTACTCTCGTTGGTTGAGCAAGGCGTACACAGTTTGGCGTTAGATAGTTTGCTACAGCAACTGGTTCAGGTCGTGGATATTAGTCATTACTTTAGTCCTGTACAATTTGTTGGTTATGCAGCAGGAGATGTTCGACTAAACAGCCTTTTGCAAGAAGAAAGCTTAGGCGTTTACGAGTACCTTTAAACCGGTATTTTCATCGTATTTTAATATATTAAGAAGGCTCAAGACTTGATTTGCTCGGTGTTGTGCGCAGTTGATTGAGCAGTTTGATGGAAGGGTACCCATCGGCAGGAAGTCCATATTGTTGCTGAAAAGCCCGAATAGCGGCTCGAGTTTGCCCACCGATAATCCCATCGACTTCTCCGACAGCATAACCCCGTTGTGACAGCTGAGTTTGCAACTCTTTGATTTCGATCAAACTTAATCCCTGATCGTCTGTAGGGCGGCTTTTACTCAGCGCTGCCTTGTTGCGCAATTGGTCGGCCAAGTATCCGACTGCAATCGCATAGTGGCTGGAGTTGTTCCAGCGACGAATGACACGAAAATTATCAAATACTAAAAAAGCGGGTCCTCGGTAATCACTCGGCAATACTAAGCGTGGATTTTGCGCGTAATTTGCATCCAGTGTTTTGCCTTGTGCGTCGCGGACACCCATTGCCTGCCAATCTTGTAAGGGGCGAGGTGTTTTTCCGTCAGCCAGCGCAAAGTCAAAGTCACTCGGAAGTTGAACTTCTAGCCCCCAATCTTGGTTCGGTTGCCAGCCCAATTGCTGTAGAAAATATCCCGCTGAATGCAAGGCATCCGGCACACTGCTCCATAAATTGACTTTCCCGTCGCCATCCCCATCAATGGCATATTTTAAGTAGTTACTTGGCATGAATTGCACTTGTCCCATTGCGCCTGCCCAAGAACCCTGCATCTGTTCAAGAGGTACATCCCCACGATCTAAAATACGCAATGCGGCCAGTAATTCTTGGCTGAAAAACGCACTGCGGCGTGGATCGTAGGCGAGTGTGGCGAGCGACTGAATAATCGGTAGGTTGCCGGTAAAACGCCCATAGTTGGTTTCCATTCCCCAAAAAGCGACTAGGTAGGCGCCGGGTACGCCGTATTTTTGCTCGACTTCTTCCAACAAGGCGCGTTGATTTTGATATTGAATTTTCCCATTCTCTACCCGCAATGGCGAGACAGCCGCTTCTAAATATTGAAAAAAGGTGCGAGTAAACTCAGGCTGCTTACGGTCGGATTGTAAAATTTGTTCACTCGGAACCAAGTTATGGAGGGCCTTTTCAAGCGTGGCGGCCGAGATGCCTTCAGAGAGTGCGCGCAGTTTAAAGTCGGCAAGCCAGCTTTGAAATGAGCGCGAATCCTCAGCTAAGGTTGCTTCGGCTTGGGCCTGCAAGATGGGGGCGCTGATAAGGCAGGCGATCAGTGCTAGGCTTTTAGCCAATCGAGGGGAAAAAAATACTATCACAATCAAATCCTATCGCTATTGGGTGGCGCTTGATGTTAAGAAAATTCAGAACAAGCCCCCCTTGCTTTTAAGAGGGCTTTGCAAAATATTCCCGAGCCGTGTTGTTTTTTGGGTCAGGTCGAGACGTGACGGCAAGTTTGTACCTTGCTCAGAACAATTTGCCTTGCCTGAGGCCATTTGAACGTATTTTGCGTGTTCTTAACCATCCTACGCTTTTGGCGGCATTGCTATTCTACTGAAACAGGCGTAAAGAAAAAGGCAAAAGCGGATAAAATGACCGCAAATTAAAATCAAAGGAATCCCAATGAAAAGCCAACCTCTGCTTAGCTGTTTTGCCACTACGGCCGGCGGTTTAAATGAACTCTGCCGGGAGGAACTCCTTGCTTTAGGGGCAGAAAGTGCCAAAGCTCAACCGCGCGGGGTCGAGTTTTCCGCAAGTGAAGAGGTGCTTTATCGCTGCTGCCTATGGTCGCGATTGGCAAACCGCATCTACTTAACGCTTTTGGAATGTACGTTAGATAACCAAGAGGACTTGACCACTCAGGTGGCGCAATTTGATTGGCAACGCCATTTTAAGACGGGCGATCGCTTTGCTGTCTCCTTTTCTGGAAAGGGAATGGGCATTGATCACAGTCACTTTGGTGCGTTAAAGATTAAAGACGGTATTGTGGATTATTTCCGTAATCAAGGTCTTGAACGTCCGATTGTCGATACGGTCTATCCCGATTTGCGGATTCATGGTCACCTAAACCGTAATCAATTGACGCTCAGTTTAGATCTCATTGGTTACAGTTTGCATCAACGGGGTTATCGAGAAGGCGAACAGGTAACCGCGCCCTTGAAAGAAAACGTGGCGGCGGCGATTTTAATGCGTGCAGGATGGCCTCAAATTGCAGCGCAAGGCGGTTGCTTTTATGACCCAATGTGCGGTTCGGGAACCTTTCTGGTCGAGGCAGCGATGATGGCTTCGGATTTGGCTCCTGGTTTAGCCAAGGCGCAACAAATGCAGCTGAGGCACTTGAAAGGTCACAATCCTACCCTTTGGCAAACACTGATTGCTGAGGCCGAGCAACGTGAGGCTGAAGGCTTGCGTAAATTGCCGCAAATTTACGGATCGGACGCCTCTCACAAGTCATTGATGATTGCACAAGAGGCGATTGCCGCAGCGGGTTATGCAGATGTTATTGAACTCAAACAGATGACAGTCGAGCAGGGCAGTCGCTGGGGGGATTGGCCAGTGGGTTTAATTGTAACCAATCCGCCTTATGGTGAACGCTTGGGTGAAGTGGAAGAGGTCAAACAGATTTATCTGGATTTAGGCAATTACCTCAAGCAAGCGTTTGCTGGTTGGCAAGCGGCTGTTTTAACCTGCAATCCGCAATTAGGCCTGTATTTGGGGTTAAAAGCCAAGCGTTCGCACGATTTTGCCAACGGTCCTCTTGAGTGCAAGTTGCTGCGTTTTGATGTCAGCGAAGAGGCGCATCGCACTCCGGCATTAAAAGGCGGCAGTGATTTGGCGCAGCAGGTGCAGCAGTTTTTTCCACGTTTAGCGGAGGCCGATGGTGCGCAAATGGTCGCCAACCGACTGCGTAAAAATTGGAAAGGATTGCGTAAGTGGGCAGAAAAAAATCGTGTTTCGGCCTATCGTGTGTACGATGCGGACATGCCGGAATATGCTTTGGCGATTGACTATTATCAAACTGAAGAAGCCGGTGTTTGGCTGGTGGTAAGCGAGTATGCAGCGCCGAAATCGGTCGATCCGGTCAGTGCGCGCCGTCGCTTGCACGAAGTGATGGCCGTTTTGCCAGCGGTGTTTGAGGTGCCAACCGATCGTATTGTGTTTAAGGTGCGTGAGCGTCAGAAAGGTTCCAGTCAGTATGAGAAGCTGGAGAGTAACCAGCATTACTTTACGATTGTTGAAAATGACACCTTGCTGCGCGTTAACTTTACCGATTATCTGGATACAGGCGTCTTTTTAGATCATCGCTTGGTGCGTGCTAAAGTGGCGGAACTTTCAAAAGGCAAAAGTCTTTTGAACCTCTTCTGTTACACCGCGACGGCGACGGCTGAGGCGGCAATAGCCGGTGCCAAAAGCAGCTTGAGCGTTGATATGTCGAGAACCTATTTGTATTGGGCACAACACAATTTCTGGGCCAATAAAATTGATGATCGTAAGCATGAGCTTTTGCGGGCAGATGTGATTGCTTGGTTGGAAGAGCAGGCGCAGATGCAGCCCAAACCGTCACGCCAGTTTGAGGTGATTTTTATGGATCCACCGAGTTTTTCTTCTTCAAAGAAAATGGACGGGATTTTAGATATTCAACGTGATCACGGTCGCTTGATTCGCCAGGCCATGAGTTTGTTGTTGCCGGGTGGTACCTTGGTGTTTTCGAATAACTTGCGTAAATTTAAGCTGGATGCACTTCTAGAGCAGCAGTTTTTGATCGAAAATTTAACGCAAGCGACCTTGCCGGAAGATTTCAAGCGCAATCCAAAAATTCACCAAGTATGGTTAATTCGACGAAATGCCGATTAGGCTCTTGAGGCAAAATAACTTGTTTGCATTAGCTTTCGCTTATGCTTTTCCGCACTGGATAAGCATGAGAGGGAGCAGGCAATGCAACAGACGATTCAACAATCAATGGTGTTCGATACCGAGTTAATTCAGCGTTATAACCAATCCGGCCCTCGCTACACCTCTTATCCCACTGCGGTGCAATTTGAAGAAGATTTTGATGTCGCTGCATACCAGCAAGCGGTGGCACGAAGCAACGCGGCTGGGCGTGATCTATCGCTGTATTTTCATATTCCTTTTTGTGATACGGTCTGTTTTTTCTGCGCATGCAGTAAAGTTTGGACTCGAGATCGTTCTAAAACCACCCCTTATCTACAACGTCTGCTGCTGGAGATTGAGCGACAAGCCGCATGCTTTGACTCAGATCGCGTTGTGCGTCAACTCCATTGGGGAGGCGGTACCCCAACTTTTCTAAGTCTAGACGAAATGCGTCAATTGATGACGAAAACGCGTGAGCATTTTCGGCTGTTAGACGACGACTCTGGCGAATATTCGATTGAAATTGATCCGCGTGAAGCCAATCGAGAAACCGTTCGGTTGTTACGCGAATTAGGCTTTAACCGGATGAGCCTAGGGGTGCAAGATTTTGATGAAAAAGTGCAAAAGGCGGTAAATCGCTTGCAAACGCCTGAGCAAACCTTTGAAGTTTTGCATGCTGCCCGCGAGATGGGTTTTCTTTCGGTAAACGTCGATTTGATTTATGGTTTGCCACACCAAACGGTTGCCGGTTTTGTTCGTACCCTAGAGCAAGTGCTTGAAGCTAAGCCGGATCGTTTTTCCATTTTCAATTATGCGCATATGCCGAATGTCTTTCCAACGCAAAAAAAGATGAAGGAAGCGGATATGCCTACGGCTGCAGAAAAATTGGCGATTCTACAGGCTGCCAGTGCATGCTTATTGACAGCGGGTTATGTGTATATTGGTATGGATCATTTTGCCAAACCAGATGATGAGCTGGCGGTGGCCCAACGTAATGAAACCCTTTATCGGAATTTTCAAGGGTATTCGACCCATTCGGATTGTGATTTGATTGGTATGGGTGCTACGGCGATTTCGTTAATTGACAATAGCTACGCACAAAACCACAAGATCTTGGCAGATTATTATCAGGCGATAGATGCGGGGGGATTAGCAATTTATCGGGGAGTGCAGTTGACTGAAGACGATGCGTTGCGTCGGGATTTGATTACCCGATTGATTTGTCATTTTCATTTGTCGGTTACTGACTTTGAAAAACAGTGGAAAATCCGTTTTGCCGAGTATTTTGCCGATGAATTACATCGCTTAACGCCCATGATTGGCGATGGCTTAATTGAATGGAATACGCAAGAATTGAGCGTGACCGCCAAAGGACGTTTGTTGATTCGTAATCTCTGTATGGTGTTTGATGCCTACCTCAAGGCGGATACCCAAAACCGTTTTTCTAAAGTTATTTAGACGCATCAGCAGGCTGCCTAATCTAGCCTGCAGCAAGGGAAGTAGGCCCTAACTTGGCGGCAGCCCAGTGTTTGAAGAAGAGGGATTCTGAAGAAAAAGGGATTGATTAAAGGGGTGAATTTCCAAACTGGAATCATGATTCAGCGGCTTTGGAAACCAAGCGATACTCTTGCCACTCCAATAATAGGCGGTTAAGCCAAGCCACTCTTTCCAGGCGGGTTCAAGTGCCTTTAGACGCTCATAAAAGTTCATTCCCAATTGCCGTTGATAGGGGGCGTTTGAGCGGTAATCAACGGGATAGGGGATGACTGAAATTTGCAATTTGCGCGCAACCCCGACTGCTCTAGGCATATGAAAAGCCGAAGTAACCAAGAGATAAGTGCCGTTGGGTTGCTGTAATAAAGGTTTCAGTTTTTGAAAGTTTTCAGCAGTGTTGCGTGCTTGGCCCTCTAAGATCAGTCTTTCCTGGGCAACGTTAAGTTGCTTAAAAATTTCGCTGGCGAGTGCGCAGGGCGGCTGGGCAATTGGCGTGGAATCGGTTCGACCGCCGCTGAAGTAAATGGGTACCTGAGGATAAAGTCGACTCAGTTCCGCGGCGGCAACAAACCGATCCGCGCTTGCACCCAACTCAGGAACCCGCCAAGCTTGGGCACGGGTTAAATCCTCTGCACCGCCTAAAACCACAATACCATCAATCTGGCTTGGCAGACTGGCGAGACGAGCAAAACGATTCTCTAAGGGCATCATCAAATAATCGCTAAAGGGAAACAGCATTAAGGCAAAACTGAGCGTGCTTAAAGGCACCAGTAGCCATTTCGCTGCGGTATTACGTTTAAAAATCAGTAATAAAGTTCCGATTACCAAGCCTAAAACCAAGAGATTACTTGGGCTCAATAGGTTCCACACCAGTTTGCTGGCCATCCAAAATAGTGAATCGTCGGCATTCATATTAATCCATTCCAAAAATTATCCCTCCTCAATTTCCTAAAGGGTGTCGCTGGATTTCGTCTTCAGAATAAACGAAATTGTTTGAGGTTGCTTGAAATGCAAATTTTGATCCTTATATCGGTTAGCAACACAGTCTTTCACAGGGAGTGATGATGCAAGAAAAATTTACATCCCAATTTCAATCCGTGCTGATGCAGGCTCAATCGTTGGCTGCAGGCAAGGATCATGCTCTGATTGAACCGGTGCATATTTTATCGGTTTTAGTCGAGGAGCAAGCCGCTCTGCTTCGTTTGGCGCAGGTTGACATTGCGGCTTTGCAAACACAGTTGCAAGCAAAACTGGCGCGTATGCCGACCATCAGCAACCCAGCCCAGCTGAGCTTGTCATCCAAAGCGATGTCTATTTTAACCTTGATGGACAAGCAGGCTCAAAAACGTGGTGATCGTTTTATTGCCAGCGAGTTGTTTTTTACCGCTCTGTTGGAGATTCAAGACGATGCCACCGAGCTCTTTAAACAGGCCGGTGCGCAAAAAGCCCGACTTGAGCAAGCGATTGATAAAGTACGTGGAGGTGAGAGCGTGCAAGAACCAAATTCTGAACAAAACCGTCAAGCTTTAGACAAATATACTCTGGATTTGACGGCACGAGCCGAGCAGGGCAAGTTAGATCCCGTGATTGGCCGCGATGATGAGATTCGACGTGCGATTCAAGTCTTGCAGCGCCGTACCAAAAACAATCCGGTGTTAATTGGTGAGCCCGGAGTAGGCAAAACAGCGATTGTTGAGGGTTTAGCGCAACGGATTGTGAATGGTGAGGTGCCAGAAGGACTTAAAAATAAACGTTTGCTTTCATTGGATTTGGCAGGATTATTGGCCGGTGCCAAATATCGCGGCGAGTTTGAAGAGCGTTTGAAAGCCCTTTTAAAAGAGCTGGAAAAGCAAGAAGGCCAGGTGATTCTTTTTATTGATGAAATTCACACCATGGTTGGCGCCGGTAAAACCGAAGGGTCGATGGACGCTGGTAATATGCTCAAACCCGCACTGGCACGAGGTGAATTGCATTGCATTGGCGCAACCACCTTAGATGAGTATCGGGAAAATATCGAGAAAGATGCGGCCCTAGAGCGGCGCTTTCAGAAGGTGTTGGTCGATCAACCGAGTGAAGAAGATACCATTGCCATTCTGCGCGGTTTGAAAGAGCGTTACGAAATTCACCACGGGGTAGCAATAACCGATGCAGCGATTATTGCGGCGGCTAAGCTCTCCCAGCGTTACATTACCGACCGCCAGTTACCGGATAAGGCGATTGATTTGATTGACGAAGCGGCCTCACGAATTCGGATGGAAATTGATTCCAAGCCGGAGGTAATGGACAAACTTGACCGGCGCCTAATCCAGCTAAAAATTGAGCAGGTGGCTCTAAAAAAAGAGAAGGATGCAGCTTCTAAAAAACGTCTTGAAAGTTTGCAAGAAGAAATCCGCGGTTTAGAAAAAGAGTATTCTGATTTAGAAGAAATTTGGAAGCGTGATAAAGCTGCCTTGCAAGGGGCGCAAAAATGGAAAGAGCAGTTGGATGCAGCAAGAACTGAATTGGAGATGGCGCAACGAACCGGTAATTGGGAAAAAATGGCCGAGATTCAGCACGGACGTATTCCGGATTTAGAAGCGAAAATTCGAGAAGCCGAGCTCGCAGAGCAGCAAGCACCAGCACACGGAGCGCAAAAGTTATTGCGCAATCAAGTAACCGATGCGGAAATCGCGGAAGTGGTTGCGCGTTGGACTGGCATTCCGGTTGCCAGAATGCTGGAAGGCGAGCGTGATAAATTGTTGAAAATGGAAACGGTATTAGCGCAACAGGTTGTTGGGCAAAGTGAAGCTGTGCAGGCCGTATCCGATGCCATTCGTCGATCACGCGCGGGCTTGGCTGATCCAAATCGTCCCAACGGTTCTTTCCTCTTTTTAGGGCCGACGGGTGTGGGCAAAACGGAGTTAACTAAAGCCTTGGCGGACTTCTTGTTTGATACCACAGACGCAATTGTCCGGATTGATATGTCTGAGTTTATGGAGAAGCATTCGGTCGCGCGTCTGGTCGGTGCGCCTCCAGGATATGTCGGTTATGAGCAAGGGGGTTATTTAACTGAGGCGGTTCGCCGTAAACCCTATTCGGTGATTCTGTTAGATGAGGTCGAAAAAGCACATCCGGATGTGTTCAATATTTTGTTACAGGTTTTGGATGATGGGCGCTTAACGGATGGCCAGGGTCGAACAGTTGATTTTAAAAATACCGTAATTGTGATGACATCGAATCTTGGTTCACAATTGATTCAAGAAAGCGCCGCTACCGCGTCTTATGAAGAGATGAAGGGGGCGGTGATGAACGTGGTCAGCGGCTATTTCCGCCCTGAGTTTATTAACCGCATTGATGATATCGTTGTATTTCATCCTTTGGGTCGTGAGCAAATTCGAGCGATTACCACTATTCAATTGCAGCAGTTAACCCAACGCTTAGCTGTGAATGAAATCGGCTTTCACATCAGTGATGGGGCTTTGGATCTCTTGGGTGAGGCAGGTTTTGATCCGCTGTTTGGCGCTCGGCCGCTTAAACGCGTTATTCAGCAGCGTTTGGCGAACCCTTTGGCACAAGCGATTTTGCAAGGACGTTATGCGCCTGGCAGTGTGATTCAGGTTGATGTTGAGGCAGGTGAGCTAGTTTTGGCTTAATTTACTCTAGGTTTACCCTAGTGGATAAAGCGCGATAAGACAAAAAAGCCCGAGAAAATCGGGCTTTTTTGTGGATTGGATTAACGGACAACTCAGATTAGCTGTTCCATAGATCCATTGCGATGCTCTTATACCAGCCATAAGCATAATTGGCTTCCATTTTACGGAAGGCCGCATCGGCACCTTTCGGGCTGACGCCACCGGCATCTTTCACGCCTTCAATCGCACCCTCTTTTAACTCATAGACAGCAGCAACCGAAATGCCGTAATCAGAACCCACTAAACTGTAACAGGTGTTAACGTTTTTAGCAGTTGGCGCGTTTTTGCCTTGCAGAGCAGAGACAATCGAAGCGGCACACATTTTGCCTTGGCTCGCGGCTGAGTGGCCAGATTTTGGCATTTTACCCGCAACACAAGAGTCACCAATGACATAAACATTTGGATGAATTTTAGATTCAAATGTCTGTTGATTTACTGGGCACCACCCCTTGTCATTCACAAGGCCGGCATCAAACGCCAATTTACCTGCTTTTTGGGGCGGAATGATGTTGAGAACATCAGCTTTGTAATCACCGAAATCGGTGTAAACGGTTTTAGTTTTGGCATCGATTCGGTTGATTTTCCCGCCTTCAGAGGCTGGAATCCATTTAATCATATCGCCGTAGAGTTGCTGCCAACCTTCAACAAATAAGCCTTGTTTTGAGAATTTGTCTTTGGCATCTAAAACAATAATCTTGGCCGTTGGATTGTTCTTTTTAAAGTAATCAGCCACCATTGATACGCGCTCGTATGGCCCTGGAGGACAACGGAAAGGATTGCCTGGAGGACAAATTACAAAGGTTCCACCTTGTGGCATAGCACGAATTTGCTTGTAGAGTAATTCTGTCTGAGGACCCGCTTTGTAAGCGTGAGGGATTTGATCAATGACATCCGCAGAGTAACCTTGAATGGCTTCATATTTGAAATCAATCCCAGGTGACACAACAAGCTTGTCGTAATCGAGTACGCGACCGTCGCTCAAAGTCACTTTTTTGCCAGCGGCGTTCACCGCAGTAACTGTAGCATGAACGACATTCACTCCGTGTTTGGTCTTAAGAGCGTCATAATTTTGAGTGATATAGTTTGCATCAACCAACCCAGCTAGATACCAGTTTGAGCCAGGGCAAGTCATGTAAGTTTTTTGCGGCTCGATAAGTGTGACATTAATCGAACTATCAAAGCGCTTAAGGTATTTGGCAACGGAAGAACCGCCGAAGCCGCCACCAACGACGATAACGCGTGCTGGACCTTTCGCAGCAGAAGCGCCAGAAGCTTTTACGCCATCCATTGTAACCTGACAACCAGAAAGGGTAGCCAGAGCTGAACCACCGAAACCGGTTGCAGCCAATGCTTTAATTAAGGATCTACGTTTCAACATATTTTTGTGCTCCACTTATTCTTATTAAGGTTTTAGGGTAGCCAAGTATTTGGCAATCGCGCGGATTTCATCATCGCTGTAACCTTTAGCGTGACGCCCCATGACCGTGGTAGGACGCTTGCCGGATTTCATATCCAGCATCTGTTGAACCATAATCGCTTCAGGATAGCCAGCTAATGGTGGGATGGCTCCCCCTGCGGCTTTGCCTTCTGCGCCGTGGCATTGGAAGCAAGTGGTTGCGGAAAGTTCAGCGTTAGAAATTTCTCCAGCTTGAGCGGTGAGCGAAAGAGGTGCAATTGCGGCAATCGCAAGAATTTTCGCTAGACGTGATACTGTTTTTTGCATAAACAACCTCTATTGAGTAGTTTTATTTTTTATTGTCGCTTAGCAGTTTTGTAAAGAGCCTTAACTGCTAACTGCAGGCTATTCTCCAAGGAATTAGCCCTAATTCTAATAAAATATACAAGGGCTTGGATAACTTGGATTTATTTTGACTGACTTTCGATTTTGCTAAGGGAAAAAACCCAAAAAACTTTTTTTACAGTGTATAAAAGTATTCATTTTTACTGTTTATTAAGGGTTTTAGTGGTTGTATTAATAGACGCTTATTTGATTGTGTTTATGGGGTAATAAGAAATTAATATTTTAGTAAAAGATAATCTTATGCCTAGCCAAATTCAATTTAGGGTAAAGCCTACGTAGAATCTATTAGAGGACGATAAAGTGTGACGAAAAACAGGTAATTTTATTCGGTTCAAAAGGCCATTCTTGCAACTGAATACTATGCGAAAAACTCGGCTTTGGATAAGTCTTTATTCGTATTTAAGTGAGTTTTTGATAGGCAGTCGCACAGGCTTGCGTAACTTGTTGTTCAATTTGCAAACGCTGTTCTGAGTTCAAAAAAAATGACATATCGATATCGTATCGAATGTATTTGGGCGGCAATTGATTTAAGGCTAAGCAAGCTAAATCGGCCAGATGATCTTCTGAAACCTGATGCAAATAATGTTCTTTAAGATGATTGAAAACCAGACGTTCAAAATAATTATGTACCGAATCCAACATGGTAAATCCCCTTAAATTAAATTTGAGATGTGCTTGTTTTGTTATTCGGAAAAAGCTTAATTCAGCATAAATCAGCATAAAAATACGAAACGAGTAAGTATTAAGATACCTTTTTGATAGAAAAGATTTTCCTTGCTATGAAGATAGGCTGCAGTACCGCTAAATCAGAGGGGTTTGCAGATCCTCATGGATTCAAAACGCCCTTTTGAAATACGAATGTCTGCGAAATGGTTAAGCCAATGTAATCGTTTTTGCCTGGAAAAAAAAGCCTAAAAAATCGAATTATAAAAAGCTTGAATTTGGTTTCAATCAGGGGTCGAGGTCGCGCCAGAACAGTCCAGCGCGCCTGAGAACAGGATGTAAAATATCGGATTGGCGGTTATTTCAGCTTCTTTTCGTTTTCACGACGAATGGCGCGATGACCGATATCGTTACGGAAATAGGCTTCGTTCCAATGGATTTTAGCCACACCTTGATAAGCACGCTCTTGCGCTTGGGTGACGCTTTCTCCAAGCGCTGTTACGCAGAGTACGCGTCCGCCAGCCGTTAAAACTTGGTTGGCTTCATTGAGTTGGGTGCCGGCGTGAAACACTTTTAGGTCAATCGCGTTGGCCGCCTCAATGCCCTCAATAATATCTCCCTTGCGGTAGTCGTCAGGATAGCCTCCTGCGGCCATTACAACCCCAACGGCAGGGCGAGAATCCCATTCAGCCGTGGTTTGGTCTAATTTCCCTTCGAGAGCATCCAAGCAATGTTGAACTAAATCAGATTGTAAACGCAGCATAATGGGTTGTGTTTCAGGATCCCCAAAACGACAGTTAAACTCCAATACCTTTGGATTGCCCTGATTATCAATCATTAGGCCAGCGTACAGAAAGCCGGTATAGGGAAGTCCATCTTGTTCCATTCCGCGAATGGTGGGCATAATGACTTCAGCCATCACCCGATTATGAATTTCACGCGTTACCACAGGAGCCGGTGAATAAGCCCCCATTCCACCGGTATTTGGGCCAGTATCGCCATTGTCTCGTGCTTTATGATCTTGTGAGGTTGCCATGGGCAAAACATTTTTGCCATCGGCCATAACGATAAAGCTCGCTTCTTCGCCAAATAAAAACTCTTCGACAACCACGCGTGCACCGGCATCGCCGAATTTGTTACCGGCCAGCATATCCTCTACCGCCGCAATCGCTTCGGCTTCACTTTGAGCAAGAATCACGCCCTTGCCAGCCGCTAAACCATCGGCTTTGATCACAATCGGCGTACCCATTTTCTGGATGTAGGCAATCGCAGGCGGAATTTCTGTAAATACCTGATAGTCTGCGGTTGGGATTTGGTGGCGCGCTAAAAAGTTTTTAGAGAACGCTTTCGAGCCCTCAAGCTGAGCGGCGTCTTTGCTAGGTCCAAAGCATTTTAATCCGGCTGCAGTAAAGGCATCGACTACCCCCAAAACCAAAGGAACTTCAGGCCCGACAATGGTCAAGCCAATAGCGTTTTGTTGGGCGAATGCCACCAGAGCCGCAATGTCATCCACCGCAATGGCGACATTTTGCAAGTTGTTTTCTAGAGCGGTACCGGCATTGCCCGGCGCCACAAATACCTGCTCAGCCAAGGCTGATTGAGCCGCCTTCCAAGCCAAAGCGTGCTCACGCCCGCCACTACCAATAATTAATACGTTCATAATTTTCCTTGTTGTTGAACCACAGAGACACCGAGGCACAGAGTTAAAGGGCAAATCGTTTGATGCCCTTGGATAACACTGGAACATTGAAGTTGATGAGTAATCCTTTTGGTTTATTCGTCAATTTCATATAGGTTAACAACTGTGCATGATGTATAGGCAATGTTGCTTCAACGGCTTTGAGTTCAATAATAATTTCGTTTGAAACCATAAAATCCAATCGGTATTGAGCACCTAAGGGGTAGCCTTTGTATGAGACCGGAAGTTCAAGCTCCTTGTGGAATTGAATACCTTGTAACTGAAATTCAATGGCGAGGGCTTCTTGGTAGATGGATTCCAAAAGCCCTGGCCCAAGTTCTTTATGAACTTCTATGGCACAGCCAATGATTTGATGGGTTAATGGATCTTGCCCTTGATTCAAAACTCTGTGCCTCTGTGTCTCTGTGGTGCAAATACCTTAATGACGGAAATGGCGCATTCCGGTGAACACCATGGCGATGCCGTGTTCGTCGGCGGCGTCGATGACTTCCTGGTCTCGCATGGATCCGCCCGGATGGATGACTGCCGTAATACCAGCCGCGGCTGCTGCGTCGATACCGTCGCGGAAAGGGAAGAAGGCATCTGAGGCCATGACCGAACCTGGCACTTCCAAGCCTTCGTCAGCGGCTTTGATGCCGGCGATTTTGGCGGAGTACACGCGGCTCATCTGGCCGGCACCCACACCGATGGTCATGCCGTCTTTGACATAAACGATGGCGTTGGATTTGACGTATTTAGCGACTTTCCAGGCAAACATCAGATCCTGCATCTCTTTGTCGGTCGGCGCACGTTTCGACACTACTTTCAGGTCTTCAACAGCGACCGCACCCAAGTCGCGGTCTTGAACCAACAGGCCGCCGGTCACGCGTTTGTAGTCGTAAGCCGCTTGCTGACCATTGAATTCACCGCACGCCAACAAACGCACGTTCTGCTTGGCCGCCACCACGGCTTTGGCTTCTGCGGAAACGGTCGGAGCAATGATGACTTCAACGAACTGACGCTCAACAATCGCCTTGGCCGTTTCAGCATCCAATTCGCGGTTGAAAGCGATAATGCCGCCAAACGCAGAAGTTGGATCGGTTTTGTATGCGCGGTCGTAAGCTTCAAACGGGTTGGCACCAATCGCCACACCGCAAGGGTTGGCGTGTTTGACGATGACGCAGGCGGTTTCGTCAAAGGTTTTGACCAGTTCCAACGCGGCGTCGGTATCGGCGATGTTGTTGAAAGACAATTCCTTACCTTGGATTTGCACAGCTGTCGAGATAGACGCTTCAGTTGGGTTGCGCTCTGTATAGAAGGCCGCCGCTTGGTGCGGGTTTTCGCCGTAACGCATGGACTGCTTCTTCACAAATTGGGTGTTGAAAGTGCGCGGGAAATTGTCGCCTTCTTCGGTGTTGAATAGCTTGCCGAAATAGTTGGAGATCGCACCGTCATAACGCGCGGTCTGTTCAAACGTCTTGATGGCCAAATCAAAACGCGTCGCGTGCGACAGCTGGCCATTATTGGCTTGCAGCTCGCCCAGAATGCGGCTGTAGTCGGCCGGGTCGGTCACCACTGCGACATCGTTATGGTTTTTGGCGGCAGAACGCAGCATGGTTGGCCCGCCGATGTCGATGTTTTCAATCGCGTCTTCCAAGCTGCAATCAGCTTTGGCCACCGTAGCTTCAAACGGATACAGGTTGACGACGACCATATCGATGGCTTCAATGCCGTGCTCGGCCATCACCGCGTCATCCTTGCCGCGACGCCCTAAAAGGCCGCCGTGAATTTTGGGGTGGAGGGTTTTAACACGACCGTCCATCATTTCTGGAAAACTGGTGTATTCGGACACCTCGGTCACCTTTAGACCGGCTTCTGACAGCACTTTGTAGGTACCGCCGGTGGATAGGATGGCGACCCCCATCTGGCTAAGGTTTTTGGCAAAATCAAGAATGCCGTTTTTGTCTGACACGCTGATTAACGCACGACGAACTGGTTTCATGGTGTGACTCCAAAAAATAAGAAAATTAGGATTCGAGCAGTTTGTATTTGAGCATCTTCTTACGCAGGGTATTTCGGTTGATTCCAAGCATCTGCGCAGATTGTGTTTGGTTGTATTCAGTTTTTTGCAGGACAAACAGAATCAGTGGCTTCTCGACTTCTTGCATGACCATCTCATAAAGATCGCAGGTGGCTTCTTCTTGCAGATGCGCAAAGTAGATTTCTAAGGTGCGGGTTACCTGATCGCTTAAACAAATCGGTTGAGTGGGGCTATCGTTGGTCATTTTGAATCTTAACAAGGCTTAGGGTTGTGGCCACTGAGAGCGTTCAAAGGTGGCGGGCAAAAAAACGTTCGACTGCAAGCAGCTGAGTTTCCGCATCCGAAATGAAACTAAACTCACGACGAAAATTATGACAGTCGAGGCTGTCCAGTTGTTGCGCTAGGTGCTGGAGATACCAGACCAAATGCTTACGAGCAATGCGCACACCGTGTTCTGGTCCATAGAGCGCATAGAGCCCCTGTAAATGGCGCGCAATCGTATCATAGAATTCAGCAGGTGTCGCGGCCGGAAGGTGCGGTTGGCCGCTAAGGTAATGATTTATTTCCCGAAATATCCAGGGATAACCTTGCGAAGCCCGTCCAATCATAATGGCATCTGCGCCCGTGTATTCTAATACAAATGCCGCTTTCTCTGGGCTGCAAATGTCACCGTTCGCAATCACGGGGATTTGGACGGCTTCTTTAACTTGGCGAATGGTTTCATACTCGGCCTGACCTTGGAATTTGTCGGCACGGGTGCGGCCATGAATGCTGATGGCTTGTAAACCGCAGGCTTCAGCCAATTGGGCAATTTCTAAAGCATTTTTTCGATCGGGTTCGGTGCCCGTTCGGATTTTGACCGTTACGGGAACCGCTACCGTCTCCACGAGGGCTCTGAAGATGGCGCGAACTTGTTCGGGTTGTGCCATTAAGGCTGAGCCCGCTGCAACCGCACAGACTTTTTTGGCAGGACATCCCATATTCAAATCAATAATTTGTGCTCCTTGACTCACTTGCCAAGCAGCCGCCTCGGCGAGTTCCTCCGCGTTGGTGCCGATAAGTTGTACCGCACGCGGTTCGGGATCCTTTACGTTCACATGCCGAGTTGTCGATTTTTTGGATTCCCACAGGCTTTTCTTGGAAGCCACCATTTCCGCTATGGTATAGGCGGCACCTTGTTCACGACAGAGTTGTCGATAAATTGCATCGGTAACGCCGGCCATGGGAGCCAGCACCAAGCGGTTTGCAAAGCAATAGGGGCCTATTTTGAACATCGGTGTTTTACCCCGTACCAAGTCAGCCATTTAAGGCAGTTGAAAAAGCGGTGTTTAAGTGAGCTTCGTTTAATGCGATGGAGGCTTGATTAGTCGATTTTGTAACCACTTAGACGAGCCCATTCCTCTTGCGTTTCTAGCTGATCCAGTACAAAACCAAACTGACGATAGTGTGTTTGCAACTCCGCCGCCTGACTTTCTAATAGTCCGGAAAGCACTAATTGTCCGCCGCTTTTTACTAAGCGGGAAAATTCAGGGGCCAGCGCTTTCAGCGGACCGGAGAGAATATTCGCGAGCAGCAAGTCGACAGCCGGCGAGGCAAAATCTTTGACCAGAGCAAACGGAATTTGAACGGTATTGTTGGCGGCATTTTGTTGCGACGCTTGAATTGCTTGAGGATCAATGTCAGTGCCGGTAACCTGACTGGCGCCAAGTTTAGCGGCGGCTAAAGCCAGAATTCCAGAACCGCATCCATAGTCAATTACCTGTTTTCCGCTTGGTGGATTCGCATCTAGCCAGCGCAAGCACATCGCGGTAGTCGGGTGCGTCCCGGTGCCAAAAGCTAAACCGGGATCGAGTAGCAAATTAACGCCGTTCGCATCGGGTGCCTGGTGCCAACTGGGCACAATCCAAAGACGATTTCCAAATTGCATTGGATGAAATTGGTCCATCCACTCCCGAATCCAGTCTTTATCTTCGAGGGCTTCCACCTTGAAATCGGCATCCTGCACCGCCTTAAGTTGGCCTTTTACTCCGTAAATCACCTTTTGGGCCTCGGTTTCGGCATCGAATAAAGCAGTGACTTGGGTGTTTTGCCAAATGGGTGTGGTTCCCAATTCTGGTTCAAAAATGGGTTGGTCTTCGGCATCTTCAAATGTCACGGAAACCGCCCCTTGATCACTAAACGCATCGGAAAGGCGCTCGGCGAGCGCAGCATCCACTTTCAATTTGATTTGAATCCAAGCCATGGCAAAGTCCTTTGAAAGACAAAAATAAAAAACCACCGGCGGTGAGCGGGTGGTCTTGTTCGCGGTTGAATCTTCGGTTTAAACCAAATGTTGCAGTCGAGATTCTAAGTAATGAATGTTCTGGCCACCTTCTTGAAAGCCTAAATCATTCATAATTTCACGTTGCATATGAATGTTGGTTTCAATTCCTTTGATCACGATTTCACCGAGCGCGCTGTTCATGCGGGCAATCGTGGTTTTACGGTCGGTGCTATAGCAAATCAGTTTGCCAATCATCGAATCGTAGTAAGGGGGAATGCTGTAGCCCGTGTAGATATGCGAATCCCAGCGCACGCCTAAGCCACCGGGAAGGTGCAGACGTTCTATTTTTCCAGGTGAGGGCATAAAGTTTTTAGCAGGATTTTCGGCATTCACTCGACACTCAATCGCATGACCATGCAGACGGACATCGGCTTGAGAAAGCGTTAATGGACGCCCCATGGCAATTTCAATTTGTGCTTTTACCAAGTCAATACCCGTGACCATTTCGGTTACACAGTGTTCAACCTGCAGGCGAGTATTCATTTCGATGAAGTAAAACTCGCCATTTTCATAGAGAAATTCAAAGGTGCCGGCACCGCGATAATTGATGGCTAAGCAGGCATTGACGCAGGCTTGGCCAATACGCTCACGTTGTTCTAGGGTAATTCCAGGCGCCGGTGCCTCTTCAATCACTTTTTGGTGGCGTCGTTGCATTGAGCAATCCCGTTCACCTAAATGAACCGCGTTGCCTTGACCATCGGCCAAAATTTGAATTTCAATATGGCGCGGATTTTCCAGAAATTTTTCCATGTAAACTTCGGCATTGCCGAAGAAGCTTTTTGCTTCCGAGCTGGTCAGTTGTATGGATTTTAGGAGATTGGCCTCGGTGTGTACGACGCGCATTCCTCGTCCGCCGCCGCCGCCAGAGGCTTTAATAATCACGGGATAGCCAATTTCTTTAGCAATACGCAGGTTTTCAGCATCATTTTTACCCAATGGGCCGCCAGAGCCGGGAACCGTGGGCACACCAGAGGCTTTCATTGCTTTGATGGCGCAAACTTTGTCGCCCATAAGGCGGATGGTTTCAGCACGTGGGCCGATAAAAACGAATCCGCTTTCCTCGACGCGCTCAGCAAAATCGGCATTTTCAGAAAGAAAACCATAGCCTGGATGAATGGCTTCTGCATCGGTGACTTCAGCGGCGGCAATAATCGCCGGTACGTTTAGATAGCTTTCAGAAGAAGCCGCTGGGCCGATACAGACCGATTCATCCGCGAGCAAAACGTGTTTGAGATCGGCATCGGCTTTGGAATGAACGGCCACGGTTTTAATACCCAGTTCTTTACAGGCGCGTAACACGCGCAATGCAATTTCACCGCGGTTAGCAATTAGAATTTTTTCAATCATGGGAAGCCCTCAGTGCTGGATTATTCGATCACGAAGAGCGGTTGGTCGTACTCGACAGGTTCGCCATTCACACCTAGAATTTGTTTGATGGTTCCTGCCTTATCGGCTTCGATAGGGTTCATGATTTTCATGGCTTCGATAATACAGAGGGTGTCACCCATAGCAACCTTGTCCCCTACTTTTACAAAGGGACCAGCTTCTGGAGAGGGCGCGCTGTAAAAGGTTCCTACCATCGGTGAACGCATAATGTGGCCGCTGATGGCGGCAGGAGCTGGACTTTCACTTGGGGTCGCCGTTGGCATGGTTGCGGCAGGTGTTGCAACCGGAGCGGCTTGAATCGCTTGCGGCGCACTGACATAAATTGGCTCTTTGCTACGGGTAATGCGAATATTATGTTCGCCTTCTTTGATTTCAATTTCGGCAATGTTTGATTGTTCTACGATTTCAATGAGTTTGCGAATCGAGCGAATATCCATGTTTCATCCTTTAATCTTTTTTGGCTGCTAACCAAGCCGGTTGAGCGTTTTTGGCGTTGGCCCAACTTGATTGGGTTGAATCGACGCGCAGTTTTAAGGTACTCGGCAGAGTCGTCGGTAAAGCGTCTGCTCGTTTTGAAGATGCATTTTATAAAATTTTATCGGCGGCGGCATGCAGCGCCAGTTCATAGCCTTTTATGCCCAAGCCGGCAATCACCCCATCGGCGATATCCGAAAAGTAAGAGTGCGTTCGAAACGGTTCGCGTTGATGAATATTAGACAGATGCACCTCAATAAAAGGAATTTTCACCGTGGAGAGGGCATCACGAATCGCAACACTGGTGTGCGTGAAGGCGGCTGGATTAATAATGATGTAATCGGTGCCATCGTCCATCGCCTCATGAATGCGGTCAATAATGGCGTGTTCGGCATTGCTTTGGAATGATTGCAGCCGAATATTGTATTCATCAGCCAGGGCTTCCAAAGTTTCTAAAATGGATGCCAGTGTATGACGACCGTAAATTTCCGGTTCGCGTCGGCCAAGCATGTTTAAGTTAGGTCCGTTTATGACTAGGATTGTCGCCATGGGTAAACCTGTATATGTCAATTAAATGAGGGCGGTGCAAATGCGGTGATTATAGCGGAACGACCGGGAGATAACCATTGGTAAGCGCATGAGGGCTTGCGAATTTATTGGATAAATGCAGTGATTGGCTGGAAACGGTTGCGAACGCTTGCAAAAAACTTTAAAAATCGGCGCGGCTAGAAATCTTCTAAGCCACGCGCTAACCGATCGCTGAATTCTGAACTAACGAAAAGCCCGTTCAATTTGAACCGTAAAATCTTCTGCGTTCTTAAAGCCCACTACGCGTTGGGCTTTTTGTTCTTGGCCATCGACAAAAAACAAAATGGCCGGTGGGCCGATAATCCCAAAGCGTTTCATCAGTGCCTTGTCTATTTCGTCGTTGGCGGTCACATCGGCTTTTACGAGCGTAACCCCCTCTAAGGCCTGTTGTACCTTGGGCGAGCTGAAAGTGAATTGTTCCATCTCTTTACAGCTCACACACCAATCGGCATAAAAGTCGAACATCACCGGTTTACCCTGTGCTAAGACTTGATCGAGATCGGCACTGCTTTTGATTTTGGTGAAGTTCAAGGTGCTGTTGGCAACCGCTGCGGAACCCCCTCCTTGAAACACTTTAAGAGGTTGCAATAAATCTTTCGAGCCACCCAGCATGGCAACTAAAAGTACCGTGCCGTAGAGGAACAGCACTAAGCCAAAACCTTTCAGCAATTTGTACCAGCCGGATTTTCCTAGACTGCTTTCAAAGGTACCAAGATAGACCGCGGAAATAATTAGAAGCGAGGCCCAAGCGAAGAAGGTAATTTCGCTTGGTAGAATGCGGCTGGCCATCCAGATGGCTACCCCAATTAACATGACGCCGAATACCGCTTTTACATTGTCCATCCATGCACCGGCGCGTGGCAAGAGCTTGCCTGCCGAGGTGCCAAGAAGCAAAAGCGGGAGCCCCATCCCCATGCTCATGGCAAAGAGCGCCGTGCCGCCAAGCAGAGCATCCCCAGTTTGGCCAATGTAAATTAATGCTCCGGCCAAGGGTGGGGCGACGCAAGGGCCGACAATTAAGGCCGATAAAAAGCCCATAATCGCCACACCGGTCAAGGTGCCGCCTTGCTGTTTATTCGATAGATTGGCGAGTTTAGATTGAACTGAGCTAGGCAGTTGCAGTTCGTAAAATCCAAACATGGATAAAGCGAGTAGGATGAAGATTAGGCTGAACGAACCGATAATCCAAGGGTTTTGGAAAGCGGCCTGTAAATTTTCACCAAACAAACCGGCCAAAACCCCTGCGACCGTGTAGGTAACTGACATTGCCAGCACATAGACTAAAGACATGGTAAAGGCTTTGCGCGTCGTGATTTGTGAGCCTTGACCGGCAATGATGCTGGACAAAATTGGAATCATTGGAAAAACGCAGGGCGTAAGCGAGAGCAGAAGACCAAAAACAAAGAAGGTCAAAATGACAATCCAAACGCTGCTATTTTTAAGGGTGTCGGCAATCTGGTCTGTTTCAGAAAGGGCAGAAGTGTCAACTGCTTCGGCACGACCAAGGTTGATGGTTGCCCCAGCATAAATACTCGGGTCTAAACGGATTGTTTGACGTTCTGGTGGGTAGCACACCCCGGATTCGGTTGAGCAACCTTGGTATTCAACCTCTACTTGGCTGTTTTGCGTGAGTGAATTGATCGGCAGTAAGGCTTGAATACGACCATGAAAGACCTCGGTTTTGCCAAATAATGGGTCATCAATCAGAGTGGCTGCGGGTAAACTCAGGGCACCAAGTTGAGCATCGCCATTGATTAACTTGACTTTAACTTTGTCTTTATAGAGGTGATAGCCCTCGGCAATGGTCCAGTTTAATTCAATGCCTTCAGCGTTTTGGGTGCTGCTGAATTGAAAGGCTTGATTCGCCGCTAAGAGTTCAGGTTGATCACTGGCTTCTGCTAAAAAGTTATTTAAGGCTGAAAGTGAGGAGACGGCTGAAGCTGCTTTAGCCGGTTCAACGGGTTCAACGGCTTGGGCTACGCTCACAGCAGGGAGATTTAACGTAAATTCTCGGCTTTGTGGCGGGTAACAAACCCCTAGTTTATCTGCACAACCTTGATAATTAACGGTTATTTTTGCGCTGCCAGAGCCTTGATAGGGGAGGCGCACTTGTGCAATGCGGCTAAAGACTTCAGTTTTGCCAAATAAAGGGTCATCGACGGATTTGCTCGCAGAAAAACTGGCCGCCCCTAGCTGAACTTGGTCTGAGGTGATTGAGATTTTGTCTTTGTAGAGCTTGTAGTCCTCTGCAATCGTCCAGTCCACTTGAATCTGCTGATTCACCACCTTAGGTTCGGCTAGGATGAACGCCTGATCGACTTCCAGTAATTCATCAGCTTTAAGTGGCTGGCCCCAGAGGGTCAGAAATGCGCTTATGAAAACGAAAAGAGAGAAAAACTTTGCTCTGTGCTGTATCTCAAACATAATATGACCTGCTGTGTACCCTTGGTATTGGCGTCTCAACTCATGGCGTAAACGGTGTATAACGGTTTTAAGCATGAGTTCACATTGGTTTGCTATTGTATAGCAATTGCATTAAAAAGAAATTACACCCTGCTTCCTTGTCGGTTAGGGGTTGCATTATGGTTCTTTATTGCTGTTTTATTTATTTGATTTTATTAAGGAAAATAAGAGGGTTGGCCTCTTGATTGAATTATGAAGATACTTTTATTTTTAGTGATTTTTCCCCTGCTTGAACTTTATCTATTAATTCAAGTGGGTTCAGAAATTGGCGCTTTAACAACCGTTCTGTATACGATTTTTACGGCCATAATAGGAGTGGTATTGATTCGGAAGCAAGGGTTGGCGACCATGATGCAAGCCCAAACTGCCTTAGCGAACCAACAGGCACCGCAAGAAGCGGTAATTAACGGAGTGCTGATTTTTGTCGGTGGTGTGTTGTTGTTTGTCCCCGGATTGATTTCAGATGCCTTGGGTTTTTTCTTGTTAATTCCGCCCCTACGACAGCTATTGGTAAAGCAGAGTTTAAAAGGTATGGTGTTGCGAACGCATTATCGGAATCGTCAAGGTGAAACGATTATTGAAGGGGAGTGGAGTGAAAAGCCGCCTGTTCAGCCTGACGTTTTGCCTCCGGGCAATAAGTCACCCGATTGAATGGGTAAACACGAAAGGTGACTCTAAAAGAGGCTTTACAAGCGAGCTGGGCTCGCTTGTTTATCGAAATATGAGCGCTAAATGAGCTCTAAATAGCCGTCTTGATAAGTCGGATAGCGCATTTGATAGCCGGTAGCCCGCAGTCTGGCATTTGAAAGACGTTTGTTGCTGCGCAGTAGGCGTGAGTTTTCACTTGGCTCCTGATGTTCAACATCGGGTACGCTAAGTTGTTCCGCCAACCACTCGTAAACTTCGCAAGAAGGGGTAGGTTGATTGTCCACACCAATATAAAGCGTGTCCAGTTGTTGGGTGCCAGCTTCATTTAATGCGAGCAGATGCATAAAAATGCCAACGCAATCGGCAGAGTGAATGCGATTACTCCAAACATTTTCCATGCAATGTGCTTTGCCGTTGCGCACCAAGTCAATTAAGTGCGTGCGCCCTGGGCCATAAATACCGCCAAAACGAACCACGGTTGACGGAACTTCACTTTGCAAGATGAATTGCTCTCCTTCCAGCAGACGGCGGCTCGAAAAACCGTGCTCTTCCGTCGGGCTGTTTTCATCCACCCACTCCCCAGCCGACTGGCCAAATACCGATGTGCTAGAGGTGTAGAAAAAGCGTTTTACTGAGTGCCCTTGCAAGGCGTTCAGTAGATTTTTTACACCGAGCACATAGGCTTGGTAGTAGTCGTTATCACGATATTTTTCGGCTGAGACAATGTAAAACACATAGTCAATGTTTTCTGGCAGCTCGCCAATTGGCCGAAATAAATTACCTTCAATACCGATAATTTCTGGCGGAAGGGCGTCGATGTTGCGTCTAATCCCATACACCTTGTGCCCTTTTTGGTTTAGTTGTGTCCCTAGCTGACAGCCAAGATCGCCACAACCGGCAATTAACACTGTTGCCATGCATCTCTCCTTGTTAAGTGCCCTTAGTATGCACAATAAATGACGGAAAAAAAGCCCTGTACTCGGCCAGAATGCTGAAAAAAACGGCCGCAATCCTAAAATAAAAAAGCGGCTCAAGTTGGCCGCTTTTTCACTGCAAAATACAACGGTATTTTTGCGTAGGATTATTCGAAATTGTAACGAATCATCATGGTTGCCGAGGTTTGTGAATGTTTGGTTTCAGTATATTGCGGATCGCCGTTAATCGGGTCGAGCTGCAATGCGGTGACATCCATTTTGTGAGTTACTTCTGGTGCATAAGCAAAAGCGCCTTCCAAGGTCGCACGCTTACTAATTGCCACGCCTCCGCCAAAAGTAACGTGACTCTCAGTTGTCGCTGGGAAGTAGGTATTGTTGAAGAAGTTGGCAGCTGCACCGGCGCCGGTTCGTCCATCTTGTTCTTCAATCGGCATTTCACCATAGTTGTAGCCTGCACCAATCCAGTAATCTTTCGTTGCGTATTTAGCGCCGATAGAATAAACGTCCTGATCTTGCCAACCAAAATCTTTATATCCTTTCGCATCGCCCCACATAATACGGCGGGCATCGGCAGTAAACATCATATTGCCGATTTCATAAGCGGCCCCTAACTTCATTTCAGCGGGTTGTTCAAGTTCGTCCGACTCAACCGAGAAACCAAACGCATTAAATGGGCCGGCAGCGGTAGTCAATTGGCCTTTGTAATCCATATTGATTGCTGAAGTGTAAGCAGCGGCTAAGGTTAAGCCGGGAATGACATCATAGTAACCGCCAACCGAATAGCCAAAAGCGATATCATCGGCGACGCCTTTCCCTACGTTGGTTCCATCAAGCGGGTTGGTGTAGTTAATGTCCAAAGCGCCATATTGAATGATGGGGGAGAATCCAATCCCTGCAACCTCGTTGTGGAAAGTTAGGGAAGGTGCAAAACGTAAGATTTGTAACGCGGTGTGGCCATTAAACATCGATTTATTGTCTTGGTACTCAGCGCCTAAGCCAGAAGTACCGAACATGCCGATGCCATAGACCATATTTTCATTGATGCGGCTGCTGAAGGCGGCGGAAGGGACAACGAAAAGGTCACCGTCACTTTTGGCACGATAAATGCCATTGGCGTCGCCTTCGCTTTCGCCACCGGCAAAAGTGGCAAAATCATTCATGTTATGTTCGGTGCGCACATCTGGCATAAAAACAGTACCGCCAAAGATCAATTCGGTGCCCTGGGATTTGCCAATCAAAGCAGGGTTGGCGAGTAGGTTTTCCGCGCCAAAATAAGCAGCAACCCCAGTACCCCCTAAAGCGGTTGATTTGGCGCCAATGCCAATCAGGTTGGTACCGTTGGTTGCTAAGGCACTGGAAGAAAGGAGGATTGAGCTGAGGGCAAAAGCCAGTTTTGTTTTTTTCATTCGGTCCACTCACTTTTTGTTATTTTGAGGATGGGTATGCATCCTTTACTTTATTCAGTGCTTACTATGCAGATTTCCTCAAGAGTTGAATAATCAAAAAAAGTGAAGAGGGTATTAGTTGTGTTGATTTGCTAAGGCGGACGGGAGGGGCAAAGTTACTGTAAAAAAAGGCATTTATAAAAGTCTATTTTTTTGAGTATTTATAAGGTTTAAATGGAGTAAATAAGCTGTTGATTGTCAACTTAATGCAAATGAACGCAAAAAAAAGACAATTTTGTAATGATCTTCTCTCACTGAGTTTCATAATTGAATTATTTTATTTGTAAATAAGCAAATTCTGAAGCGCATATTTTAGTGCGTCAAGATACGTATGGACTGTTTTTAAAGGGCATAAAAAAGCCGCTGATAACACAGCGGCAAGGGATACTCTTCGATCAGACGATGGCCCGTCGGATTAGAAGTTCATGCGTAAAGCGAGGGTATAACCAATTTGCGAATGGTCTGTCGTATGTGTGGTTGCATTGGCTGGAAAGCCTTGCGGATTGGATTGGTTTGCTTGAGCCGCTAAGAAATCGGAAACCACGCCGGTATTAACGGTTTTGGTGACTTCATCGGCGTAAACAACCGCTAAATCCAGAGCGATGTTTTTAGTAAAGTTATATCCACCCCCGAAAGTGAAGTGTTTTTCAACAATCGCTGGGAAGAAGTGGTTGTTGAAAAGGTCGGTTGCTTGAGCGGCATAACCAGGTAAAGACGTGGTTGCGTTGGTTCCTACAACTTGAATAGGGTCTGATGCGCGGTTGAAGCCCGCGCCTAACCAGTAACCTTGTCCACTGTATTTAACGCCAAGGGCAAACACATTCTGATCGTCCCACTGGAAATCTTTGTAACCTTCTGCATCACTCCACTGAATGCGTTTAACATCGGCCGTCATCATCCAGTTATTGTAGTTGTAGGCTGCGCCCACTTTAATTTCGGCTGGTTGCTCTAGGGTGTCGCCAAGCATCGGCAAGTTTTGGCCATCAAATTCAAGGCCTGCTCCGGCAACGGAAATTTGTCCGTCGTAATCCATCGAAATTGCGGATTGATAAGAAGCGGCAACCGTAAACTCAGGCGTGATATCTAAGTAAGCGCCTAGGTTAAAGCCATAACCTAGATCAGTTGAGGTGCCATTCCCTTGTGAACCATTATTCGGATTGCCATCCGTGTCGTAATTGATGTCTAGCGCGCCGTATTGTACGACTGGTGAAAAGCCTACACCAAAGTTGGCTTGATTTACGGCAATGGTTGGCGCAAATTTAAGCAATTGTAGATTGCTGTAGCCGTCAAATAAACCAGGATTGCCGCGGTAATCAACGCCCATGCCGGCAGAGCCGAACATTCCTAATCCAAGAGTGACATTGTTGTTGAGGCGGGTAGACATCGAAACTTCAGGAATGATGTTAAGGTCATTGTCGCTGGTCGCTTTTGCTGGCTGCCCCGTTACTTTTGTAGAAGCGGTTACATCGGGTTTAAAAATCGTTCCACCGATTGAAAATTCACTGCCTTGAGCTTTTGCTAGTAATGCCGGATTGGTTAACGCATTCTCAGAACCAAAGAAGGCTGCGGTACCGGTACCGCCAAGTGCCCGTGCTTGGGCACCAAGGCCAATCAGTACGTCACCGTTTGTGGCAAACGCTGGAGTTGAGATAAGGGTTGAGGCTGCAATCGCTAGGGCTAATTTTGTTTTTTTCATACTGCTCTCTTTCTGTCTTTGTTTGAACGTTCGGTTTTTTTAAGTGGTAAACCGTTAGGCGTGGCTTAATATGCCGGATTTTTAAGGGCTTGAGTAATCAAAAAAATTTACAAGCAGATTAATATATTCTGATGATGTGAACTAAGTGCTTGAAACTTAAATGTAAAAATTTTTCACCCTTGAGATAATTGTTTTTTATTTATGTATGTCCATAGTTTCTAATATATTTTATTTGCAATTTTAAGCGTTATAAGCAAGGTAAAGCGGCCTTCACTGAAGGTTTTTTGCCTAAAAATAAACCCCGTTCAATAGAACATTGAACGGGGTTTACTAGGAAAAGATGCAAGGGAGTTTCCCTCGCAATCGGATTAAATCAGCGGCTTAGAATTCGCCTTTTGAACCTTTTTCGAGCATTTCCCACATGGTATTACGAACTTGCATGGTTGCTTCGTATAATTCTGGAGGCATTTTACGACCCATTTTGATCGCCATATCCATGTTCATGGTGTAGATGTATAGACCGTCTGCCTTTTCAATGATGTTAACGCGGCAAGGAAGAAAGCCTCCCATTGCAGGAGAGAAGTCAATCATTTTGCGGGCAGTGTCTGGGTTACAGAATGACATAACATGTACAACACCGGTTTCTACCCCACGAGCTTTTAACTCTTCAGATAGTGGCAACTCACCAACGTTTTTGATGTTACGGTTAATTCCCACCGCATTGATGGCATCAATAACGTCTGCTAAAGGCACACCTTCCTGCACTTTCATTTCCCACATGGTGGCTTCAGCGATGTCACCATCCGCGGCAACCCATTTGTCCCAAATTTGCATAAAGGTGGTGCCTGCACCCTCTTCTAGGTTGCTGACTGCGTTCATGGTTCCGCAACCTGAAAGTGTTGTAATTCCAGCAGCAAGAATTGCGGCTTTAAATAAGTTAGCTAGTTTCATATCTCGATTTCTCCATCGGTTTTATAGCAAGCGCGTTTGATGTATCTCAAACTTTTCACCATGCTAGATTAAAGATTGGTTAAACAATTGCAAACCAAAAATTTTGGGGACTTGATAATATAATTTTATTAAGAGCTACTGATATCCTCAGAATTTGCAGGGGTGAGTTGAAAACCTAAATGCACTAAATTTAAGTTAAGTTGTTGATTTTTTGTTTCTTTTACACGGCAGTTAGGCCATTCGTGATGCCGTGGATAGTGACGGCGATAGGCTTCAAATTGACTGGAATCTTGGCGCAGAATTTCGTCATCTTTTTGTAAGTTATAAAAGTTTTGCATAATTTCAAGCAGGGCTGTTTGTGTGTTTTCACTCTCTTTGACTTCAAATGGCTCGGGTAATGCCGGTAGGTGCTTGCGCCAGTCCTCTTGCATCGGCTCTTGCCAAAATTCACAAAGGGCTTGGTAAACCATTTGACTGCCGGCAACCTTGGCTTCAAACGCATGGCCAGCAATATGGGGCGTGGCTAAGAAGGCTTGATCTAAAAGCACGCGATCAATTATGGGTTCGTTCTCCCAGCAGTCAACAATTTTGGCGCATAATGGCTTTTTCTTCAGCGCCTTTTCATCGATAATCCCGCCTCGGGCCGCATTGACGAGAATCTGCTCGGCCTGAAGTTTTTCGATTCGCGCACGGTTAAGCAGATGGTAAGTAGCGTCTTCCCCTTGAAAAGTCAGCGGGGTGTGCACGCTAATAATATCCGCACTGAGGGCTTCTTCTAAGCCACAAAACCCTGCGTCACCTTCTAAACGAGCGCGCGGTGGATCGTTAAGCAGGCAGTGCATTCCCAAAGCCTCGGCTTTTTGTTGTAAGCGTTTTCCTACTTGGCCAACACCGATAATCCCTAATGTTTTTTCAGCTAAGTGAAAGCCTTTGGTTTCCGCTAAGAGAAGCAGGGCATGAATCACGTACTCAGCAACCGAGTTGGCGTTGCATCCTTGTGCGGAGTAAAAGTGAACGCCGCTTTTGCTTAGGGCCTGTTGATCAATATGATCGAGTCCGACAACGGTGCTACCGATAAATGCGAGATGGCTGTTTTGTAACAAATCGGCATTGACTTGAGTGCGTGAACGGATAACTAAAGCCTGTGTTGACTGCAGGTGAGCAGCGCTGATGTCGCGGCCAGGCATTAAGGTGACTTGCCCAAGATGGCTGAAGATTTCGTACGCGTAGGGCACGGCATCGTCAATCAGCAGCTGGCGTGGTTCAGGGAGTGGGAAGGGGAGCGTCAAAAGAAAACCTCATTTTTTGTTGTATTGTAGCCAAGCAAGCGGGAATTGGTTGGATTAAGGAGCGATAAATGGCAAAAACAGTTCGGCACGAGAAAATTTTAGGGCCTGCAGGTCAGCTTGAGGTCGAGTGGGTTGAGCAAGGAGAGGATTTGGTCGTGCTTTGTCATCCGCATCCGTTATATGGCGGCAGCATGCACAATAAAGTTATCTCTACACTTACTCGAGCTTATCAAGAACTTGGATTCTCGACGCTGCGGTTTAATTTTCGCGGTGTCGGAGCCAGTGATGGAGAGCATGATTATGCACAGGGTGAGTTAGAGGATCTACGTGCGGTGATTGCTTGGGGGCGAGCCCAGTTGCCTCATGCGACCTTACACCTAGCAGGTTTTTCGTTTGGCAGTTACATCGCTTTAAAGGCTGCAGCAGAATATCCTCTGCATTCATTGTGTACAGTGGCACCGCCAGTGGGGTTATACGATTTTTCACCAGAAGCGGTAATGTCGGTACCCAGCTCAACGCGCTGGATATTGCTGCAAGGGGGAAGGGATGAAGTCGTTAGTGCGGCAGAGGTTTTGGCATGGTCTCAAGGTTTGAGTCAATCGCCGGATTTGCATTGGCGAGCTTCAGCCAGTCATTTTTTTCATGGTGAATTGGTTTGGTTGCGGGAGACGGTTAAGTTAATTCGTTATTAAGCGTATTAGATAAATTAATTTACTGGGTAAGTAAATAACTATTTCCATTTAGAGCCTGTTTTTTTTGAGAGAGCTTTACATTTTTCTTCATCTTTTCTTAAATATTAGAGAAAACTTATGCTTTCATTGCAACCCCTTCCTTAAAGTCTTAGAATATTAGCACTTTCTAATCTTTTAATAAACTTGTCAGCATCCAACGAAATCGCTAATGTAGCCGACAATTATCATGAAGAAACTGAACTTTTTTTACCGCCGTCTCGAATTTTGAAGATGGTGCAAGGGGGGGATTCCTCACTCTTTTATATCATCCTGATTAGATCTTCCTTCTCAGCAAGCCCTGAGAGGGACTTTTTTATAGAAAAACCTTTTTAAACTGTGGAGATTTTCATGTCTGATATTAGACCCTTAATCAAAGTAAGTCCTTTTGTGCTGGCTTTGTTAATGACGCTGCCTGTTAATGGGCACGCCCAAACCTACACTTTTGTCGAAGCGGTGAAAACGGCTTTAGAGTCGAATCCAGAGATGGGTGTCAGTAAAGCGCGTATTTCGCAAGCAGAATCGGCCTTAGGAAAAGCGAATGCGAGCAATTTGCCGCAGATTAACTTTTCGTTAACCGGAAGCTACTCAAACAATCCTTTAAATGTGTTTGGTATGAAGTTGCAGCAGTCGCAAGCGACGATTGGTGATTTTGGTGTAACCGAGCCCGGTGCTCAGGGTCCCAATGCAGCGACTTATCAGCCGCAATCGCTGAATAATCCGGATCCGCACACGGATTTGAATACGCGTTTTGAGATGCTGGTACCCGTATACAACGGCGGCAAGGTGGATAGCTTTAAGCAGCAGGCGCGAAGCATGATTGAAGCCGCTCAGAGCGGGGATGTGGCTGTGCGTCAATACCTCACGTTTGCGGTTTATCAGGCGTATGAAGCCGTGCATGCAGCGCGCTCTTTCATTACCGTTGCGGAGCAAGCACAAAAAACGGCGCAAGAGTTTGTCCGTACCACAGAAAACTTGGTAAAGCAGGGGGTGATCGTCCGTTCAGAATTATTGAGCGCTAAAGCCAACGCTTCGGCTGCACAAGTGGCCTTAACCAAGGCGAAAGGCCAAGAGCAAATTGCCCTAGACAGCTTACGCATCTTAATGGGATTAAGTCCAACCGATTCCATTGATGTTGCGGAGCGGATGGATATTCGCTTGCCTGCTTCTGATTTACCCGCTTTGCTCGAACACGCCCTGAAAAACAATCCGCAGTTGGGCGCGCAGCGTAAAGAAGCGGCGTCAACCGCTTTCGCGATTGACGCTGCCAAAGCCGATGAAAAGCCGAGTTTTAACATGGTGGTGCGTCAAGAGTGGAATGATGATGGGATCGGCTTCGAAGCATCAAGCTACACGGTCGCTGGGGTAATGGCGTGGAAGGTAACGGATTTTGGGGTTACGGAAAACACAATCAAGATGGCGCGTGCCGCCGCTGAGCAAAAGCAAGCAGAAGCGGCTTCCATGGCCAATAAAGTCAAATTTGAGCTGATGACAGCATGGCATCGTTTGCAAATTGCCGATGAGCAGGTCATTTCAAGCCAAATTGTGGTGCAGCAAGCAGAAGAAGCTCAGGTTTTGGTTGGCAAACGCTATGAAAACGGTGTCGCTACCTTTACCGAATTGTTAGCCAGTCAGACTCAACTTGATAAGGCGCGTGCCGAATTAGAAGCGGCTAAGTTTGAAGTCAATGTGCAAAAAGCCACTTTACGCTTAAATGCCGGCTCAATGGATATCAATCAACTGTAATTTTTAGCCCATTTAAGAACCGGCAGCGCCTTAAGCGTCACTTAAATGGGTAACATCTATTTGCTTAGAGAGGAAAAACAATGAAACAAGTAAACCGAGTGTTAATCGTCGCCATTCTGGCATCGATTGGCTTAAATGGCTGTCAGCAAGAGCCGCCGATCGCCCCACAAGCGACGCCACAGGTAATTCAAGCGATGGTACAAAGCGTTGAACTGGGAACGGTTCCTTTGACAGCGGTTGTGCCTGGGGCGGTTGTTCCTGATCAACGGGCGCGGATTGCCTCACGTTTGATGGGCTACATCAAAGGGTTGGATTTAGATGTAGGGGAAAAGGTAAAACAAGGTGATCTGCTGTTTAGTATTGATTCAACAGATATTCGCAGCCAAATTGCACAAGCTAATTCCGCCTATGCGCAAGCCGAGGCTGGGTTAAAAGATGCGAAATTGGATTATGATCGTTTTACACAATTGTTTAAAGATAACTCTGTTTCCAAGCAGCAGTATGACAAGATTCGTCTGCAATATTCGGTTGCGCAAGAAAATCTTGCAGCCGCCAAATCCGCTTTGGATCAAGCGCGTGCCCAGCTCAGCTATGCGAACGTTTTAGCGCCTTTCAGCGGTGTTGTGGTTGAAAAACTCTCTACCGCAGGCGATTTGGCCGCACCCGGTAATCCGATTGTGGTGATTGAAAACCTGCAATCCCTTAGTGTGCAAACCGAGGTTTCCGGTGACTTATTTGCGGTTTTACGCGCAGGGGATGAAGCCACTGTTTTTATTGATGGACAGCCTGCTCCGATGGTTGGAACCATCTACACGCTTGTCAGTTCGGCCAATCCAAAGACTCGCACCCATACTGTGAAATTGAGCTTGCCGGCCGTCAAAAACATTAACTCTGGAACCTTTGCCCGAGTCAGTTTCAAACGGGGTGATCGCCAAGCGATGATGGTGCCAAAATCCGCTGTGATTGTTCGCGCGGGAATTGAAGGGGTTTTTGTCATTCAAGAAGGTGATAAAGCCATGTTTCACATGGTTCGTACCGGCATGTCGATTGGCGACAGAGTCGAAATTAAAGCCGGTTTGAATTTGGGCGATCAGATTGTCGTTTCTGACAATCAGAGCATGTTGAATGGCGATATCGTTGAAGTTTTGAGCGCGCCAACCGATGCTCAAGCAGCACAATAATGGAGAGTTTGAATGGCTGAGAATGCAAAACCATCCCATGCTGCGGGGACTGCCGAGTTAAACATTGCCGGTAAGCTGGCCAAAGCGTTTATTCACTCCAAAATCACGATGATGATTGTGATTGCGATTACCCTAGCCGGTATCTTGGCTTATGTGGTAACTCCGCGTGAATACAATCCGCAAATTGTCGTCCCGGCCGCGAACATTATGGTGCCAAAAGGGGGGGCAACACCGCAAGAAGTGGAAAACATGGTGGTCAAACCTTTGGAGACCATTTTAGGCGCCCTGCCTGGCGTGGATCATACCTTTGGCTATGCGTCCAACGATTTTGGTGTGGTCACTGTTCAATTTGAAGTGGGTGAGAATCAAGTCGATAGTTTGGTTAAAGTCTATAACCAGATTATGCAAAACATGGATAAGATGCCGCCGGATACACAGCAGCCTTTGGTCAAGCCGATCAACGTTGATGATGTCCCGATTATGACCTTGGCAGTAACCTCCACCGAACTCTCTGGTTACGATCTGCGGGATATTTCGCTCAAGTTGGTTGAGAACATTCGTAATTTGCCAGGTGTTTCTTTTACCGATGTGGTTGGTGGCGAACAGCGTGCGATTAACGTTTGGTTAGATGCACAAAAAATTGCTTTGACTGGGTTGTCGCTGGAGCAAATCAGCGAAATGCTGACCGGCTCTAACGTTTCAGTGCCGATTGGTGCGATTGTCAATAACAATCAAGAGCATTTGGTGCGCGTCAACGGATACCTGGGGAATGCCGACGATGTAGGCAGCATTGTGATTGGTGCAGAGAATGGTCGCTTGCTGTATTTGCGAGATATTGCTCGCGTTGAAGATGGCCCTAAAGAAGTCGATACGCACACGCGAATTGGCTTTGGACCCAATGCATCGGTGTTCGCTCGTGGCGAACAGGCTGCCGTGACGATTTCCATTGCAAAAAAACCCGGCACCAACGCGGTTGAAGTGGCCGATTCGGTGCTTGAACAACTTGAGTTACTGAAAAAAGCCGTGATTCCGCAGAATGTTGATGTGGTGGTCACGCGTAATGATGGCGAAAAAGCCAATGCGGCTGTGAATTTATTGATGGAGCATTTAGGCATTGCGGTCGGTTCAGTTATCATCATTCTCGTGTTGTTCCTTGGCTGGCGCGAAGCTGGAATTGTCACTCTGACGGTGCCGTTGATTCTGTTTGTAGTGTTGTTTATTGGCATGATTGCCGATCAAACCATTAACCGAATTACGCTGTTTGCGCTGATTTTGTCACTCGGTTTGCTTGTCGATGCGGCAATTGTGGTCATTGAAAACATCCATCGTCATATTCACGATGGTTTTGACCCGGAAAAGTTTGACGAGGTGCTGATTAAGGCCACCAATGAGATTGGTAATCCGACCAACGTGGCAACCATTGCTGTTATTTTGGCGTTTATTCCAATGTTGTTCGTTACCGGAATGATGGGGCCATTTATGGCACCAATTCCTTTTAACGTTCCGGTCGCGATGATTGCCTCCTTGGTGATTGCTTATATTTTGGTGCCTTACGCGGCTTATCGCTTTTTAGGTAAAAAAGCCATTAAAGAGATGCAAGCGCGCGAAAGCTCAGAAACGCATCATCCGCAACAAGACGATTGGATGCAAAAGTTGTATGTCAAAACCATTGTGCCGATGATTGAATCTCGTACCAAACGTAATATTTTCTTGTTTGTGGTTTTGGTTGCGTTGATCGGTTCGATGTTGCAACCAGCCTTGCAATTTCTGCGTGAAGACGGAATGAACAATCCGCTTCATCCTGCGGGCGTGGAAGTCAAGATGTTGCCTTACGACAACACCAGCAGCTTCTTAGTGCAAGTTGACATGCCGGAAGGTACGGCGATGGAAGCGACAGATCGTGTGGTGCGCCACTTGGGTAGTCTCTTGTCAACCACCGAATTTGTCACGGATTACAATGTTTATTTGGGCTTGCCAGCCCCGATTGATTTTGCCGCACTGGTACGTGGAGACTTAATTAAGCAAGGCAGCAATTTTGCGCAAATTCGAGTCAACCTAGTAGATAAGAGTATGCGTTCAGTTTCGTCGCATGAAGTGGTTCAACGCTTGGATGCCTCTTTAAATTCCCTGCGTAAGGTCTTTCCTGACGTCAATATCAAGCTCTATGAAACGCCACCAGGACCGCCGGTCACGACGCAGATTATGGCTGAGTTGTATGGCCCTGATTATGAAAAGCTGCGTCAGGCATCTGCTGAAGTTCGTGAAAAATTTGAGCAGGTTTACGGCTTGATTAACATCGATGATTCGGTTACCGAAGATTCCATGACCTATGAAGTTTTAATTGACCGTGAGCAGGCTAACTTGTTAGGGGTTGCTCCTGCCCAAGTCAGTAAAATGTTGCGTGATTATATTAGCGGTTTTGAACTTGGCTATATGCACCTGGACAATGTTCGCGAACCGGTAAACATCATTGTGCGTTTACCGCGCTCAGAACGTACCGTGCCAGAGCAGATTCTGTCATTGCGCGTCCAATCGCGTGCGGAAGAGATCGTACCTTTGTCCGCGATTGCCACAGTGGTAGAAATTCCGCGTGCCAAACCGATTATGACCCGCGATCAACACCGGATGGTCATGGTGGGTGGGGAGTTACTTCAGTCTAGCCCAGTCTATGCGATTCTATCGCTGGATAAAATGTTGGATCAGGTGACTTTGCCAAATTCAGGAGTGACCTTCCAAACCGCAAACCTCGGTTTTGTGCAAGCAGAACCGAAAGATGTGATGGACTACACCTTGTTGTGGGGCGGTGAAATGCGTCTAACCCTAGATGTTTTCCGTGACATGGGTTCTGCCTTTATTGTGGCGTTGATCTTTATCTATTTGATTCTAGTGGGCTATTACAAATCTTTCATGATGCCTGTAATTGTAATGGGGGCGATTCCTTTAACCATGATTGGGGTTTTCCCTGGCCATTGGTTGACCGATCAAGCTTTTACCGCAACTTCAATGATTGGGGTTATTGCTTTGGCGGGAATTGTTGTACGTAACTCCTTGCTGTTAATTGACTTCATCCTAGAGTACCGTGCTGAAGGGAAGCCCTTGAAAGATGCGGTTATTCAGGCTGGTAAGGTGCGTTTCCGTCCAATTCTACTGACCGCTCTGGCCATTATCTTTGGGTCGATGATTATGATTACCGATCCCGTCTTTGGTGGTCTGGCCGTGGCATTGATTTTCGGTACCCTCTCTTCAACAGTCCTCACGCTCTTGGTGATTCCGTTGATGTACTACATCTGGCAATGGCATGGCGGCGTTAAGCAACAAGAGGCTCTAGCCAAAGCACAAAACTGATTTACCGCATCAGTGATTTAAAAACACCCCAGTTTGCTTGCAACCTGGGGTTTTTTTATTCAGCATTTCAGGATGGAAGACTTTTTTCAGATTATGAATTTTTTATGCTTATTTTGATAAGAAGAGCACAGCGTAAATTAGAGAAGTCTTGACGATTTATAAGACTTAAAATCAACCGATTTATTTAAATTTTGATGTATGTCTTTCTTTATTTTCTGGTAATAGAGTCGTTTTACAGAATTTACTACTTATTGTTTAACATTTGGGTTCAATGCATTATTTTCAGCGTATTTTTTGAATTTAAAATCCCTTAATGTTGTATAAATTACTATCGGATTGAATCCGCGATTTTGAAAAATAGGATTTGAAAATCCAATTTACATTGCGAGTGCAGCCCTAATATATTGATGAATAGCGTAATGCACCACCGAAAAACTGGGTCTTAAATAATTGAGGCTTAAATTTTGTAGAAGATTTGTGGAAGAACTCGATTCTGATAATCAAAATCGAGATGATTTTTCGCCGCTTGCTTTTTTGGCGTTGGCAACTTTTCAATCCGATGAGCCATCGTCAAACATACAGCGTAATGCCTGTGATAGCACTTTTCTAAGATATTGAATCCCTTGGTGAGAGTATCGGCTTCAACTGCTGTCTTGATGCCAATGCTATTGGCAGTTAGTTCTGTCAGTGTCACTCGGTAGCTGAATCCGCGTCTAAGCTAAAATTAAATTTTATCTTAGACTAAGTATTTGTTATTAGTTTGCGGTTTTCTGGCTCGTATACTAACAAGGGTTCGTCTGAGGCAATCCGTCTCTGAATTTTCAAGTGAAAGCATCAACTTGATCCTTTCGCTAAGGCTTCCAATATTGAGGAGAAAAAAATGCTTAAAAAATTTGCGGTAGGTTTGTTTGCATTGAGCGCTTTTTCGGCGGTGCTGCCTGTGCAAGCCGAAGAACCGATGGTGGTGAATGTCGCGCGGCTGTCGCTGGATGTTGCCAATAAGATTGCGATGGGTGCGATTGAAGCTTGCCGAGAAAAAGGCATTCCAATCAGCGTAACGGTGGTTGATCGCAATGGCATCGTGCAAGCGCAGTTACGTGACACGATTGCACCGCCGGTTTCGTTAAGTATTAGCCAGAAAAAAGCCTATACTGCAGTAATGTTTAATGTAAAGGGGTCGCAATTAGGGGATCGCGCGAAAAGCCCGCTACAAACCATGGGTGAAGGTTTGGCTTTTATGGCGGGTTCTACCCCAATTGAAGCCGGTGGTAAGATGTACGGTGCGGTTGGCGTCAGCGGTGCACCCGATGGAATGGATGACGAAGCTTGCGCGATTCAGGGTGTTGGTAAAGTGATTGAAGATTTGGAAATGATGTAAAACAGGTAGTGATTTTGGTCGTCAATCTGAGTTGGCGGCCAGCGAATCGCTTAATAAATGATGCTAAGTCAGATTACTAGGGTAAAGAAAATTTAAATTGTAATTTGATGTTAAATTGGTAAAAATTTACATGCGTAATCAATTCTTGACTTTTTATGACAGTTTTCATTGCATAATTTCTGCCTTCTTGGTCAAGTTAACACTCAAAAAAGGATTCTTAAAATGAATGAAAAACGTGTTTTACAACTTTTAAAAAATCGTGAAATTAAAAAACAAAAAGGCGCCTCAATGATTGAGTATGCCTTGGTTATTGCTGGGGTGGCGGTTGTTGCCTTTGTTCTGTTTGGTGGCACCGATGGAGGCACGGTTGGAACCGCAATTACGGGAGCGGTTGAGGATGCTGTAGGGCAAATTCAGCCTGCTGCTCCTGCTCAGTAATGGTTACCAAGGCATAAGGGTATGATGCTACCTAAGCTTGCGAAGCAGCAGGGCGCGATGATGTTAGAAACGGCTTATGTCTTGCCGATTCTAGTCGGTGTGGTGCTCTTCATTATCGAAACACTTTCTTACGCGATGAACAGCATTTTGGTGAACGATGTGTTAACCGATTTGCATCTTACGATTATCGATGAGGTTCAGGCGGTTTCGCAGCTTGAAGAAGGCCAAGCAGTGCCTGCAAATGTTCTCTATGCATTCTGTGATAACGGCACGGTTCGGATTCCGGTTGGCAGTAATGATTCGATGCTTGCTTTGGTGCAAAGTGCGCTTGAACAAAAACGGGTTGAGATGTTGCAGAGTGATCCGGGGCGCGTTACCGTCACGGCGCAAACAGAATCTAATTTCGACTTATATTTGGTACGCTTTGACGGTACCGCTAACTCCTTAATTTTGCCTGGCTTTTTAAATCAGTTGTTGCCAATTCAAGTGGATACGGTGATCAGCATCAAAGCCAGTTGTCAAAACAACTAAATCGTCTCTCAACTTCAAACCGTATTGCCTGTGCTGGGCAAGACGGTTTTACAAAAAAGTGCATTTCAATATGAAAGTTTCCCGAAGTGATCTCATCCTATACAGCGTGGCCTTGGTGTCGGCCATTGCGGTTGCGGTCTTGGTCTATGCGTACATTGAAAAACGTATTGCCGATGCGCAAAGCAATTTGCCAGTTAAGACCATTAAGGTGGTCGAGAAGCCGGAATTGGCTCCAGTATTGGTGGCCAGTCGAGATCTTTTTCGGGGTGAAAAGGTCGAAACGGATGATGTGCAGGTGTTGATGATTGCCAAAGAGGGGATTGTTTTAAAAGACGTTTTTGCCAAGCCCGAACAAGTCGTTGGCAAGGTGATTGGTGCCGATATCTTTGCCGGTGAATGGTTTTTTGCGCGTAAATTTCAGTTGAAAGCCGATGATCCTCAAGCCCCAATTATTGAAGGGGTGGGAGCTTTAGTTGATCCAGGTATGCGCGCGATGCGGGTTCCGGTTTCGGCTGAGAGTGGTCTTTTGGGGATTTTGATGCCCGGTGATCATGTTGATGTGCTAAGTGTTTTTCCGAGTGCCAGTGGTGACCGTTTAATCAGTCGCATTATTCTGCAAAACATTGAAGTATTGTCGATTGGCCAAGCCAGTCGTTTCAAGCCGCAAAATGAGGTGGAAAAAACCGAACAGTCTGGTGGCAAGCAAGACGAGACTGTACAGCGTAATTCGATGGTGGCTTTGCATGTGGCTTTGCAGCAGGCCGAAGAGCTAGCGCTCGCGATGAAAGTGGGAACGGTACAGTTGTTGTTGCGTAATAAAACCGATGCGGAAGTAAAAGACAGTGATGGCGTGAATTTAAAAGTGATTGAGAGTTTAAAACAAGCGCCTACCGGCGTTCCCGCTAAGAGTGAACGACAAACCATTGAGTTATTACAAGGTGGCGTGGTTGAAAAGGTGAAGGTGCAATAATGAAAAAAATAATAACAGTCAAATCTTCTTCTTTTTTTAGCCGTGCACTTTTTGCCTTGGCCCTCCTGCCACCCCTCGCTATCTTGGGTGCCAATACGGTTTATGCCGCGCAAGCGGTCAATCCGAATGCATTGAACTTTAGTGTCAATCAAAGTGAATCAACCGTTTTAAATCTTAAAAAGCCGATTAAGCGGGTGATGGTGGCGAATCCAGAGATTGCCAGTTTACAGGTCGTAAGCGGCAATGAGCTGCTGCTCAGCGGTAAAACGGTCGGCAAAACAGAGTTGTTTATTACCTTTCGTGATCAGCCAAATAAAAGTGTTCGCTACCTGGTTGAAGTTCAAGAGAACCCTCAGCAAAAAGCACAAATTGACAAAACCTTGAAAGAACTGTTGGGTAAATTGAATCCCGCCGGAACCGTTCAGTACGAAATTCGTCGAGTGTGGGTAGAGGCTAACAGCAATCTGCGTCGCCAAGTGGATGAGGTTGGCAATCAAATTGACGGTGAAGGGCAATTATCCAACAGTGCGCGCCAAGATCAGGAAGTCTTGCAAACGCAACAGAGTGTTGGCAGCAGCAGTGTGTCAGGCACAGCCGGTAATTACATGGTGTTATTGACCGGCGAAGTCCCGAATCAAGCACAGAAAAAACGCATTCAATCAGTGGTTTCCGCGCTTGGTGTGAGTGTGGTGAATATGATCAAAATTTCGGGTCCTCAAGAGGTGAAGCTCGAGGTTCGCGTTGCCGAAGTGGTTAAAGGAAATCCTTTCCAGAGCGGTTTCATCTTTGGCAATCGCAATACTCGCAGCGGTATTTTGCCACCTGGCTCTGACACTTCGGGTAACTATTTGTTGAATTTAATGTCCAGTATTACCAGTCTGAATGTTCCCTTGGCGGGCCAAGCCTTTCAGTTAGGGATTAATCGTTCTGGTAGCAATATGTTTGGGGTGCTCTCGGTATTGGAAGGCAATAATTTGGCGCGCGTTTTGGCGCGTCCTGAGTTAATTGTGCAATCCGGTGAAACCGCAGAATTCTTAGTGGGGGGCGAGGTGCCAATTCCGGTATCGCAAAACGAAAACGCGGTAACGGTGCAATATAAAGAGTTTGGGGTGCGGTTACGCTTTAGCCCAGTGATTACCGAGTCGGGTGAAATTCAAATGACGGTAGCGCCAGAAATTTCCAACATTGATTTCAGCGCGGGAGCTGAAAGCGGGGGCTTGGTTCAGCCCGGTTTCCGTTCACGTCGGGCTAAAACAACCGTAACTCTGCAACCAGGACAGAGCTTTGTCATTGGTGGTTTGATTCAAGACAGCATTCAAAGTTCGGTTTCTAAAATTCCGTTATTAGGCGATATTCCGGTGCTTGGCGCGCTTTTCCGCTCAACCAATTTCGAGAAGGATCAAACCGAACTGGCGATTTTGGTCACGCCCACCTTTGTTGAGCCGATTCAAGATGGCGATAAAATTATCCTGCCGGGCGAAAACATGCGTGCGCCTTCCGTATCTGACGGTTTTTGGATGGGTAAGGTCGTAGAAATGCTGCCTGAAAATCAGAGAGCGATACCGGCAATTTCAAGCAAAATTGGACTGGAGACACCTTAATGGCGACCACTATCACTAACTCTTCGTTAAGTTTGAAACAGGCGCTGTATGTCGGTTCTGATCGTGATTTGCTCGAAGCTGTATCGATCTCCATTCGCTCTAAATTCAGTGTTGAGCTGATGGCAGAAGTTCCGCACATTTGGCCAAGCGATATCAGCTTGGTGTTGATTGAATATGACGGCGATAACAAAACCGTGCTCAATCGTATCAATGAAATTCTGACCCTTGCCAAGGGCACGGCAATTTACATTCTCTTAAAGGAAAAAGATGTCGATTTTCTGATTGAAGCCAGTCACCAAGGGGTAACGGGGTTCATTGAATGTCCCGATGAGGTCTTCAACATCTTGTCGATTCTGCATATGCAAGATCGCCGTCGCCAAGGCAAAAACGGAAATGTATCGGTTTTTTTCAGTTTAAAGGGTGGGGTGGGGCGTACGGCCCTAGCGACCAATGTGGCGGCTCATATTTCGGATTTAACCCGTGGGCGGACGGTATTGGTTGATTTAAATATGCCGTTAGGAGATACGGTGCTTTACCTGAGTATGGAGAATCAGCGTCTTTACACTCTGACGGATTTTCTCTACAACATTAATCGTTTTGATGAAGATTTAATTTACAACTCTCTAAGTCGTCATGATTCCGGACTCTATTTACTGCCGTTGCCGTCAGATATCAGTGAGTTGGAAGGCTTAAGTGCCGATTTGATTAAGCGGATTGTTCAATCGTTGCGGCGCTATTTTGATCATGTGGTCATTGATTTACCGGCTGATTTGTCCGAGAGCACCCTCAGCAGTTTGGATGAGGCTGATAACATTGTGTTAGTGACAGAACCTTCGCTTTCTGCGCTGCGCGCGGTGAACACGGCTATTCAATTAGCGCAAAAGCTTGGCTACGTTCGAGAGTCTTTGAAGTTGGTGGTAAATCGCAGTACGCCCAGTACCGACGCTATGTTGGACGATGTGATTGATGCCTTTGAAATTGATCTCGTGTTGCGGGTGGCCAATGATTATCAAGGTTTTAACGATTCTTTGAAAGAGGGCGAGTTGATTGCCAGTTATAAGCCGGCTTCACCGGTCAATCGCCAACTGTTTAGCCTCGCGCACATTCTGCATAACGGCGTGGCTCGTCTCGAAGATTTGGTAATGCCGGATTTTTCCCGTAAGGAACCGGAACCCAGTCTGATTGAGAAGATGGCGAATCTGTTCGATCGTCTCAGTGGCTCGACCAAAAAAACCGCTACAAATAAAGCGTAAGTGCAAGAGGAACGCAGATGGGAATTCGAGACCGCTTGTTACAAGTCGATTTAAACCGAACCTTGCCAAGAGAAAAAAATGCTGAAAGCGCGTTGGAGGCTCCGGTCACTTCCAAAAATGTTAAGGCACCTGAATTGGCAAAAAACTCAACGTTTATTGAAATCAAAAAACGTTGTCAGAAAAAAGCAGCCGATGATGAGGCATTTTATAAGGCTGACAGTAATGAAACGCGTCAAGAATTGCGTCCACGGCTGGAATCCTTGGTTCGTGAAGTCGCCAATGAGATGCGTTATCCGCTGTCGGAGTTGGAGGTACGTCAACTTGGCGTTGAACTTCTCGATGAGATTTATGGGTTGGGGCCAATTGAACCTCTGCTGGCCGACCCAACCATCTCTGATATTTTGATTAACGGCTTTAACCAAATCTACGTTGAACGTGGCGGCAAACTTGAGCTGACGGATGTCACTTTTATCAGTGAAGAACATCTCCGTAATAAAATTGATCGTATGCTCTATTTAACTGGGCGTCGAGTCGATGAATCCTCACCGCTGGTCGATGCCCGTTTACCAGATGGTTCGCGGATCAACATTATTATTCCGCCCTTGGCGGTGGATGGCATTTGCGTCTCAATTCGACGTTTTCCAGAAAAGCATCTTCGTGCGAAAGATTTGATTGCTTTGGGCAGTATGACCGAACAAATGTATCAATTTCTCGAAATGGGAGTGCGTTCCGGTCTGAATTTAATTGTGTGCGGCGGAACTGGTTCGGGAAAAACCACCACTCTGAATATGTTATCAGGCTTGATTCCCGCGGATGAGCGGACCGTGACAATTGAAGACAGTGCGGAATTGCGAATGCAGCAGGCACATGTGGTTCGCTTAGAAACACGCCCCCCAAATGCGGAAGGATTTGGGGAGGTTACTCAGCGCGAGTTGCTTAAAAACGCATTGCGGATGCGGCCAGACCGGATTGTGTTGGGTGAGGTGCGTGGCGGTGAAGTTTTAGATATGTTGCAAGCGATGAACACCGGTCATGACGGCTCTTTGGCTACACTCCATGCTAACTCGCCGCGCGACTGTATTGCCCGTTTAGAGTTGATGATTAACCTAAGCGGGGTGGATATTCCGCCAACCTCGATTCGCAAGCAAATTGCCAGCGCTATAGATCTGATTATTTTTGTTAACCGAGGCAAGGATGGTCGCCGTCGCGTTGAATCGATTACCGAGGTCACTGGTGTCGAGGAAGAAAACGTGGTTCTGCAGGAGTTGTTTACCTTTGACAGCCGTTATGACGATCTGACCGGACGGGTCAGCGGACGTTTCCGGTCAACGGGAATTCGTCCCAGTTGCGCGGCAAAATTTGAAGCCAGCGGGCAAAAATTACCAGCTACGCTGTTTAATTTTGTGCAGGAAATCGGCTGATGGACAGTACGATTTTATTGCTTGCACTTTTGACCATGCTCCCGATTGTGTTTTTGGTGTTGGCTTATAAACAAAAACGCCGCCTAGATTCCGAACTGAAATTGCGAAAATTGCTGCTGCGCATTGGCCGCCAAGAGCATCAAGCATTGAGCTTACAAGATTTTCTGCGAACCCAAGAAGATAAGCGTTGGTTTCGTTTTGTAGTCAATAAGTTCAAGCAAGCTGGGTTGGTTGAGCGTAAAGAAATTGTGCGTTTATTGCTGGCGCAGTTGGCGTTGGTGATCATCGCGCTGGGGTTGTTGGTGATGAATTTTTCTACTCTCGCTCCCAAACCCCTTTTGGTCGCTGCGATTTTACCAATGCTGCCAATGGCTTATTTGCTGCTTAAGGCCTCGCAACGGCAAGCGCAATTACGTAAAGATTTTCCAGAGATGTTGGACTCAATTGTCCGCTCCTTGCAAGCCGGTTATGGAATTGACGGTGCTTTGCAGGCGGTCGCTGAGGATACTCGTGGTCCCTTAGGCGAAGAGATGATGGGCATGATTAAACAACTGAAGTTGGGATTAAGCCTGCGAGATTTATTGCGTGAGTTTCAGGTTCGGGTCAGCTTACCCGAAGCACAGTTTTTTGCGATTACCCTTATCCTACAGCGAGAAAGCGGCGGTCAGTTGACCTCAATTCTAAAAGAGTTGTCACGGTTGATGCGTCGGCGTGAAAGCTTTCAAGCGAAGCTTCGAACCTTAACGGCCGAATCGCGCTTTACGGCATTGTTTATTGGTGGAATGCCCTTGGCTTACCTAGGCTATAAATTGTTATTTGATTATGCTTCGATGGCCTTTTTTTTGCAGGATCCCACGGGAATCAAGCTGCTGAGTATTTCGGTGGTGTTGATTTTGCTGGGCTCTTTGATTTTACGCAGTATGCTACGGATTCGTTTTTAGATGAATTTATCCTATTCGATGATGCTATGGATGATGGTTGTGCTGCTTCTGGTGGCGGCGCTTGCGCTTGCACAGGTTTTTCGTAGCAAGCATCAAGTACAACTGAAAAAAGAACGCATCCAGCGCAAAGTTGGCATTGGCGGGCAAGTTAGCAGTGGGTTTGAAAAAAATAACGGCTGTTGGTGGTGTCGAGTTGGCCTCATCTTAGGCACAAACAATGCAAAACAACGGCAGCAGCTGAGTAACCAATTGCTCAGTGCTGGGTTTAATGAGTCGCATCATTTAGGGGCGTACTTTTTTATTAAATATGCCGTGATGGTTGGTGCTTTCTTATTGGCGTTTGTGCTTTGGGTTTTTTATGCCGTTTCCCCTTTATTGATGGTTGCGTTACCGCTTTTAGTAATGCTGTTGCCGGAGCGTATTTTGATTCAACTGGGTCATCAGCGATTGGATAAAATCAATCAACAGCTGCCAGACTTTATTGATATGACCACAATCTGTATGAACGCCGGTTTGAGTTATTTAGTCTCAATTAAACGGGTTGCCGGCGAAATGCGTAATATTTCGCCGGAAATTTGTCAGGAGTTTGATAATTTGATTGACCAGATCCAAATTGGTGTGCCGCGAATTGATGCCCTGCAACAATTCGCGGTGCGTAACCCCACCCGAGACATTGAGAATTTGGTTCAAGTCTTGATTCAAAATGAAAAGCTCGGCAGTTCAATCAGCGAGGCTTTGAATCAATTTTCACGCAGTATGTATGAAGAGCGGCAAAATTTGATGGAAGAAAAAGCCGCAAAAACCTCAGCTAAAATGGCGATTGTGATTCTTCCGTTCATGTTGGTGCCTTATGTTATTTTGCTGGTAGGCGAAAAATTCGTCTTGTTAGGACGAGGATTTTAAGATGCGCAGGCGCCAAAATGCTTATTCGATGCCGTTCATCCTCATGGTAGTGGGTCTGATCAGCGTTTCAGGTTGCACAACTCAGTCGTTTACCCATCTAGGGCAAACTGGAAATGGGACGCCTAGTTACAGCAGTCCGGCCCCCGCTCCGCTCAATACCGAAGTGGATGCCAAAGCAGAATACCGTCTGATGATGGATTTGGCCGCTATGGAGTTAAAGCAGCAGCGATATGAGCAGGCTGAACCGCTGCTACAGCAATTACGAAAAATCCATCATGAAGATTTGCAGGTTTACCGAATGTTGGCGCAAGCTTATGAAGGACAAGCAAAGTATCATTTGGCTCTTTTGGCGTGGCGACAAATTGCGCAATCTCCTGAGCATACGGTACAAGATGAAGGGGAGTTTGCTCGCCTGGCGTTGATGGAAAAGCAATATGTCCTAGCAGAGGGAATTTATCAGAAATGGCTGCAAAGCGATTTGGTGGTACGTCGGGTCAGTGGTTTGAATAATTTGGGCTTTAGTCGTCTATTGCAAAAAGATTTTGGGCAGGCTCGTAGTTATTTCAATCAGGCATTGAAACTGGATCCTTTGAGCGCCAAGGCATTGAATAACCTCATCTTATTAGATACTTTGTCGGGAGGCTAGTATGCATTCATCACGACAATATTCTGCCTATTGTTCTCGTCAAACAGGCGCTATTACCCTTTTTGGTGTGGGGGGGATTTTGGCTGCGCTTTTTGCCTTCCAATTGGTGTTGCAGTACAGCAATCTCAAAATCATTGATCGAGAACTGGATAATTATGCCCGTAGTGTTGCCGAAGTGGCATTGCGCTCGGAGCTGGCGATTACCAAAGAAATTCTAGAAAATGACCCAACGGCATTGACTAAAGCCGATTTTATGGCCAATGCCGTGGTGGCGCAGGCCGGTTATAACGCAAACTCGTCTGGCTTGGATGGCATCATCCCTACCCTAAATAAAGAAATTGTGTTTGGCAATTTCGCTTCAGACGGTAAGTTTTATGCGCTTGGCGAGGCCAATCCCGATTATCCTCAAAGCATAAATTTTGCTGCTTTTCAGTTCAACCCACGTCAAGCACTAAAACAAAAGATTGACGGTGGCCAGAGCGATTTTGAAAACTTACCACAGTTTAATGCAGTTGCTGTGCAGCTTTGGACCAACGATGATTTCTTTGGCTTTACGCCACAAGGACGTGCTCTTTATGGCGCACAAAATGATAAAGAGTGTTACTGCGATGTCCGTTATGCACAATGTGTGAAGGGAGAGCTCACTCGAGAAGAGCTTTTAAGTGGCTTTTATCCAAATCAGCCTCCTGGTTTAGTGAAAGGCTTATTGGGTGGGTTACTCAGTGGCAGTGTTGTCCCTCAGCACTCGCTAACCGCTGCGCAGGCGGATGCGATTGCTTCGGCAATCGCGGTGCCCAATTCTGCAGCGCGTAAGAATTATTGTGAATATGGTTTTACCGCAACGAGCCCCAACGATGCCAACCGCTCAAAATATCCTTATATTGACTTTACTACTCGACAGGGTTTTATTGGCATTCCGCCGATTGAAGATAATAATGGCCTCATTGGCAACCTTTTGGTCGAAAGCAATTATTCGCGTGCTGACTACCAGAACTCGCTTGGCCAGCTGCCTATTTTTATTTTTGATGGAACCGATTCTCTCTCTAATCAAGCTGGTTTACTGACCACAGTAAATGAGTTACTCAATATTCTGAATCCCGATTCGGGCACGGGTTCTATTTTCTCTAAAAATACCGACTTAACCAACCAGAAGGCCAGTGTTCTGGTAAATAACGGCAGTGGCTATCGATGTTCATTATTGACAGCGAATGTCGATCTTTCCTTATTAGGACCCTTAACCGATTTGCTAGGGCTGAGTCAGCAAGGTTTGGCCGCAGACTGCGACAGCTTATTACCTGCGGTTGGCACAACAATCAATAGTGTTTTGGATTTAGTGACGGGTGGCGGTAAGAGTTGTGGTCTGCTGGGATTGGGTTGTTTAGTCAACTCCCTATTGGAGGCCTTGTCCCCTTTGTTGGATCCTGTGTTGGGATTAGTTGGTGCGGATGGTCTTGATCAGGTTTTAAACGATTTACTCGAACCCAATGTTGTTGTACACGATCCGATTTATATCGGCCGTAAGGGCGTGTGTATTTATGGAACGGATTCGAGCAATCAGGTCTCCCAGCGTTGTCTAAGCGCAGATGCGTCTCCTAAACCATTGAGTTGCCAAACCCTCTTGGAAGGTTTACCGACAGCGGATAAGCCATCTTTGGTCAATCGCTTAAGCATTTTTTTGTTGGGGCCAGTAAAAGATTTTTCAGCAGCAGTTGAATCCATTAATTGTGAGTTTAAGTCTTTCCGCCACAAACAACCTGCATTTCGTGCAGGGGAATGGCAAGAAGTTAATCCTTAGTCAATCTCAAATCCATCGGGTTTTCGGCTAGACATCGGGCTACGGAGTCCGTATAATTCGCCAACTTAGGGAGAGCTGGCTGAGCGGCTGAAGGCGCACGCCTGGAAAGTGTGTATAGGTTAATAGCTTATCGGGGGTTCGAATCCCCCGCTCTCCGCCATATTGTAGGCCCAAGTTCTGAATCAGTCGGTTGCTTGGGCTTTTTTCTTTGTTTTCTTGGCTTGGCCTAGCAAGCAGAGTGGCTTTTGATTTTTGACAAAGACGCACTTTGCCTCTAGAATCATGGCTCGTTTGTAGAAATTCTTTGTGATTTCTTTCTATGGTAACTCTGCTCGTCCCTCGCGACGCTAAGTTGGGAACCCCGCCAGGTCCGGAAGGAAGCAACGGTACCAGCGGCTGCGTGCGCCGAGGTTAGGCGGGTAGGGTTGCCTCCATTCTTTTCTTTCCTAAACTTCAAATTCTGCCTTTTCTGGTTATCTAACGGTAAAATGACTCGGTATTTTGCCAAGCTTTTTGGCACCTTCTTTAGGTTTTTTACGACATCCTATTTACGACACGAATGTAAGGTTACGCATGAGTTATAGCGTCTTAGCGAGAAAGTGGCGTCCAAAAAATTTTGGCGAGTTAGTTGGTCAACAACATGTCATGCAGGCTTTAGCCAATGCATTGGATCAGCAGAGATTGCATCATGCTTATCTGTTTACGGGTACGCGCGGGGTGGGGAAAACCACGATTGCGCGGATTTTTGCCAAGGCTTTGAATTGTGAGCAGGGAATCAGTTCACGCCCTTGTGGGGTCTGTGAGGTGTGCCGTTCAATTAATGAAGGGCGTTTTATTGATTTGATCGAAGTGGATGCGGCCTCAAAAACCAAGGTGGATGACACGCGTGAAATTCTTGAGAATGTTCAGTTTGCGCCAACACAAGGACGGTTTAAGGTTTACCTGATTGACGAAGTGCATATGCTGTCTAAAAGCAGTTTTAACGCGCTGTTAAAAACCTTGGAAGAGCCACCGTCACACGTTAAATTTTTGCTGGCAACCACTGATCCGCATAAGTTGCCGAACACGGTTTTATCGCGTTGTCTGCAATTTAACTTGATGCGCTTGACGCCGCTGCAAATTCAGCAGCATCTGGCTGAGATTCTGGTTCAAGAACAGATTCCGTTTGAAGAAAGTGCTTTGGCGCTGATTGCCAAAAGCGCTGACGGCTCGGTTCGCGATGGCTTGAGTTTACTGGATCAAGCCATTGCTTACGGCGCAGGGCGGGTCGAGTTTCTACCCGTGCAGGCGATGTTGGGTTTGGTCGATCAGCAATTTGTACTGAGGATTTTGCAGGCTTTGGCCGCGGATGAAGGTGCAGCCCTTAAACATGTGATGATTGATTTAGCGGCGATGGGAGTCGATTACTCTGCGCTTTTGGCCAATTTGAGTGAAACACTGCATCAAATCAGTTACTTTCAGCTCTTTAGCGAGGCATCGCAGCCGGAAACGCTACCCTTTGAGTTTTTAAGCGCCTTGGCCGAAGTGTTTTCCCTTGAACGTACGCAACTTCTTTATCAAATCAGCCTCCTCACCAAACAAGATATGCAGTGGGCGCCAGACAGCAGAATTGGTTTTGAGATGGGCTTGATGCGAATGTTGGCCTTTGAGCCAGTTTCTTCGTCGGCACAGGTCGGCGGCGAGGACAGGTCGAATTTGTCCTCGGCAGAGCGTCCTGACACACTCGAAACGAAAACATCGAATGTCTCTGGAGCCAACTCAGCCTTGGCTTTATTAAAGCAAGGGTTACAGCAGAGTGCGGCGGCCTCTGTGATGCCACGAGCGGAGGCTGATCCGGAAGTTTCAAACGTCTCTGCGCCACCCACATCGGACAGTTCAAGTCATTCGCCCCTTGCCTCATCAGAGGATTTTGCGCTGCATGGCGGCGACATTGATCCGAGTCAGAGTGTTCTGCAAACCTTAGATCCACTGACTGCGATCGCGCAAATGGGCTCAGCTCGCAATCTGATTGGCAAGCGCAGCGAATTGACCTCACCGCAGGCGGCGGCGATTGAACAGCAAAGCCCTTCGTCACTTTCATTAGTGGAGCAGATGCAAGCTGGATTTTTACAACAGGGAAAGTGTGATGCACCGCAAATTGAAGAGAGAGACTTCAATCGCGTACCCGATTTGACGGTGCGCACACCTGCCTATGTTGAGACTGAATTTAAAGTACGAGATCAGGACAGTCTGTCGGCTGCAGACTTATCGGAGCCTCCGCCTTGGGCAGGCGCTCACCCAGAAAGCCTTGCTGCAGAAGTTGAGTCAGAAAAAGCACCCGAGCCAGAGTCTAAAAAGTTGATGTGGACCGACTCACATGACTCGGCAATGGGTAAGGTGTCGATGCCGCTTGATGCAAAACCGGCTGAGATGACTGAAACGGCATGGCAGAAGATGCAGCAGTGGCAGAATTGGTTGCAACAGATGGCCCTAAAAGGGATGGCGCTGGAGATTGCTTCGCACTCGGTATTATTGGACTGGGATGATCAATTTGTGCGTTTGGCACTGCATCCTCAGCAAGATTTTTCGCGTCAACCTGCGGCACTTCAACAGCTGGAGGATGCAATTTGGCAAGGGTTACAGCGGCAAGTGCATTTTGCCGAAGCTTCGGCCTATGATGTTTCGCAGCTGACGCCGCGGGAGTATGAGTTGCAGCAGCAGGCGCAACGACAAGTTCAAGCTCAGCGGGCGATTGAGCAAGATGCTTTGCTCGCAAATTTACGGCAGCAGTTTGACTTGAACCTGCTCCCCAATTCGGTTCGTCCGCGTTAAAGTCTCGTATTTTATTGATAAAGCAAAAAGGAAGGAGAGCGCTATGTTTGGTGCAAAAGGTGGTTTAGGAAACTTGATGAAACAGGCACAAGAGATGCAAGAAAATATGCGCAAGGCCCAAGAAGAAATTGCGCGCATGGAAGTGCAAGGTGAAGCAGGTGGTGGCTTGGTTAAGGTCGTCATGACCGGTAAGCATGAACTGGTAAAAGTCGAGATAGACCCGTCTTTAATGGACGATCGTGAAATGTTGGAAGATCTTTTGGCGGCGGCGGTCAATAGCGCCAGTCGAGCGGTCGAAAGTCAATCTCAAGAGAGAATGGGCTCATTGACGGCTGGAATTAATTTACCCCCCGGAATGAAAATGCCGTTTTAATCTGCCCAATTTAATAAGGTAAATCAATGCACACCCCGTTAATTGATGATTTAATCGCTGCATTCCGTGTGTTACCTGGTGTGGGTGCCAAATCGGCTCAACGCATGGCTTATGCTTTGTTAGAGCGTGATCGAAAAGGGGGACTCCGTTTGGCACAGGCCCTGCAGACTGCGATGGAAAAAGTAGGACATTGTCAGCAATGCCGTACATTTTCTGAAACGGAGCTTTGTCGAATATGCGCTTCCCCCAAACGCAATTCACAACTGATTTGTGTGGTCGAATCGCCGGCTGATATTGCAGTGATTGAGCAAGCGGGTGTGTTTGATGGACGCTATTTCGTTTTGATGGGGCGTTTATCGCCAATTGATGGAATTGGTCCAGATGAGCTGGCTCTGCCGCAACTTGAAGCCTGCTTAAAAGAGGGAGGGGTGGTTGAGCTGATTTTGGCAACCAATCCAACGGTCGAAGGTGAAGCTACCGCGCACTATGTTATGCAAATAGCCAAGCAGCACTCGGTAAGGGTGTCACGCTTAGCACAAGGAATTCCACTTGGCGGCGAGCTTGAATATTTGGATTCGGGCACTCTGACCCAAGCCTTTATTGCTAGAAAAGAGGTGTAGTCCAATGAAAGCGCTTTCCCATGTTGTTCTTGTGTTCGTTTGGTTCGCTTTGTTATCCGGGTGTGGCGGTGGCGGCAGTTCCGACTATTTTGAACAACCGACCGCAGGGTTGAGTGCTCGGCTGGATATCTCTGACAGCAGTCAAATCCCGTCGTCACAGCCGACATCAATTTTTGTACGGCTTTCTGATCAAGAGGGTCATCCGCTAAAGGGCATTGCAGTGGTTTTACAAGCCACGTTGGGTCAGCTTTCAACCCCGCAAGTGCTTACTAATTCTAAAGGCGAGGCCAGTGTAACCCTAACAGCACCTGACGATCTCAGTGCGACTAACAGCGGTACGCTGACGATTCAGGCCGCCAATGGCGAAGCTGCGGTCTTAAATTACGCTTTTTTAGTGCAAAGCAATCCTGAAGAGGCAAACCAAGCCGGGCTCAATGTTCGATTGCTGAATGCCACTGACAACCAAGAAACCTTCTCTTCAAGCGGTGATTTTCGTGTTGAGATGACCCTACTGGATGCACAAGCGCAACCCGTGCCGCAAACCTTGATTAACCTTTCCGCAACTTCGGGTGTGTTGAGTCAAACCGTCGTTTTGACGGATGCGCAAGGTCAAGCTGCCGTGGAAATCGAAGCTCCGGACTCTTTGCTGAGCGGCACCGCGCCGGGTACCTTTAATGCGGCCTCAGAGACAGGCTTCAGTGCGCGGGTGAATTATGAATTTGTTGCAACGCAATCCAATCAAGGTGGACAGACGGCGCAGTCCATTCAATTTCTCAGTGCCACGCCAAATTTGATTTCCTTAAAAGGAACCGGCGGTGTCGGTTATGGCGAGAGTTCACAAGTTCGCTTTAAGGTTGTCGATAACGCCGGAAATCCGGTTCAAGGAGCCAGAGTTGAATTTCGTTTAACGACTGAAGTGGGTGGGCTCACATTGGCTCAAACGGAAGCCGTGTCGAATTTATCTGGTGAAGTGTCAACCAATGTGCTGGCCGGAACCATTCCGACCCCCGTTCGCGTCACGGCAAGAATAACCTTGGACGATAATCAAACGCTATTTGTTCAGTCTGACCTTCTGACCGTTACCACCGGAATTCCCGATCAAAACAGCATGAGTTTATCGCTAGAAACGTTTGCACCGGAGGCTTTCAAAGTCGATGGTGTTGCCGTACCGATAACGATTCGTTTGGCCGATCGAAATAATAACCCGGTGCCAGATGGCACGGTGGTCAATTTTACAACAGAGGGTGGACGAATCGGCACCACCGAGAGTGATGGTTCCTGCGTGACGGAGGACAGTACTTGTACGGTGACTTGGACCAGTCAGAACCCTCGTCCAGCAGATCACCGGGTGCAGATTATTGCCTACGCGATTGGCCATGAATCTTTCTACGATCGTAATGCGGATGGAGTTTTTAACGACGGTGATGTGTTTGATGATTTAACCGAAGTCTATCGTGATGATGATGAAAGTGGCCATTTTGACCCGGCAGTCACCGAAACGTTCAGTGTGGATTTTGCCCGCGATGAGCGCTATATCGACTACAACAGTGATGGGGTTTTTAATCGCGAAGACGGTCTGTTTAACGGTGTGCCCTGTCTGGACTCGGCCCGTTGTGCCGCTTCTGCAAGTGCTACCTTAACGCACACGCGTGCTGAAGCGACGCTTATTATGGCCGATTCGATTGCACGAAGCTCTCTTTTGGCAACCTCAGGGGGATCTTGTTTGGATGACTTGGGTAAGTTGAAGGCCGATGGCAGTTGCCAATCTAACATTGTATTGGGAACGGGGGCAAGCTTTGCCATACTGTGGGTGTTGGCCGAAGACACCGCGGCTTTTTGTCATGATGGCACTGGCAATGGAACGGCAGAAAATCCATTTAAACGGGTGGATGCGGTTGACCCTAATCATCCCAGTTGTACTGCGGCCATTCGCCAATCACCGGCGACCGGTTCGAACATCGAATTGAAAACGGATGTGGGAGATTTGTCGGATTTGCCAATTGAGGCAGTGGATAATCAACTCAATGCGGTTGAGTTTTTTGTCGTGCTTGCTGCAAAACCGGATAATGCGCAGGATGAAGTTGGTACGGTTGAGCTGACCGTCACTTCTCCTTCCGGTAAAAAATCGACAGCCTTTATTACCGTTACGGATCCAGCCGACCCTAAGCCTGCGGCGCCTTGATTGATAGGTCATAGTTAAATAAAAAATCCCGCTAAGCGGGATTTTTTATTGGCATTTTTTACTTGAAAAATACGTTATAAATGAAGGCTTAATCTGATTTACCGTTGATGAGAAATTCCAGCAAGGCTTTTTGTGCGTGGAGACGATTTTCTGCTTCATCCCAAACCACCGACTGGGGGCCATCAATGACGCCTGCTGAGACTTCTTCACCACGATGCGCGGGCAAACAATGCATAAAAAGTGCATCCGGCTTGGCGCAAGCCATAATCTCTTCGGTGACTTGATAATCAGCAAAGGCTCTTTGTCGAAGACGCTGTTCCTCTTCTTGTCCCATACTGGCCCAAACATCGGTCACGATTAGATCGGCATCCGCCGCGGCCGCTTTGCTATCGCGAATAATTTGCACTCGGTCAGCATGCTGGTCAATCAAATCTTGGCGTGGGTCGAAACCTTCTGGACAAGCAATCCGCAAGTTGAAATCGTACTGAGCTGCGGCGTTGATATAGGATTGACACATATTGTAGCCGTCACCAATCCAAGCCACGGTTTTGCCGGCAATACTGCCGCGATATTCGTGAAAAGTCTGCATGTCTGCCAAGAGCTGACAAGGATGGTAATCATCTGTTAGCGCATTAATCACCGGTACGCTGGCATTTTCTGCCATTTTTTCGATGATATTGTGTTCAAACGTGCGCACCATAATCGCATCGACCATGCTAGAAATGACGCGGGCAGTGTCTTCAATCGGTTCGCCACGGCCCAGTTGTGTGTCACGAGGCGATAAAAAAATGGCGTGGCCGCCGAGTTGGGTCATTCCCACCTCAAAAGAAATGCGGGTACGGGTGGATGATTTTTCAAAAATCATCGCCAAGCTTTTGTTTTTGAGTGGCTCGTACACTTCACCATTTTGGTGGCGCTTTTTGAGTTCAATCCCTCGCTCCAGTACATACTGGAGCTCGGCTTTGCTTAAATCTTTAAGGGTTAAAAAATGTCTTACAGTCATATTGAACTTATTGTATTAGGAAGCGGTCGCGGTAAATTCACGCACCAATTGGGTGATGATCTGAACCAGTTGCTGCGACTGCTCTTGATTCATAACAAAAGGAGGAAGTAAACGAATCGTATCGCCACGAGTCACATTAATCAGCAGTCCTTGCTCTAAGGCTTTGCCAACCAGCACTCCACAGGGTTGATTGAGTTGGATACCAATCATATACCCCTTCCCCCGTACTTCAACCACACCTGGCACATCGGCAAGGGATTTTCTGAACTCTTGGAGCAGGACATCGCCTTTTTGTGCTACATGATCAATGTATTTATGGATTTCTAAGGTATTGAGCACGGCTAAAGCCGCAGCACAAGCCAACAGATTGCCACCAAAGGTGGTGCCGTGGTTACCTGGTACTAAAATATCGCGGGCTTTGCCCGCTACAAGGCTCGCGCCAATTGGCATTCCGTTGCCTAAGGCTTTGGCAAGGCTCAACACATCCGGCAGAATGCCTTCGTGCTGAAAAGCAAACCATTTGCCTGTGCGGCCAATTCCGGTCTGGATTTCATCAATCATCAGCAACCAGTCATTTTGATCACACAGTTTGCGCAAGCTTTGTAGGTAACCTGCTTTTGGGACATGGACTCCGCCTTCCCCTTGAACCGGCTCAACCAAAATGGCCACAATATCTTTGTCATCTTGCAGCGCTTCAATCGCTTCTAGATTGTCATAAGGTACCCGCACAAAGCCTTCAACCAAGGGATAAAACCCTTCTTGTACCTTTGGATTGCCGGTCGCACTTAGGGTGGCGAGGGTACGTCCGTGAAAGCTGTTTTCCATCACAATAATTTTTGGATGGGTAATGCCTTTTTGATTCGCTGATTTGCGGGCAATTTTAATCGCGGCTTCATTCGCTTCGGCGCCCGAATTACAGAAGAAGACCTTCTCCATGCCAGAAAGCGTGCAGAGTTTATCAGCCAGTTGCACTTGTTTTTCAATCTGGTACAGATTTGAGGTGTGCAAGAGGGTTTGGCTTTGGCTGCAAATGGCTTCCGCAATCGCGGGATGCGCATGGCCCAAGCTTGTGACTGCGATGCCACTGACCGCGTCTAGATAGTGTTTGCCTTCGGTGTCTTGCAGCACGGCACCTTGGCCTTTGCAAAAGCTCACTGGCAGGCGTGCGTAGGTATTCATTAAATGTGACATCGAGTTTTCCTTTCTCTTAAATCCGGTATCGGGCTGGATGTGGTGACCGGATAACGCCGTATTCTACTGGGGGCGAGTGGTGCCCCCAGTCCGTTTCATTTTGGATACAAACAAAAAAAGCAACCTTGAAAGGCATTTTTCAACTTGCTTTTGGGTGCGGCTCGTTTTGGAGAGCGGCGCAAACTAAGCTCAAAAATACGTTTCCAATTTGGTTGCTTTCTTGCAAGGAACCCACTGAGGCAGAAATAGCAAAAGAGTGATTTTAGCTTTTGCACCAGAAATTTCAAGTGATTACACAATATTTTGTTGGTTTTGGCATGGGATTGCGCAATGGTAAGTGGTCTGACTGACCAAACCCTTAAGAGTCGGTTGAGTTAAAAATTATTTCAACAGTTTAGGGTCGGATTCGCTAGAATAACCGGCTATATTTTTTACTTTGGCGGCTGGATTCAGTCGCTTTGGCAATTCACTGTTTTTGGAGTAAACATTCAATGCAAACGATGGCAGATAGAGACGGCGTGATTTGGCTTGATGGCGAAATGGTGCCTTGGCGCGAAGCCAAAATTCACGTACTTACCCACACCTTGCACTACGGCATGGGCGTGTTTGAAGGCGTGCGTGCGTACAATGCTGAGCAAGGAACCTCTATTTTCCGCTTAGATGCCCACACCCAGCGTTTGCTGAACTCCGCGAAAATCATGAATATGAAAATGCCTTACGACAAAGCAACGTTGGATGCGGCGCAGCGTGCGGCAGTCCGCGAAAACAATTTGAAGTCGGCCTATATTCGTCCAATGGCGTTTTATGGCGCCGAAGGCATGGGATTGCGCGCAGATAACTTACAAGTTCATGTGATGGTCGCCGCTTGGGAGTGGGGCGCTTATATGGGTGAGGAGAATTTAACCAAAGGGATTAAGATTGCCACCTCTTCCTATACGCGTCACCATGTGAATGTCACCATGACCAAGGCTAAATCAAACGGCCAGTACATGAACTCGATGTTGGCCCTGCAAGAAGCGATTGGTAATGGGTGTCATGAAGCTTTGCTGTTGGACGTAGATGGTTACGTTTCCGAAGGATCGGGTGAAAACTTCTTTATGGTCAAAGAGGGCATTCTTTACACGCCGGAACTAACCTCTTGTCTAGATGGAATTACTCGTAAAACCATTATGCAATTGGCCAAGGAAATCGGGATTGAAGTGCGCGAAAAACGGATTACTCGTGATGAAGTTTACATTGCCGATGAGGCTTTCTTTACTGGAACGGCTGCCGAAGTGACGCCGATTCGTATGTTGGATAATCGTGAAATCGGTTGTGGTAGCCGCGGTCCGATTACCGAAAAACTTCAGTCGATGTACTTTGACATTGTTCATGGGCGTTCACCGCAGCATATGGCGTGGTTAACCCAGGTTTCAAATTAAAATTTGCTTTAGGAGAGCCCAATGTCCTCAAACTCAACCCACAGCAAAAAGTACATTGAGGTGAGCAGTAAAGATCTGTCATTGCATTGTCCGATGCCGCAAATGAGTCAGTGGAATTCGCACCCAAGGGTATTTTTGCCGATTGAAAAAACCGGCAAAGCCAAATGTCCTTATTGCGGAACAGAGTATGTGCTCATTGACTTTGATCCCCATCATGTTGGCGGGCATTGAGCTCAATTATTGACGGTGTTGCCAACGTCGAAAGGCCGCGATTTAGCTTAAACTGAATCGCGGCTTTTTTATTTAATAAGGCACAGAATGCGTTCCCATTGACTGCAGCGAGGTCTTATTTCTTAGTGCCTGGCTCAGTGAAATTCTTCTGTACCTCAATCCATTTGGCTATGTTCTGTCTTTGCTTAAGCGCTGCTTTGGCGTTTGAGGTCCCAGCGATCATGCACCCAAAGATATTGTTCGGGTGCTTGCCGAATCGCTTGTTCGTACAAGTGGTGTAAACGAAGAGTGTCAGCATAGTCATCGCCACTGGGAAAGTTTTCCAGTGCAGGTAAAAAATGGACCTGATAGCGAGGGCCTTGTGTCGTTAAATGGCGAAAGGTAAAGGTAGGAATGACCGCACAGCCGCTGAGCTTGGCGAGTTTTGAGGTGGCGGGGTTGCTAGGGCAAATTTTGCCAAATAAGGGCACCGCTATTGATCCTTTGGCGCGATAGCGTTGGTCGGGTAACAGTGTCATTGCCTGACCGGATTTGAGTACCTTGAGCATTAAGCGCGTGTTGTGATTGGCCACCGGTTGAACTTGAGTACCATCGGAACAAGTAAGACTGCGGCCTTTGGCAATAATCGCATCCATAAGCGGATTATTATGCGGACGATACACGGCATGATAGGGCGTTAGGAGTCCAATAAACAGTCCAGTCACTTCGAGAGTTGTGAAGTGAGGAGCAAGTATTAAGAGCCCACGGTCACTCTCCAAGGCTTGTTGCAAATATTCTTGTCCATGAAATTCGACGAGTTGCGCGGCAGCGTCGGGCCAATTTTTATACCGTTTGGCACCATGCCAAACCAGTGCCATCTCGGCAAAACTCATGCCCAATGAGCCAAAATGCGCACGACAAAGAGCTTTTTGTTCTTGTGCACTTTTTTCTGGAAACGCCAGTTGGATGTTCGCCAGAGCGGTTTTTCGTCGTTTGATCGCGAACCAATAGAGTGCAGTGCCGAGCAGGCGGCCAGTGGCAAATTGTGCTGAGCTCGGTAATAAACTGAGGCCACGTAACAAACCGACACCCAACCAAATAGGCCAGTATTGAGGGGCGATAAACCGTTTTTGACGTGTTTGGTCGCGGTTAGTTGGTGTGGACGTCATCGCAAAATTCGCCTTGTTGATAAAGTCGGGCATAGCTGCCGTTTTGTCCCAGCAATTGGCTGTGCGTGCCTTGCTCAAGGATGCGACCTTGTTCAAAAACCACAATTTGATCGGCTTTTTCAATGGTGCTGAGACGGTGCGCAATAATAATAACGGTTCGGTTTTCTTTGATTTGTTCGAGTGCTTTTTGGATTTGCAATTCACTTTGTGTGTCGAGTGCGGAGGTGGCTTCATCCAGAATCAAAATCGGGGCATTTTTCAAAAACGCTCGTGCCAGTGCAATGCGTTGGCGTTGTCCACCTGAAAGACTGGCTCCGTTTTCACCGATTAACGTCATTAAGCCTTCGGGCAGTTTTTCAATAAATTCCCAAGCATAAGCGGCTTTGGCGGCCGCTTCAATCTGTTCGAGCGGCAGATCGGTGCGTCCGTAGGCAATGTTGGCGGCAAGGGTGTCATTAAAAAGAATGACATTTTGGCTTACGTAAGCGATTTGCTGACGTAAAAAAGGGAGATCAAGCTGACGGATGTCGGTGCCATCTAACAGAATGCTACCCGCTTGAGGTGGATAGAAGCCGCTGAGCAGATTAGCAAGTGTGCTTTTGCCACTGCCAGAGCTGCCGACCAGTGCAAACGTTTGCCCCGCTGGAATATGGAGGTTGAGCTGCTGAAATAATGGGAGGTCAAGATAACCAAAATCAAGCGCTTGAATGTCGATTTGGCCTTTTACCCAATCAAGTCGTTGTCCTTTTCCTGGGTCTTCTTCGGTCTGGTCGAGCATTTCAAAGATGCTTTCTGCCGCAGCCATACCGCGTTGAATGGTGGTGTTAATGTTGGTCAGACGACGCAGAGGGTCAAAAATCATGACCATTGCGGTGACAAAAGCGATGAACTCGCCTGGTGTTAATAAGTCTTTAACGGACATCACCGAGGCAACGTAAATGACTCCAGCTAAAGAAACCGAGGCAATCAATTGAATGACGGGGACATTCGCGGCGGCTACTCGGACGGAACGCATGGTGTGCTTTCGCAGGGTCTCTGAGGCTTGATCAAAGCGTTCCTGTTCATAAGCTTGTGCGCCGTAAATTTTAATTTCTTTGTGCCCCTTGAGGGTTTCTCCCAGTCGCTGGGTCAGCTGTCCCATACTGGCTTGAATATGCCGGTTCGATTGACGCATCAACTGACTGGCGCGATTCAGAACCCAAGCCACAATTGGCGTAATCACTAAGATCAGTAAGGTGAGCTGCCAGGTGGTGTAAAACAAAAAACCGAGCAAGCCCAGCACAATCAGGGACTCTTTTATAATCACCATCCATGCTTGGCTCAAGGTTGCGCCAACTTGCGGAACATCGTAGGTAATTTTTGAGAGTAGGTTGCCTTCGGTATAGTCACGATGTGTCTGTTCGCTGAGGCGGTTTAACTTGGAAAACAGCTCGGATCGGATATCTTGAATTGCTTTGTGGGCGACCCATTCACCAGCGACTTTGCTGGCATATTCTGCAAAACCGCGAACCATAAAAATCAAAATGATGAGCAGGGGAATGGTTACAAGGGTCTCTTGGTTTTTGGCAATAAGACTTTCGTCCACCACTTCTTTGAGTAAAGCGGGTAACAAAGGGGTGACAGCCGCGGTAATAAATAAGGCGGTCAGGGTAATGGCAACCACTTTATAGTAAGGACGGATATAACCAAGCAGGCGCTTATAAAGGCGCAAGGTATCGGGATGAATCATGGGATGCTTTTGGCTCATGCGGCAGTAAAATTGGCCTGCATTTTACTAAATTAGCCCGACAGGGGTTTAAAAACTGTATCATAAAAGGGTTTTTTGCCCATCCAAATACGGGGTGCGTTGTGGCTCAAACTGGGCTTTGATTGCGTCTCGTCCTAGCGCTAAAAGAGAAGATGAAACACGCACTTTTGATTGGGCAAACGCCCCTGCAACTGGTTAATTTAATCGAGGCCGAAAAAACCTATTCGTTAAATGGGGTTTATGTGCTGTTTTTCGATTGCCAAACGAACCATCGGCGGATGCAAGAACTCGTAACGCTATTTGATTTGCAACAGGTGTACTTTTTTGCCCTAAGCCGTTCTTTTCGTTTGCTTTTCCCGTTAAAGTTACACCGGCTATTGCGGTTGCTTCCCTCGCCAATTGACTATGTTGTTTATGGAACCTATGCGTCTTGGGCCGCTTGGCTGGTAAATTCTTTGCCGCAAGCGCACCCAATCTTAGTGGATGACGGCCAAAAGACCTTAACGATTTTGCAGCGACCGCAGGCGGTTGGTCTGCATAAAAATAAATTCCTAAAGCGTTTGAATAAAAGCTTTGTTCAACGCTCAGAGTTTTTTACGTATTATGCCGATTATGCCCTCGAAAAAGCGCAGCTAGCCCAGAAAAACACGCTGCAATTTTTGCATCGCTTGCGGCCGGAGCTCCCGCAACTTGACCTGCTTGCTCAGCGCAAAGTGGTATTTATTGGAACCAATATCCTGCAAACCTATCCAAGTTTGGAAGCAAAAATGGCCGAGGTGGTCGCGCGTCACCGACATGAAGGGCCTTTGCTGTATATCATGCATCGTTACGATGATGAGATTCTGGTTAAGGGTTGGGCCCAGCGATATGGGTTTGCTTGTGTAAAATTGGACTACCCTCTAGAGCTTTACTTTCCGTATTTTGCCTCAGACGCCATTGTTTGCAGTTTTGGCAGTTCGGCGCTGGATACGCTCGCTTTGCTTCGTCCCGATTTACCGATTACCCTTTATCGCCTGCCCTTATCGGGCTTTGCCAGTCAAGCGCAGGCTGAGGGTTTCGCTCATATTTGGGACTATTGCTGTCGTCAACCGATGTTCACCTGTATTGAGTTAAATTCATCACCATGAAAGTGTTAATTGTTCGTCTCAGCGCGCTGGGGGATTTAGTGATGGCAACGCCCTTGCTGGCCGCGTTGAAAACCCGTTTTCCAAATGCTGAAATCCATTGGGCGGTGCAGCCAGAATTTGCCGATGTCATCCGCAATCACCCTTTAATTGATCAGTTGATTCTGATTCCCAAAGGGCGCTGGAAAGAGGCTTTTAAAGCAGGAAAGTGGCTCGGTGTGTGGCGTGAAATACGCGCGTTAAAACAGCAATTGCGTGCGCAAGAATTTGATTTGGCTCTTGATCTTCAAGGTTTGATAAAAAGTGCACTTTGGGTCAAATGGTCCAGCGCGAAACGCAAAGTGGGTTTGAATGCCAAGGAGGGGACGGCAAGATGGATGGATGAAGTCGTATCTGGTGACGCGGTGGACGGCGCCTTAATCAGTTCAGAATACGAGGCTCTGGCCGCGTATTTGGGATGCGATACTCGACAGTTTTGGATGCAATTGCCTACTCAGCTCGATACCCCCAAAAGCGAAAGTCTGTTCGCTCAAGTGGGTAATAACTACCTGGTGTTTTGTCCCTTTACCACCCGCCCTCAAAAGCATTGGTTTGCCGAGAACTGGCAAAGTTTGGCCTGCTTATTTCCATCCTGGCAGCCTATTGTGATTTTAGGGGGGCCAGCCGATGTTGCCGCGGCACAGGCGTTGATGCAGGCCATGCCGCAACAGGTTGTCAATTTAGTCGGTCAGACTCAGATTCAGGAAGCTATTGCTCTGATTCGTCGGGCTCAAGGTGTGATTGGTGTTGATACTGGGTTAACCCACATTGGGATTGCCGAAAAACGACCCACTCTCGCGTTGTTTGGTTCTACCTTGCCTTACCAAAATCCACGAACGCAACAGGCACAGGTGCTTTACCATAAAATGCCATGTTCGCCCTGTCGTCGTCATCCAACGTGCGATGGCCGTTTTGATTGCATGCGTGCCTTGACCCCAGATCGGGTGTTTCAGGCGTGGCAGCATCTGCTCGAGCAAAAATAGGAGTTGATGTGAGAGTACTGCATATTGAGTTGGGGATGAATTTGTATGGTGGCGCAAAGCAGGTGGCGTTTATCTTGCGTGGATTGCGAGAACAATTTGCAGTAGAAAATTGTTTGCTCGCGCCTGAGGGGAGTGTGATCGCCCAAGAGATGAGGGCTCAGGGATTTGAGGTGCAAACTATTCCGGCACAAGGCGATTTGGATTTTAGACTGTTTTGGCGTATTCGTCGGGTAATAAAACAGGTTCAGCCCGATTTAGTGCATGTTCACAGTCGCCGCGGTGCCGAGGTTTGGGGAGGATTGGCGGCGAGGTCGCTGGGTGTACCTGCGGTAATTTCACGTCGGGTGGATAATCCCGAAAACGCTTGGGTTGCTCAGCAAAAATACGGATGGTATCAAAAAGTGATTACCATTTCAGACGGGATTCGCCAAGTTCTTCTGGCACAAGGCGTGCCCGCCGAAAAAGTCATTACCGTGCGAAGTGCGGTGGCTGAGGACGCAACCGTTGCCTGCGATCGAATGGCATTTCGCCGGCGTTTTGCCTTAAGTCAGTCTGATGTGGTGTTGGGTGTGGTTGCACAGTTAATTGAGCGTAAAGGTCATCGTTTTCTGTTGCAAACTTTGCCGAGTCTGGTGAGGCAATACCCAAATCTGCGGGTCATTTTTTTTGGTCAGGGCGCTTATCGTAATGTACTGGAGCAAGAAGTAGAGGGCTTGGATTTACAAAACAGGGTGCAATTTGCTGGTTTTTGTCCGGATATGCCGGGATTGTTTGGCTGTTTGGATTTATTGGTGCATCCTGCACTGATGGAAGGCTTGGGCATTGCGTTGCTTCAAGCTTCGCAGCAGGGGGTGCCGATTATTGCCAGTGCGGTTGGTGGCATTCCAGAGGCGGTGCAAGACGGGGAAAATGGTCTTTTGGTGCCGCCAGCAGACTGTGAAGCTTTGCAGCAGGCGCTTGCACGGTTGCTGGCGAATGCGGAGTTAAGAACCCAGCTCGGTCTGTGTGGTAAACAGCGTATGCGTGACCATTTTTCGGTTGCAAAAATGGTCGAGGGCAACTTTCAGGTCTATCAGGAAGTGCTTACGAAGGGGTGACCGGCATTGCTAAGGGAGAACCAAATCGTTTCAACATGGCTTGAATTTGCGGGTCATTACCGTTTTGACGCGTATTTTGTTTGTAAAGCGCAAATTTTTGCGAACCCAGCCAGCTCGGAAAGGTAAACGCATTCTCGGTCTTAAGAGCAACACGCCCATTGAGACGCATCATCCAGTACAGCCAGATGTCATCCCCATGTGGGGCAAGCTGTAAAAACTCGTTTGCATCGGTTACCTTCGAATGCAAAGCGGCGGGCGGATAAAGCACGCCGCCAATGCCGGTTTGAAAGTTTGATTGCGGACAGTGTGGATTTTGTTGATTTTTGGGCCATTCCCGATAGGGCGCAAGCGTACCTTCGCTTCCGGCTATGACGCAGTGAGTGCGGTTAGCAATCACTTGATTTGGGAATTTCAAGTGCATTTTATAGAGGGTGTTAAGCATCTCAGGCGGGTAGTAAACGTCATCGTCAACCGTGACCAAAGTGGCCTCGGGATAAGCGATTAAGCTGGGAATGATTTTTTTATAAGAACGAGTGTCTTCGGTTAAACAGAGCTTAACCCAGCCCTGATCAATCAGGTTTTGCACTTTCTTGGGCAGAAGGACGGCATCTTCTGGAGCAATCCAGAGTAGAATCTGCTCTGCAGCCGGCGTTTGCAAAATCAAGGATTGCAGGGTGAGATGCAGACTGGGAAAGCGTTTTGGATAAGAGGTGAGGGTGAGAATCACTGGCAGTTTAGGGTTTGGCTTTGGATGACGAACAAAGTGCCTAAAACGCCAAGGTACGGTTAAGCTCAGGCGTAATGGAATTAAGGTTTTGTTCATTTCTTTACGGATTTTTTTAAGTAAGGCCATCGAAAGGGTTTCTTGAATTAAAGGCAATGAAAGCAATCTTACTAAATAAAATCTCCGTAAGTTGGTTGGAGTGGGCTTTACTGCTTTATGCGCTGGTTTTTTTTACCCTGCCCGGTGGCATAAACATTTTGCCCGGTCTCTTGTTTTTATTGGGTTTGGGATTAGCAAGTTCGGGGTCTTGGTCGCTTTGCGTGGACGAGCGACGCCTTTTTTTTGCTTTTACGCTGTATTTTATCGCGGCTTGGCTCGGATGGGGGTTTCATCAGGAACCCTTGAATATTCTGGATGAGCCGCTGAAGTTTTTAATGATTTCGGTTGTGCTATTTGTCATTGTCCGCAGCCATGTTCGAATCGCTTTTTTTTGGGCTTTTGTGGTGCTTGCGCTTTTGTTTAGCGCCATTGATGCAATTTGGATCGGCGACTATGCCTGGGATGGCAGTCGGCTTGCTGGAACGGTCATCACGCACCCCCTGTATTTTGGGAATCTTTCGCTGTTGTTTGCGTTTTTGGCATTGGCGGGCTGGATTTGGACTGAGGAATTGCCATCGGTTCGAATGAAAAGGCTTTGGCGTTTGGGATTGATATTGGCCTTTGGGCTTGGGGTGATGTTGTCCTTGCTTTCGGGAACAAGAGGGGGGTGGATCGCGATTCCTTTGGCTTTTTATTTCGTGTTTTATCATTTGGTTGGTTCTGCGCCTTACCGAAAGATTTGGCGAATCTTGGCGATATCGATACTGGTTTTAGGTTTTGTTACGCTGATGTCGTTTGAAAATTCGGTGCAGCAGCGTCTGGTGCTTGCTTGGCATGATTTAGTCGGCTATTTTGACGCTGGTGAGGTGAGCAGTTCACTGGGTGCTCGCTTGGAAATGTGGAGATTGGGCGTTGAGTTGGGCAGTGAGTCGCCATTTTGGGGGCTGGGACAGAACGGTTATGTTGCTGGGTTGCAGGCGTTGATTGATACGGGACAGGCGCACCCGGATTTGCGGCAGTTTGCTCAGTTGCATAACCAATATTTGCAGGAATGGGTTTTTCGCGGTGTGTTTGGGCTTGGCGCGCTCTTGTGGCTGTTTTTTACCTTGCTCAAATTCTACATGGCGCGCTTGACTAGCCCTTGTGCGGCAACTCGTGCCTTGGCGGTTGCGGGAGCGGTGAGCTGTTTTTTATACCTCGATTTTTTCTTAAGCATTAGTATGTGGCATCTTAATGCGACAACTTTGAGCTTTCTGATTGTCATCGCGTTCACCGCAGGTTTTATTTTAGCGCGCGAAAATGCGGTTCTAACATCTTAAAGGAATTCTATGTTTGATAATCAAACGATCTTAATTACCGGCGGCACCGGTTCATTTGGTAAAAAATATACACAGATTTTGCTGGAGCAGTATCAACCTAAAAAAATCATTATTTTTTCTCGAGACGAACTCAAACAGTTTGAGATGCAACAGGTCTATAACGATCCTTGTATGCGTTATTTTATCGGCGATGTCCGAGATGGTGCGCGTTTGATGGAAGCCATGGAAGGGGTGGACTTTGTGATTCACGCGGCGGCCATGAAGCAGGTGCCTGCTGCGGAATACAATCCGATGGAGTGCATTAAAACCAACATCAATGGTGCTGAAAATGTGATTAAGGCGGCGATTAAAAACCAGGTTAAGAAAGTGATTGCCTTGTCAACCGATAAGGCTGCCAATCCAATCAACCTTTATGGAGCGACCAAATTAGCCTCCGATAAACTGTTTGTAGCCGCCAATAATATGGTCGGTAAGCGGGAGACCCGTTTTGCGGTTGTACGTTATGGCAATGTGGTCGGATCCAGAGGGTCGGTGGTGCCCTTTTTCCGTAAATTGCTGGCCGAGGGGGCAACCGATTTACCGATTACCCATCCGCAAATGACGCGTTTTATGATTACCTTGCGTCAAGGCGTCGAGTTTGTTTTGAAGAATTTTGCCAGAATGCAAGGCGGTGAGATTTTTGTCCCAAAGATTCCGTCAATGTATATGACCGAATTGGCGAAAGCAATGGCGCCGGATTTACCACAAAGAATTGTTGGCATTCGTCCTGGCGAAAAGTTGCATGAAATCATGTGTCCTGCCGATGATAGTCATTTGACTTTAGCGTTTGAAGATCATTATGTGATTTGCCCAACGATTCAATTTGCACATAAATGCGATTTTCGTCATAACGGTTTGGGTGAAACAGGGGAGTTTGTTCCTCAAGGCTTTGAATACCATTCCGGCAATAATCCAGATTGGCTCAGCCCAGAACAGTTTTTGCACATGGCGGCAAAAGTTGAGCCGATGTAGTCTAAGTAGCGAGAAGAAACGATGATTCCATATGGTCGTCAGGCGATAAATCAAGAAGATGTGGCCGCCGTGCTAGCGGTTCTGCAGTCTGATTTCTTAACTCAGGGGCCGCAAGTGCCTTTATTTGAGCAGTCGGTTGCTCGTTTTGTGGGGGCGGAATTTGCGGTGGCTGTCAACAGCGCCACATCGGCTCTGCATTTGGCTTGCCTGGCTTTGGAACTTGGTGAAGGTGATTGGTTGTGGACGGTGCCCAATACGTTTGTTGCTTCGGCGAATTGTGGACTTTATTGCGGCGCTCAAGTTGATTTTGTCGATATCGATCCGCAAACCTATACGCTTTGTACTAAGCAGTTAGCCGAGAAATTGGCCTGGGCTGAAAGTCATAACCGCTTGCCCAAGGTTGTGGTTCCCGTGCATTTTGCCGGCCAGTCTTGTGATATGCGTGCTATTCATCAGCTGAGTCAACGTTATGGTTTTAAAATTGTAGAGGATGCCTCGCATGCGATTGGTGGCCGTTACCTTGGGGAGCCAATTGGCAATTGCCGTTACAGTGACATCACGGTCTTTAGTTTTCATCCGGTTAAAATCATCACCACCGCCGAAGGGGGCTTGGCGACGACACAAAATGCAGACTTAGCACAAAAAATGCAACTTTTGCGTAGTCATGGCATCAGTCGAGATCCTCAACGGATGACCCAGCCCAGTGAAGGGGCTTGGTACTATCAGCAGTTGGCGTTGGGATATAACTATCGAATGACCGAGTTGCAAGCGGCTTTAGGTGTCAGTCAGATGCAACGGCTTGAGGCCTTTGTTCAGCGGCGTCACCTTTTGTGCCAAGCGTATGATCAGTTGCTTGCTGATTTGCCTTTACAGTTGCCATTTCAATCTCCGCAAAGTCACTCTGCCTTACATCTTTATCCGGTGCTGCTAAAAGAGCATGATCGTGCCACCATTTTTGCCCAGCTTCGTGACCGAGGGATTGGGGTGAACGTGCACTACATTCCCGTGCATTTGCAGCCGTATTATCAAAAGATGGGTTTTCAGGCGGGTGATTTTCCGAACGCTGAGGATTACTATCAGCGCACGATTAGTTTGCCAATGTATCAAGGCTTAACCGATGAAGATCAGCACCTAGTCGTTCAAGTGCTGCGGGAGTTGCTGCGGTGAAGGTCTGTGTCATACCAGCAAGAGGGGGCAGTAAACGCATTCCTCGCAAAAATATTAAACCCTTTTGTGGCCAGCCAATGATCGCTTACTCGATTCAAGCCGCACTTAACTCGGCTTGTTTTGATGCGGTGATTGTTTCGACTGACGATGCTGAAATTGCCGAGGTGGCGCTGCAATTTGGTGCGCAGGTTCCTTTTATGCGTCCCGCCGAGTTGGCCAATGATTATGCAGGAACTTTGCCGGTGATTAAACATGCGGTTGATTGGCTGGCACAAAACAACCAAGCTGCCGATGAAGTCTGCTGTTTGTATGCAACCGCGCCTTTCGTGCAGCCGGAGATGTTGCAGAAAGCTTGGCAGCAAAAACAGCAAACCAATGCGCATTATTGCTTCTCGGTTACGGCCTACGCTTCACCGATTCAACGGGCGTTAAGCATTCGCAATGATGGCCGGGTTGAAATGTTTTTTCCTGATCAATTCAACCAGCGTTCACAAGATTTGCAGCCCGCTTATCATGATGCGGGCCAGTTTTATTGGGGGGATGCACAGGCTTGGCAACAACAACTTCCGCTGTTTTCAGCGCAAGCCAGTGCGTTTGTTTTGCCTCGTCATCGAGTTCAAGATATTGATACGCCAGAAGACTGGTTGAGTGCAGAGTTGATGTTTCAACTTTTGCAAAAGTGATACTTGGTTTTATTCCCGTCTAAACGCTGGGTGTTTCGGCATCGAGCAGCAGCTGTTTTATCTCTTTAATCAAGGCTTTGGTCAGGTTGGGGTTTTCTGCTAGGGGTTCGTGGCACCAAATGGCATCCGGCCAAGCACCATCTCGTTCATGTCGAAACACCAGATGAAAATGCAGCCAAGGGTTTTTGTTGCCGATTTTGGCGAGGTTGTAATGTCCACGTCCTCGGGCTTGCAGGGCATTGCCAAGTTTGAGCATTTGGCCATAGAGTAATAGCATTTGCGAACTGTTATCCAAGCCAGCTTTTGGAATGAACAGTAACCAAGGTACGGCTGCGTTTTTGGCGAGGATGGAAAAAAAGGGCAGCTCAGCCACCAGTTCGCAGCCAGAAAAGCACTGTTCAAGATGGGTTTTGCTGTGGTCGGTAATCACTTGATCAAGAAGCATCGGTTTCAATCTCTAAAAAAGAAAATTTGCGCTAGCAAATGCAAGCCAATTCCGGCATTTTACCGAATCTCGCGGTAGAATGAGCGGCAAAACGCAGTCAATTAGTAAAAGTTCTGATTGGATTGCAAGGTTTAATTTGAGGATTTTATGGCATTAGTTGGACAGCCCGTCTTGTACCTCGCCTCGGCTTCGCCACGACGTCAGGCATTGTTAAAGCAGATGGACTTATCATTTCAGATCGTCGATGTACAGGTTGATGAATCGGTAAAGCCTAATGAGTCTCCCCGCGATTATGTTAAGCGCCTTGCGGAAATCAAAGCATTGGCCGGCGCAAAATTGACCTGCGATCCAGAGGCTTGGGTAGTTGGTGGCGATACGGTTGTCGTGCTCAATCATCAAATTTTGGGCAAGCCGCGAGATGAAGAGGATGCCCAACAGATGCTGAGTCAGCTCTCTGGTAAGGTTCATCTGGTTCTTTCGGCGGTGGCGGTGGCGCATCAAGGGGAGGTGGCCTCCTGTTTGCAGCAAACCGAGGTGGAGTTTGCTGCTTTGGATTCAGATTGGATTGCATCCTATGTTGCCAGTGGTGAGCCTTTGGATAAAGCGGGTGCCTATGCGATTCAGGGCGCGGCCGCGCGTTATATTAAAAAGATTAATGGCAGTTTTTATGCGGTTATGGGTTTGCCGCTTTACGAACTCGATCAACTGTTGCAGCATCGGGGCTTTGTCCGCGCCGGCATTGACTTAACTGCGTCTGCACCAGCTTAAAAGGCGTATCTCATGCACAATGAAGAGAAGATTTTAGTGAATGTAACGCCCAATGAAACGCGAGTTGCTTGGGTTGAAAACGGGGTGTTACAAGAGGTCTGGGTTGAACGTTCCAACAAACGTGGTTTGGTCGGCAATATTTATATGGGCAAGGTGGATCGGGTGTTACCCGGTATGCAAGCGGCTTTTGTGAATGTGGGTTTGGAGCGCGCGGCGTTTTTGCATGTTTCGGATGTTTGCCATAAAGCAATTGGTGCCGAGGATGAAAACTGCGAAGACATTGCCAAGTTATTGCATTGTGGTCAAAAAATTATGGTGCAAGTGGTCAAAGACCCTTTGGGAAGCAAAGGCGCTAGAGTGACCATGCAAGTCACGATTCCATCGAGAATGTTGGTTTACATGCCAACGGAAAAAACGTTGGGGGTGTCCCAACGAATTGATTCCGGCGCGGAGCGTGAGCGGTTGCGGGAAATGGTAAAACAGATTCCGGAGTTCAATGAAGCCGAGGGTGGCTATATTGTGCGTACGGTGGCGGAAGGGGTCGATTTTCATGAAATGCGGGCCGATATGATTTATCTGCAGCGTTTATGGAGTGGTATTCAAGAGCGAGCTCGTAATGCCCGTAAGCCATCGGTTATTTACGAAGATTTGCCCCTGTATTTACGGATTCTGCGAGACATTCCGATTGCACGGATTGAGAAAATTCGAGTCGATTCGTCCGAGACGCATAAAAAGATGCAGCGTTTTGTCGATCAATATGTCATGGAGTTGGCGGATCGCTTAGGCCTGTATAAAGGTGAGCGGCCCATTTTTGACCTCTATAACATCGAAGAAGAAATTCAGGCTGCGTTGCATAAGCGCGTCAATTTAAAGTCCGGCGGCTATTTGATTATTGATCAGACCGAAGCGATGACCACAATTGATGTCAATACCGGCGCTTTTGTGGGGCATCGAAATCTTGAAGAGACTATCTATCGCACGAATCTTGAGGCGACGCAAGCGATTGCTCGTCAATTGCGCTTGCGAAATTTAGGTGGGATTATTATCCTCGATTTTATTGATATGGATGACAAAGCCCATCAGCAACATGTTTTAGCTGCTTTAGACAAAGAGTTGAGTCGCGATCGGGTGAAAACATCTATTAGCAGTATTTCCAGTCTGGGTTTGGTGGAGATGACCCGTAAACGGACGCGAGAAAGTTTGGAGCGTACCTTGTGTGAGCCGTGTCCGGTGTGTAATGGACGGGGTTCTGTGAAAACGGCAGAAACCGTGGCTTATGAAATTTTTCGAGAAATCACCCGTATGGCCCGTTCGTTTGATGCGAAACAATATCGTGTGATTGCTGCGGAGTCGGTGGTATCGCGAATTATGGACGAAGAGTCAAGTAGCGTGGCCGAGCTGGAGGCGTTCTTGAATAAGAGTATTCGTTTTCAGGCCGAAAGCGCTTACAGCGCCGAGCAATATGATGTGGTGATGATGTAGGTGCAGAGGCGCAGCTACAAAATAGAACGGATGTGATGTAAGGAGTCGTTCATTTTATGTTATTGAAGCGCACCCATACGCTACTGGAAATTTTGCTCGGCTTATTTGTCTTGTATTTGTTGCTGAGTCGATTACTGATTTTGGGTGTGCAACAGGCTCCGCAACAAACCTTGAGTTGGGTTGAGCGCTGGAGTGGCGTGGCGATTTCCGTACAAGAGATCAAGCTTAAACAGACTTGGCTTGGGGTAGAGTTTGATCTAAGTAACGTGTCGATACGTTCAGAGCAGCTTGTTTTAGAAGCCCATCACTTGCAGGGCGATATCAATCTGTTTGCTCCCCTCGTTCCGCTCATTAGTTATGGTGAGCGATTGCAGGTAACTCAGTTGAGCGTGCGTAAGCGGGCATCTGCGACAGACTCGGTTTCAGACCTTGTTCCGCAAAGTGCCCAGGCATTGACCGACGTTTACGCCCAGTTAGTTGATTTCTTGCGCTCCCGTGCATTTACTCAGAGGCTATGGCAAAAAGTTTCGATTGACCGCTTGGTCGCAAACGATTTTCTATTTGCTCAAGGCAGTGTGTTGCAAATTGATCGCTTGGATTGGGTTAAAGGCAGACAAATTAATTTAGTGGCAGAATTTAGTATCCGCTACCTGCCATTACTTGATTTTGAAAAATTCAGTCTGCGCCTGAATTTAAGTCCTAATTCTTGGGGTGGAATTAGCCATGGTCAGATGGATCTTCTTTCTTATCAGCCCTTACCGGTACAGCGTTTTGCAAACTTGCTGCCGCAAAAATGGGCCGAAGTTCTGCCCAATGGCGAGGCGTTGCTTGAGCTGAATGCACAACTTCAGGATTCGCGCATTAAACAAATGCAGCTCAGTTTGAATGCACAGGCTTTGCAGTGGCCACAAGATAATGGCGTGCTTCCTCAAAGTCTTGGCCTACAGGTGAAATGGCACCCTTTCGCTGAAGCCGGTTCCCTTGAACAACGAATGCATTTTGAGTTAAGTCGGATTCAACTTGATAACCGCTATGTACAAACCCTTTCTCCCATTGAATTAACTCTAGCCACTGATAAAACGCTTGAGCTTAAAGCTGATCGATTTGACATTGCACCCTTTAAGCAAATGTTGCGTGTTTTTATTGAGGGCCCCTATGTAAACGGCTTGTTGAATCAGGCGGTGGAATTGCAACTGGCTGATTTCGCCCTGGTGTTGAATTGGGAGACCTTGCAGGTTCCAAGTTTGCAAATGGAAGTGGCACGTTTAGGGATTCCTCTTACCGATTATCCTGGCGTTGCCGCTCAAGCGGTAAAGCTGCAAAAAAAGGCACAACAACTCACTTTGCAGACACTTCAGCCGGTTTGGGTTTATGAACCCGCTATCCACAATAAGCCGATGCGCTTAGATTTGCCTCCCCAACTTTCGGTCAACCTGAACAAACAGGAGCTATCTGCTTTTACCGTGCGTGCAGATGGACTTCGTTTTGACGTCAGCCGCTTAGTTTATGGTCAGCAAGGATTGCAATTCAGTACGCAAGTCAATGCGCCCTCGGTCGCACTCCTGCGCCAATACCTTCCTTATCGCTGGATGGAAGATGATTTAAGCAATTGGCTAAAGGACGCTCAGCTGCAAGGAGGCTCGGTTGCCTTTCAAGCGGACTATGATGAAACAACGCTCTCTGCTGACGATCGCACTCAGCCACAGTGGATGCAATCGTTGAGAGCACTTAAATTAAAGGGTGCTATTGCTCAAGCAGGATTTCGTTTTCAATCCGATTGGCCGGCAGTTGTAAACAGTGATTTGCAGTTTGAACTTGTCGATGCCAATTTGCTGATTCGAAGCGATGCACTCTCGTTGGATGGCGTACCAACTGCGTTTCCTGTTGTAGCAAAACTCGCGCATCTGGATCGTAAGGATTTGGCGTTGGAATTACAGGGTAAGGTTGCCCTGCCAATGACAGAGCTGTTTGCTTTTTTGCCGCGCACGCCACTGCTAAGGCAATTGGGGGTGGCTGACTGGTTTGTCGATGTTACGCGGATTGAAGGTCAAGCCGAGCTTGAACTCTCGCGTATCTGGGTTCCTTTGAGTGGCTGGAAGAATAAAGAAGAGCAGGTGACCGGATCTTTGATGATTCGCGACGGCCTTTTACAGCGTGAACACCAGTCCACTGTATCTGGGATTCAGGGACGCTTGGACTTCACTGAAAACAGCTTAAACGCCCAGAACCTGAAACTGTTTTTATTAGGCGGCCCAGCGAAACTTTCGATTCGTACCGTTACTAAAAGCGATCTGATGCGCTTTACGCTAGAGGGCGAGAGCGCCGATAAACGCTTAAAGCCCTATTTTTCTCGTTCGCTTCCTTATCGATTACAATTTGACTATGCCTTAAAGAAAGTAAATCACCCACTCCAATTCCAAGGCTCACTTCAAGTCCATCAAGCCCAAAGTCGTTTACCTAGCCCATTTTCTGCTCAAGATTTGCAAAACTCCATGGAAATTTCCGGCACGTACTTAAATGGACAGTTGGTTCTAAATTCCTTAATGCGTGATCAACTGCAAACGCTTCTGCATTGGGACTTAAATGCAGCCCAGCTGCAATTATTGCAAGTTTATTTAGGTGAGATGGTTGATGCTCAAAGAAACTGGGGAGGGGAAGACTTTTTTATTCGAGGCAAACTCTCCAATTTGAACTTAGGTGTCTGGTGGCAATGGTGGGAAAAACAGACCGAAACGCCTTCCTCTAATGCGTTTGCAAACGTAGTCTGGCAAGCATCGCAGTTGAAAATCAAACGGCTTGCTTATGACCAGAGGGTTTTTGATGAGGCGAGTATCAGCCTACAAACCCTTCCGAACCAAGTGCAGAAGGTAGAATTGCAAAGTCAGCAAATGCAAGCGAAAGCCCTCGTGCCACCGCAAGGCACCATTCAATTAGAAATTGAAAAGCTACACCTACAATCTCAACAAGATGTGAAGACCAATGTAGTGGGGAAAGAAACTTGTCCATTGCAGCCGAGTCAAAGAGAATATCGCGCGTTGAATTTGCAGGCTCGGAATGTGCATTATGATCAATATCAGTTCGATCAATTGAGTTTTGAGATGCGCCCCATGTCAGTCGGCTATGAAGCGAAAAATTTTGTCGCGCAACTGGCCGAAGGGGCGGGGCTGATTAAGGGCGAATATCGCTATGATCAGCAAAAAAACCTCAGTGCCGCAAACTTTGATTTGCAAACAGCCAATCTGAATGCCTTAATCAAACTGCTCGGTATCAATCGGGGGATTCAATCCGAGCAAAGTTCAATTCGTTCTGAGGTGGCTTGGTTTGGCGGAATTGATTGCTTTGAGCTCGATCGCCTCTATGGCAAACTCGATTTTCAATTGGCACAAGGTGTTGTAAAAGATGTTGAGCCTGGATTTGCGAGATTACTGGGGCTATTGAGTGTCGACTCACTGGCCAGACGCTTGCAGTTAAAGTTGGATGACGTCACAAATAAGGGGTTAGTCTATGATGAGATTAAAGGCAAAGCACTCCTTAATGAAAGTCAGTTACGATTGCAACTGTTTAAATTAAATGCACCGGCAGCCCAAATTGGCTTACAGGGTTTTATTAACTTAAGTGAAGAGCAATTTGCGTTAACTGCACAAGTTACCCCGGCAATCGGTTCCTCCTTACCAACCATTGCCGCCTTAGCTGGCATTGCAAATCCTTTGGCTGCGATTGCCGTTTATACATTGCTGAAAGCCCTTCCTGATGTAAACGAGAATTTAATCACTTATGAATATCGTATTAGCGGGCCATGGCAAAACCCAGAAATTCGACTTCAACCGCTCAACCAGTCTCAAGACAATTAGAAAAAAGATGAACAACCCTGTGGATAAGATGTGGATTGGAGTGTATAAGTGGCTGGATTGAAAAAAAGGCTAAAAAAAGGGTAAAAAAGTGAAAAAAAGAGGGTTTTGGGGGTTGCGTTGTGTTCGTAGATGACTAGAAT
>JAFGXP010000032.1 GCA_016936535.1 Thiotrichales bacterium | reverse complement strand
TTAGGCATAAAAAAGGGGCATTGCGCCCCCTTGATGCGGTCATCCTCAGAGAGAGAACGTTTAGAAAGTGAAGCTATAGGCTACGTTGAAGAGTGGTTTTTCATCTTTTTCAGCACGTCCATCGCCTTGGGCTTTAGAGACGGCCAATGTAAGGTTGTCGGTAGCCGCATAGCTGATGGTGTAATGGCTGTAGTCTGCGTTTGCGGCATCAAAATCATAGTAACCGGCTGACAATCCAACAGGGCCAATGCTGTAATTGGCGACATAATAAATATCATCACGTTCTTGAGTTTCAATCATCGCGGTCAAAGAGAAATCCAAGTAAGAAGCGGTTACTTCATACTCTGAAAGAAAGGTGCCGTCACCACGAGAGAATTTTGACTCGGTTCCGTCAGAAGGATAGAAATATGCCCAGTAAGCTAAGTTCAATCCAAAATCCCCACTTGTAAGACCATAACCGGCATAGAGGTCGAATTCCGTACCATCATCCTCCGAAATCCCCCACACCCCAGCGTAGAAACCAGAATCGTGGCTATAATCGGCTCCACCAGAAACCGCAGCTTGACCGTTGCTTAAATCCTGACCGCGCCATAGGTAGAAGTTCGTGACCGCTGCGTTATAAGCGACCTCTGCACTCGCGACCGAAGGCACAACCGAAAGCGCGGCAGAACCCGCGATAGCAAGTGATAAAAGAAGAGGTTTTAGGTTGAGTGTTTTTTTCATCTCTAGAGTCTCCAAGACGCGTTAGGGTAAATAAATCAATTTCGAACTAGTTAAAACTCATTTTGTGCCAACCAAAAATTAGCGTTAATTTTCAACTACTTAATTAAATAAAAGTAAAAAGCATTGAAAATCAGACTGCGCTTAAGCACTTCAGAAAAGCAGGTTGCACCCAAAAAGACAGAATACCGCCCTCTTTAAGTGCAACGCGCTTTACAAGACTTCTGGAATGGGTGGCCAAGCGTAGTCGCTTTGACAAACCACCATAAAAGAGGGGTTTAACAAGGATGGGGTCTGTACATATTCTAGGGGATGTTTGGCTGCATTGAGCATCGCACCGCCCGCCATTTCAACAATCACCTGCGAGGCGGCTGTATCCCATAAGGACGTGGGGCCAAAACGCGGATAAACGTGGGCGGCGCCCTCTGCAACCAAACAGGCTTTCAACGCTGAGCCCATTTTGATGGTCTCACACGCGCCCAACTGGCTCATGAAATGCTGGGTGCGGCCGCCATGATGGCGACTGACTGCCACCTTGGTAAGTTGATTCGGTTGCATTTTTGCGCTGTGAATCGGCTGAGCTTGCGCGAGCAAACTTGGCATAGACAGGTGCTCAAGATCTAACTGCTGCACTGCAATCGTCAGTCCATAGGCCGCCTCCCCGCGCAAAGCAAAATACAATTTGCCAACCTCTGGGCCAAATACCACGCCCAAAACGGGTTGATGATTAATAATCAACGCAATATTGACGCTGTATTCACCGGTCGCCTCAATGAACTCTTTGGTTCCATCCAGCGGATCTACCAGCCAATAGGTATGCCAATCTTGACGCTCAGCAAAGGCGAACTGCGCCACACTCTCTTCGGTAACCAAAGGAATCTCCGGCGTCATCGCTTGCAGAGCGCGATAAATCAACTCATCAGCATCTCGGTCAGCTTGGGTAACCGGTGTACCATCGCCTTTGCGTTCCACTGCCAACCCTTGATGCGCGCAATGTTCACGGTACATTTGCGAAATCCCTCGGCCAGCCTGCAAAGCAATGAGACAAACCTGCGGCAACCACTGCTGCAATTGAGTGTGAGAGATTGACTCGGTCATTAAATTTTTCCTAGATGTTTAAGCAGTAATAAAAGCGCAGCGTAGGCGCGTCCTTCGGAAAAATCGGCCTCGGACAACAGTTCCGCCCAGCGCTCTAGAGGCCAAGGAACAATTTGTAAAGGTTCGGGCTCATCTCCGATGGCACTTGATGGCTCAAGATCGGTGGCAAGAACAATATGCGTTTGATGCGTCATATAACCGGCTGCCAAGGTCACGCTGTCGAGCCAGACCAGCTTTTTTGGCAAAAAACCGATTTCTTCTTGGCTTTCACGCAAGGCGGCTTCACGCCAAGTTTCCCCTGGATCAACCTTTCCCTTAGGAAACCCCAACTCATAGCGGCCAACGCCGGCACCAAATTCTCGAACCAATAACAGATTGCCATCGGCCAACAGGGGGATAATCAACACCGCACCGCCTTGACTTCCCAACAGACGCTCATAGAACACTTCGGTGCCGTTAGCAAACGCCAAATGCTGAGCCTGAACGGTAAAAATCCGTGACTTGGCGGCAATCTTTTCCGCTAAAATAACGGGCAATTTTTGGCTCATCTCTTTTCAACTCGCACGGATATTAGAGTGGGCTTCATCATACGCTAAGGGAAATCGCTTGCCAATGCAGACGCTAGACTGGAACCAATTCGATACCGTATTACTGGACATGGACGGCACGCTGCTCGACTTACATTTTGATCACCATTTTTGGATGCATGCGGTTCCCGAAGCTTATGCCTATAAAAATCATATTTCGATTCGCTCAGCCAAAGCCAAAATCCACCGCGAAATTGAATCGCATGCCGGCACACTGAACTGGTATTGCCTAGATTTTTGGAGCGCGAAGTTAGAGTTGAATATTGCCGAACTCAAACGCGGTTTTAAAGAAGAAATTCGCGTTCATCCAGAAGTACTCGACTTTCTTGCCGCGCTTCGCCGGCATGGCAAGCGGGTCGTGATGGTGACCAACGCGCATCGTGATAGTTTGGCCTTAAAGTTGGAAATGACTGAAATCGGCCGCTATTTTCACACCCTAATTTCCGCTCACGACTTAGGCATGCCCAAAGAAGATATCCGAATCTGGTCAGAAATTCAGCGCGTAACGCCCTATGACCCAAAACGCACCTTGCTGATTGACGATAACCTCAAAGCGTTGGAAACCGCCCAACGTTACGGCATTGCCTTGCCACTTTGTGCCACGTTTGTCAGTCCAAAACTCGGTCGGATTGATCCACAAGGCTTTGCCCATTTTGAAAGCTTCTCTGAAATTATGCCGCACTAAGAGGCAGGCCGAAGCAATAACACCTTTTCGGTAACCGGCACCCCTTTACGTAAGAAGCGCTCAGAATCCACCACCTCAATCTGGGCAAATTGAGAAAAAAGATCGCGCACCTCCGCTTCGCTCACCGCAAAGGGTGGCCCCGCCATTATCGCTTGGTCATACTCCATAATCACCAACAGCATTACCGCCTCTTTAGGCAAGAGCGCTTGTAAATGTTGCGCATAATCGCGGCGCATCGCTGGGGGAAGTGCAATCAAGGCAGCGCGATCATAAACCGCGCGTACTCTCAGGCAATCTTGGGTGTCCAATTGAAAAAAATCGCCACACAACAAGGTCATCTGTGGCAATTCATAGCCGCAATATGCCCCTCGCTGCAGTGGCTTGGCGTCTAACTGATTTTCTAACAAAAACGCTTCCAGCGCCTGTTTCGACAACTCTACCCCTAACACCTCATGCCCTAACTGCTTGAGCCAAAGCATATCCAAGGATTTCCCACACAAAGGCACCAGCACTTGCTCATCGCCCTGCAACCCTAAATTGGGCCAATAATCGCGTAAAAAGCGGTTCACCTGTTGCTGATGAAATCCGACCACGCCGCTTTGCCACATTTCATGCCAAAAATTTGCGTCCATTGTGCACTCCCGATTTAGAAAATATTATCGGCTATAATAAGCGCCGTTTATTCGCCTGACTAGAAGGAGTCGCAAATGGAAGCGCCAAAAAAATTATGGCAAAAAGGGTGGGTGCAAAACCTACTGACCGTACTGGTCTTTGTTGCCGTTTATCTGGCACTGCGCCCTTATATGCAAGGCGATGTCATTCAAGGCCAAGCGCCAATCCTCAAGTTGCAGAGTCTCAGCGGGCAAACCATCGATTTACAGGCGATGAACGCAACAGGCGAGCCGGTTCTGGTACACATTTGGGCCACTTGGTGTCCCATTTGTACGTTTAGTCGCGATGGGATCGAAAACCTTGCCGCCGACTATCCGGTCATCAGTATTGCCACCCAGTCTGGTGATGACGAACAATTACTCGCCTATGCCAAAGAGCACGGAATGAACCCCGCACTGATCGTCAACGACCTAGACGGAGCCATTGCCAAACAGTTTGGCGCCAAAGGCGTGCCCGCTGACTTTGTGATTGCACCGAATGGCCAAATTGAATTTGTCGAAGTCGGGCTCAGCAGTTCAATCGGCTTGCGCCTGCGTTTATGGTGGGCCGGATGGCAAACGGAGCCACAATCGTGAGGTTTGGCGGCACCGTAGTATTTAAAGCGCGTGATGAATATGGCTTGATTGAAGTGGTCGAAAATCGTACTCTGCGCAAGTTGCACTTTGATTCGCCTATTGAACAGAGCTGCCAGTTTCGGCATGCACCCATGACGCTGAACTTTGAATATCAACAGACCATGCTGGCCCAACTGAGCGATCATTATTATCAGCAGCCAAAATCCGCGGGCTATCGCATTTTAATGCTGGGTATGGGTGGCGGGATTATGGCCACCCATCTGCATCACACCTTGCCAAAGGTGCACATTACGATTGTCGAACTGCGTGAACTGGTGATTGAGGTAGCCTATCGCTATTTTCAACTGCCCCAAGTGCCGGAAATCGAAAGCGTACAAGCCGATGCGATTGCATTTATTGCCGAGCTGGCTCAAGCCTGCCAAACGCAAAAAGCTTTAGGCTATGATGGGATTTTAGTAGATTTGTTTGATGCGCAAGGCCTGCCTGCCGAACTTTGTGCCCAGGCGTTTCATCAACAATTGGCCGAGTGCGTTAAGCCTGGCGGACGACTGTTGTACAACCTGTGGAATCGGCTCGAGGCCAATCAGCAGAAGACACCAACGGAAGAGACGGCACAGATTTTGACGCATCTACAAGCTTTGCCAAGAAAAGTGCGTCAACGCCAAGATTTGCTGATGCACAGCACCAGCAATCTTGTGGTCTGCTTAGATTTTTAACGCGAGCGATGACGGCCTAGCATGCGACTCAAGGTGCTGTCCTGATCGACAAAATGGTGTTTTAAAGCCGCGGCAAAATGCAATAAGACGGCAGCAATAATCAAAGTGCCTCCCACCCCATGCAGCGTTTTACCGATACCAGCGAAGGTGGCATTCAAAGCAATCACTTTTTGCGGATCGGCCGGATCTGGATTACGTGCAATCAACTCAATCCCAAAAAACGGAACACCGTGCCCGCCTAAACCGGACATCATCATCCCAGAAATCGGCATCAAAATCGTGCCGACAATCAACAACCAATGCACTGAGCGCGACAAAATCGCCTCATAGTTTTTTAGCGGACGTACTGGCTGCGGCCAACCGTTTTTCAGACGCCAGTAGATGCGCCACAATACAAACGCAATGAGTAAAACACCAAATGACTTGTGCCAGAAATAGAGCCCGTAAGCCTTGGTTTCATGCATGTAAATCCCGCTGGCTAACATCATAATCATGCCGAGCGCCACCACCCAATGCAAAAAGCGGGTTTGCCCGCTCAATTTTTGTACCGTATCCATTTGTTTTTCCTCTAAAAAGTTAGCTTTTATCACCCAAATTGCGACTGATTGATTGAACTTTCAGTCGCGAGGATGTGCGCTAAAACTATAAACAATTTGCTATCCAGTTCCTAGCGCGACCATGGGTTTATTTTTGTCTCTCACCGCCTTTGAAAACGCATCAAAAATCAAAAAACGTGCGCATTCAACGCAGGGGAATTCCATTTAAGCAGGGGCTTTTTGCTGAAGCTTTGCTTGCTTAGCAGCTTGACGCTTCTGCTTTTGTTCTTCCGTTAAGAGCGCATCAATCGCCTCGCGGGTTTGTTGACGCAGCTGCCGCTGTTTTTCTTGCTGCTGTTGCAACAGTGTACGAATCTTAGTTTCTTGTTCTGCGGTTAAATCCAATTTACGGTCCATGCGCTCTAAACGATTTTCCACACGCAATTGTTGGAGCGCTTGACGCTTTTCTGGGCTCATGGTTGCCGAATCGCCGGCATGGCGCTGGCCGCAAGCTGAGTGCTTATGCCCGTGATGGGCATGGTGGGCATGATGCATAGGGGTCGGTTCTGCATAACCTGAACCGGCAATCACGGAAGCACTGAGGGCACTGGTAAAGGCGGCTAACGCAAAAAGTGCAGCAAATTTTTTCATGGGGTTTCTCCTTAATAAGATAAAAAGACCTTAACCAGAGGCGATTAAAAAACACCAAGGTTCTGGCGGGTCTGAAACTTATTATGCAAAAACAAAGTGCAAACTTTGTGCAACGAAAAAGAGAAGTTATGCAATTGAGAAGGATGACTCCGGTTCCGACTCTGGTTCAACAAAACGATACCCCACCCCATAGACCGATTGAATCCAATCCATTTCGCCAAAGACCGCGCGCAATTTATGACGCAACTTTTTGATGTGACTGTCGATCGTTCGGTCCGAAACAATTCGATGATCGTTGTAAATGCGATCAATGAGTTGGCTACGCGAAAAAATCTGTCCTGGACTTTGCGCCAAGGTGCGCATAATCGCAAACTCGACTGACGACAGCTCCAGCGCTAACGCCTGATAACAAAAACTCAAACGCCCTTCATCCAGTTGCCAAGCCGCTTGCGGTGGCAGATGCTCCTGCGTTTCCATCAAGGCTTGTGTGCGGCGCAATAAGGCCTTTAAACGCGCCACAAGTTCACGCGGGCTAAAGGGCTTGCACAGATAATCATCGGCCCCAATCTCCAAACCCAAAATGCGATCCACTTCTTCCACTCGGGCGGTCAGGAACATTATCGGCACCGAACTAAAACGACGAATCGCCTGACACAGACTGATGCCGTCTTGATCGGGCAACATAATGTCCAACAAGACCGCACTGACTGGAGCCTGTTGGAGGTGTTCTACCACGCCCGCAGCCTGCGGAAAATAAACGGTTTGATAACCAAAACTGTGCAGATAGTCGATGATAATCTGCGCAATTTTTGGCTCATCCTCCACAATTACAATACTCTGTGGCTTCATAAATCCTCCTGTTTTGGTAAGTGTATTTGCACACTCAACCCACCCAAAATCGAGGCGCCTATCTGCCATTGGCCTTGATGGGCCTGCACAATTTTGCGCACCATCGCCAGGCCAAGACCTGCCCCGCCAGAGCGTCGATTGCGCGAGGGATCGGTACGAAAAAATCGCTCCCCAAGCTGAGCCAATTCCGAAGCGGATACCCCTGGTGGGCAATCTTCAATAGACAAACGCCACACCTTGCCTTGCGCCTCCAATCGCACCTGAATTTCAGCCACTGGCTCAGTCGGTTGCGGGTCGGTATAGGCAATAGCATTATTCAACAGGTTACCAAGCAATTGGCTGAGGCGCTTAGCATCGCCCTCTATCCAAGCGCCTCCGGGGGGTAACGGTGTGCATAAAGCCAAACGCAGTCCTTTTTTTTCGGCCTTGGTTTGGAAATTATTCAGGCAAGACTGCAGCAGTGCGGCGAAGTCTAACGGTGCCATCTGATACTGCAACGCCCCTACATCGCTCAGACTGAGCTGATACAAGTCTTCAATCAAGCGCTGCAATAACTCAACTTCTTGTTGTAGCGTGTCTAAGGCTTGGGCATTCAACGGGCGGATGCCATCTTGCAGTGCGTCTAAAGACCCCTTCAGAATGGTCAGAGGCGTTCTTAATTCATGCGAAATATCGGCTACCCATTGATTACGACTGGCCAAAGCGGCCTCCAATGTGGCGGCTAAATGGTTAAAGTTGCGCTGCAAAGCGCCAAACTCATCTTGGCGATTGACGGCAATCCGCGTTTGGTATTTCCCGCCCGCCAATTGATGCAAAGATTGATTCAGCTGTCGAATCGGAAGCAAAAGATGATTGGCCAGGGGCCAAAGCACCAGCAAAATCAGCACGGTAATCAGGAAAGCTCCCAAGACTAAGAGCATAAATTGCGACCGCGCAAACTCAATGTCGGCCTGCTCGGTTAGGCTCTGTTGCGGTTGAAAACTGAGGTGTCCTAATAGCTGTTGCTCGGCATACAGAGGGAGATGCAAACTGGCTTGGTCAATTTCGGGTCCATATAAACGCTGACCTTGCGCATCACTTAAGCCTACACGCTGTTCAAACTCATCCAAATCAGGTAATCGACGCTTGCTCTCACGATTAATCATTCCGAGTAAGCGCTCGGGGTTTTGGCTCAAATCGACTCGGTGCGACAATAATAAAAGCCGCCGCCAACGCATTTCATCAAGCTCATTCAAGGAGTGAAGGCCTTCAGACTGCAGGTAGGATTCAAAATTGTTTTTCAAACGCTCCAGCCGCTGCTGATCGCGCTGATCCACATAGTGCAGAATGGTCTGCTGCAAAACATACTGATTGGCCCACAGAAACCCACTGAGAATCACTAAACCAAACAGCAGTAAAAAGCCGATAAGTTTGATGCGCAGCCCCATTCCGCCCCCTTTTTTAATGGAAAAACCCCACTTTAACGCAAAGTCACGCGCACTTTTTGCAAAGAGTGTGCAAATTGATCAAGCCCATCCGAAGCCTTCACCTCTTGCGACCAAAATCCAATGTAAAGCGCCGAAAAGTCACCCAAAAAAAACGCCTCAGGTGCAGGCACAAGAGGCGTTAAATCAGGAGTTTACACTTAACGAGGGGTCGATCAGACCAAAAATCAGGCTTTTAAGGCTTGCACCCACTGCTGCATGCTATCGTTGGCGGCCTGCACAGGGGCTTCCATAAAATTAATCACAAAATGATCGGCAAATTCGGTAATGCCAATCGAACGCGGGCGCACCGCAACCGGATCCGCCGATGGCAACTGCATACCAAAACAGAAAATCAGGTTTTGCGCATCGAGAATGGCCGGATTAATCTCACCGCCAATTGCCTTGGTATGCGCATAATGGTCAAAACGCGCAATCTCTAAGGCAATGGGATGGTCGGCAATTTTTTCTCCCAAAAAATTCATCATCTCCGCAACGCTCGCAAACTTAGCGTGCGCTTTAGGCAAATTCATTTCAAAAATCGGGTATTTGTCTTTAAACAGTTTTTGTTGCATCAGTCAGCTCCTAGAGAATGCCAAACGGTGAAAATCGGGAAAGGAATCCGCGTATCCAATCGCCAATTAAATAAATTAATATGATCAATAATATAATTTATAAAAAGGGGTTTGACCAATTAAAATTTTCCGCCGGATTTATAGCCAAACTCTATCGGTCAGCTCGTTTATAATCAGCCCTTTGCCGTTTGCCTTAAAAGGATAGGTATGGGACTGCTGTTTTTACGCGATATTCAACTGAGCTTTGGCGCTGCACCGCTGCTCAACAATCTTAACTTTCAGGTGGAAGCCAACGACCGAGTCTGTATTGTCGGACGCAATGGCGAGGGTAAATCGACCCTGCTCAAAGTGATTGAAGGCCAGATACTGCCCGATGAAGGCAGCCGCGTAGTGCAAGACGGGGTGAAAATCGCCAAACTGCAACAGGAAGTGCCACACGATACCCACGGTTCGGTGTTTCACATTATTGCCGAAGGCTTGGGCGATCTCGCCCCCTTGTTAGAGCAATTTCATCGCCTGAGCGCGAAATTGGAAAGCGATTACTCCGATGAAGTTCTGGAGCATTTCACCCAGGTACAACAGCAAATTGACTCACAGAACGGCTGGGAGCTCAACCAAAAAGTCGATACTATTATCTCGAAGCTCGGCTTGCCGGCAGATAGCGAGTTTTCAACGCTTTCCGGCGGGATGAAACGCCGAGTCTTACTGGCCAAAGCGTTGGTACAGGAACCAGATATTTTGCTGTTAGACGAACCGACCAACCATTTGGACATTCCGTCGATTCAATGGATGGAAAACTTCTTAAATAGCATGCGCTGCGCACTGGTTTTTATTACGCACGACCGCTCGTTTTTGCAAGCCTTAGCCAACCGAATTGTCGAACTGGATCGCGGGCGGCTAAGCAACTGGGAATGCGACTACCACACTTATTTGGAGCGCAAAGCAGAATGGCTCGAGGCAGAAGCAAAGCAAAACGCCGAGTTCGATAAAAAACTTGCGCAAGAAGAGACTTGGATTCGCCAAGGAATTAAAGCGCGCCGCACCCGTAACGAAGGACGCGTTCGGGCGCTAAAACGTCTGCGTGAAGAACATCAAGCACGGCGCTTGCAACAAGGCTCGGCCAATTTACAGGTGAATCTGGCGGATACGTCCGGCAAACAGGTTATTGAAATCCAAGCCCTCACCTTCAACTATCCGCACAAACCGATTGTCACCGGGCTCAACAGCGTAATTATGCGTGGTGATAAGGTCGGAATTATTGGCGAAAACGGCTGCGGTAAATCGACCCTACTCAATCTATTGCTCGGTAAACTGACACCGCAAAGTGGCAGCATTAAGCTGGGTACCAATCTTAAAATTGCCTATTTTGACCAACATCGCGCGCAGCTGAATGAAAATCTGCCGGTGGTACACAGTGTTCTTGAAGAGAGCGACTTTGTCGAAATCAATGGCCAGCGCAAACACATCATGAGTTATTTGGGCGACTTTCTCTTTAGCCCAGATCGCGCGCGCCAACCGGTGAAAGCCTTGTCGGGTGGAGAACGCAACCGCTTGTTACTCGCTCGGGTTTTTGCCAAACCGTCTAATTTACTGATTCTAGACGAACCCACGAACGATTTAGATGTTGAAACACTCGAACTGCTCGAAGAACTGTTAATGAACTATCAAGGCACGGTGCTGATTGTTAGCCACGATCGTGCCTTTTTAAATAACGTTTGCACCAGCTCTTTGGTCTTTGACGCACCGGGCGTAGTCAATGAGTATGTTGGCGGTTACGACGACTGGCTTCGTCAGCGGCCGGCACACTTTCAAAATCAAAAGCCAGCGAAAGCGGGTTTAAAAGCCGAGACCGCCAGCCATCCTGTGGAAACTCCCTCCAGCATAAGCAGTACACCCAGTCCAGTGCTCGAAAAACCGGTACCCAAGAAAAAACTCAGCTACAAAGAGCAGCGTGAATATGATGCTCTGCCAAAGCAGCTTGAGGACTTAGAGCAGCAAATTGAAGCCTTGAATCTGGAAATCAGTCAATCCGACTTTTACAGTCAACCGACTGAGCGGGTACAAAGCAAATTGGCTCAGTTGCAACAGAAAGAAACTGAGCTGGAAGCCCTATTTGCCCGTTGGGAAGAACTCGAAGCCTTAATACAGTAAAAGACACAAAAGCAGAAAAGAACCAGCCAAAGTGCTGAGTTCTCATACATACAGCGGTTGCCAGCGGTTGCCAGCGGTTGCGAATCTCGCACGCATTGGCAGCCGCGCCAAAAACTCCTCTCCCATAAAAATTGAATAAATTTACTCTCTGTGCAAACCGATACAAGCCTTACACTGGTTAGATAAGCATTAAACTGTACGCTTTTTTACGAAAAAATAAGATTGCGGTTTTGATCAAAAACCCGCACGCTAAAGCGGTGTTTTTTCAAACACAATCCAATTTGTCAATCATCGTTTGAGGATGCTATGAGCATAAGAAATCGACTCTTTATACTAGGGGCTTTATTTACCGGCTTTGCGATCACGGCAATTATTGTAGGACTGTTTTTACTGCAATCGGCCAATGAAAAAATGGGCAAGATTTATAACGATCGTGTCGTGCCGCTGCAACAGCTTAAAACCATTGCCGACGCCTACGCAGTGAATGTGGTCGATACCAACCATAAATTACGCAATGGCAACCTAAATTGGGAAGAAGCGCAAACCTCCTTAACCCTTGCCCAAAACCAAATTCAAGCAACTTGGCAAGCCTATCTGGCGACGGAACTCACGCCAAAAGAAGCCGAACTCGTGGCGGCAACACGGCCCTTAATGGCAGAAGCCGATAAAGCCATTACCCGCCTAAAAACTTGGATTGAACAACGCGATATGCGCGCGATTGAAATCTTTAGCATTCAAGACTTGTATCGCATCATTGATCCGGTTTCGGATGCGATTACCCAGCTGGTAAATTTGCAACTCGATGTCGCTCAACACGTCTATGAGACCAGTCAAAAGGGATATGAAAGCGCTTTCAATCTATCAATCATAATCTCCATCTTGATACTGATTCTCGCCAGCGCATTTGGCATCATCACCCTCAGAGCGATTGTGCTTCCTCTCAATCATCTCGTTACGGCTGCCGATAAAGTCCGTCTTGAAGGCGATTTGAGTGAACGTGTACCCATCACTCGACTCGACGAAGTCGGACAAGCTGCAACGGCGTTTAATCAACTGCTCGCTCGCCTAGAAGAAGCGATTGAACAAACGAATCACGTTCTTAACGCCATGGCGCAAAGCGACTTTAGCTTGCGGGTAAACGGCGATTATGTCGGAAGTTTGCAATTGCTAAAAGACGGAGTCAACGGTTCCGCCGGTAGCATTGATTTTATGATGCAAGAGCTGCACAAAGTCATGCGCGGATTAGAAAAAGGACAGTTTGACTTAAAAATGGACTCCAAAGTTCCAAAAGCTTTTTCCAGTAAGGTAGAAGCGGCATTGAATCGAATGGACCTTGTCATTCACGATGTCAATCACGTCATGGATGCGATGCAGCGAGGCATTTTTAACAATCGGGTTCAAACCCAAGCCGAGGGTGCGCTAGCGCAGTTGAAAAATGCAATTAACCGCTCGATGGATACCCTAGAAAACGCAGTAGAAGAAATTGCGCATGTCATTCAGGCTCAATCGGAAGGCGATCTGACACAACACGTATCGGGTGACTATACCGGCGAACTGCAACGCCTAAAACAAGGAATCAATCACAACGCTACCAAACTCACCGAAGTGGTTTCTCAGGCGCTGCAAGCGGCACAGATTGTCCGCACCGCCTCCGCAGAAGTTTCACAAGGCTCACTGAGCTTAAGCGCGAGAGTGCAAGAACAAGCCGCGGCCTTGGAGCAGACCAGTGCCACCATGGATCAGATGACATCGGCTGTTGAGCAAAATACCGATAACGCACGCCAAGTCTCGACAGTTGCACAAGCGGTACAGCAAGAGGCAAAAGAAGGCGTTGCAGTCATGCAAAAAACCATTGATGCCATGGCCGTGATCCAGCAATCCAGTCATAAAATCAATGATATTTTGGTGCTGATCGATGGCATTGCTTTCCAAACAAATCTTTTGGCGCTCAATGCCGCCGTTGAGGCCGCGCGCGCCGGCGAACATGGACGTGGATTTGCGGTAGTAGCCAGCGAGGTACGCAATCTGGCACAAAAATCGGCAGAAGCCGCCAAAGAGATTAAAACCTTGATTAGCGAAAGCGTTTCGCGGATTGATGACGGCACCCAATTGGCCGCACAATCCGGCAAAGTGCTACAAGGCATTAACGACTCGATTCAAGGTGTGGCGCAAAGAATCACCCAAATGGCACACGCCTCGGAAGAGCAAGCGCAAGGAATTCGTCAGGTGCATATTGCAATTGGACAAATCGATCAGGCAACGCAGCAAAATGCCGCACTGGTTGAAGAGACCAGCGCGGCGGCCGCGAGCTTGAGCGAACAGGCTCACGTTTTGCAAGACGAAATGGCGTTTTTTGACCACTCGCCCTCCCCTTCAATTGCAAGGTAACGAGAGCCAATGCAAAAACTCAGACGCCGCTACTCAGCGGCGTTGGTTTCGGAATCTTTCAATTTATCAAGCAAAGACTCATCAATACTTGAGACCGGAAAGCTAAAAAAGGGCGTAGAGAAGCGATCGCTGCGCACTCGCGAGTGCAACTTGCCTTGCTTACTGACTTCACCACTTTGCAGATTGGTTAAATAAAAGTACCCTTCGGCAACGCCATGGTACATATCTACAGCCAGAATATTGACGACCGCGCTCTGCTCAGGATCACTTAAATTCACAATCGGTACCGATAAACCTGTAGCATCACGATCGGTTCCCAAGGAAGTGAAAAACAGATCCATCCGATAATCCGCCGGCTCACCAGCACCCACCACATTTAATGCAAACTTTTCGCTCAGCTCAAATCGCAAGCGCTGATGCGCATAGCGCACCACCTCGTTATCGATCACAAAGTGAGTGTAAAGGCGTACTCGCTGGCCCGCCAAGGGCGCTAACATTTGCGCATCTAACTGTTTGGCCATGCCGTTAATGCTGTAAGTCACTAAACGTTGCTCGGTTGAACCGCGAAAATTCGCGCCCTCTTGCCGCGTACTGCACGCGCTTAACAACAGACTGCTCAGCAAGACCGTACTGAGCAAAACCGAAGGGACGGTTGGTTTGAGATTAAGACGCATCATCGCTCCAATGGCTCAAAAATTGTTTTATTCTAGCACAGCTAGCCGCCCTGCTCACCCAACCTGATTTCACGCATTTTTAGTGATTTTTTAATGCTTTTCACGCCTTTTTTATCGCCTCCAAAACGTCATTTTGCGCTACTATCAGAAAATCTCACCGACTTACTTTTAGGAGACTCTGATGCGCCTTACACTTCGCAAAACCGGTCCTATTTTCATTCTCGCTTGCCTAGGCGTACTGCCGGCACAGGCTCAGCCTCTGCAAGCCTGTTTACAAAATGCGCTTAAACACCCCTGCCAACTGCTCAGCGAGCACCAAGTGCAGCAAACCTTGCCCGCTGATTTTCAACATCTTCAACCCCTTTCACACCCAGAAATGGATGACGAAAGTGCCGTGCCTCGCTACACTTGCGTCTATAGTCTCAGCCCGCAATCACCGCCCATATCAAGCTCAAACCCCGACCCGCAAGCATTGATGCAAATGATGCAACAAGCGATGTTTAATGCGATGGAGTTGCGCTGGGAAGTGCAGCGCCTAGATGAAAAAAACTTGGCTGCACAAATTGAAGAATTGCCGCCGGCTTGGCAAGCAAAAATGCAGGGCAAATCGCCCAAAGCCTTGTTCCAAATGATGCACGATTCTGAGCTGCGCCAACAGCTGATGCAAGATGCCATGCTTGGCAGTGAAGAACTCAGTCCAGCAGAACAACAAGTAGCACAAAGCCTATTGCAATCCCTGCCCAAGCCCACCTATGAAGCACTGCCCAATCTTGGCGAAATGGCTTATTTAGAATTTACCGAACCTGCTCCAACCCATACCCATCCGCCTGGTGCACCGATGTTTGCAAGCGGACTTGCCAGCCTGAGCATACTGCAAGCGGAAATGATGCTTACCATCGAACTGAGTCATCCCAAAGCCGCGAACTACCGAGACTGGCTGACGCAACTTGGCCAAAAAATTGTCCAAAACTGCCAAACCCAATGAAAAACTGCAGTTTGAAAAGGGAAAATAATGAACAGGTTGTTTTGGATTCGGTTATTGGGATTATTCGGATTCTTGCTGGTCAGTGCGGCCGCGCAAGCGGCAAGCGATTTGCAAACTATTCAGATCGGACAGGAAACTCGCTACTATCGGTTACATCTGCCCAAACCCATGCCAACCAACGCTTTGGCGTTGGTCTTGAATTTTCATGGTTTGGGCAGCTCGGCCGAAGAGCAGGAAACGCTCAGTGCTTTTTCGACTCTGGCCGATCAACAAGGGTTCATTGTGGTTTATCCGCAAGCACGACCTACGCGTTTTGGCATAAGCCACTGGCACACTAAGCCCGACGAGGATTGGCATGCGGAACTGTCTTTTACCCAAGAGCTTCTGCAAAGGTTGCAGCAAACGTATCGCATTGATGCTCAACGAATTTATCTTACCGGCCTCTCCAATGGTGCAGGCATGGCCAACCTCCTAGCGATACAAATGGGCGAACGGATTGCAGCCCTAGCCACAGTTGCCGGCGCTTTTTACAATCTGGACGCTTGGCAAGCTCGGAGTCCACTGCCCGTGCTTGCGGTGCATGGTACCGCTGATAAAATTGTGCCTTTTGCCGGTCGCGACCCGCTGGCCGGCGTGATGCAGTGGGTGAATTTTTGGGTCAAAACCAATCGGGCGGTGGCTAAGCCGCTTACGATTTATCAGCAAAACGAAATCTTAGGCCAAGTTTGGCCGGGTGAACCGGAGGTTCAACTCTTTACGATACAAGGCAAGGGACATACTTGGCCGGGATCGGCGACCATGCCCAAACGTTTAACCAGCCAAAATCTAGATGCCAGCGCCTTAATCTGGCGCTTTTTTCGGGCACACAAATCGCCCATCGTCGCAAACTAAGGCACACTAATCTAAGCGATGTTTCCGCCGATTCAGACCGCCGTTTTTTCTAAAACAAACGCGCGAAATGTTTCAGCCACGGCTGAAAGTCTTTTGTCTTTATGATGCACCAAATACCAGTAGCGTTGAATGGGAGCATGTTCGACCTGCAACAACGCTAAACGTTGATGTTCTAGCTCATCACGAATCGTATGAATCGACACCAACGCCAATCCTAACCCTGAGATAACGGCACTCTTAATGGCATCATTTGAATTAAAAAGGGTGCCAATTTTTACAGTCTGCCCCTGCGCCTGAAAAAACTTCTCCATTGCCTGACGAGTACCTGACCCCTCTTCGCGCGCAACAAACCGTTCTTTAGCCAAATCGGCAAGCGATAAGGGTTTGCCGAGCAAACGGTGGTTTGGCGGCGCAATAAACACCAGCGGATTCTGCATAAAAGGCTCGGCACTGAACGGCGAAGGTTCCGGTGGCAAGCCCATAATCACCAAATCAACTAAATTCGTTTCCAAACTTTTGAGCAAGCTTTGGCGGTTGGCCACCTCAAATTCAAAATCCACCTGCGGATAAGATTGACGAAACTGGCCCAGCATTTCAATCGCAAAGGCGCTGGCAGTCGTAGCCACCGCCACTTTTAAGCAACCTTGAAATCCGCCACGTAGCGCAACCATTTCAGTTTTCGCCTCAGCCACCTGTTGCAGAATCCGCTGGGCGTAGTCTTGCAGGCGCTCACCTGCGGCACTGAGATAAATTCGTTTGCCCATCCGTTCAAACAGCGCCAGCCCAACCTGAGCTTCCAATTGCTGAACCTGTTTCGACACAGCCGGCTGACTCATAAATAACTTTTCGGCCGCCGCGGTGTAGCTAAGATGCTGGGCAACTTTTAAAAAGACCTGTAATTGGCGCAAGGTAATCTGCATTAACATAACCTATTGGTTATTAAATCTATCGTAATTTACAATTTTACTTATATCTGTAAACAAAATACACTTCGCACATCGGATTTCTTCCGCTTTTTTACGTTTACTTTCCTAAGAGGAACCTTGATGGATCAGTCAGATCGTTATTCCAATTTAGAATTAACCGAAGCCGAATTGATGAAAGGACAAAACCACGTGCTTGTGGCCTACACCTTGATTCCTGCTGCCGGTTACGGCTTTTTAGAAGTGGCTTCACATGTGGCCGCTGAATCATCAACCGGAACCAACGTTACCGTTTCGACTACGGATGATTTCACTCGTGGCGTGGATGCTTTGGTGTATGACATTGATGAAGCCTCCGGCCTCGTGAAAATCGCCTACCCTTTTGAACTGTTTGATCGCAATGGCACCGATGGCAAAACCATGTTGGTTTCGTTTCTCACCCTAGCGATTGGCAATAACCAAGGTATGGGCGACGTTGAAAGCCTAAAAATGATCGATTTCTGGGTTCCAGAGACCAAACTGCACCTCTATGACCGCCCGGCAACTGACATTTCTGATTTATGGCGAATTCTGGGTCGTCCGATTGTTGATGGTGGCTATATTGCAGGAACCATCATCAAACCCAAATTAGGCTTGCGTCCAGAACCTTTTGCCAAGGCGGCTTACGATTTCTGGCTGGGTGGCGACTTCATCAAAAACGATGAACCTCAAGGCAATCAGACCTTCTGCCCAATGAAAAAAGTCATTCCGCTGGTTGTGGATGCGATGAAACGCGCTCAAGACGAAACGGGGCAAGCCAAGCTGTTCTCGGCCAACATCACCGCCGATGATCATTATGAAATGCTGTACCGCGCAGACTACATTTTGGAAGCCTTTGGTGAATTTGCACCGAATGTCGCCTTTCTAGTTGATGGTTATGTTGGCGGCCCTGGAATGATTACCACCGCTCGCCGTAACTACCCAAGCCAATACTTGCACTATCACCGTGCCGGTCATGGTGCGGTGACATCACCCTCTGCCAAACGCGGCTATACCGCTTTTGTCCTAGCGAAGCTATCACGTTTGCAAGGGGCATCGGGCATCCACGTTGGCACAATGGGCTACGGCAAAATGGAAGGCGATGCATCGGATAAACACATTGCTTACATGATTGAACGCGACGAATGCCAAGGCCCAGTCTTCTTCCAAAAATGGAATGGCACCAAACCAACCACACCGATTATTTCCGGTGGGATGAATGCGTTACGTCTGCCTGGTTTCTTTGAAAACTTAGGCCACGGCAATGTGATTAACACTTCTGGCGGCGGTGCTTACGGTCACATCGACTCGCCCGCTGCAGGGGCAATCTCTCTTCGTCAATCTTATGAGTGCTGGAAAGCCGGTGCAGACCCAGTGGAATTTGCCAAAGACCACCCAGAGTTTGCGCGTGCATTTGCCTCTTTCCCACACGATGCCGACAAAATCTATCCAGGTTGGCGCGAAAAATTGGGCGTGCATAAATAGCCGATCGGCTTTTTCAAAGCAATGTGCCTTGACCCCACCGCTTGGTGGGTTTTTTTTAGAAGGTGTTTTTGCCAAACCCATCGGTTTGCCAAAACCACTTTTCTTTTACTCACAGAATGAGAACCGCTATGGATCTTTCCAGCTACCGCCCTCTTCAAGAACCCTTTTATCAAGTACAAGACGACGAAATTGCGCTTTACGAAGCCGCCTATGCCGCACGCTTACCGGTGATGGTCAAAGGGCCAACCGGCTGCGGTAAATCGCGTTTTGTTGAGCATATGGCGTGGCGCTTAAACAGACCTTTAATGACTGTTTCGTGCAATGAGGACATTACCGCCTCAGATTTAGTCGGACGCTATCTCTTGGATGCCAACGGCACCCGCTGGGTGGACGGCCCGCTCACCTTAGCGGCACGTTATGGCGCAATTTGTTATTTGGATGAAGTGGTTGAAGCACGTCAAGACACCATGGTGGTGATTCATGCTCTAACCGACCATCGTCGTGAACTGCCTTTAGACAAAAAAGGCGAGCTAATAAAAGCACATCCGGATTTTCAGCTGGTGATTTCCTATAACCCCGGCTACCAGAATGTGATGAAAGACCTCAAACCTTCGACCAAACAGCGCTTCTGCGCATTGGAGTTTGATTACCCAGCCGCAGACATCGAAGTCCAAATTTTGCAAAAAGAGAGCCACTTAGAGGCCGACACCTGCCGCAAACTGGTTCAAGTTGCCGAGGCAGCCCGTCAACTCAAAGGCCACGGTTTGGACGAGGGCATTTCAACCCGTCTTTTGGTTTATGCCGCCACCCTGATTGGCCAAGGCATCGCCCCAATTGCCGCCTGTCGAATGGCGCTGGTGAGACCGATTACTGACGATGCCGATATTCGCGACAGTCTCGATAATGCCATTGATTTGATTTTTGGATAGGCCCATGTCGATTGACATTTCCCTTCTAGAGCAAGCACAACGCCAACTTAATTGCGCGTTTCCCAGTGTGGTTTCGATTTTTCCTGACTGCTGGCATCAGGCGCAGCAGCAGTTATCCAATGAAACACTTGAGGTCTATCTGCAAGCTGCTGCTCGGCTATGCAAAATGGGTCGCGGTGCCGAGCCGGTACAGCTGTTTTTGCAAGAGATGCCGGCGATCGCCGCGCATCTTGGTCCGGCTGCGATGAAACTCTGTGCCGATTTTGCTTTTCGTTTGGCGCGCAGCCCAAATGCCCAGAACCTCGCGGCCTTTTTGCAAACCTTGCACACGGTGGCGCAACGGTTGGACACAGCCGAAGCTTTGGAGCAATATCTGCAACTGCTCGAACAGCACATTACCCAAAGCAGTCCCAGAATTCATGCCCATTCGACCATTTATCCCAGCACCAGCTTGACCCAGCTGCTCAGCAGTATGCCGCTGCTGATGCAAAAGCTGTCACTGCAAGGGCTAAAAAATTGGATAGCGATTGGCTTACGCGACTATGCCGAACAGCCTGAAGCACAACAGGCTTATTTTGCCTTGCGCTCTGCCGAAGCCCGCAGCGCGCTCTTACGCCAACGCAGCGGCGTGCTCTTTAAAGACATCGAACGTAAAATGCAGCTGTTTCAGCAGGCACTTTGGCAAACCGACTTACCCTGTTTGACCTACTCCACCCTACAAGATCATCTGCGCAAACCCTTGCCCTACCTGGATAGCAAGGGATTACGCCTGCCTGATTTACTCGCACCACACCCGCATCTGAGTGCTGAAAATTGCTACCGCGCGACCTTAGCGCACCTGTTGGCGCATCAACGCTGGAGCCGCCCTTTGTTGGCCGATAACTACGCACCACAAATGCAGCTGTTTATCCAAACTTTTGAGGATGCACGGGTGGATCGCTTAGCAATGGCACGCTATCCCGGCCTATGCTCTTGGTTTTTGGCATTGCATCCGCTACCCGCACTGGGGGCATGCAACACAGAACGCGAATCCTGTTTACGCTACCGCGCCACGCGCTTATCCATGGCGCTACTGAATGCCGATTTTGATCCACAAGACCCACTGATTGAAGCGGCGCGCACTGCCTTTAATCAACTACTGGCCGACAAGGGCGAAGCGACACAAACGGCTGAGATGGTCGAGCTGGGTGCCGCTTATTTTGTGAAAAGCCGTTGCCCCTCCGACAGCCAAATGCGGGTATTTTTTGCCGACACCGAAATCCCTTATCGAGATGACAATCGCTGTCTTTGGATTCATCACGAAGAACGCGATGAGGCGGAAGATAGCCATCTCAACGAATATGAGTCCGATGAAAAATGGGTTGAAAGCGCCGACAGTTTACCGCCGCGTTCCTATCCGGAGTGGGATGCGGCTCACCAAGACTATCGGTTGGATTGGGCCACGGTCTATGAACGCTTGCAACCGGCTGGCGACCCACACAAAATCGACCAGCGCCTAGTCAAGCACCAGAGACTGGCCAAACAGCTCAAAAGACAGCTCGACCTGCTCAAACCCCAACACAAACAACGCTTGCGTTTTCAAGAAGATGGCACGGAGTTGGACTTGGATATTGCACTGCGCTCGCTGATTGATTTTCGAAGCGGCTTAACCCCTGACCCGCGCATCAACACTCATCAGCAAACCAATGGTCGCTCCTTATCCGTAACGCTGCTACTGGATTTATCCGAATCCCTAAATCAAAAAATTGACGCCACAGGACAAACCCTGCTCGATCTCAGCGAAGAATCGGTCGCGCTTTTAGCCTGGGCGATTGACCAGCTCGGTGATCCGTTTGCCATTTGCGCTTTTCACTCCAATACTCGGCATGAGGTGCGCTTTCACCATATTAAAGGTTTTAATGAAGCTTGGGACTCACCGGTCAAAGCGCGACTGGGTGCACTGCAAGCCCAATACTCCACTCGAATGGGTGCGGCCCTGCGTCATGCAGGACGCTACTTGGCGCCTCGCCCTACTGAGAAAAAGCTGTTGCTGGTATTGACCGATGGTGAACCAGCAGATATTGATGTCCATGAACCGATGGCACTGACCGAAGATGCGCGCAAGGCTGTGCAAGAACTGGCCGAGCAGGGCATTTTTTGCTATGGCATCACCTTAGATCGACAGGCGGATGCTTACGTTGAACGGATTTTTGGCCACCACTACAGCATCATCGATCGAATTGAACGCCTACCGCAGCAACTGACACAGCTGTTTATCAAATTGACACATTAAACGGATTTTCAATGGAAAAAAATCGGTTGTATTTTACGGTCGAACTGCGCTTCGATTTTCGCGGCCAACACCACTGTTACCAAAGCACTTTACCCTTGCCGTGGCGAATCGAGGATTCCCATGCCTTTTGTTCGGTCCTGCCAAGACGCTTGGCGGAACAGCAGCAACTGAATGCCTATGCTTACGAATACGAAGTCATGGAGAGCGCTCCAATCGATGTGGTGGCGGTTCCCGAAGCCTTGATTGCGCATCTTCCCCCCTTACCTTTACCCATCCACACCTTTCTTAAACACTATCAAGGTCTTGAACCAACTTGGCGTTTGCAGCCCTTAGCAATGCAATTTGGCCTTGAACCCAGCCCAGCGCTTTTTGCCGCCTTGACCGAGGCCTACCGATTCGGGCAGCATGAATAAATCGGCATTTGCTTCGTCAATCCGTAAAATAGGCACATTTGTTTTCGCCGACGGTTGGCCCATGCTCAATATCACCTTTAACCAAATTCGCCTGTTTGAAGCCGTAGCCCGCCACAAAAGTTTTACCAAAGCGGCAAAAGAACTGGCCATTTCGCAACCCGCGGTTTCCAGCCAATTCAAAAAACTGGCCGAAACGCTTGGCGATCCTTTGCTGGAAATAGTTGGGCGCAAAATCTACCTGACGCCCATCGGCGAGCGCACTTATCACAGCTTTCGCACCCTACTTGAAGAGTTTGACAACCTCAATACCCATCTGCGCCTTCAGCACAGCGAACTCGAAGGTGATTTAGTGATTGCCGGGGTCTCGGCCAGCAAATACTTTCTCCCATTCTTAGTCGCGGAATTTCTGAAACTGCATCCCAAAGTGCGCCCCCAATTGAGCCTGCTGAACAAGGAAGCAATGCTCGCCAGTCTGCGCACGCAGCAGCATCCTTTGGTCATTACTGGACGCATCCACGCCGGTTTGCCGGTGCATTTTCAACCTTTCATGCAACAAACCCTAGCGGTGGTTGCCGCGGCCAACAGTCGATTAAGTCAGCATGGCAAACTGAGCCTGCATAGCCTGCAGCGTCAAGCATGGATTTTGCCGCCACCGGAAACCAGCATCCGCCAAGCGGTGGACCGAGTCTTTGTCGAAGCCGGCCTAAGCCTCACCCCATTTATGGAACTGGGAAGTTATGCCCTTATCAAACAGTCGATTATGGCGGGGTTAGGAATTGGGGTATTGTCCGCCGATGCCTTTCGCTTGGAAGAACATACTGGGCATTTAATTCGGCTTGAAGTAGAAGATTTTCCGGTTGTGCAGCATTGGTTCTGCGCCTATGCCGACAAAAAACAGTTGGATGCGGTCAGTTTGGCATTTTTAGACTTCATCTACCGCGACCCAATCGAAACCTATCTTAAAAACATCTACAGCCCCCAGCCATAAAGGGCTATCGCTCATTTACGCGAACACCAAAATACATAGATAATAATCTATACAATCCCTGAACCACATTGCAATTACCAATACACCCTTGCCCTTAGGCGGCGGCTTTGTTAGGGTATAAAACGATTTTTAGCAACTAAGACTTTTTCTTATCTTTTATTTTTCGCCCACATTCCATCTTAATCCGCTGACTGAGCTTAGCCGCTTGGCCGAGCGTTTTTCTCGCGTTCACCGCCCCTTTTTTTCAATGCCGAAGGCTTCCGTTCAAGCTTTCTTAGCCTACGCCTCGGTGCCAACATGGAGCCTAAACCCCATGCCTGTTATGGCCGAAACAACTTGGCAATTTCGCCATCCGTGTCTGCAAGACGGCACAGCGATTACCCAGCTGATTGCCCAATCGCCGCCCTTAGACCTCAACTCCAGCTACCTCTATTTTTTACAAAGCACGCACTTTGCCGACACCTGCCTTCTCGCCGAAAAAGCCGGACAGCTGCAAGGCTTTATCTCCGGCTATGTGCGCCCAGACCAAAGCGACGAACTGTTTATTTGGCAAGTGGCGGTTGCCAAATCGGCGCGTGGCCAGGGCTTAGCCAGCATCCTGTTACATCAATTGCTGACACGCGTTTTAGCCAACAGCTCGCGACCCATTTTTCGTCTGAGCTGCACCATTGGCCCAAGCAATCTGGCCTCACAAACCCTGTTTCGTCGTTTTGCAGAACGGCACCAACTGCAGGTAAAAATTCAAGATTTTTTACAGGCCAGTGATTTTGCGGGAACCGGTCACGAGGCCGAAAACCTGTGGCAGCTTCAAGCACCGAATGCCGTGGACTTGCGCACCTATTTGACCACGCATTCCTAACGGCCATGACAACCCACTGACCTTTATTCAAGAGAGAATTCCATGACTTTATCTATTTTTGACACCTATGAATCCGAAGTACGCGGTTATATCCGTTCATTTCCAACCTTGTTTGCTCGCGCCAAAGGCGCCGAAATTTGGGACAGCGAGGGCAAACGCTACATCGACTTTTTTGCCGGAGCCGGTGCGCTGAACTACGGCCACAATAACCCTCTCATCAACCAAGCGATTATTGATTACCTTCAAAAAGACGGCATCAGCCATGCCCTTGATATGGGCACCGAAGCCAAACGCGATTTTATCCAAAGCTTCGTCACCCACATTTTGCAACCCCGCGGCTTGGAATATAAGCTGCAATTTGTCGGACCTACCGGCACCAATGCCATTGAAACCGCGCTCAAAATTGCGCGTAAAGTCAAAGGCCGTAAACAAGTCATTAGCTTTACCAATGGCTTTCACGGCATGTCGATGGGCTCGCTGAGCATTACTGGCAACCGCTACTACCATGATGATAATTATGGGGTACCTAGTTACACCACTCAGGTGCCCTTTCATAACTACCTAGGCGACAAGGTCGATACCATCGCTTATTTACGCAAAATTTTGCAAGACACCTCTTCGGGCACCGAGCTGCCGGCAGCGATTGTGCTCGAAACCATTCAAGCTGAAGGGGGAATCAATGTTGCCGGTGAACCTTGGCTGCGTGAATTGCGAAAAGTCTGTGATGACTTTGACATTCTATTCATTGCCGATGAAATCCAAGTTGGCAACGGCCGCACCGGCGACTTTTTCAGTTTTGAGCGCGCAGGCATTCAACCTGACATTGTCACCCTTTCCAAATCGATTGGCGGCGGTCTGCCCATGTCATTGGTGCTGCTGAAACCCGAACTCGATCAATGGTCACCCGGCGAGCATTCTGGCACCTTCCGAGGCTTTAACTGGGGCTTTGTTGCCGCCCACACCGCGATTGAACATTACTGGGCCAACGGACAATTCAGCGCCGACATCAAAACAAAAGCTCAGCAGGTTCAAATGCGTATGCAAGATTTGGCGCTGAGTTTTCCACAAATCACTCGCGAAGTGCGAGGACATGGTTTTATCTGGGGCCTAGAGCTCAAAGAGGCAGAACACGGCAGCCAAATTTGTCGCCGCGCTTTTGAATTGGGCTTGGTCATTGAAACCGCGGGCGCAGAAGGTAATGTCATCAAATTCCTCGGGCCGCTGATTCTGACCCCCGAACAGATTGATGAAGGCTTTGATCTGCTCAAGCAAGCGATGCACGAAATCGCCTAACCAACCCAAACCAATAAATAGCAATAAATAGGAGATAACGATGATTGTTCGTAACCTTTATGACGATATTTTAGGCACCGATGCCGAAGTGGACAGTGCACAATGGACCAGCCGTCGGCTTTTACTGGCCAAAGATGGGATGGGATTTTCCTTACATGACACCTTAATTAAAGCGGGAGAAACTTTGCACCTCTGGTATCAACACCATTTGGAAGCGGTTTATTGCATCGAAGGCCAAGGGGAAATTTTAGATAAAGCCACAGGAATTCGTCATCCCATTCGTGAAGGAACGGTCTATGCACTGAACCAGCATGATCAACACAGTCTTCACGCCAATCAAGGGCAAACCCTGCGCATGGTCTGTGTCTTTAACCCGCCGGTAACCGGCCGCGAAACCCACGATGCCAGCGGCGCTTATCCACCCGCAGATTTGGAATAAAACAGGGAACAATTTTGCCATTCACAAATCGGCCACAGACTTGTAAAATAGCGCCCATTTTTTAAATCTTAAGTTGCCCCTGAATCCCGTTTTGTGAGAGAGTCCTAATCCTATGTCAAACCCAGAAAATTCGGCGGTTGCGCCGCGCAAGTTAAGTGTTGAGAAAATCGGCGGGACTTCGATGAGCGCTTATGAAGCCGTTCGCGATAATATCGTGCTCTATCCCCCCTCGCCTTACCACCGCGTGTTAGTGGTATCGGCTTATGCCGGAGTGACCAATCTTTTGCTGGAACACAAAAAGAGCGGTCAACCGGGTGTTTATGGCTTGTTTGCGCGCGGTGATGATAGCCACGAGTGGCAAACCGCTTTAGAAACCTTGCGCGCGGAGCTGCTGAAAATCAACAGCGAACTCTTTAGCGATAGCGAGCAACTCAAGCAAGCCAACGCCTTTATTGATGGCCGAATCACGGATACGCGCGCTGTGTTATTGCATCTACACGAAATTTGCCGCCATGGGCATTTTGAACTGCGAGAACACCTCTTGACCGTGCGCGAACTTTTAGCGTCGATCGGGGAAGCTCATTCCGCTTATAACCTCAGCGAACTCTTAAAGAATCACGGTGTTCAGACGGCATTTATTGATTTAACTGGATGGGATCGAAAAGAGATTCTGCCGCTGGATGAACATATTGCCCAAGCATTTGCCGAGGTCGATTTTGCAACAACCTTGCCAATTGCCACTGGCTATGCGCACTGTGCGGAAAATTTAATTAGTACCTTTGACCGTGGCTACTCCGAAATGACTTTCAGCCGGATTGCGGTGATTCTGCAAGCATCTGAAGCGGTGATTCACAAAGAGTTCCACCTGTCTTCCGCAGATCCCCGCTTGGTTGGCGAAGGCAACGCCGTGCCAATTGGCAAAACCAACTACGACATTGCCGACCAGCTTGCCAACCTTGGCATGGAAGCCATTCACCCGCGTGCCGGCAAAGGATTGCGTCAAGCCCAAATTGCCCTGCGTATTATGAATACCTTTGAACCCGAGCATCACGGTACCTTGATTACCGCCGACTACAAGAGCGCAGAACCGAAGGTGGAAATCATCGCCGGAATGGATTCTTTGATTGCGGTTGAAATTTTTGACCAAGAGATGATGAATCAACAGGCGGATTATGAGGCGCAAATTTTGCAGGTGACCAAGCGCAACAAATGCGATGTTGTCAGCAAAGATTTCAACGCCAATACCATCACCTTGTACATTAAAGGCAGCTTAAACAAAGTCTCGCGTGCGACCGCCCAGTTGGAAGAAATTTTTCCTTCTGCGCAAATTACCACCAGCAAATTGTGCATGGTTTCCGCCATGGGCAGCAATATGCGCGTGAAAGGCTTGCTCGCACAAGCGATTCAAAGCTTGGCGGATCAAGGGATAAATATCGAAGCGATGCACCAAAATACCCGCCAAGTGGAGATGCAGATTTTTGTCGAAGCTGATCAATACGCCACTGCGGTCAAGGCGCTGCATCAAAAGCTGATTGAAGTGCACAACCACGGCAATGCGATTGCTAAGCACTAAACCCATCACACCATGCTGGCGGAACCTGGCCGGCGACCGCGCCTTGGCTTAACCAAGATGTGCTATAGTAAAAACGCCTGATAACCGGCGAAAACCGGAAACGGGCGTTTTTGCCACCCCAAATATTCATTTCTGCTTTCAAACCCAAAAACCGAACGGCCTCATGTCACAACGAACCCATTTAACCAGTTTAAAAATCGGCTATGGCCTGCGCGATTTTGTGCAAAAAGAAGGCTACAACCGTCACCATCTTGGCAAAGACATCATTGCCGGCTTAACGGTCGGCATTTTGGCCATTCCTGTCTCGATGGCGCTGGCGACCGGTATTGGTATTTCCCCCATTTACGGTCTCTATACCGCCATTGTGGCAGGATTTGTCACCGCGCTCGCCGGTGGCTCACGCTACAGCATCGCTGGCCCAACCGCCTCTTTTGTGATTTTGCTGATTCCAGTTGCCGAAAGCTACGGCCTGTTTGGTGTCATGCTGGTTTCACTCCTAACGGGTCTTTTATTGATGCTGATGGCGTATTACCGCTTTGGTCGTTGGATTGAATACATTCCGGAAACCATTATTCTCGGTTTTACCACGGGCATCGCCACCATCATTATTCTGCTACAGATTAACTACTTCTTTGGCCTGGCACTGCAAGACCTACCGAGTAACTTTCTGGAACGGCTCGCGGTGATGTTACAAGCCATGGTGCTGCACATTCATTGGCCTAGCGCAACGATTGGGTTAGCCACCCTCGTCTTTATGGTTGCTTGGCATCGCCTAAACATCCGGTTTCCCGGACACTTACCTGGCCTAATTGTCGCCAGTCTGCTGACCTTCTACTGGAACCAAGAAGGCGCGCAAGTCGCAACAATCGGTCAACTGTTTGGAGAAATCCCCCATTATTTACCCAGTTTTCAAGGCGTAGAACTGGCGCAACAACTCACGGAAATGAGCCTAGGCAGTCTTTGGGAAATGCTCAAATTTCTGCTACCAATCGCTTTTGCGCTTGCGCTGCTTGGCGCGATGGAATCGCTGTTTTGCGCCGCCATTCTCGACAGCACGGCCGGCACCCGTCATTCGCCCAACAGCGAACTGCTTGGACAAGGGGTTGGCAATCTGTTCTCGGCACTGTTTGGCGGCTTTGCCTCCAGTGGCGCGATTGCACGCTCAACCACCAACCTGCGCGCCGGTGCCGTCTCGCCAGTGGCGGGCATGGTACACGCGCTTGTTGTCCTCTTTGCCATCTTTTTCTTAGCCGGATTATTGGTGCATCTACCGCTGCCTGCCATGTCTGCGTTGCTGATTCTGGTTGCTTGGCGCATGAGTGAATTTCCGCGCGCAATCGCCTTGATTCGCAGCTCCGAAAGAGGCGACACCTTTGTTTTTCTGGCCTGTTTCAGCGTTATTTTGGTGCTGGATGTGGTCAATGCCGTGATCGCCGGCATGATTTTGGCCTCGATTCTCTTTATTAAAGAGATTGCCGAGATGACCAAACTGCAAAATCTGCGCGGCCATAAGCGCTACGATTGTGAAAAACTGCCAGCGGATTGGGCGATTTACCGCATTCAGGGGCCACTGTTTTTTGCCGCTGCCGATCGCATCTTTGGCGAGCTTAGCGATAATTTACCGGGCCAAAAAGGGATCTTGTTGCAAATGGATGCTGTCACAATTCTCGATTCTGGGGGACTTTCCGCCCTGCGCCGCTTTGTGACCATTGCACAGCGCCAAGGGGTTGAGGTCTATCTCAGCGAGCTGCAATTTCAGCCTCTGCGCACCCTTGCACGCTATGGTCTGGAAAAATTTGGCCCACACTTTCAACTGTTTTCCAGCTTGGATGACGCGCAAAATGCGGCACAAAATCTTAGCCAACCGACGGCTGAATCCTCGCTTTCTGCCGAATTAGCACGCACCCCTTAAGAGATACGAGCCGACGACAAAACCGCTAAAAAAACGCTAAAAAATGGTCATTTCCGTTGGAATTTGGGTTTTTTTGAGTAACACAAGGGGCAAGGTCAAGAGGTGTCTGTCATTGCAAACCGAAGTGTTCCCCCTTGAAAATGCAAACGGCAAGTGCGCAAACGCGCTTCGAATAATCCCGAGCTTTCTTAAAAAAAACAAAAAAATTTTTATTTATTTGCATCCACTCCCTGCGCTCATCCGTAATAGTATAAGTAAAGCTTCTTAATTGGCTTCGCCTCATTGGCGCGCTTTACTCTTATAACGACTCTATGGAGAGCATCACATGAAAAAAAGTTTCCTTGCTATTGCCCTTAGTTCAAGTTTCATTTTTGGTTCCGTTAACGCTTACGCTCAAGCGCCAACGTTCGGTGAGCTGCAAACCATCCGCATTCTTGCTGGTCAAACCATTGGTCAAACCTTACAAACCGGTTTGGGATTAACCGACCTAGGTATCCTAAGTAACCGTTCTGGTATTTGCAGCACGCTCGTTGGCGGGATTGGTGCCGGTTTCGTTTCAGCAAAAGGGGACGCCGGTCTAACTTTTGAATCGATTGTTGATGAGAAAGCCATCGGTGCGGCGGTTGATCGCGTTGCGAGCAAGCCTGCGGTGTATTTGGCATTCAGTGGTGAAAAACCACGCGAAGAAAACATTGTGTTGCTTGAAAAAACGCTAGAAGACATGGCCGATAAAAAATACACCGGCACGGTGATTTTCCACGCAACAACCTGGGGTCAAAAGCAACCAGCCGATATTGTGAAAGGCAATGCAAAAGTTGCGGCTTATTTGAGCAAAACGCCAATGAACACCATCACTTTAGACCTGCCAAACAAGCAAGCCGTTCTGCAAAAAGTGACGCTAAACGGTACGGAATTTAAGTTAGAAGAACTGGGTCGCGTCACCATGCGTGATGACTTGGTTGAACTTTTCAAACGCGCTGCTGCGCCGAAGAAATAACCCCTCTCCACTTTTTATCTAAACGAGCAATCGCTTAGGTAAGTTGGCCAAGGCCGCCTTTGCAGCCTTGGCCTTTTTTATGCGTTCAAAACTATGGTCAGGGTTTTCAAGCCAGATTTAAATGCTAGTTTTTCTCATTAACGGTAGAATAACGACCTTTTCCTGTTTTAAGAAGGAAACCCAGAAGAGAGCCGCGCCTCTCAGTCTCAAACCGCTTTAGAGGATGCAAACGGATATGAGTTGCCAAGAAAAGAATACCTATTCAACCTTTTGCCAAGGCCATCGTGATGCGATGAAAGAACCGATGTTTTTTGGCCAAAACGTCAATGTCGCGCGCTACGACCAGCAGAAGTATCCGTTTTTTGAAAAGCTTATCGAAAAACAGCTTTCGTTTTTCTGGCGTCCGGAAGAGATTGATATTTCCACAGACAGAGTACAATATGCTCAACTTCCAGCCAATGAACAGCATATTTTTGTCAGTAACATCAAATACCAAACCCTATTGGATTCGGTTCAAGGCCGCAGCCCAAACGTGGCGCTCTTGCCGTTGGTCTCCTTGCCAGAATTAGAAACCTGGATTGAAACTTGGGCCTTCTCAGAAACCATTCATAGCCGTTCTTACACCCACATTATTCGCAATATTTTCACCAATCCATCCGATGTTTTTGATGACATTGTGGATAACCAAGAAATTACCCAGCGGGCGCTGGCAGTGACTTCGCATTACGATGAATTGATTGCCTTAACCAATAAAATGTATGCCGAGCAAATCGATCTGCAAACCAATGCCGATTTCCGCAAACGCATTAAAACCCAACTCTATTTAACGCTGGTCTCAGTCAATGTACTGGAGGCGATTCGTTTTTATGTTTCGTTTGCTTGCTCCTTCAGTTTTGCCGAACGCTCCTTAATGGAAGGTAATGCCAAGGTAATTAAGCTGATCGCTCGTGATGAGGCACTGCATTTGTCTGGCACCCAGAATATGCTCAATCTGATGGCCGAAGGTAAAGACGATCCCGAGATGGCACAAATTGCCTTAGAACAGCGCGAAGCGGCGGTTGAAATTTTCCGCCAAGCCGCCGAACAGGAAAAACAATGGGCCGAATATCTGTTTAAAGACGGTTCGATGATTGGCTTAAACGCCAGTATTCTCAAAGATTATGTTGAATACATCACCAATGTTCGGATAAAAGCCCTGCATTTTGACCCTATTTTTGCCAACCGCAGCAATCCTCTGCCTTGGATGAACAACTGGCTGGTATCGGACAATGTTCAGGTTGCCCCCCAGGAATCAGAAATCAGCTCTTACCTAGTAGGGCAAGTCGATTCCAAAGTCGATGCCAACGACTTCAACGACTTTTCGCTTTAACCGCTTCGCTTTAGCTCCTTGATGTCCACACCCAGCGCATCGGCTGGGTGTTATCGCCCTCGTCACAAATCTTTCATCTGTCGATACCTCTTTTGTCATATGCGGCCGCTAAACTGATGTGATGAAACGATGTTATCTTGCTTTTTTGCGCCATGCGCACTATCACCAACAGCCGCAAACGCCGAGTGCGTTACAGCCCTATTCGCTCACTCCAGAAGGGATTGAGCAAAGTCAGACGGCCGGTAAAACGCTGCGCAAACTGCTTAAACACCAAGAATGGGAGTTGCACCCACTGCTTTTTTGCTCGCCCTTATTGCGATCTTGGCAAACTGCCCGTGAGTTGCAGCCCTACCTGAAAGGCCACTGTCAAATCAGTACGCACAGCGCCCTAAATGAAAGATCGGTCGGCAGTTTGGCCAATTTAAGCCATCAACAGATTGAAGCGGTGCTGGAACAAGATCCGCGCTGCGCGCCCTTACCACCGCACTGGAAACACAATGCCGATTTTTGTTTACCGGTTGAAGGCGCAGAATCTTTGATGCAAGCCGGAGCGCGCCTCAGCCAGTTTTTAAGCCAAACCTTGACCCAAGTGATTACCTCGGCACAGAATAATCACCAGCTGGTGGTCATGGTCGGGCATGCCGCGGCCTTCCGCTACGCGGCCTATCAACTTGGCTTGTTGGAAAAAGCGGAAATTGGCCGTTACTCAATGCATTATGCTCAACCGATGGTTTTTGAATGCCGACTCAAAAACCACCAGCTGGAACTGGAGCTATTGGCCGGAAAATGGAAGGCACGCCCAGAGAGTGAAAAACCAGACTGAGAAATCCTATGGCAAAAAAACCTGAATACTTTGTGCATGAATCCTTACAAGACCGCAACTCGTTGATTCACTATCTTCGGGCTTTATTGCAGGGCATTGAAAACGGCGAGGTGATTCTGGCCGATGATGATGAGACCTTAACGCTTACGCCCAACCATCTCACGCTGATGAATCTGCGCGCGAGTAAAACTAAAAGCGAACAAAGTCTGCGCCTTAAATTGAGCTGGACCACGCAACTGACGGATGAGAGTGACAGCGCTCCGCTGTTTATTAAAAGCAAAAAGAGCAAAAAGGGAAAGTAACCCCACTCTGCTCGCCCGCCAAGAGGCGCGATGAACCATGGCCATGCGCGATTTTTCCAAGGTGTACAGCAGCCTGCGTTTTCTGCTGATTGACTTACAGAAACAGCTGCAAACCGTCTATGACGGCTTAATTGGGCAAGATACCAGCCTGTTCGCTAAAAGCCAAGAGCGTATGGATTACATTGAAAACGCTCACCTATCCCTGTTAAATCATTCGTTTCACAGCAGCCTGCGTCAAGGCCGTGAACAACTGCCGCTGCAAGGTTTTGAACATATCTCCTATTCACTCCTGAATCTTTCGCTTCAACTCAACAGCCTGAGTCAAGAACTGCAAAAACTCAAATCGCTCAAACTGTTACAAAAAAAACGCATCACTCAAGCCTTGCAAACCTTGAACAGAGGACTGAGTTTGATTGTGCCGGCATTGGAAAGTGAAGACCTGGCTCTAACCCTCAACCTTTGTCAATTACAAGGGCAAATCGATAAGCTCGGCCGTGAACAGTTGCAACGCTATAGCCAGGAACTGAAAAATTGTGAACAACAAGCGGCCTTGTTGCAGTGCAGTTTTATCGTGCGCGACATTCAATCTATGGGCAACACCCTGCTCAAGGTGGGCGAGGGGCTGCTCTCCGCCAAGCTCGGACAGTTCATGCAAATTGACCGCTATCAAAGTTTAGAGGCCACGCTCTGCGACTTCAATCAACAGCTGCCATCGCAAGATTTGCGCATTCACTCAATGGGCGAAACCAAATCTGGCTGCACACTTTCCAGTGTTCAAACCGGGCAAGAAGCCGAAGCACAGGTCTTGGCCATCTTTAAACAGGGGCGCAAAGACAAACTGCACGATGAGAAACTCGGTATCGAACGCTGGCATCAAGCGTTTCCCGGCATTGCGCCGGAAGTTTACTCTTATCAAAAACAAGGTGACAAGGCCGCACTCTTGTTTGAATACCTCAGTGGAGAAACCTTTGAAAGCCTGCTGCTGGATGAGCGTGAACGCCTACAAACCGCAATTAACCGCCTGTTTTCCACCCTCAGCGAGATTTGGCATACGACCGTGCAAGCGCGACGAATTGCGGCCAATTTTATGCCGCAACTGCAAAAACGCTTGTCGGCCGTCTATGCGGTACATCCCGAATTTAATCTCAAAGACAAGGGGCTGCGCATCGGCACAGCGCAACAAGTCTCATTGGAAAAACTCATTCAACAAGCCACTATGCTTGAGAGTGAACTGCAAGCCCCTTTTGCGGTCTATATTCACGGCGATTTTAATGTGGATAACATTCTCTATAACGCCGAACAAGACAGCGTGAACTTTGTTGATCTTCATCGCTCGGAATACCAAGACTACACCCAAGATCTCTCGGTGCTAATGGTCTCGTTTTATCGACTGGCTTATTTTGAACCGAAAACTCGCCAACGCATTCGTTTGGTCATGGAAGCAATTTACGATTTTGGCGCCGACTATGCCGAAAGCCAACGAGATCACGACTACGCCAAACGGATGACCTTAGGACTGGCACGTTCTTATATCAGCTCAACCCGTTTTGTCTTGGATAAAGAGCACGCCAAATCCATGCTTTTTAAGGGACGTTATCTGCTTGAGCACTTGATTCATCAGTCCAAAGATAACAGCACCTATAGGCTGCCAAAGGAACTGTTGCGTGAAACCTTTTAAAATTGCCGTGGTCGGGTTGCCCGGTAACTGGTCCACTGAAATCTTGGCCGATGAAATCGCAGCGGTTACGGGCTTTAGAATGGTGATTGATTTGCACAAAGTGGCGGCGGAACTCTCGCCGCCCTGCTTGCATTATCAAGGGCAAAATCTGTGTGAACTCGACGCGGTGATTATCAAAAAAATTTCCGCTACCTATAGTCCAAATGTACTGGATCGCCTAGAAATGCTGCGTTTGATGGAAAGCTGCGGGGTACGCGTCTATTCCAAACCCAGTGAAATCATTCGTCTGGTGAACCGTATGAGCGGCAGCGTAAGCTTGGCCCGCGCGCAAATTCCCATGCCCAAAACCTGTATGACCGAAGACCCAGAAGCCGCACTTAAAGCCGTGCATCACTACGGAGAGGCTATTCTTAAACCGCTGTTTTCAACTAAAGCACGCGGCATGCAAGTGCTGCGCGCGGGTGACGGTGACAGTCGGGTGCGAGAGCAGCTCGGCAACTTTTATGCTAAACACCGTTTTTTCTACATTCAGCAAAAATTGCAACTGCCTGGCCACGATTTAGGTTTGGTGTTTCTCAACGGTGTGTATCAAGGTGCTTATGCCCGCATCGCACACGGCAACAGCTGGAACACCACCATCGAAGCCGGAGGCAATTACGCCCGCGCCGAGCCCAGCGCACAAACCATTGAACTGGCACAGCGCGCACAAGCACAATTCAAGCTAAGCTTTTGTACGGTTGATATGGCTGAGACCGAGGCCGGCCCCGTTTGCTTTGAAGTGTCGGCATTTGGTGGGTTTAAAGGCGCCCACGAAGGCTTAGGACTGAATATGGCGAACGCTTATTGTCATTTTGTCCTCACCGAACTAATGCAAGAACGTTACCCTAAAGTTTAGGCAGGAAAAGCGTTGATCCATCGGCATGGGTAAAGGCTTCAAGACGGGTTTGCAAGGCCTCTTGCAACAATAAAGGTTGCCAGATTTCCGCCGCGGTGCCTTGTGCTAATACGCGGCCCTGTTTCAGCAACAACACCTCATCGGCCAATTGCATCGCGAGCGGTAAATCGTGCAACACCATAATGACGCCTAGCCCTTGAGCACACCACTGGCGCAACAGCACAGCAAAGCATTGCTGATGATGCACGTCTAAGGCCACATTCCACTCATCCAGCAGCAGCCACTTGCCATGGAACTGACCACTGGCATCCAGTGGCCAAATTTGCGCCAGCGCGCGCGCCAAATGCGCACGTTTTAACTCACCGCCCGACAGCGTTAGTACCGAGCGCTCACTCAACGCTAAAAGATCGCACACCCGTAAAATCTCTTGCAAATAACCTTGAAAAGCAGCCGGTAACAGCGGACCGCTTGGCCCCATTTCTGCTCGCTGCACCTCTAAACCCAAACTGACCAACTGCCGCACACTAAAGGCAAATGGCAACGGGGTTTGCTGCTCGACGAGCGCGCGCATCTTGGCTAAATCCGACCAACTCCATTGGACAAGCGGCTGCCCGTGCCAGAGAATCTCACCCGCACTCAGGGCTTGATTTTTCGCCAGCGCTTGCAGTAGCGTCGATTTTCCCGCGCCATTTTGCCCTAAAATCACGCTAATCCGTTCAGGTAAGAAATCAGCGTTCACACCGTCAAGCAAAAGTGCTGCGCCCCGCTGCACACCCAGATTTCGACAAGCAAGCGTTTTCATGTTTGCCACCGACCGCGCTGCTTTAACAGCATAATCAGAAAGAAAGGCGCGCCAACCAACGCCATCAGTAAACCAATTGGCAACTCCAACGGATAGAGCAAGGTTCGCGCTAACCAATCGGCGCTGACCAGAAGCAGCGCCCCACCGATTGCACTCAAAGGTAAGACCAAACGATGATCAACGCCAACCCATAAACGAACCAAATGCGGCACCACCAGCCCGACAAAACCAATTACGCCAACCAATGCCACTGCACTGCTGACCATTAAAGCACTGAGAATCATCACCTGCGCTTTGAAACCTTGGCTAGGATACCCCATGGAACGCGCAATATTGTCGCCCAAAACAAACGCATTCATGTGTTGCACTAAACGCCATAATCCCAGAGTGGCCAACACCATCACGCCACTGACGGCCAAGACTGGAGTCCAACCGTGATTGGCTAAAGACCCCATCAACCAGAAGGTTACACTGCGCAACTGCACCAAATCCGCCACACTGAGCAATAACTGAGTGCCGGCTCCCATCAACGCATTAATTGCCACGCCGGCCAACAGCATCAGAGCAACATCGGTCTGTCCGTGTCGCGTGGCCAAACGGTAAATGAACCCCGTCATCAACAACCCGAACACAAAGGCCGCGCCGCCAATTTGCCACCAGCTCACTTCTTGCCACCACCAAGCGCCTAACACCATAATGCTTACGGCTCCAAACGCTGAACTGCTCGCTACGCCTACTAAACCCGGTTCCGCCAAAGGATTACGAAAGAGAGCCTGTAACGCCACGCCCGCCACAGCCAAACCCGCGCCAACGGTCATCGCCAGCAGCCAGCGCGGCAAACGAAACTCCCACAAAATAAATGCATGGTGCTGCCACCTTTCAGGTGACCCTAAAGTGGCCCAATCCCAAGCAGTGTTTGACAAAAAAAGATGGGCAAACGAGACGCTCACCAAGCTAATGCCGAGCAGTGCCAAACGCCATTTATGGCTCAGAATGCTCACGGACATGAAGGGGTCACACTTGAAGGCGCGCCGCTCATTTCGGGTGCTGACCATTGCAAACGTTGCTCGCTTAAGGTCGCCACCACCGCGCCATTCCAAATCACCACAAACCACAACAAATACAACCAGAGCAAAAAGAGAGGCACCGCAGCAAAAGCGCCGTAAATCAAATCGTAAGTGGGAAAGAGTTTAATGTAATAAGCAAACCCGACTTTGAGCAGCTCCATCTGCACCATCGCAAAAAATCCGCCGATCAGAGCCGAGCGACTGGATACGCGACCGGCAGGAACAAATTTGAACAACAGCGTAAAACCAACCCAACTCATCAGCACCGGCACAAGTTTTAAACCAAACAAGAGTTTTTCCACCACCGGCGTCGTTTCGTTGATCAGCGGCAAGGCCAAAATCGCCGAGCTCATCACCAAACTCAAGCCCAGCAAAATCGGTCCAAGCAAACTGATGCCCAAATAGTGCAACAGACTGACCCACCAGCGGCGTTTGCGAGCGTGCGGCCAAAGCTGATTCAGCTTTTGATCCACCTTCCACAACAACATCAACACCGTAATCAACATCACCACCAGACCCGGCCATTTGAGTTGGGTCGCCTGCATCGAAAACTGCAAAAGATAATCCTGAATCACCAGATGGGAGCTGGGCATTAAATTCTGAACCACCTGCCCCATGACTAAGGCTTCAAACTCGGCAAAGTAGTTCGATACCGAAAACAACGCCAACATAACGCCAAGCATCGGCACAATGCCAATCAGCGAGGTGTAAGCCAAAATCGCCACCGCATCCAATCCTTTCTGCTGATTAAAACGTACCGCGCAACGCAACCAAAAACGCCAATTTCCCAAGGTTTTTAGATAGGGAAACGCGTTTTTTTGGGGCCTTGAACTCATGAAAACTCCTCTGCGCACTGTGGCAAATCTTTGGCAAATCGTTGGCAAAATGGTGTAAAAAATGGCTTTCTATCATAACCGCGCTCAGCAATTTTTCCCAATAGGCTTGTCATTGCGATTATTTATGTGCAGAATTTCCATTTATTTTGTCTAGAGAGTGAAAATAATGAGCGGAAAACAGTGGGAATTTTGGATAGATCGCGGCGGCACTTTTACAGATATCATTGCAAAAGACCCAGATGGCCAGCTGCATACCCATAAGCTGCTGTCCGAAGTACGCGAAGCCAACCAGGATGCCGTGCTAATGGGGATTCGACATTTTCTGCAACTGCCTGCCAAGGCGCCCATTCCCGCAGACCGCATTGCCAGCGTAAAATTGGGCACGACTGTTGCCACCAATGCCCTTTTAGAGCGCAAAGGCGCTAAGGTCGCTCTGGTGACAAACCAAGGATTTGCCGATGCCTTGCAAATTGGTTACCAACATCGCTCAGAACTTTTTGCACTGGAAGTAAAAACGGCGGCCCCACTGTACCAAACAGTGATTGAAATTCCCGGACGTCTGGATGCCAAAGGTCAAGAAATTGAAGCACTTGAAGAAAGCATCACTCTGGAACACCTGCAAGCACTCAAACAACAAGGCATTGAAGCTTTAGCCATTGTGTTGATGCACAGCTACCTTAACCCCGAACACGAAAAACAGGTCGCACATTGGGCTGAGGCGGTGGGCTTTACCGAGATTGCAACTTCCTCCAAAACCTCAGGACTCATTAAATTCATTGCTCGCGGCCGCACCACCGTTGTGGACGCCTATCTTAATCCCGTATTGCAACGCTATATTCAGCAAGTGCGAGCCGAACTGCCCGGTGTAGATTTACAACTGATGCAATCGCACGGTGGCCTGTGTCAAGCCGACCATTTTCGTGGCAAGGATGCTATTCTCTCTGGGCCAGCCGGTGGCATGATTGGCGCAATTCATTGCGCACGCTTAGCGGGCATCGAAAAAATCATTGGCTTTGATATGGGCGGCACCTCAACCGATGTCTGTCATTATGCAGGTGAACTGCAGCGAACCCTTGAAAGTGAACTCGCCGGTGTGGAACTGCGTGTGCCAATGCTAGATATTCATACCGTAGCGGCCGGTGGAGGCTCGATTATTCAATCGCAGCTAGACGCGCTTGCCGTTGGACCTCACTCTGCCGGTGCCAATCCTGGCCCGCTTGCCTACCGACTCAATGGCCCCTTGACCCTGACCGATGCCAATCTGCTGCTGGGGCGCATTCAAGCCGCGCATTTTCCGGCTGTCTTTGGCGAAAGTGGTCAGCAACCCTTAGATAAAGCGGCGGTGGAGCGGGCGTTTAGCGATTTAGCCCGCACGCTTAAACTCACTGCTGAAGCCTTGGCCGAAGGCGCGCTGCAGATTGCCAACGAGACCATGGCACAAGCGGTGCAAACCATCTCTACCCAGCGCGGCTACGATCTGCGCGATCATACGCTGGTGAGCTTTGGCGGGGCCGGCGGCCAGCACGCTTGTTTTGTTGCCGAAAAACTCGGCATCCAACAAATCCTGTTGCATCCCTATGCGGGCGTGCTCTCAGCCTATGGCATTGGTTTAGCTCAGCAAAGCGCCATGGAAACGCGCACCTATCAACAAGCGCTGGAAGCACTGCCCAGCCTCGACCCTGAGCTTTATCAGCAGCGACGCCGAGTGAAAAAAGCCTTACGAGCCCAAGGCTTAGAGCCTGCGGCCTACCGAACGACCTTACACCTTAACTATTTGGGCAGTGACACTACACTGGATTTGGATTGGCAGGAAACTCTGCGTCCTGTGCACTATACGCAAATGTTTGAAGCAGAGCATCTTCGTCAATTTGGTTTTATCCACGACCATCAACCCATTCACATTCACAGCATCACCGTTGAAGCCTTGGGGCCGGCATCGCAAGCGCAGACGCTGACACCTCATTGCTCTCAGCCTGCCGAGCCACTCGAACAAACCCAAACCTTCTGCGATGGTGTTTGGCATAAGACCGCAGTCTATGCCCGTGAACACTTGGCGGTTGAGCAAATCCTCAACGGGCCTGCTCTCATTTTAGAGAACACCGGCACGGTCTACTTACCGCCCAATTGGCAAGCGACCCAATGCGCAGAGGGGCATCTGCTGCTTGAACTGGACCCAAGCCGTAAAACACACAAAAACCACAATCTACGTCAAGTCGATTCCGTACTGCTGGGCCTCTATCATCAACGTTTTATGAGCCTTGCCAAACAGATGGGAGCGGTTTTGGCGAAAACGGCCCATTCGGTCAACATCAAAGAGCGCCTCGATTTCAGCTGCGCCCTGTTTGACGATCAAGGGAATTTGATTGCCAATGCGCCACACGTGCCTGTGCATCTCGGATCCATGGGAGAAGCCGTAAAAACACTCATCAAACGCCACGGCAAAACACTGCAAGAAGGCGACAGCTATGCCCTGAACAATCCGTTTGCTGGGGGCACGCATCTGCCAGATATTACCGTTATCTCGCCAGTTTTTGTGGAAGGGATTTTACGTTTTTATGTCGCATCACGCGGACACCATGCCGATATTGGCGGCATCACCCCTGGCTCAATGCCCGCCGAAAGTCGTTTACTTGAACAAGAAGGCGTCATTCTCGATTGCCTTAAGGTCGTTGAGCAAGGCAAGTTGCTGCACAAAAGCCTACAACAAGCGTTGACTCAAGCACCTTATCCTGTGCGTAATTTCAACCAGAATTTGCACGACCTTCAAGCCCAACTCGCCGCCAATCAAGCCGGTATTTTGGGCCTGCAAGCCTTGTGTCAGCAAGCCGATGTGCAAGAAGTTTGTGCATATATGGAATTCAGTTTGCAGCATGCCGAGCAGAGCCTGCAAGCGCTCCTGCCCCAACTGCACGAAGGGCGTTTCCGGTATTTGACCGATCAAGGCACACAAGTCACGGTCAAAATTACGCTCGATGCGGATAAGCTGGGCGCTACCTTTAACTTTACCGGTACCAGCCCACAACAGACCACCAATTTTAATGCGCCACTGGCCATTACCCGCGCCGCCACTCTCTATGTGCTCCGCACCTTGGTTCAACAAGCCATTCCGCTTAACGACGGTTTCTTGCGGCCAATCAAATTGATTGTGCCAGAGGGCTGTTTGCTCAACCCCAAATATCCGGCCGCCGTGGTCGCCGGCAATGTTGAAACATCGCAAGTCATTACCGATACCCTCTATGGCGCTTTGCAGGTTCAAGCGGCCTCACAAGGCACTATGAATAACCTTACTTTTGGCGATGAGCAGTTTCAATACTACGAGACCCTATGTGGCGGCACGGGCGCAGGCCCACACTATCACGGTGCCAGTGCCGTGCACAGCCATATGACCAACTCGCGATTGACCGATCCCGAGATTTTAGAACAGCGTTATCCTGTCAGGCTAAAACGCTTTGCGATTCGCCGACACAGCGGCGGACGAGGACGTTTTCATGGCGGCGATGGTTGTGAACGGCATATCGAATTTCTGGCGCCGATGACCGTATCGGTGTTAAGCAACCGACGCAAGGCCGCCCCCTATGGGATGGCCGGTGGCGAACCGGGCAAACTGGGGCAGCATGGTCGTAAACGTAAGGGCGCGCGCACCGTACAATGGCTAAACAGCACCTTCTGCCAACGTTTTAGTGTCGGCGATGAGTTGTGGATGCACACCCCGGGTGGCGGGGGTTATGGTAAAGCGGATAACCAATCCGCTGGATAGCTTTCGAAAACTCGGAAGAAATCGCCAAGACCGCGTGCTTTTAAAAGCCGAATCTTAAGTTCAAATTTTGGCTTTTTAAGCGCGAACCAAACCGGCTTCCACTCGGTTGCGAACTTCTATTCCCTCTAAACGTTGCAATAGATGTAAGGCAAAATCGATTGCCGTGCCCGGACCGCGTGAACTAATAATTGCACCATCCTCAACCACTCCCGCATCGGGCTGGTAATCATATTCGCTGCCCTGCGCCGTCAAAACCCCAGGATAAGCGGTGACTTTCTTGCCGGCCAACAAACCGGCCTGCAGCAACACTTTGGGCGCAGCGCAAATCGCGGCAGTCAGCCCTCCTTCTGCAACGGTTGTCTGCAATTTACGGATTACTCGCTCATCGTTTAGTAAATGGTCTGCACCAGGCAAACCGCCGGGCAAAGCCACTAAATCAAAGCGTTGCCCTAACACCTCCTCTAAAGTGTGTTGTGCCAACAACTGAACCCCGCGACTGGCCGTAATCACGCGATTTTGATCTAAACTGGCCGTAACCACTTCCACCCCACCGCGAACCAACAAATCAATAATGGTCACAGCCTCTAACTCTTCACACCCCTGGGCTAAGGGCACCAAAACTCGGCTCATGGTTGAATCCTCTGTTTTAAAAAAACCTTGGCGCTCAGCCAAAATTCCACAAAATTGACTTAAAAAAAACCATCGCACTCAATCAGTTGAGTGCGATGGTTCGGGTTGGAAAAACCTAAAAATGGTTATTTGAGTTGCTGAGCCAAAATCATCGTTTTCACAATACGCATGGCTTCCGAAAGTTCAAAATCTTTATCCAGCAGTTCAACGGTTTCTTGCGTTACTTTCGCTTTATCACCCGCGTTTTCCGCTTCTTGACCATTATCTAAATGGCCAGAAAGATCTTTCTCTTTCACATTACCCAATTCACTTTTTTCAACTTTTTCCACTTTCAGTAGATCGATTTCTACGTCCGGCTTAATGCCTTCAGCCTGAATAGAACGACCGGCAGGGGTGAAATAACGTGCGGTGGTAATTTTCATCGCCGCACCATTATTAAGCTGCATCAAGGTTTGAACAGATCCCTTACCAAAAGTATCGCGGCCAGCAATAATCGCACGCTTTTGATCTTGCAAAGCACCCGAAACGATTTCCGAAGCCGAGGCCGAACCTTCATTAACCAAAACGACAATCGGCTTGCCATTCATCAGGTCACCGTTCTCGGCCTCAAAACGCATTTGCGAGTTATTCACGCGGCCTTCGGTATAAACAATCAGCCCCTTCTCTAAGAAAGCATCCGAGACTTCAACCGCCGCCCCTAAAACCCCACCAGGGTTATTGCGTAAATCCAGAACCAAACCCGAAAGTGGCTTACCGTTGTCTTTTTCCAAGGTTTCCAGTGCCTTAGCCAAATCCTGGCCGGTACGCACTTGGAACTGGCTGATGCGAACATAACCGATATCGTCTTTAAGCATTCGCTGCCGCACACTGCGCACTTTAATCACATCGCGCGTCAATTCAATAGTCAATGGCGCATCTTCGCCTTTACGCACTACAGTTAGCTCAAGTTTGGTGCCCGGCTTACCGCGCATAATTTTGACCGCATCGCCAAGCGTTTTGCCTTTAACCGGTTCAGAACCCAGCTTGATGATCAAATCGCCAGCCCGAATTCCGGCTTTTTGCGCAGGGGTGTCGTCAATCGGCGAAATCACTTTTACAAACCCGTCTTCCATGCCGACTTCCATGCCCAAGCCGCCAAATTCACCTCGCGTGTGTTCTTCCATCTCTTTGGCATCCACCGGCGGTAAATACGAAGAATGGGGATCCAAACTCGAAAGCATGCCACTGATCGCGCCTTCCAACAGTTTCTTATCATCCACTTGATCAACGTAATCCGTTGAAATGCGCTCATAAACTTCAACAAAAGCTCGCAACTCCTGCAACGGAATACCGGAATTTTCTGAAGATACTTGCGTCTCCTCACGATCTGCCCAGACCGCACTTCCAAAGGCAATGGCAGCACCCAGTACCACCCCTGAGCTGACCCACATTAATTTTTTCATTTTTGCGATAGCCACATGGCTCTCCGTAATCATTATGGCAAGTTATCCATTGACCTTGTTGGCCAAAAAGAGACCTGCAAAGCGGTTTAAAACAGTTAAAACAGTGTTCGTAAAGTGTACACGGCTGGCACGGTTTTTTTCGGTATTCTTGCATTTATAAAGCTTTCGTCAGCCTGTTTCAAGCCAGATTCAGCACTTGGCACAAAAATTTATTAGCAAGTTATAAAATTTCCTTTAGATGACTTATGCCGGCAACTTCTATAGAATCTAACCAAATTTGAATAATATACTAATATAGTGATTTGAGAAAAGATGAGTGCAGAACCAGTCCCTTTTGAAATGAAAGAAGACAATATCAACAAAGCCTCCAAAGCCTTAAAAGCGATGGGGCACCCATTACGCTTAAAAATTCTGTGCGTAATTGGTGAGCGCGAGTTGCCGGTAATGGAAATTGTCAAACAGGTGGGAACCACCCAAAGTAATATTTCGCAACATATTGATATTTTGCGCGAAAAAGAGATCATTACCTCGCGCCGCGAAGGCAGCAAAATTCTTTGCAAGGTTCGTGATCACAATATTTTGACCTTAATGACTGCAATGCAGCATACCTTCTGCACCACCGAACAGCACTAAACTCTCTCGACGCGTTTGGCTATTCTATTTCTAAGCCTGCAATCGCAGGCGCAGCTCAAACGATCTTCTCTCCTCCGCTAATGCAGACGATTGCGCCACACTCTTAAACATAGCCGAGTCTGCAGCGGCTAACAAACTACTAGATTCTGGGGCTTCAACCGCGCTCGAAAAAGCACCGGTAGGTTCATTGGTTCGGTTTTCCGTGCGAGAAGGTTCTGAATTTTGCGCTGTCTTTGCTAAGGGTTCACCAACCCGCTCGTCATTTGCTGGCTCGGAACGGTTTTGCTCGGCAAGTTCGATCCTTGCTTGCGCCATCATCTGCGCCGCCGCGGCAGCCACTCGATAATCTTGAGCCGATGGCTCAGCGGGCGCTAAGGCCGCACTCTGAATCACTCTCGCTTTCTGCACCGTAGCTTCGGGATCATTGGCTACAGGCGCCGTATCAATTCCTACCTCACCGCCAATCGCATAACGTTTGCCATCTGGTCCGGTCTGGTAGCTAAAGCTCATGCCGGTCGCATAAGGCCCAGCAACCGAAAGATGCGCCATCTCATGCGCCCGTACCTCCCGATCACGGGCGCGTAACTGGTTCAATACCTGCTCAATCTGTTGCGCGGCTTGTTGCGGTTTAGGCCCTGATTGCTCGGAGGTTTGCGGTTCAACGACTGAGGGAAACGAAGGCGAGTTGGTGCTCGCAGGTTCCATCCGACTTAAGACTGGAATAGTGCGGGAAGGCTCGGTGGGCAGCTCTGTTTGCGGCAAGCGCACAGGAAGCACGCTATAGACTGAACTTACCGCACGAGAAGAAACTGCAATCTCTGTCATCTCCCCTCCTTCTTAACCCTAGCATCCGCAAAGAGTTTTATCTTAATCCAAGCATTTCACTAAGTAAATGAATGACTTATTAACGCCCTTAGGACGATCTAAGGGTTCAGATCACAACAATTGGTTTCGGGTATTCGCAAAGCAAAGAGACAAGGGGCTTTTTGAACCCCATCGGGTTTCTTTTACGATTCAACGCTTGAGCAGACGGTTTTAAAACCCTTTCTGCCGCAGCTTGTGCTTAAATTGGATTTCTTTAAAAAGCGGATAGGATGAGCTCGGCTTGAGGATTAGCGGTTTTTGCTTATTTTTTACCGCGCTTTTGCGTACAATTTCCGTACGATTTGTTAGGCCGCTGACTCATGCAACAAGACCTCCATCTTTTTTACTGGTTTCACCGCCTTCTGGATTTATTGGTGCCCACCTTGGTGGCGTTTGCCCTACTGGGCCAAAACACTTTGCTGCAACATCCTGACTACTGGCTTTTTTTGGCGCTGGCTGGCACCAGCTTTGTTGTTATTGCGCAATTTAGCGGCCTCTATCGTCAATGGCGCGGCCAACAGCTGAACAATACCGGCAAACTGATTATGAAATCTTGGTTCCTCAGTTTGCCTTTTTTAGTGGCCAGCGGCACCCTCTTCTCCTTTGTGCCCGAGCATAGTGTTGCGCAACTGATCGGTTTTGTTCTGCTACCACCGTTCATTTTTTATGCCTATCGTTTTCTGGTGCAACAACTCTTATTTTGGTTACGCAGCCGAGAGCGTTTACAAACCAATGTCATGATTCTTGGTGCCGGACAAACTGGCCAAGAGTTGGCGCGAAAACTGCAAGCGTCGCCATTACTCGGTTATCGCCTACTGGGCTTTTTAGATGACAACGCAGCGCTGCATGGACAAATGCTAGAAGGCGTAGCAGTTCTGGGAGATTTAGAAAACCTCCCTGAAAAACTGCAACAGCGTCATTGCCATCAAGCCTATATCTGCCTTCCTCTCAGCGCGCAAAGCCGGATTCAAACGGTACTGGAAACCCTAGCGGACAGCACCATCAGCGTCAAATTTGTACCAAGCCTGTTTTCGTTTGACTTACTGCATACACAGTGGCAAGAGTTACAAGGCATGCCCATTCTCAGCGTCTATCACACCCCCATGCATTCCCTGAGCAATCGGATGCTTAAACGGCTCGAAGACTTGCTAATTGCCAGCATCGTATTGATTCTAACCAGCCCCTTACTGCTGTTAATTGGACTGACCATTCGTTTGACTTCTAATGGGCCGGTTCTGTTTAAGCAAACCCGTTACGGATTAAATGGTAAAGCCATTGAGGTCTATAAATTTCGCAGCATGACCACACTGGAAAACCAGCAGGTTATGCAAGCCACTCGCCATGATCCACGGGTCACCCAGTTTGGGCGCTGGCTCCGCAAAAGCAGCTTGGATGAATTACCGCAATTTCTCAATGTCCTGCTGGGCAATATGTCGGTGGTTGGGCCGCGTCCACATGCCGTGGCGCACAATGAACAATACCGAAAGTTAGTGCCCAAATATATGCAGCGCCATTCCGTCAAACCCGGCATCACTGGCTTAGCACAAATCAACGGCCTACGCGGCCCAACCGACACACTTGAAAAGATGCAAAAACGGGTCGCAATGGATCTGCACTACATCAACACATGGAGTCTTTGGCTGGACATTAAAATCTTTCTACTCACCTTAATTCGTATCTTTAATGATGAAAATGCGTTTTAAACCTAGCTTAATACGCAAAAGGCTTAATCTAAAAAAATTTATAACGAAAAAATTATCTTGATTATCTGTCTTGGCAATTCAGTGCTACTTTATTCAAAGTCTTGTAAGACTTTCTTAAAGATAACAAGTATTTGCGGAGGCACCTATGAAAACCCCCTATTCACTTGGCTTAGCTTTAGGCACGGCCATGCTACTCAGCGGTTGCGATCTTGACTTACTCTCATCCAGCAGCAGTAACTCAGATAACAACAACGAACCACCCCCTGCCGAGCAAACTGCCGACTTAAACGGAACGGCAGCAGTGGGCGCTCCGATTGTTGGCGGCCAAGTAACGGCAAAGTGCAGCGATGGCTCAGGCTTTACAACCGGCGTGACCACCAACGCCAATGGTACCTGGAGCGGACAAGTTGGTTTGGGTGCCTTACCCTGTGCCTTAAGCGTGAACGACAGTAATCGCAATATTGTGCTCAAAAGCTTTACTGCCAGCCC